>NZ_BCUF01000042.1 GCF_001591145.1 Vibrio harveyi NBRC 15634 = ATCC 14126 = KCTC 12724 | reverse complement strand
TGCGGTATTGAAGATGGTTGAGCATGCCACCGCCAGTTATTTCGAAATCCAACCCTTTGCCGTTAAAGACGCTATCTAAGCCCGGCAAGGTGGATTGCGGATAGAAGGTCATATTGAAGTCGCCATAACCCACTCCACCTAGGTAACGCACCGTGTCTTGCGCCCACGTCCGGCGGTGCCCTAAGAAGCCCATCCAAGTGCCGTTTTCGGTGGCAAAACCACCGATTGCAGTAATGGCTGGAGTTAGTAGCTGCGCACCACCATCGAGAGAGGTTTCTGCCAGTTTGCGCCTCTTCTCCCGTTGCTCATCGGATTCATGCAAAAACACGCCAGTGAAGTCCAAGCCATAGCCCACGGCGGGCTCGGTAATCACTATCGGGACGGGCAGAAATCCATAAGCGTTTTCAGCCAGATATTCTCCCATGTCCAATTGCCCATCAATGGGATCAAAAAAGTTGATTGCCTGAGCCATTGGAGAGGCGAGCAAAAAGCTGAAACAGGTGGTACTAATGATAACTGACAATGTTTTTTTCATAGGGTCCTATTCGGGTCTATAAACCCTAGTAAGCGAATAGCGTTCCCTTACAAGTTAGACACCAATCAGAGCAATTGCAATGGTGGTTTTGTAAAGAGAAGGTGAGTGTTTTTAAAACGCAAAAAGCCACCCAATAAGTGGGTGGCTTTGTATATTAAACCATTCAGTTTTTTATCGTTTTTCTTATGTCACAACCAAGGTTAAGCAAATAAGTACTTAGCGTGGAAGTTCAAGTGTTCAGCGATAAAGCTAGAGATAAAGAAGTAGCTGTGGTCGTAACCTGGTTGCATGCGCAGTTCAACTTCAGAATCATGAGCTTTTGCTGCCGCCAGTAACGCATCAGGCTTCAATTGCTCAGCAAGGAAGTTATCAGCATCACCTTGGTCTACCAAGATTGGCAATGGTGATTTCGCTTGTTTGAGTAATTCACTTGCGTCGTATTGTTTCCAGCTTTCAATATCGGTGCCTAGGTAAGCGGTAAACGCTTTCTGACCCCAAGGGCATTGCATTGGGTTACTGATTGGACTGAAAGCAGAAATTGAGCGGTACTGCTCTGAATTTTTCAAACCAATGGTAATTGCACCATGACCACCCATGCTATGACCCGAAATCGACTTCACGTCAGAGACAGGGAAGTTGCTTTCAATGATCGCAGGTAGCTCTTGGGTGATGTAATCGTACATGTGGTAGTGACGCGACCACGGCTCTTGAGTGGCGTTTAGGTAGAAACCCGCGCCTTTCCCCAAATCGTAGTTCTCGTCGTCTGCAACGTCGTCACCACGTGGGCTAGTATCCGGTGCCACAATGGCGATACCTAACTCAGCAGCCATGCGAAACGCACCGGCTTTCTGCATGAAGTTCTCATCAGTACACGTCAAACCAGACAACCAGTAAACCACAGGCACTGGGTTTGATTTGGTTGCATTTGGCGGCAAGAAGATCGCAAAGCGCATGTTGCAATTTAAAGCGCGAGATTCGTGTGTATATTGTTTATGCCAACCACCGAATACTTTGGCTTGGCTTAGGCTTTCAATGGTCATGGATAATCTCTCGATAAAACAATGTTTGTTTGAAACTGTGAGTATTTAAAACAATGATTTTTAACGGTGGACAAGACCGTTAAAGACAGCGGATGGCTCTCTTCCCAAAAGAAAACGTGTCCAAGAGAGAAGAGAGCCTGTTTCAAATTTTCAAATATCAGTCATATTACGTGAACCGTTATCTTGGATTATTTATCCATGTGAAGAACGGTACGGATAGATTCACCTTTGTGCATCAGTTCGAACGCTTCGTTCACGTCTTGTAGACCCATCGTGTGCGTGATGAATTCTTGTAGACCGAACTCGCCAGCCATGTAACGGTTTACGATTTCTGGAAGCTCAGAGCGACCTTTAACGCCACCGAAAGCAGAACCGCGCCATACGCGACCAGTCACCAGTTGGAATGGACGAGTTGAGATCTCTTGACCTGCACCAGCAACACCAATGATTACTGACTCACCCCAACCTTTGTGACAGCACTCAAGTGCTTGACGCATCACATTTACGTTACCGATACATTCGAATGAGTAATCAACACCACCGTCTGTCATCTCAACGATAACGTCTTGGATTGGCTTGTCGAACTTCATTGGGTTGATGACGTCTGTAGCACCAAGTTGTTTCGCTAGGTCGAATTTACTTTCGTTGATGTCGACACCGATGATGCGGCTTGCTCCAGCCATACGAGCACCGATGATTGCAGAAAGACCGATACCGCCTAGACCGAATACAGCAACTGTGTCGCCTTTTTCAACTTTAGCTGTGTTTAGTACCGCACCCATACCGGTGGTTACGCCACATCCTAGAAGACAAACTTCTTCAAGTGGTGCTTCTTTGTTTACTTTCGCTAGTGAGATTTCTGGAAGAACCGTGTACTCAGAGAAAGTAGAACAACCCATGTAGTGGAAAATAGTCTCACCGTTGATAGAGAAACGGCTTGTACCATCTGGCATCAGACCTTTACCTTGCGTTTCGCGAACTGCCTGACATAGGTTAGTTTTGCCAGATTTACAGAACTTACACTCACCACATTCAGCGGTGTAAAGTGGGATAACGTGGTCGCCAACTTCAACGCTTGTTACGCCTTCGCCAACCATTTCAACGATACCGCCACCTTCGTGACCAAGGATTGAAGGGAAGATACCTTCTGGATCGTCACCTGATAGTGTGAATGCGTCAGTGTGACAAACACCAGTTGCTACGATGCGTACTAGCACTTCACCAGCTTTTGGAAGTTGTACATCAACTTCTTCCATTTTAAGTGGCTCGCCAGCAGCCCATGCAACCATTGCTTTTGATTTAATGTGAGTTTGACCAGGTTTGATTTCAAGCGACATTGGATGTTTCCTTTATATTCTCAGTATATGGAGTGACGTCATAAGCGTAGTTGAGGTTTGTTCACTGCGCTGCGTCGTTTTGTTGGTGCCCATTTTAGGTGTTTCATGAAAAATGATAATCCGGCTAAATTGAAAATGATTTTTACGTATGTGTAATAATGAGTTCGATAACGTCATTGTTAGTGCGAGTGAGGTTAAGAAGAATGACAAAAATCGCATTGGTGTTTGACCTCAAGTGCAGTTGAGGGTTTAGTGTTGTTGCCACCGTAAAAACGTTGAATTGGAATGGGTATGAACCAAACAGATCTTCAAGCCTACTTAAAGAAAGTGGGTATCTCTCAATCGCTGAATATCAATACTGATACTTTGTTATTACTACACAATGCTCAGCATCGTCGTTTGCCTTTTGAGAACTTTGATATTGCGCTTGGGCGTGGCATTTCAGTTGCTGAACAAGACATTATTAACAAACTGATTTATCGCGAGCGTGGTGGCTATTGCTATGAATTGAATGCATTACTTTTGAATGTACTGAAAACCATCGGCTTTGATGCACGACCGTTGTTGGGGCGCGTTCATTTGTCTGGCACACCATCAGGTCGAACGCATCAATTCACTTTGGTGATCATGGGGGAAGATAAGTGGATCGTTGATGTGGGGTTCGGTTCTAACACGCCACGCGCACCACTACCCTTTGTACTCAACCAAGATATTCACACTGATCTTCAAACATTCAGATTTATCGAACATGAGTTAGTTGGCTATATGTTGCAAGTTCAATCCTATGATGACCCTGAGCAATGGATTGATTTGTATAGTTTAGACTTTGAACACGTATTTGACGGTGACATCGTATGCGGCAATCACTACACATCGACTTCACCAAATTCCCATTTCACTTCGAGTCGAGTTGCGGCGTTGGCGACAGATAGCGGCATCATTACTTTGTTCAATCACAGTTTAAAGTACCGAGCAAATGGTGAGGTCGTTGAGATTGAGCTGGAAGCGGGAGAAACGTATCTATCTGCGCTTAAAACCCATTTTGGTATCGCTCTTGATGCTGATTACTCATCTTTAAAGCCAGTGTAAGAGTCGTAACTGAGGGGGAATCGTGCTCGAAATGAGACTTCAAGCATCGCGTTACGCTTAATTTCCTTACTTATCGGCTCAAAAATGGAAAGCGCAGCTCAACCTGCGCTTTTTTTATTTGCGCTATATCTCAGTAAGTGAGTTTTCAAAGGTTTACTTTTAACCTTGAAGAATAAATGAGGTAAATCATGCGCTTTGAATACTTGCTTGATGATGAAGTCACCCAAGAACTCGATGCTAAGTTAAGAGCTTTGCTGTCCACTTGCTTCACCAAGGAGCAAGACAAAATCTTTCAAACTCAACGTTATTTCAATGAAATACCTCGTCACCGCTATCTAATTTGGGATGGCGATAAACTCGCTGCCCACGTTGCCGTACACGAAAAACAAGTCATGATTGATGATCAATCTTTTCCCATTAGTGGTATTGCAGAAGTCTGTGTTGACCCCGGTTCTCGCGGGTTAGGGCTGGTGAAAATCTTGTTGGAAGCGGTTCATCAGGATGCATTGGAGCGAGGCGACGCATTTTCTGTTTTATTTGGTCGCACGCCAGTTTATCGATCCAGTGGTTATACACCCATCAATAACTTGAAGATAAAAGTTGCCCCAAATCATTGGGTCAGTACTGATGACACCATGGTATGCTCTCTGAAAATTATTTGGCCACAACAGACGGTTCATTTAGTCGGCTATCCTTTTTAAACGGGTTTTCTCCGCGATTAACTTTGTGTGAGAATACGTAATAAATTGAATTCCATAGGATCAAAATCATGGCGAATTGGGAAGGCGTCAGCGAATTTGTCGCCGTCGCAGAAACCAACAGCTTTACCGGCGCAGCCAATAAGCTCAAAACATCGGTCGCGCAAATCAGCCGTCGTGTATCAGCGTTAGAAGAACGCTTAGCAGTGAAATTGCTTCATCGTACTACGCGTAAAGTGTCGTTAACTGAAGCTGGTCAACTTTATTACCAACAGTGTAAGCACCTTGTGGAAGGGTTAGAGTTAGCTGAGTTGGCGGTAACTCAGATGCAAGCCGAACCGAAAGGTGTGCTCAAAGTGACTGCGCCCGTGACCTATGGGGAAATGAATCTTGCTCCGCTGCTGCACCAGTTTTTAGAAAAGTACCCGCAAGTAAATCTCGATCTGATTCTTACTAACCAAAAGCTCGATTTGATTGAGCAAGGTGTCGATGTGGCGATTCGTTTGGGACGCTTGCAAGACTCGAGCTTGATCGCTAAACGCCTTTCATCGCGTCAGCTGTATGTGTGTGCCAGCCCGGCTTACTTAGAGCGCTCTGGTGAGCCGCATACCTTGTCTGAACTGAGCCATCATCAATGCTTGGTGGGTACCGCTGACTATTGGCACTTCAAAGAGCAAAAACGTGAGAAGTCTCTGCGTGTCTCTGGTCGTATTAAGTGCAACAGTGGTTTTGCCTTGGTGGATGCAGCGAAACGAGGCTTAGGCTTGGTACAACTGCCAGACTATTACGTGCAAGAGGCGTTAGACAATGGCGAGCTGGTGGAAGTGTTAACCGATTATCGAGACGATCGCGAAGGTATTTGGGCGCTCTATCCGCAAAACCGTAACCTCTCACCTAAAGTTCGTCTGCTGATTGATTTCTTGGCTGAGAGCCTAAATTAGAAATAGGTATTTATGTGTTTAAAAGCTAAGTAGCAAATCTTGTTACTTAGCTTTTTTTGCGTTCTTAAATCACTGTTCGTTTAGCTCGGCATCTTCGCGTTTGATGACCTTATGACCATCTTCTGATACGCCTTGTTTCCAGTAACTGCTGAGGTAAAGGTTTTCACGCTCCACTTCTTTTTCGTTACGGAAGTATTGGCGTAGCGCGCGCATTGAATCGAAATCACAAGCACACCACACTGCTGCTTCACCCGTTTTCCACTCCAGTGAGCGAACCTTATCTTCGAGTGATTGCTCGGTGATCCAATGAATTTCCATACCAGCTGGTGCTTCGAGAGCTTGGATATCCGCTTCAGAAATCACGCTGATCACGGCATAGCCTTTTGCGTCTTCTGGCAGAGTGCGAATCTTCGCTGATAGCGCTGGCAACGCCGTCATATCCGCAGCCATAAAGAACCAGTCGGCTTCAGTGTTTAGGTTCGAGATACTGCCAGGACCGGCGATATTGATGGTGTCGCCTTCTTTTGCGGACATCGCCCAGCGCGCTGCAAATCCACATTGTAGGTCTTTAGTAATGTGGCGAACGAAGTCGACTTCAATCGTGCATGCTTGTGGATCGAAGCGACGAATGGTGTAGGTACGCATAACTGGACGGTTTTCTTCAGAAAAGCCTTGGATGTCAGTACCGCCTGTTTCGTTGAACAGCAGCTTGATGTAGCTGCCTTCGCAATCTTGTGGAAAGTTGCCTAGTGCTTCGCCTTGCAGGGTAATACGCTGCATGTTAGGCGTTACTGTTTGTGTGTTGATAACAACGAGGCTTTTGGGTTGTGGTTTCTTTTTCATTTTAATTCACATTTCACTACGTTTGATAACTATTCTCTTTCTCATCTAAGATTAACAGCATCTCAGTAAGGCAGATAGCGTCTTTATCTAAATTTACACTCTGATGTGAAAACCGGCGATTTAATTCCGACAGACCTCGCCCGAATGAACACTTCGTCATCCATGTTTATAAGATTTGGGTTTAAAGAATAAAAAAGGGCACCGAAGTGCCCTTGGTAGAATGAGAGAGGTTGCTTATTGCGTTTGCTCTAACAAATGTGTCTTCAAGAATCGATCCATCGCTTGGTAACCATCGAGGCGATTTTCAAGAGAGCGGAAGCCATGACCTTCATTCTCTTTCACAATGTATTCCACTTCGACGCCACGTTCACGAAGAGCATTGACGATTTGGTCAGATTCGCTTTTCACTACACGTGGGTCTTTCGCGCCTTGTAGAACCAATAATGGAGCTTTGATTTGGTCAACATGGAATACTGGTGAGTATGCTTTCATCATCTTCGCATCTTCTGGGTTATTCGGATCGCCAACTTGCTCATGCAGCATAGCTAGGAATGGTGCCCAGTATGGTGGAATGGAATCCATGAAAGTAAAGAGGTTGGACACACCAACGTAGTCGATACCACACTTATATAGGTCTGGCGTGAACGTCACACCAGCTAATGTGGCGTAACCACCGTAGGATGCGCCGTAGATACATACTTCACCATCTTGTGCGTAGCCTTGGTCAATCGCCCATTTAACGCCGTCAGTAATGTCATCCTGCATCGACTGACCCCATTGCTTAAATGACTTCTCCCAGAATTCACGACCATAACCTGTTGAACCACGGAAGTTCATCTGTAGAACGGCAATACCACGGTTTGCAAACAACTGAACTTCTGGTTGGAAGCCCCAGTGATCGCGAGCCCAAGGACCACCGTGCGGCAGAACAAGCAGTGGCAAGTCTTTCGCTTCACGGCCTTTTGGTAACGTTAAGTAGCCATGGATGGTTTCACCATCACGAGCGGTATATGTGATTGGCTTCATCTTCGCCATATCTTCTGGCTTATGCCAAGGTGCGTTTGCAGCTAACTTCTCAAGTTGGTCTGAATCACGATCGTAGTAGTAGTAATTAGGACGGTCGGTGTCGCTGTAGGTCACGACGATCATTTTTCTCTCGTCGCGAGTGGTGTTGTTCACCGAGATTTCAACACCCGGTAGCTTTTCTTGCAGACGCTCAAAAGTCTCTTCATAACCTTTATCAAGGAAATGGTACTGACGTTTGTCTGTCACATAAGAGATCGTTGTGAGCTTGTTGAGTGCATTTGAGTAACTTGCACTGGTGACGTCCACTTCTGGGTGAGAGAAGATCTCGCGCACTTCTTTATTAGCCTTCACATCATATTCGATGATCGCTGATTTATCGCGAGTGATACGTGAGGCAACGTACAGGTTCTTGTTATCTGGTGTAAATGAGATTGGAGAGAAGTCTTCTTTGAAGGTGAGGTTCTTTAATGGACGGAACTCTTCATCCACGGTATCACGGTACAGAACCGCTGTATTTACGCCGTCTGAAGTTGAAATCACGCGGATGTTCCCATCGTGGTCTGTACCCCAGTAACGCACATTCCCTGGGTTTTGAGCCACAAGCGTGTTCTTACCCGTTTTTAAGTTATGACGATAAACATCAAACACTTGCGGGTTACGTTCGTTGGTCGTGATAAGAATGTCATCTGGTTGGCTTTCTAAAGTGTCGATCACATAAGCCACTACGCCAGATGTAGGTGTGATGGTTTGCTCTTCACCCGTTTTGACATTGACCGTTACGAGATAGAAGTTTTCATCACCGCCCGTATCGCGAGAGTAAATAATGGTGTCATCACCAACCCAGTAATAGTAAGCGATGTCACGACCAGTAATTGACGTAATACGTTTCACATCCTCTGGCTTACCAACTGGATGAACAAATACGTTTTTACGGTCTTGCCATGGTTTCATCATTGAAATGTAATCTCCAGCAGGGGAGATTTGGTAGCTAGAGACTTCAGCATTACGGAAGAAGTAATCTACGGGATATTCCGGTGGGATAACTTCGGCAGTCGTCGTGGTTGAAGTTTGGCTACAACCCGCGAGTAGTAGACCAAAAGCGGTAGCAAGAATAAGCTTGCGAGTACGCATTGTATAACGCTCCTTGTGTGACGGACCTGTCAGCATCGTGCTTGTCGGTCAGAATGAATCGATAGTCGCTATTCAAGAACAAAAGCGACAAAGCTGTGAAAGAAAAGCCAAAATCGAATATATCGATAGGGCCTATGTTTGAGGGTTTTTAATATTCTTGTCACTGCTGTTGCTACTATGACCCAATCCATCCTTGGAAGTGGCGATTTTTTGTACTTACCGAACAAGGGACTAGTCGAAATTTGGCATAAGTCACACTTATCTTTCGCTGTTTTGTCATTTATATCATTGGGATAGTCGACAAAAGCAAAAGTGCTGCCATGCCATAGTTGAATCCTTTCACTCGTTTGGAGGTAGTAAGCCAGCGCTGAAGCTGGATACCAGCAGCGGTCCAAAAGGTCACGGAAGGCAGATTCGCGAGGCAAAAAATACCCGCGATGAATGCCAGTTCTAGCCAAGAGCCACCACTGCTGTATACCGTGATTGCGGTTAATGCCATTGACCAACCTTTCGGGTTGACCCATTGAAATGCTACTGCACCTAAAAAGCTCATTGGGCGGTAATCATCGTTGACTTCCGTTTTACTGCTGGTGGCAATTTTATATGTTAGGTACAGCAAGTAAGTCAGACTCAATACCTTAAGAATGCTATGCGTGATCGGGTAAGCATGGAACAAGCTCATCAAGCCAATGCCAACTAAGATCAGCATTGCGCCAAAGCCGAGGGTAATCCCCAGCATATGGGGGATAGTGCGTTTAAAGCCGACATTGGCGCCAGATGTCATGAGCATGATGTTGTTTGGACCCGGAGTGAAGGTCGAGACAAACGCAAACAGCGCGAGTGCACCAAGTTGAGAGTATTCCATAGTGTGTTCCTACAAATATGTTTGCCACAAAGTGATGGGCAAGGGGTTACGTTTTCTGACCGGTCAAACACAATGATAGGTAGAAGTGTCATCAATTTTGTGCTTTTATTTGATGAAAATGCTTCGCTTAAACAACAAAAGAACATTATGGATAGATTTGACGAAAGAATATTGCAAGCACTGAAATCGGACGGAAGAATCTCCAATGTAGAGCTGTCTGAGCGCGTTGGATTGTCGCCGTCTGCTACTTTGCGCCGCGTACAAGACCTCGAACGCAAAGGAACTATCAAAGGCTATCGCGCAGTGTTGGACAATCAGCAAATGGGCGTTGGTTTTGTCGCTTATGTGTCGATAGGTTTAGCGTCGCACTCAAAGCAAGCGCAGCTCGGTTTTGAAGATCATGTACGTTTTGTTGATGAGGTGGTGGAATGCCATAACATCACAGGGGCAAATGAATATTTGTTGCGTGTCGAAACTCAAGACCTTGCGGCATACAAAGCGTTTCATGCAGACGTGCTTGGTGAATGCGAACATGTCAAAGCAATCACGACCATGGTGGTGATGGATACGCCAAAAGATGAACGATAACCGCTATAGGGAACATTGTGTTGTAGCACATCAATTTGAAGTGACTCGAAAGAGTGAGTCGAGTATGACTGCAGTCCACATAAAATGCTGGAAAGCAGGCAACAATCTGACAATTCCAGCATTTATTCTCACCTTCTAAATAATCGCATCCTGCTAGTTTTTCTACGTCGTTGCTTGGTTCGCGAGCAGCGTGATAGAAAATTTAAGGATGAATGATGAAATCATACGTAACCCTTCCCCTAGTGAGCTTGGGCGCGATTGCAGCGTTAAGCTCATTTAATGTTAATGCCCACGGCTGGGTCGAGTTTCCAAGCGCACGTCAAAATACCTGTTATTTAGACGGTGGCTTTTGGACCAATGAAATTCCAAACCAAGCGTGTCAGGCTGCTTATGACGAGTCGGGGGCATACCCATTTGTTCAGCGCAGTGAAGTGGCGGCTAACGTGCCAAATTATCGTGATATGGCACATGTACAAGCAATCGTTCGTGATGGAGAGCTGTGTTCTGCAGGCGATGCGGCGAAAAAAGGTCTAAACATTCCATCGCCAAATTGGCAGCGTACCAATGTCACCCCAGACGCCAACAACCAAATTGAATTGGTGTTCTATGGCAAAGCTCCACATAACCCTTCTTATTGGGAGTTCTACCTTTCCAAGCCAACTTATGACGACACGCAACCTCTTACTTGGGACGATTTAGAATTGATCGATACGGCTGGTGACGTTTATGTTGATGCAGAAAAACGCTACCGCATGCAAGTGACCTTCCCTGCTGATCGTTCGGGTGATGCGATCCTTTACACTCGCTGGCAGCGTATTGATGTAGCGGGTGAAGGTTTCTACAACTGTAGTGATATTACGTTGAATGGTAATGGCACCACACCACCAACTGACCCTGTCGATCCCACCGATCCGGGTAATAACCTCACGTCACTTGGCTATTTTGTTCCACAAGGGTTTGGTCCTGTCGAGGCGGGTGATACCGTGCGCTTTCGTACGTTTAATGAAACAGGTACTGAGATCGTCGACCTTTCACTCCCTATTAATGCCAATAACACGACGACATGGGCAGCAGAACTGGCAGATCAATTTAACTCACAGCAAACCGGTGATTGGTATGTAGGTATTTGGCATGAAGCGATGAATCACTACATGTTCGATACGAACAATGTTTATGCGAACCAAGTATTGGCTCCGAGTGCCAATTTTAGTTACGCATTATCGTTGATTAAAGGAGATACTCAACCACCAGTCGAGCCAACCAATCTTTGGAGCAAAGACGCGGTGTACAACCAAGGCGATGTCGTAACGCACAATGGTCGTGAGTGGACCGCACAATGGTGGACTCGTGGCGAAGAACCTGGAACAACAGGTGAATGGGGTGTTTGGCGCTAGCATTCTTTCTTCCCAAATAAATAAAACCCTTCTCGATTGAGAAGGGTTTCTTGTTTTTAACTGTCGGAACGACTAGCAGACCAAGGTTGCCAATTCATCGTGGCATGCTTTGCCAATTTGAGCATGGGGATGTCTTCATGTGTATCGCCATACGCGTAGATTGCTTGATATTGACTAACGTCGAACTTTGCTTGAACGCGTTCGACTTTCCTTTCCAAACTGCAGTCTTTACTGTGATAGAGCCCGCTAATGCGTTTGCTGTTCCCAAGGAGTTCACTGCACAGCAAGTGGTAACCTTGAGTGTCGCACCAAGGTTTTAAGTAGGCGTTAAGTGACGCAGAAACGACTACGATCGTATCTCCTTGAGCATGATGCCAATCTAATCGTGTTTTGGCTTCAGGGCGGATGTGTTGCACGATGATCTCTTGAGCAAACCGTGCTCCTAGTGTTTTCACTTCTTCGGTTTGTCGCCCCACAAAGGCAACAAAACTGGCGATTGGACGCATTCGTCTAGCAGGGAGGAACCCAGCTTTGTACATCGCATAAAATGGCAAGATGATAATGTTGCCTAGCCACTTGCGTGGACCCGTCACCGAGTAGTGAAGGAACAGGCTAAACATGTCCTCATCGGTGATGGTGCCATCAAAATCAAACAGTGCTAAAGCGGGCTTTCGAGAATCTGACAATCTACTGCCTTAAGGGTTAATGTGCGTGTCCGTGGGAGAAGTTTATCACCATCACGCCTGCAGCGATAAGTGCCATACCAATCCAAAGGCTGGTATCCATATGCTGGCGATACACTAGTTGAGAAATTAAGGTAACAGATACGATAGCTAAGCCAGCCCAAAGTGCGTGAACGATACCCACAGGCATACCGCCTTTCATTGCTTGTGCTAAGCAGACAAATGCTGCCAAGTGACCCAGCAAAACTAGTGTTGCTGGCAGTGGCTTGCTAAAACCGTCAGTCGCTTTAAGTGCAACATGTGAAAGGGCTTCTGCGCCCACGCCTAAAAGTAAGAAAAACCAGCTCATTGTTATCATTCGTCTTCAGTTGTTGTGGAGTGCGCTTAGTATATTGATGTCGAATAAAATGATAATCCTGCAAAAAATAAAATAACTTTTACTTAAATGTAATAATAGTGGCGTCTTACATACGCTTACACCAAGTCTTGGTTGTAGTCGTTACACTGCCGCCGTCTTTAGAGAGGAGCGTGTATTGATGCATAAAGCGATAGCGGCGACTGCGGTGATATTGGCATTGAGTGGGTGTGGCGGTGAAGGGATGTCAACGGATTCAATTCCCAAGTTCAAAGACCCTAGAGCAAGCTATCAAGTGGATGGGATCGATTTGCTCCATCACTCTATTACTGATGCAATCAGCGATGATTTACTTGGTTTTGAAGCAGAAAACTTATCGCGCAAAGTCACCTATACCCTAGACAGACTTTCTTTGGGTTTGCTGTGGGAGTTTAACGTGAGCACTTTAGAAGAGCTGCAAGCGCTAGTGCCCAATGTCGGTGACAGCAAAACCTCTTCATTCTGGAAATACCATCTCATGCGTCTTTCGCCTGATATGGTAATGGTGAGCACACCAGAGGAAATTGCGCACTTCTATTATGAACAAGAAATCATTGAAACACGCTTTGGTATCTCTACCTACAAGTTCAGTGAAAAACCAACACGTATCGCCATGGTGGTCTACCCTGAAGGCATCAGTATTGAAGCATTCAATGAAGGCTATCAGGCAGAATATGACGAGAGTAAAGGCACTTACACAGTGCGACTGCAATATGAAGACGCAAATCAAAGCAGTCATTACGAAAAGCTGATTGTCGAGCTGAACGGTGATCAAGTTCGACTTGAGAAGGGCACAAGTACGATGGAAGGTCTGGAAGTAAAAGACCACGCTAAGCAGAGCCATCGCTTCGAATATAATCGCAAACAAAACACACTCTCTATCCAATAACGATTTATTGAATATTGAAGTGGTGACTAGGTTCATTTCTGAGTAACGGTTGGGAGACTGGCTCGGAGGTCATGACTTCAATTCTATTTGCGCTTTACCAAGACCCTTTGCGCATTGGGGGGAAGAGATATTTCTTCCCCCCGTTTTTCTTGTGACTAACAGCGCCAATTAACTGCGATTTTCGCTTCTAGAAGGGGGAATAAAAGTGTGGTCTTGGACGCAATAGATGACGTTGGATGATTACAGCTTGGCTTTGATGAAGTCCAAACCATCAGTATCAACAAAACCGGAAGACTTGATCAGTCGACTCGGTTGAACCCCATAACGTCTCTTAAACACCCGACTAAAGTAATTAGGGCACCCAAACCCACTTTTGATCGCTGCTTGCTTGATCGACATACCTGACATAATGAGCGAAACTGACTTTTTTAACCTGATATTATTGGTTAACTGGGTAAAGGTAATGTTCGAGTTTTTGAGCTCAGTTAATAAGTAACTCTTGCTGATCCCTGTTTTTATCGAAACATTCTCCAACGTCCATGGGTACTCAGTGTCTGCTTGAATACAGTTAGTCATCTTATTTATGAGCTTTACAGATGATAAAATGTTCGCTTTATCGAACTCACTACAATTGCTTAAAAAAGACGTAAGTGCGAAGACGCTGATTGAGTGAACCATACATGACGAAACGTCAGATAAACAATATTCAATCGAAGAGTCGAAGTAGTCATTTGTATTAAATAACTTCTCTTGATCATCTCCCGTTCCAAAATCGAAGAAGTAATAATTATCTACAATGACTCTTAGCATTTCTTCTGTGTAAGTGAAGCGTTCAACTTCTATTTCTTTGTCCTTATTGATTGGTCTAAGTGAGACCCAACATTTAGAGTGCGCGGGAACATAAATAATGTCCCTTCCTTTAATCTGTATCATTCGACCACTCACACTAACAAAGCCTATCGCATTGGACACCCTGACTAATAAATGCCGAGAGACGTATGCTTCTATTAATAACTGTGGACTTTGATATTTGAGCGCTTTAAATGTAACTTTTTTCATAGGAATATAAACAAGTCTACGCGGACAAAACTGTTTCGAATCGAGGTGTTTCCTTTATCTCTCTAAAGTTCAATAAATCGAGAGTTTCAGAGAGTGAGAGCGGGTAATAATAGTTGTAACCTTGATGAAAGACCTCAGGATGAAGAAATGCGACTCGTTGAGAGGATGTTTCTACACCTTCTACAATGATCTTCTTGCTATGGAATTTAAGTAAAGGAATCAGCATTCCGATCATGGTCAAGCCATCTTGGTATAGCAAGTAACTCTTATCGAGTTTTATTGCATCCCAATCAATGCATTGCAACGCAGAGGTTTTGAGCTTCTCATCATGATGATAGTCGTCCAACCAGAATTGGTGTCCTTGTTTTTTGAGTTTAACGATGTTTCTTTTGGCAGCGTTGACCTCTTTAATACTTTCTATCTTCGTTACTTCGATGATGATGGGATTTTCAGTATTTTCTATGACTTCATCAACGAAGGATGAATCAAGTAAACAACTAAGAGGTAGGTTGAGTGATATATTTAGGTTAAACTGAGATAAATTTTCATTTAAGAATCTGATTTGACATAGAAAAATCTTTTTTATGAACTCATCATTGATATATTCAAAAAACTCCTCGCTATTCAACCTCTCCCCACTTGAATTAACTAAATGAGACAGCACTTCATAACCGTGAATCTTATAGTTCTTTGGATCTACGATTGGCTGAAGCTTGAACTCAAGGCTGACAAAATTTTGATTATTCCAGAAAACACTAACAATATTATTGTCAATTGATATTTCTTCTATTTTTATAGTCATCTGTTTTTATTCCTTAGGCAAACGTTTTTATAAAATACTAGATGACAGAATCACGTCAAAGAAATTATTTTAAAGATCCCAATAATATCTTTTTAAGATATTTTGTCAGAATTATGACGCCATCTCTATAGCGTCAGTGAAATCTAATTACCCACTAATATATATAATACTAATATTTTCATCTAACTCTTAATCGGCATGGTTTTTTATGCGGATTTTAATGGTTGGCTTTATTATTAAATAATAAAGCCAATTGCTTGAAGTGATAAAAGTGTCAATAAGTGAGCTTTTAACGAAAGTTTAAAAGGGAGGGAATAGGCGGTGAACTATCTCATTGATAGAAGATCGCTAGCCATATTGTCTCTTGCTCTGGGTCGGTCCAACTTACTCGATGCTTCGTGTGCGCTGGAATGTTGACGTGATCGCCCGCTTCCAAACGCTTCTTCGTGCCGTCCTCATAAGTCAGTTCGCCTACGCCTTTTAGCACCAATACCCACTCATGGCCTTCTTGATCGTACCATTCGCCTTCTGGCGTCGTTTGCCCCTTCGATACAATACGCTCGATTCGGAGCTGTCTGTGTGTGAGTAAATCTTCAAATACCTCTTCACTCAAATCACAAGGTAGGTCTTTTAAAAGGTTCATAATGTTTCCTAAATAACGATCAGGCCAAATGGCGAGAGCAATTGTTCTTGTTGCCAGTCGCAAATCTTAACACCGTATAAAGAGACGCGGCGGATGTCCAAACCCTCTAAATCAACATGGGTCAGGTCGCTTTCTTCTATATTAAAGCTGCCCCATTGTTCAGGGCTGAATTCTCCACGTGATAGATCCGCACCTTTAAAGCTTGCACCCATCAAGTTGGCACCATTCCATCGGTTCTCAAATAGATCGCATTTCTCTAGCAGTGCGCGCTCAAAATTAGTGTAAGCCAAGTTGCAACCCGTAATGTAGGCGATACAAAAGAACACAGTATTGCTGACGCGATTAGCGAAATTAGCACTTTGAAAGTTTGCACCCTTCAAATCGCATTTACGTAACTCAATGCCGACGCAGTCTGCGCCATTAAACTGAGACATCGCTAACATGCAGTTGCTAAAACTGGCATCTTTAAGTTTGGCATAGCGAAAGGTACAGCCTTCAATGTCGCTTGGTTGGATAAAGCGGCAATCAATAAACTTCACATCACTGAGATCGGCGTGGTCAAAGTTGCATTGATAAAAGCGGCAATTTTGAAAAGTGGTGTTTTGCAAATCGTGATGCGAAAAGTCTTCCTGTTCGAAAGTGAGATCGGTCTTAATCATGGCTTTTTATCTTTTCCTTACTTGGTTAGATGCAGACTATCACTCTAAGTAACTGATTTTCCAGAAATATAACTTCTTGTATTTCAGTGGTTTACAGACCCCGAAAATCGCCAATTTAAGCGGTCAAACGGGCTGTTTAAAGTCGATGTTTTGTAAAAATAATCCGAGCATATCGAGAAAAAAGTTTTGTTGAGCACAGAGGCTTACAGAAGAATTGAAATGAGAACTGCGACGTACTCTTCTCACACGCACAGTTTGCATTACAGAATTGTATCCGATTTGCATAATTTGTTGATCAAATTGGCGTTTTTGTATACGGAAAAGCTATATTTTTCACAAATTGATTTCCATCAAAATAGTAGGGTTTCTATATGCTATTTTGCGCGCAGCTCAAGAAAATAGTGATACTCGCGTGCTTCAAGGTTTTGGATTGATAACAGAACCGTCCGAAAAGGAAGAGCATAGCGGAGTACAAAAGAAACAAAGCCCTACAAAAGGAAATAACAATGAAAAAAACAATCTGCAGTTTAGCAGTGGTTGCTGCGTTAGTGTCTCCAAGTGTTTTTGCTCACAGTGAAGGTGACTTCATTCTACGTGTTGGTGCGGCATCGGTTGTACCAAACGACAGCAGTGACAAGATCCTAGGTTCTCAAGAAGAGTTAAAAGTAGATTCAAACACTCAACTGGGTTTGACGTTTGGTTACATGTTTACTGACAACATCAGCCTGGAGATTCTAGCGGCAACACCATTTAGTCACGATATCTCGACTGATCTTCTTGGTCTTGGTGATATCGCAGATACTAAACACCTACCACCAACAGTGATGCTGCAATACTACTTTGGTGATTCGCAAAGCAAGTTCCGCCCATACGTAGGTGCGGGTTTAAACTACACCATGTTCTTTGATGAGGGCTTTAACGGTAAAGCCAAAGATGTAGGTCTTACTGATCTAAAATTGGATGACTCATTTGGCCTGGCTGCCAATGTAGGTGTCGATTACATGATCAATGAAAGCTGGTTCCTAAACGCATCCGCTTGGTATGCAAATATCGAGACTGAAGCGACTTATAAATTTAATGGCGCAGCACAAAAGACTGACGTAAAGATCAACCCTTGGGTATTCATGATCAGCGGTGGTTACAAGTTCTAAGAAAAAGCAGTAGCAAAAGAACAATAAGATTATTGGCATGACTTTTAGGGGCAGTTGCGGGGATTGCCCCTCTTTTTTATCTATTCTTTCTGGTTTTCTTTTCCTTCCCGATACCTCTTCTCTCTCCCCATATGACTACGATAGTGGTGCACTACTTTGGTATTTGTAAACACGTGACCAAAAAGATGAATTTTCTGTTAATTCTCGGTTGCTGAGAAAAGTGCAAAATTACCATAGCTAGGTTTTGAAATTGTTCTGATAAATTCGATTGGAAGTGTTCGGTTAATTATTAATCGAACGCTGAAATAAAAATTACAAAATGAAGCTAAGGACTGGCTGACTAAGGAAAATTACTCATGAAGTGCGAAATTTTCACACGAGTATTTTCCGGTTTTGCTGTCTTTAGCTGAGAAAAATGTCTTTATTTTTCAATCGATAGACAGGAAGAACCTAAAATGAAAGGAACCACACTCATTGCAGTATTTGCTTCGGCAGTCTCGCTGTTCTCATACAGTGAGAAAATAAGTGCGGCAGAGAAATTTATTACTATCGGCACCGGTGGTCAAACGGGCGTTTATTACGTTGCTGGACAGTCGATCTGTCGTTTCGTAAACCGTGGCGCAGCAGACCACAGCATTAAGTGTAATGCTCCGGCCAGTGGGGGTGGCGTGGCAAACGTAAATGGTTTGCGCAGTGGTGAATACAACTTCGGTATCATGCAGTCAGACCATCAATACAAAGCCTTAGAAGGCGTGGCTCCTTTCCAAAATAACCAACCAATGACGGATATTCGTGCCGTTTTCTCCCTACAAAGTGAAGTGTTCACGATTCTTGCGCGCAAAGACGCGGGCATCACCAGTTTCGACGATTTGAAAGGCAAGCGCGTCAACATCGGTAACCCTGGTTCTGGTCAACGCGATACGTTTGAACAAGTGATGCAAGCAAAAGGCTGGTCGCAAGATGTGTTCAGTTTGGTATCGGATCTGAAGCCAGCAGAACAAGCTTCCGCAATGAGTGACAATAACATCGATGCAATGAGCTACTTCGTCGGTCACCCAAACGGCGCGATTCAGGAAGCATCAACCACCACCGATGCTGTGCTAGTACCAGTGACTGGTCCTGAAATCGACAAGCTACTTGCTGAGCGTGCGTACTTCACCAAAGCAACTATTCCGGGCGGAATGTACCGTGGCAACCCGAACGATACTCAATCTATCGGCGGTAAAGCGGTACTTTCAACCACAGCAGAGACGGACCCTGAGTTAGTGTATCAACTGACGAAATCTGTGTTCGATAACCTAGACCGCTTCAAACGCCTGCACCCAGCATTTAAAGACCTGAAAGAATCAGAAATGATTGAGGTGGGTCTGTCTGCGCCACTGCATGAAGGTGCGGTTCGCTACTACAAAGAGCGCGGCTGGTTGTAACTCTTAACACCTTCGATTTTTAGCAAGCGCTGCGATGGATTCTCAGCGCTTGCTTCTCTGTTGTTTGTGAGAAAATTATGGATAAGACGATCTCCACGTCCCATGCTGACATGCATCCGAATGAGCTGTCGGCAGAAGAACTGATTGCCCAAGATGTGGGTGCTCGCCTGCCAATCGGAATCATGGAAAAGCTGATTGCGGGTTTGGCGTTACTGTGGTCTTTGTTTCAACTTTGGATAGCGTCTCCGCTCCCATTTATTGTCGGTTTCGGTGTGATGAACGACACCGAAACGCGCGCCATTCACCTTGGCTTTGCCCTGTTGCTTGCCTTCCTCGTTTTCCCCGCTTTTAAGCGTTCTCCACGCGATCGTGTTCCTGTCTTCGACATCATGTTGGGTTTGATTGCTTGTGCCTCTTCGCTGTACTTATTTGTTATGTACGAAGCACTAGCACAACGTCCGGGCAGCTTAACCACTGAAGACTTTATTACCGCATTGATCGGCTTGCCTTTGCTTTTAGAAGCCGCGCGTCGAGTGCTTGGTCCTGCTTTGCCGGTGATTGCGTTGGTGTTTATCGGCTACAGCTTAGCTGGTCCGTATATGCCGGGTTTATTGTCCCATCGCGGTGTTCAGTTGGATGCGCTGGCTAACCACCAGTGGATCACCACGGAGGGTGTGTTTGGTATTGCGCTTGGCGTATCGACCAGCTTTGTCTTCTTGTTTGTTCTGTTTGGTGCGTTATTGGAACGCGCTGGAGCAGGGCACTACTTCATTCAATTGGCATTTAGCATGTTGGGGCACCTGCGTGGTGGTCCTGCAAAAGCAGCCGTCGTTGCTTCGGGCTTAACGGGTTTGATTTCGGGATCGTCGATCGCCAACGTGGTAACCACGGGGACGTTCACTATTCCTATGATGCGCAAAGTTGGCTTCTCTCCTGAGAAAGCGGGAGCAGTCGAAGTGGCATCATCGGTGAACGGGCAAATCATGCCTCCTGTTATGGGAGCCGCAGCGTTTTTGATGGTGGAATACGTCGGCATTCCTTATGTTGAGATCATCAAACATGCCTTCTTACCTGCCGCAATTTCTTACATCGCACTGCTTTATATTGTCCATCTAGAAGCGCTCAAGTTGGGCATGCAGCCAATTGATGCCGCACGCTCAAAACCTTGGCTAGCGAGACTCACGGGATTTGCATTTGGCGCGGCGTTGATTTCTGGATTGTCGATGGCAGTCTACTACGGTTTAGGATGGTTGAAGCCAGTATTGGGTGACTTTGTATTACCTGGGATGGCGTTAATTCTGGCTACGGTTTACTTGGCACTGCTAAAAGTCGCCGCAAGTAATGAGCCGCTACCAGAAGAAGATCCAGATGCTCCACTAGAACAGTTACCAAATACGCGCGCAGTCTTACTCTCTGGCTTGCATTACCTACTGCCTGTGGTGGTTTTGGTGTGGTGTTTGATGGTCGAGCGTCTGTCTCCGGGGTTGTCTGCTTTTTGGGGTAGTGTGATTCTGGTAGTGATCGTTTTGACTCAGCGTCCTCTTTTGAGTTGGATGCGTAAAGATGGCAAACACGATTATGGCAACTTCAAAGACGGCTGTATCGACTTGCGTGAAGGCTTGATTGCTGGTGCGCGCAATATGATCGGCATTGGCATCGCGACCGCCACCGCAGGCGTAATTGTTGGTGCGGTATCGCAAACGGGGGTTGGCTTAGTATTGGCTGATTTGGTTGAGATGCTGTCTATGGGTAACTTGCTGTTAATGCTGATGCTCACGGCGGTATTGAGCCTGATTCTAGGCATGGGCTTGCCAACGACGGCGAACTACATCGTGGTATCGAGCTTGTTGGCGCCTGTTATCGTTACGCTGGGTCAACAACACGGCTTGATAGTGCCGTTGATTGCGGTGCACTTGTTCGTGTTCTACTTCGGTATCATGGCGGACGTAACACCGCCAGTAGGTCTGGCGTCTTTTGCCGCAGCTGCGGTGTCGAAAGGTGATCCAATCAAGACGGGCCTAACCGCGTTTTACTATAGTTTGAGAACCGCGGCTTTGCCGTTCTTGTTTATCTTCAATACGGATTTGTTGTTGATTGACGTGGATTGGGCGCACGGTATCGCCATCTTTGTTATCTCTACTATTGCGATGTTGATATTCGCTGCTGCGACGCAAGGTTGGTTCCTGACTCGTAATCGTTGGTACGAAGGCGTGTTGTTGCTGCTCGTAGCATTTACCTTGTTTCGCCCAGGGTTCTGGATCGACATGGTGGTGGATCCGTACCAATCGAGCAATCCTGCCCAACTGGCACAAACGCTTGAACCGCTTGAAGAGGGCGGTGTACTCAGAATGCGAATCAGCGGTGAAGATGCGGTAGGTAAGATGCGTGAATTCTCGGTGCTGCTTTCGGTTCCTGAAGGGGAAACCGGACAAGATAAGCTGGACGCACTTGGCATAGCGACTTATCAGCAAGATGAACAAACTCTGATTGATATCGTTAGTTTTGCTAGCCCAGCAGAGGCGGCAGGATTGCAGTTCGACCAACAGATTGTCGATGTGCGTGTGCCAGTTGAGCGTTATCGCAAAGAGTGGATGTGGATTCCAGCAATGTTCTTGTTTGGTGTTGTGATTTGGCTACAACGTCGACGTGTGGCAATGCAGAACGACACAGCATGTTGATAGTTAAAGAAAAATAACCTAACAGCCCCGTTGGAGCCAAGACTGACGGGGCTTTTTTCTGTCTGAAATATTCATCATTTCTATTTTCAATGTCGCGAAATTATTAGCGCATTCTATACTTTATGTCTGATTACTTTGCGCATCATTTGAACAAATGATCAACGCTCAAAATCGGATCTTAACCTTTCAGATCATCTTGTTGTTCGAAAGCGGAAAAATCCTACACTGATCACATAATTGAACACTTGGACAATATAAATGAGCGACGATATCGCGAAGAAATCCTCTTCGAAATCTAAAATGACCAAAATCCTTTTCCTACTCGTTTGTGCAATCGCCTTTGGTGCGATGTACTGGTCTTGGCAATATTCCGACAGTCACCCGAGTACGGAAGATGCGTATGTAAGAGCCAAAATCCTATCTGTCGCTCCACAGGTTCAGGGTCAGGTGGTATCAGTAGAAGCGAAAGATTTCCAAGTCATCAACAAAGGTGACTTACTGCTTAAGATTGATTCTCGCCCTTACTTATTAGCAGTGAAACAAGCGAAAGCCGCTTATCAGTTGGCCGTTCAACAACACGATGTGGCAGACAAACAAGTGACCGAAGCCGTGGCTGGTTTGGATGCGGCGCGTTCTAACTTGACTGAAGCGCAAGTGGAGTACAAACGTACCGATTCTCTTGTGAAACGTAAGTTAGCGTCTGACCAAGACCTTGATACGGCGAAAAACAAACTCGCTAACGCGCAAGCTGGTCTAGAGCAAGCGCGAGCAACAGTTGAAAAAGCAATCGCAAACCGTGGTGAAGAAGGTGCAGAAGCGGCGGTTGTTCAACAAGCAGCAGCGCAACTTGCACAAGCTGAATTGAACCTGAGCTACACCGACATCACTTCTCCAGTCGATGGCATTGCAGGTGAAATCAACACTCATACGGGTTCGGTAGTAAGCATCGGTCAAACACTATTCCCTGTGATCATCAAAGACAGCTACTGGGTGCGCGCGAATTTCAAAGAGACTGACTTAACTCACATCAAAGCAGGTATGCACGCTGAAGTCGTGATCGACATGTACCCAGATGTGGTTTGGGATGCAAAAGTGGAGCAGTTATCGCCTGCAAGTGGTACCTCTTTCTCACTGATGCCACCAGAAAACGCAACCGGAAACTGGGTAAAAATCAAACAACGCTTCCCTGTGCGTTTAACTTTAGAGGTACCTGAAAGTGCGCCACAGTTGCGTGTGGGGGCGAGTTCTGAAGTCACTGTTGATCTAAAAAGTAACGCACAATGAGTAACGAAATTACGGCAGATAAACGGGGTATCGCCACCGTCGCCGTGATGCTTTCTGCCATCATGGTGCTGATAGATATGACCGTTGCCAACGTGTCGCTTTCGCACATGATGGGCGCACTAGGCGCAACGGCAGACCAAATCACTTGGGTGCTGACTGGCTACAGCATGGCAGAAGCGATCTTCATTCCGATGACCAGTTTTTGGGTATCGCGCTTTGGTGAACGCAAAGTCATGCTGGTGGCGGTGATTGGTTTTGTCATTGCGAGTGCCTTCTGTGGACAAGCCAGCTCGCTCGAAGAGATGGTGGTATTTCGTATCATTCAAGGTGCGTTTGGTGCTTCGGTTATTCCACTGGCGCAATCCACATTGGTTCAGATTTACCCTTCTGAGCAAAAAGGCAAGGCGATGGCGATCTTCTCTATCGGTATCTTGCTGGGTCCTATCTTAGGTCCGGTGGTGGGCGGTGTGATTACCGATAACATCAACTGGCGTTGGATTTTCTACGTTAACTTACCATTTGGTTTGGTGTGTACCGCGCTGATTTATCGCTACATCCACATCAGCAACAAGTCGAAACCAAACTTCGACTGGTGGATCATTGGCTATATGGCGCTCGGTGTAGGTGCGTTGCAGTTCGTGCTCGATAAAGGGAACGATGAAGACTGGTTTAACTCACGCATCATTCAAACCGCTGCACTGCTAGCGATAATGGGCTTAGTCATGTGGATCTACCGCAGCTGGAAGACTAAGAGTCCAATTGCGCCGCTGTGGCTCCTCAAAGACAGAAACCTCATGGTCTCATCTTTGATGATAGCGGTCGTTTCGATGGCGATGTTTGGCTTGACCACTCAACAGCCTATGCTGCTTGAGAGTTTGTTGAACTATCCAGTATCGACCACAGGTATGTTGATGGCACCACGAGGGTTAGCGTCCGCCTGTATGTTAATTTTGGTCATCATCATCAACCCGCAATTTGATCCAAGGTTGAAGATTGTATTCGGTTTAACCTGTATTGGAATTGGCAGTTATTTTATGACCCTATACTCGACAGAAATTGACACTTTCTGGATCGTGATGCCAAGTATGATTCAAGGTATGGGCTTAGGTTTGACTTTCTCGACTTTGTCGACGCTGGCTTACATGACGCTACCAAAAGAACAGTCAGTAGCAGGGGCGAGTATTTTTAACTTGTTCCGAACCATTGGTAGCTCATTTGGTATTTCCATCGCTACCACATACCAGTACCGTGATGGACAACAGCAATGGCACGCTTTGGGTGAAGGTTTCAATCCTTACAATCCTGTGTTGCATGATTGGGCTGCTAAGCAAGGATTGTCGATTACTGATCCTGCTGCATTGGAGCAGTACCAAAGCATGCTCCATCAGCAATCGCAAATGGTCGCGTTTGTGCACACCTTCCAGTTGGTCGGGGTGATGTTCGTGATCATGATGCCGATGCTGGTATTTATCCGTTCAAAGTAAACCTCTAAACATAAACTAAAGCGCCCTTAACTCAGCCAGTTAAGGGCGCTTTTTTACATCTGATTCTTAGGTGCTTAGGAGTTGATATCGAACAATCAACCGAAGGTGACTTCACTGAAATGCGGATTGTCTTTGAGTGCTTTCATCGCGACTAACTGTTCGGTTGGAAACGAAATGCGTTCACCTTCAATATCCAAAAATAAGCATTCTTGGCGTTCCATATCGTAACCAGTATCGAACGCGCTACCTTGGTGCTTCTCACCGTTCTTGAGCGTAATTTCTACGGGTAGCTTAAACATACAGGCGATTTCAATAAAATCGTATTGGCTGCAGGTCACCATAATTTTTCTCCTTTTCTGTTCTTTATCAAGACCGACTAAGAACAGGAATCCTTCTCTGAAACCTAATCTTCATCTTACGCCCTATTTTGGTCATGAAAAAGACACACAAGCAGGCTTAACTAAAACCATAGTTTAGTGAACAAGACGTAGATAGGACATGTCTGAAACGACACTTAAAAACACGTACTTGGCTCGTGAGCGCGCAACGCAATCACTGATTACTCCTCATACTTACTACGCGCAGTTGGCGCATCGCATCAACCACTCAGCTCAATTTGAAAATGGACGCGTCAAAGATAAGATGCCAAACGTGCCAAGCCCTCAGTCATTTTGGCAAGTGTGTTGGGCTTACATGGGCGGGCGTTCGCCGCTCAGTCCTGATAAGCAACTGCCTTATTCAGTGATAGAGCCCACGCGGTTTTTAGAGCGACAACAAGCGATGCGAGTCACTTGGCTGGGGCATTCCACTTTGATGATTGAGACCGATGGTGTGCGCATCCTGACTGACCCTGTGTTCGACTACGCGTCGCCGTTGATTGCGAAGGCGTGGTTTGAGCGCAATATTCCCAATACATCAGTTCGCGACAGCTTGCCGACTCCCGATGTCATCCTGATCTCTCATGATCATTACGATCACCTCGAAGCATCGACTATACGTTATTACTCTGATAGATCTGTAACATTTTACGTGCCACTAGGTGTCGGTAAGCATTTGATTCGTTGGGGCGTTAGACCGGATAACGTAGTGGAATTCGATTGGTGGGAGAGCGTTCAGTACGCCAACGTCGAGTTGATTTGCACGCCCGCTAACCATAATTCAGGTAGAACTTATCTGGATAAGAATGCCACTTTGTGGGCGTCTTGGGTGGTGAAAGGACAACAAGAGACGCTTTATTTCAGCGGGGACACTGCTTACGACAATCACTTTGTACAAATCGCTCAGCGCTGCGGACCGATAGACATTGCTTGTCTGGAAGTCGCGGCAGATGTGAAAGGCAATCAAGGTTATCCGGTAGAGAATTGGGGGCACATGCAAGCCCACCACACAGTGCAAGCTTTTAAAGATCTGCAAGCAAAGAAGCTGTTGCCAGTACACTGGGCAACGTATGAGTTGTTTACTCATAAATGGGATGAGCCGATTGAGGATTTGATAGCACATTGCCAAGTGGATCACATTGAGTTACTTACCCCTATGGCAGGCGAGAGTTTTTATGTCGCGCAACAATATAAAAACAACGCATGGTGGCAGGTGGAAAAATTATGTGAGCAAGCTAGAAAAATAAGGGTATAATATGACGACGCTTCAATAATATCCCTACCAATTTAACCAACTTTCTTGGTCCTTATAACAAGCTTTTTACTGGTCATCGAATCAATAAATTACCAGCAAGTCACCGTTTTTCTGTGATCTCTCACGTGACTAATTTTCTAAGTGCAACTTTTTGATACTCACCACCTAAAAATTTAATCTTTAAAAAGAAAACTTTTACTAAAAAACTAGGTGAACTTAATTTTACGCATCAAAACAATTATACTCATCGCATACTGATAAGGCTTGCAATAACTGGTTAAAGCTTAATCTTGGTGGGTAAAAATTGATCGGTTAATGCTTGGTAAAAAGTCTCATCATTGAAACATATTTAATAGATAGAAATTGCTGGAAATATTTGGAACCGGCATCACAAGAGTAGGGATTTCTTGAATATATCATCAGGGATGCTGACAAAAATAAAATAGGCATTGTTCGATGAATAATTCTGCAACGTATTTACTTGCTGCTTTGCGAGAAAAAATTAAAGAGAAGGGTATTTGTTATTCTGACCTCTCTATTGGAATGGGAATTCCTCTATCAACGATTAAAAGGCAGTTGCATAACACGTCTTTAGGGTTGGATAAAATACTCTCGTATGCCACTCATTTAGATACCGACTTAGTCGAATTGTCCATGCGTGGTAAACAGCTGCAACAAGAAAATGAGCAATTTATCACCGACACTAACAGTGAAATATTTCACCAGTATCCGTACCTATTTGATTTTTTGTATTTATTACGTCGGAAGGAATGGTCTCCGCAAGATATTGCGAGCAAATACCAATTGACCCATACCTCGATCACGCTTTATTTCCGTGCGTTGGAAATGATGGATTACATCGAGCTAAAAGGTGATGACCAATACCGTTTTAAAGACCAAGGTCGTTTTATTTTCGAAGAAGGTTCTAAGCTCGATACTTTGTTTGCTAAGCGCTTTCGAGATGAAGTGTTTAGCCATGATGTGCGACCACCGATTTGCATGGGACGCATTGCTATCACTGAAGAACAGGAAGAGAAACTGGCGAACGAGGTGTACAATAAACTGATAGAATTTGATGTGCAAAACAAGAGCGGAGAAGGCAGTAAGCGACTCCGAAACGTCTTGATGACTTACACTCCGGGCAATCAGATATTCCTTTCGGATACGATTCCGAATATTGACGGTGAATTATTAAAAGCCATCTCAATGGCGAATGAAAAATAGTGACTATTTAATCATAAAATAAAGAATTTATATTAAGTGGATGTGTTTGATAATGAATGCATCAAAGACCCACTATTATCCAAAATTAATGACCTGTTATTTAAATAGGTCAAACGAAGAAGAGACAAATTAACCGATCTCTTCTCAAATCCAAAAGTGAAATAAATAAGGCTGAATCTTCATCATCGAAACTCGGCAGGGCATGTCTCGACCTTTTTTCGTCTGATCAGGACCAAAAGCCAATAAATGAGGGATATAACATGCACTTTAAGACTTCTTTATGTGCGATTGCTGTCGGGGTTGCTCTAACACTAAGTGGATGCAACAGTAGTGATAATGACTCTAACGTGGATGCGCCATTGAAAGCGGCTGAATTCCATAACACCATCAACCGTGCAGGTGTGCCAGTGGCACTGCGCGATTTGCATGGTGGTCACCTTCGCTACATTCCTATGTTTGATAATGGTTCGTGGCATGGTCACACGCTAGACACCAAAGGTGGTGAGATCACGTTAGGTGGTACCGCGTTGCTAACCGAAGAGTATGTGTCATTCATGGCGGCGCGTTTCGACCGTTTGGCGTTAACGGTTGATGGTAAACCGATGCCGCTTAAGCTGACAGAAGCATACTCACAGCCAGGCGCGCTGATCCAAACATACACGGGTGATGATGGTGTCGAAGCGAAGCTGGAAATGCGCTTTGTCACCGACCGTACTTCTTTGGTTAAAACGACAATCAAAAACCCAAATAAACTGGCTATTCAAGGCGAATGGGATGGTGAGTTAATGCAAGTTTATCGCGCGGATGATGGTCAGCTATACAAGAACGATGACAGCACAGTTCGCAGCGTTGAAGAAGCTTACCCTACCTATTCTCGTGCTATCACAGCCACCGATAACGGTGTAGAAGTATCTTTTGGTGCAGTTCGTGACTCATGGTCTCTACTGACTTCGGGTGATTCGAAATTCGAAGTGACACGCTCTATCAAGCCAGAAACCTCAACCATCAGTGATGACAAAAAAGGTTTTGTACAAACCGCGTCCTTAGGTAACGGCGAAGAAATCACACTGTACACGGCTTACACTCACGTGCAAAACACCAAAGAGCAAGCTTCTGAGTTTGCTAAATTGGACGATGTGATGGCAGACCCGAACGGTTACATGCACAAATCGGCAATGCGCTGGGAAGAATACCTAGAAAAAGGTCTAACGAATGACGCGGCTTCTAAAGAGCATGAATTCGTTGCAGTAAAAGCGATGGAAACGCTCAGTGCGAACTGGCGTGGTGCTGCTGGCGCGATTGACCACGACACCGTAACACCTTCTGTTACCGCGCCGTACTTCTCTGGCAACATGACTTGGCCGTGGGATACGTGGAAACAAGCGTACGCGATGTCTCATTTCAACCCAGACGTTGCGATGGAAAACATTCGCACGGTATTCCAATACCAAGTTAAGTCTGACGACCCTGTGCGTCCATGGGATGAAGGCTACTTGCTTGATGTGGTGACATACAATTTACCGGCTGAACGTTGGCAAGGTATGTCTGCGGAATACAAAAAAGTCTTCCCACTGGCAACAGACGGTTTGAACTGGAACGAACGTAACACCAAACCATCTCTTGCGGCATGGGCAGTATGGGAAGTGTATACCGCACTAAAAGACGAACATAATCGTCCGGAAGAAGCGAAACAGTGGTTAGAAGAGATGTATCCGAAGCTCGTTGCATTCCACGATTGGTGGTTACGTGCTCGCGATACCAACAAGAACGGCATTCCGGAATACGGTGCAGCGAAAGACCCAATTCATACCGTATTTGAAGATGACGTGAATGATGGATCTTGGGGACCAGATGCGTCTGTAGACGACATGAAATTCCAGTACAAAGACGAAGCAAATGGTGACAAGTGGATCAAAGAGACTGGCATCGAAAAATACAATGAGTTGCTGACTTCTGGTGATTATACGGCGATGAGCATTCCGGCAAAAGTGGCTGCTGGTTGGGAATCAGGGCGCGATAACGCGGGTGTGTTTGGCTTTATCGATACCATCGATGACTTGCAAGGTAAGTCTGATCTACCAACGCAAGAAGAAGCAGAAGTGATTGACCAAATGGGTCGCTACGCTCACAACACCAATGATTTCGACAACACGTACGATATGGTGATGGGTGCACAAGGCTCGGAGATCACTTACCGCGATACTTCAGCTGCGAACATGGACAAACTGGCTCAGGCGAAGAAAGACTGGGAAGTGAAGTTCAACGAGAACACCAATGACGAGAACAAGTTGTCAGGTTACTCGCTCATGCAAGAGTCGGTAGACCAAGCCTCTTACTGGTACTCAGATAACCTGTACCTATCGCAAATTGCAGAGGTTCTGGGTAAAGCGGAGAAAGCTGCTGAGTTTAAAGCGAAAGCGGATGACACCAAAGAGTACATCAACCGTTGTATGTTCGATGAAGCGACAGGATTCTACTACGATATCGAAGTGGTACCTGGAGGTTTGAGTAACCAATGTGCGGGTCCAGCTCTAGTCAAACGCGGCATGGGTCCTGAAGGTTGGTCACCATTGTTCAACAACGCGGCGACACAAGAGCATGCTGATAAAGTGGTGAAGAACATGCTTGATACCAGCAAGTTTAACTCGCCGAAGATCCCGTTAGGTACCGCATCAATGGATAACCCAGCTTACGGTCCAGACATTTACTGGCGTGGTCGTGTGTGGCTCGATCAGTTCTACTTCGGTGTTCGTGGTATGGACAACTACGGCTACGGCGTGGAAGCTCGTCAAATGGTCGATAAGTTATTCAAGAACGCTCAAGGTCTAACGGAAGCAACGCCAATTCAGGAAAACTACAACCCAGAAACTGGTGCAGTACAAGGTGCAAATAACTTCTCATGGAGTGCTGCCCACCTCTACATGTTGTACAACGGTTTTGTGGGCAAATAAGTTTTGCGCCCCTGACAACGTAAAGCATTAAGCGTTGTAGATGACCCCCCTAGCATCTACAACCGCTTAACCCCTTCAAATTAGGCTCAATAAGATCAAACCGGACAGTGAAAGCTGTCCGGTTTTTGTAGAGCTAAAACACTAATTTTCCGCTGTTTTTGAAAAGTTGTTTACCATAGAAATTGCGCTACAGAGAGATTTTTCTTTACATATTGGTAAGTTAGTTGTCCGCATTTCATTCTGTCGATTTGCAATAGATAACATTTATAAAATGATCGTTTAACCATGCCGTAACAATGCATATGCTGCAAGTATTAGTGAGGTCATTTACATTCATGCAAAAGCATTAGAGTAACCCCAAATCTCGCCGCTGTTCAGCCGCTCCGAGCCAAAATCATTCCAACACTCTACTCTGCCGCCTGAATTTTCCTCACCTTGAAGAGCGTATTGATAAATACCTCACTTTCTACGTTGTCAGCATGACGTGTTGCGTTGCAACACCATCAAGGAAGGTGACATGAATTGTTTACAGACCAGCCTTTATAACTTGTTAGAAGATAATAACTTTGTGCCCTCTAATGAGTACAAAGCCTCTATTGCAAGCTACCTTTATTCGGATTCTTCCCTTACACCAAAAGCGATGAATGAGCTCACTCAAGAGATTTTTCAGAGCAAGCAAACCATGGCGTATTACCTGTTGCACAACGCCATCAATGAGGAAGAGGGCGCAGAGCGGCTCAAGATGATTGCCAATCGTTATGCGCAAGGGGAAATGAAGCAGCAAATCATGCACCATTGTCAAAACGACTTAAATCACTCCGCTATGTATGCCAGCTTAATCCCGTTGACGGGATACCAAACTGAGGTATACCAAGAAGCCAAGTCTAGTGATTTCAATTTTAACAACGTTAGCAACTTCTACGACGATATTAAAATTCACCTTTTCCGCGCGCATTCTGTTGAAATCCGTTCATGGTGTTTGCTGGTCGCGCAGCTTAGTTTTATTGATCAATCTGATGTCCCTTACCTGAAAGAGATGCGCCCAACCATTCAAAAAATACTGGATGATGAGGTCAAGCAGGTCTCTTATACGGCTCAGCATGTCAGCCAGTGGTTGGAAGAGGACCCGTCTTTGTGTCAGGTGTTCACCCAATGTATGAACCACACTTACCGAGAGACATGGGACTATCTAGCCTCAATGGCTGAGTTCATGCGCGATAGTGCGCCGTATTTTATGGTTTAAGCACATAGCATTAGAAATTTAAGAGAGGCTCAACGTTGTTTGTACTGTGTTGGGCAATAGCCACGCTTCACTTCTGGAGAGCGCAGTTTTAGGTGTTTGGTTTTCCTGCCGGAGACTCGGTGTCGCCAAAGCTTAAAACTGCTCGGTTGTAAGTGGTAGCGCATTAAGTTAATAACCCCTTTCTCGTCCAAACCAAATTGATGTTGGATGGCTTCAAACGGGGTTCTATCTTCCCATGCCATTTCAATAATTCTTGATAGCATGTCATCGCTAAAGGTCATTCGTTAATCCTGTTCTGCTGTTGGATACACACATACGTAACGCGCAGCGATTGGGATTCATTTAGGGATGTTTCTGGTCGAAAATGGGTGGTTTTCTGGTGCATTATTTCTGTGGTTTCAGCTCGACCACATTGCCTTCTGGATCTTCCAAGTAGACAGAGCGCCCGAAGCCTTGGGCACCATATCTTTCGCCAAACTCTGCAACATGCACATTGTTTTGGCGTAAGTAAGACAGCAGTTCTTTTTCCTCGAAAGGGGCAATTTGCACGCAAAAGTGGTCAAGGTTACGACCGTTTTGACTGGGCGATTTTCCACCTAGCTTTCCGAGTTCGCTATCGACCGTCACCAAATCAATGATCGCCATTCCTGCACGAAGCTGAGTTAACCCCAAGTCTGGTAATTCACGCTCTATTGGGCATCCTAATATATCTCGGTAAAAGTGCAGCATCGCGCCGAGATTGTCTGTTCTTAGTACCACGTGGTCGAGCGCTTTTACTTCAATTGGATTGCTTGTATTTGCCATGACGTTGCCCTTTTTTCCATGATGAGAAAAGTATACGCACTAAACCAGCAAGCTGATCGCCAGAGCCAGCATGACAAAGCCAATGATGAATTCCAAAATCTGCCAAGAACGCGCATGTTTGAAGATCGGGATAAGCAGTTTTGCGCCATAGCCTAGGCTGAAAAAGAATACGAAAGAGGCACAAACAGCACCTATCGCAAACTGCCATTTATGTGGTTCATATTGAGTGGAAATAGAGCCCAGCAACACCACTGTATCAAGATAAACATGCGGGTTTAACCATGTGAATGCCAAGCAAATCAGTGCTGTCTGCCATGCACTTTTTGAGGCATCACCTTCAGGGTTCATTATGTGTTTTTGTGTGAATGCAGAGCGTAGGCTACTGATGCCGTACCAAGTTAAGAATGCTGCGCCAGCGTAACGTGCAATTGTCTCGATCAAAGGAAACTGAGTTACCAAGTAACCGAAACCCGCGACACCAAGAGAAATTAAAATGGCATCAGACAAGGCGCATAAGAAGCACACTAAGAATACATGATGCTGTTTGATGCCTTGTTTTAAAACGAAGGCATTTTGCGCCCCAATCGCCAGAATTAAGGAAATGCCCAGCGTAAAACCAGCAAGATAGGTGGTCATTTTCTCTTCCTTGAATTGTGACCAAATCAGGTTTCAAACCATAACCTTGTCGCCAAATCGCTGCAAGGTCCAGATTAGAGACTTGCCAGAACTGTTCGATGGGGGGATACGTCGTAATTGTGAGAGTCGCGAGCAATTTGCATCGCATATTTACACTAATCTGGTGTTCCCAGTTACAATATGCACGTCCATATGAAAAAGGAAAAAACGATGAAAGCAGTTTGGTTAGCTGCCGGTGCTATGGCACTGAGCGGATGTTCTGCAATGAATCCAGCAAATGATGTATCTCGCCCATCAGCAGAGATGTTTCCAGAAATGGAGAGCATGACAAAACATGTTTTCTATGTAGACCCAGCAAGCAACGAAGCAGATAAGCGTGTAGAGTTGGTGGTTGGTAAAATGATGGAAACAGATTGTAACCGCGTATCTTTAGGTGGCTCTGTAACGGAGCATACATTGGAAGGTTGGGGTTATACCTACTATCAAGTTGATTCTTCAGCGGGTGGTGCTATCTCAACGTTAATGGCTTGTCCTGAAGATATGGAGAAGGTCGAAACGTTCGTGCAAATGCCGACTCATGATTTGTACCGTTACAACAGCAAGCTACCAGTCGTGGTTTACGCTCCCGCTGATTTGGATGTCGATATCCGCGTATGGGCTCCTGAAGAGTGATCTTGAAGCCTAGCAAAGCCGCTCTGACTTATAGTGGCTTGTTAGGATTAGCGGGTTGTTCGTCGTCTGCACTTTGCGCCTGAATATTCATATCAAAGGTGATGAAGCCATCTTGGCTGTCAAAGAGGTATCTCAAAGCGCACCCCGCCTCAACAAGTCATTTAATAAGTGAAAGGCTTGGTTCAGTACCAAGCCTTTTTTCTATATCACGCTTTTTCGTCGCTGTGCGACACCGATTACTGTTTTGGAGAGCGGCTGCGAAATGTTTTGGGCGTAAGTCCGGTGTGCTGTTTGAATACCTTCGAAAAATAGCTACCACTTTGATAGCCCAAGTCTAAGGCGATTTTGGTGATGGACTCATTAGGGTTGGCTAAACGTTCTTTGGCAAGGCTGATGCGATAAGCTTGGATCCAGCTTGCGACGCCCATATTGAACTGCTCTCTAAAGGATTGCTTTAGATAACATTCATTCGTCGCGAGTTCTTTAGATAAGCCCGGTATGTTCCAATCAATATGGGGCTGCGTTGCAATGAGATCGCACGCTTGCTCGGCGAGAGACTTAGGCTCTTTGTGCACCATGAGTAACGCAAGCAGCTCTAAGATTTTTCCTCTTAGCCATACTGTTCGGGCTATACCTTGGAAGTCATTGTTCCAAATCGATTTGGCAACGTTAAGAATCTCTCCTGTAAGTGGCATTTGCCAACCTGTTTCATAAAGATCGAAAGGCTTGAATGATGAGCCCCTATTTTGAGGAAGAAGATTTTTAGTCAAGCTATGGTGTAATGGGAAATGAATTCGAATGTTCTCAATTCGACCTCCTTCTCCTAGCTCAATAGGGTTTACAGGTTCAGGCTTCGGCAAAAGGGATGCTATGCATCGAGAAGCAAAAGATGCTGCAGGGTAATCAGGGTATTTTGGGCTGTAGGCGTGGTTAATACCAGCAAAGCTGATATAGAACCCCGCGTCTGCCGGATCATTGAACTGAATGTCCGTTGTTGCTGTACAGTTAACGATGTAGGCATTCACACCATCATCGAGAGCAACAACATCAAACGTTCCATCTACGCCGCCTACTAAGTTTAAGCTCTTCACGATATTACTCATTGTTTCAGCCTTCGTCGTTTTCTCGTGAGCATCTTCCTGAGCAATTAATATAAATGATAATAGATATCATTTGTAGAGATTATTGAACTAAGTCGAGTTCACAGAGAAAGAAGCTCTGGATATACCTAGAGCATCTTTAACGACAGGGCTTGGTTAGATTTGTGAGATGAGGCTCGCCTTCTCATTTGGTTTTAAGACTGGGATTATGAAGATAGCGATGAGGCTAAAAGCGATCATTAACATAAAATGCACTGAATACCCGAAAGCGCCGATCAGTGCCCCGCAAATGATAGCCATCACGATTGCAATGAACATATCCATCGATTGGAAAAGAGAGAAGTTCACACCTGACTGATGTCCGGAGGCAAACCCCATCATTAGAGTATAAAGCGCAACAAATTTAGCCGACGTAATGATGCCATTAACGACAAAGATACCCGCGATTAACCATCCCTGCTCAGCAATATTTAAGTCGTATGCTAAATAGAAGCTAAAAAACACAACTTCAAAGACCATCATTAGTAGTAACACATTGAGTGATCGACTTTTTTTGATTAACCAGCCACCTAGCACTACGCCAATTAAACCGGTAATCACTCCTCCACCTGCAACCAAAAGACCCAAGTTTTCTAGCTGTATACCGCTGTCGACTAAGAAAGGCATCATCATTGATAATGCCCCTCTCGTTCCGAGTTGCGATACGGTCACAAGGAGCAGTCCAATCCTTACTTCAGGGTTAGAAAATGCAGCTTTAAGGGAGGGAGTACGAGCTGTTGGCACGCTTTTCTGATTGGCGCCGTGATTCCAGAATAAACAAAGCGTTGGCATACTGAATAATAAAGTCAGAAGAGCCAGACCGAATAATGCGGTTTGCCAATCGAGCAATGAAGTCGCATAGATAAATAATCCACCGCCAAAAACAGCCCCTAGATACGAACCACCAACTTGCATGACGTTGCCTAGGTATCTTCTTTTTGCTTCCAACTGGTCAATCGCCAGACCGTCTGTAGCGATATCAGCGAAGCTGGAAAATAAGCTGATAACCAAAACGCCAGCAAACAGGGTCATTCGATTCTCGATCGTTCCAATGACGCAAAGCGCAACGAGTATGGCAATTAAAACTAGCTGAGAACCAAAAATAATGATGGCGTGATTTTGTAAACTCGCTCCCTTTTTGCGTTGCCGTTCGATCCAAGGTGACCACAAAAATTTAGCGACCCAAGGAAGCATTGCAAGGTAGAACAACCCTATTTGGGAGGTATCTATGCCCTCATGTCGCATTATCGCTGGCAAGCCTTGAAGTGTGAACATACTGACTAAGCTTTGGATGGTATAAACGCTCGCCAGAACGGCGAGCAATGGTTTGAGTTTGATTCCTTGAGCGCTAACCATAGGTTTCATTACCACTCGTACTTCGCTTTCACACCAACTTCTCTACCTGTACCGTAATTGCTGTATGTCTGACCATAAGAGAATGCGTAAGTGGTGTAGTCTTTGTCAGTAATATTGTTGCTAAAGAGCGAGATAGACAGAGCTTCGCTATAGTCGTAGTTAATGGATAGATCGACGAGAGTGTACGCACTTTGTGATAGTGAGTTAGCTTCGTTAAAGTAGATTTTAGAGTTATAACGAGCTTGAGAGTTGATCGAAATGTCGCCTTTGATTCCTGTTACTGGTAGGTAATAGTTAAAGCCCAACGTTGCCGTGGTGTCTGACGCGTAAGGCAGTCGATTCCCTTCAAAGGTACTGTTGTTTGATTCAAATGTTGAACGTCCAAAAGTCCCGGCAGCAGTGATGGTCAGATCATCGGTTGGGTAGAAAGCGAACTCAGCTTCGATACCTTTACTCAGAGCCTCACCCATATTTTTAAGAGTTTGATGCCCAGGAGTACCGGTATATAGTTGAATATCATCCGTTTTAATCCAGTACAATGCGCCACTAAAATCGATTTTTTGATTCGCAAAGTTGGTGCGCCAGCCTAGCTCGCCATTCAGTGATTTTTCCGCGTCGTAACCGCTTGCATCTGCATTGCTCAGAGGAACAACGTTGTAGCCCCCCGGTCGGTAACCACTGGTTATGGAAGCGTAAAGTCGAGTGTCCTCATTCGCTTGCCAACCAATTGCAGCTTTTGGTGAAACCGTCGATTCTGTCTGTTCCTTGTTATAAGGATTGATAAACCATGCCGGGTTACCGTTGAAGTCAGAGTTTACTTTTAGGTATGAAGCTCGGACGCCAAGAGTGACATCCCACTGTGGTGCAAACTGGTAGTTTGTCTGCCCAAACAACGCGTACGTGTCATAGTCCAATTTATTTCGTGCGTTATTGGCTGAAACGTCCAAACGGCGATATTCCAAGTAGCCGCCAACTACGTAGCTAAAACGATCGTTGTATTGTTGGTTTAGACGTAGCTCTTGGCTGAACTTGTTTTGATCTTCTTGGTAGTAGCCATAGACATATTCGCGGTCTATCTCGCGTGTTTGATAAGCGGTGATACTTGTGATTTGAGAGGAATCTAAATCGTAACCAAGATTCAGCGCGAAAGTATTAACGTCTCGCTTAAGTTTGGGGATTGGTGCGTCTTTTACACCAGAGTCATGTTCACTCTCAGTGAGGTACCACTCCTCATGACTGTCGAGCTTATCTGCGGCGACTGATAGGGTTGCGCTAAGTTTTGAGTCATTTGGTAAGTAGTGAAAGCGAACTTTTAATGCTTGCTCATCTGCATCGTTTGCGTCTTTTTCCCCGCTGGAGGCGTGTTTAATATCACCTTCATCGTAGACATATCTAGCTGCAATATCCGCTGAAATGGAGTCAGATAAACGGGTAGTGGCGACAGCATCAACTTGCTGACTCAAATTAGAATATAAAGCAGAAGCTTTAACTTCGGTGGCGTCAGTTTCACGACGAGTCACGATGTTAATGACACCGCCTTGCGCGTTCCCACCGTAAAGTGTGCCTTGCGGACCGCGCAGCAATTCGACTTTTTCCACGTTAATCAGCGGTTGAGTGACAAAAGCGTTATCTTGCAGGACGCCATCAACATAAATGCTCACGGTTGGCGAATAGTAGTCAGGTGAACTAATCCCACGAACGGTGGTGTTGGCGTAAGTTCGGTTCCCGCGAGTTTGTATAAGCAGTCCAGGGAATACCATCTCGAGATCTTTGACCTGATAAATGCCTGCATTTTCGAGTTCTTCTCCCGTTTTGACCACAACTGAATTGTTCACTTGCGATAAAGGAGTATCGAACTTGGTTGCTTCAACGATAACCACTTCCATTGCTGGTGGCGTCTCTTCGGCATAGGAGTATGAAGTACCCAAAATTGTGAGGATAGCGCTCGCAATGACGGTGCGCGGCGAAGAAATCTTGTACATACTGTTTTCCTTGAATCTGAATAAGTTAGCACTACTCACAGCGCTGAATTTTTAATTGTTATGTTGAGCTTCCCACAGAGACTGGTAGTGGGAAGAGGTTGCGATTAATTGGTCGTGCGAGCCAAAACCCTCAATGCGACCGTGGTTCATCAAATAGATGCAATCTGCATCAGCAATGGTGTCCAAACGATGCGCTACTGTGATCATGGTTTTAGAGGCAAAACACTCGGTAATGCTATGCAGTATTTCCCGTTGTTTGGGTTGGTCGAGTGCGGATGTAAACTCATCAAGCAGCACAATGGGCGCATCATGAAACAACGCTCTTGCGAGGGACAAGCGTTGACGTTCTCCACCCGATAAATCCTTGCCATTCTCGTTTATTTCGGTGTTTAGTCCTTGTGGCAAGCGAGCGATCAGCTCATCAAGTCCTGCGGTAGTGATTGCAGTTTCTAACTCTTCGGTGCTCGCGTCTTTTTTGGCGATGAGCAAGTTTTCTTTTAGCGTCCCAGCGAACAATTGCACATTTTGGGTAACGTAGGAGATGTGCTGGTACCAGTGCATTGTCCCTGTTGCTTCTACCGTGCAACCACCAATTCTTACCGCTCCATGAGTGGGGATGTGGAATGCAGCAAGTAAATCTAGCAAGGTGGTTTTTCCCGCTCCACTGGTACCGATGAGCGCGATATGTTGCCCATATGGAACCTGCAAATTGATGTCTTTAAGAATGGTGTTGCCATCCAGAGTTAACTCAACCGCTTTGAATTCGATGTCGTGGTGATGTGCTTGAACACCATGCACAGGTTGCTGCGGTTCTTGGCTTAGGGCATATAGACGATCGGCAGATTTAGCCATGTATCTGAGTAACGTAGAGAAAATAGTCATGCGTACAAATGGTCGGATACAAGCGACGGCAGCAATGATTGAAACTAACCACTCCCCGAGCGTAAGGTTGCCCAGGCTCATTAAGTAAGCACCGAGCGCCGCAACCATCGGAATAGAAAGCTCAAGTAACAAGCTTGCTAAAATGACGCCAATTCCACCAGCCCATTCAACCCCTAACCCTGTTTTGCGCAAGTCTACTAATTCTTGATTAAGTGGAGTCGCTAATACTTCACTGCGACCAAAGCGTTTTAGCGTTGGTAAACAAGCTATGTATTCGAGCAGTTTGTTGGTGCAAGAAGCGTTTTTATCGACATGGCGTTGTGCTTGTTTGGAAAAGTTATCTTCGAATTTCCACAGCAATAAGCTCGCGATCACCATAACAATCAGCATAAGTGAGGCTAGGTAAGGTGAGCAAAATAGCAGTACACAAAGCATCGCGAACGGAACCACCAAAGCTGCGATCAAGTCAGCAATTAGGTGACTAAAAATGTCTTCGAATGCTTTTAAATCACGAGTGATTAGCTTAATGCGCTCTCCCAGACCTTGCCCTGTGATCTTGGAAAACGGTTGGCTACGAATGTCATGTAGTAGCACTTTTCTCAGGTGGTGAGTAATGTCATAAGCGCCTAAGAAGCTTTGTTTGGCGGATTGTCCTAACCGCCATTGAACGACAACCGTGATAAGTGAAACTGCGAATAGGGCTTCAAGAGAAAGTAACCATGTTTGGGTAAGGGCTCCGAATATCAGTAGCCAACAAAATAATGGCAGAATCTCACTGAACACTTTGCCAGCGATGCCAACCAAAAACGTTTTTGGATTGATATCTGCATGATCGAGTAGCTTGAGAATGTTACGCACAGACGGTCTCCTCAAGATGAATTTGTTTAAGCTGCCCGTGTGATAATGAAAACGCTCGGTTAGCGATAGTTAATGCTTGTGAACCATGACTGATGACCAATTGGATTTGCTGCGGTGCATGTTGACGTATTGCTTCTAGAACACGATTTTCCGTTACCTTATCTAGATGAGAAGTCGCTTCATCTAAAACCAGAATGGCAGGGCGTACTAGCATGGCGCGAGCGATGGCTAACCGCTGTAGTTCCCCTCCACTAAAATTGCGTTCGGTTTCATCCATACTGGAATACAAACCATTCGGAAGCTGTTCGATAAGTGCAGAAAGTCCAAGCATATCGAGGAGTTTGATAATCACGGAGTCGTGTATCAATCGATCTCCTAAGACCAAGTTTTCGCGTATTGATGCGCTGAAGAAAACAGGGTGTTGGTCGACAACTGAGATAAATTGGCTTCGTTCTCTATCGGACATCGAAGACACGGCTTTTTGGTTAATAAACCAATCGCCTTCGTATGTTGCTAATTCTCCGTAGAGCGTTGCCAGTAGACTACTTTTCCCTGAGCCTGATGCGCCTTGAATTACGATGCACTCGCCATGAGATAACTGAAGGTTCAGTCCACTGACGATATCGAGTGAGTCACGTTTGACTGCTAAGTTTTCACAACAAAGCTCGACATAAGGCGTTGCAATGGATTTGAAATGTTGATCCGACGTTGCTGAGAACAGAGGTAGTATTCGCTCTAGAGAAGAAAAGGACTGCTGCACTTGCCCAAATATCTGTGTTAGATCCAACCATGGTTTAAGGATGCCGGCACAAAGAATCACGATCATCGCGAGCTCGACCGGGCTTAATGAACCTTGGGTCAATTTGACGATGGCGAATGGAATAACAAGAACCAAAGACGCCTGAGCTAAGGTGGTAAAGGTGACCCATGCTCCAACCATTTGATTGGTATAAGCGTTAACCAGCTTGTGGTGCTTAGTCATGTTATTGCTTAACTGGCGGTAAGAGTCCGCGTCAACGCCGAATAGTTTCATCACGCCGATGCTACGCAAAAACTCTAGTTGCGCTTTGTGCATATTCGCAACGACTTGATTGTACTTTTTTTGTCTATCTGAAAAGCCACGCATCATGACTGTTTGGGCAATCACGGCGAGGGGGAGGGGACTTAATGCGATTAAGCCTAGTTGCCAGTCGATGCTGACCATAAAACCAAGCAAAACAAACGGAAGTAAAGTACCAGTAATAATATCGGTCGTATGATGAGCAATAAGAGGTTCAAGGCTCTGACAATCGTCGCTGAGTCGTTTTTCTATATCTCCACGATGGTATTGCATCAGTTTAGCGGTTGGCATTTCGGACAGAGCACGAACGAGCTTCTGCCTAATGGTCTGAATAATTTGATAAGCCGCAAGGTGCGCCTGCCATACCGAAATCGTATAGAAAAAATAGCGCACACAGACTGCAATGGTCATAAGGGCTAAGTAGAAATAGAGACTTTGGGTATTTAGGTACTTGCTCAATGCGGCGTATAAGCAAATCCAAGTGGTGAGTTCTGCGAACACACACAACACAGCGCTAACACCGGTATAAGTGATGCGTTTTTTTTCCGTTTTTAATAATGAGATGAGTGCTTGAGTGACGCTCATCTTGTCCGTTAGATGCATAGATGACTCCTTAATGGGAGGTATTCTCATCTAAGCGTTATTTTAACAATAGCAATATCGGGAAATAGAAAGCGAATATCGGGAATCTTTATGTGCTAGCAATATTAACGTGGGAGTTAAAAAAGAAGAAATATAGATTGGTTGAGCTTAATGAACTGATTTTATTGCAAAAAAAAGACTGGCTTAGTGCCAGTCCTTTTTCATTCTTAGACGTTTAATTATTCGTAATCAGACGCGTAAGTCTCTTCGTAAGTGTGTGAGTAAAGCTCGAATAGGTTACCAAACGGGTCTTCCATGTAGATCATTTGAGCTTGTTTGCTGTCGTCTTCTGGGTGGTAGCGCATGATGTCCATGCGAGCTTTACCACCAAACTCTTCAATACGTTTGATTGTTTGTGGGAACTGCTCTTTCGCTACTTGTAGACAGAAGTGGAAGATGCCTAAACGAGAGAAGTCTACTTCGTGACGCTCTTGACGCTCTTTCATTTCAAACAACTCAACACCGATGCCGTCAGACGTCACTAGGTGAGCGATGTTGAAGCCTTTGAAGCCTTCACCGAATACGGCGATACACATACGACCGATTGCTGATTCGCGCTCTTCGATAACTTTTGTGTTGTTCATTACAATGCGAAGACCAAGCGCTTTAGTGTAGAACTCTACTGCTTTGTCCATATCGCCAACCATAATGCCTACGTGATTCATTTTCATAATTCTGCTCCAAAAACTGTGATGTTTAATTCGTGTTTCGTTTCGATGGAGGTGAGTATATGGAGAATTTCTAATTACATGAAATTATCATTAATTTTTATAATGATAATATTTTGTTATTGGTGGGTGAGGAGAAGAATAAACAAATGTATTCCGCGATCTTATCAAACGGTTATCTTATAAATTCCTTTGCTTTTTGGATTGTTTTATATCGATTGTGAATGGTTTTGTGAGGTAAACTTCAGACCGAAGTTGCTGCTAGTTATCTGTTTTTATTGATATTAACTAGTTGTGTTTGAACGTTGGTAGTTAGGGTTTTAGGGGAGCCTTAAATCTGAGCTCACATATAAAAGGAATAAGGATTTGTACATTTGGAAAACATCAAAGCTGTCTGAGGAGCTAAGAGACAACAAAGTGCCAGACAGTGATTGGATTAAATACGCTTTAATATTCTTAATCTTTTATACGGTAACCCCGTACTTGATGATCTTGGCACCGTATGCAAGCAATGAAGCTATGATAACTGAGGCTATCGGTATCTTAGTCGTGTCAATTTTGGGGGTAGGTGTCACGTATAGAACGAACAATAGAGATGGTAAAACCTACATTCTTCGCTCTATCGCTTTATCTATCCCTTTGTCTTTTAGGTTTGTCGCTTTATCTGTGCTTGTTGGGATGGCTATCGTATCTTTTGATTTTGGCGATCAACATTATTTTATTATTGAATTACTTTCGACATTCTCTGTTATCGCTTTGCAAGCACTCTACTTTTGGCGCTTGAATGTTCATCTACAGTACATCAACTCATAGCTTTGCATTTTCTACTTTGGTTACAGGCTCTGAGATTAAGCATAAGACTGACTGACGATTAGCTCTCTTAACCATTTATGGCTTGGGTCGTTGTCGAGTTGCTTGTTCCAAAGTAGAAAGAACCCACCGGGCTCCATCTCTATCGGGAGCGGCTTGATCACAATGTCTGATTTACCTTCGAACTCGCGAATGCTTTTGTAGGGGTAGGTCAGTACCAAGTCGCTTTTTTCACACAGTTTTACCGCGCTGGAAATGTCGGACATGTTGACGGCGTTATCAATGCGCAGTCGTTTTGTGTCGAGCACCTCGTGCAGTAGCCAACTAGACACACCTCCTGTGATGACTTGTATATGGCGATACTTTAAAAACGCATCAAGGTTCCATTCTTCCTCTAATGCAGGGTGTCCTTTTCTCAATATACATGCCGAAGTATCGCGCATCAGTTCCGCGTAATTCAGTGTGTCAGGGATGGTGTCGACATGGGTTTTCGAACGATCATCAAACTCAAAAATACCCACACCAAAATCGATTTCTCGCCTTTGTAATCGAGTAATACTGCTGTGGCTCCAATCGGCACTTTTGATGGTGATGTTCGGTGCACTGGATAACGCCTGAGGCAGAAAACGTGGGTAAATTGTGGAGTAAGCGGTTTCGATAAGATCGATACTAAAAACGCGAGTCGAGCGTTCTGGGTCAAATTCTTCTGGTTCACGAAGCTGATCAATTTGCATCAGGATTTGTTGCAGTTTGCTCTCCAATGCCAATGCTTTTGGGGTCGGCAATAAACCTTTGGATTCTCGCTCGAATAAGGGGTCATCAAACTCCTGGCGCAATTTAGTAAGTTGTTTACTGACGGCCGATTGAGATAAGAATAGCTTTTCTGCGGTTCTGCTCACGCTGCGTTCTTGCAGTAAAACGTACAGACAAATCAGCAGGTTCATATCATTTTTGATTAAGTGGGATAGATTTATCATGATATTCCTATCATTCAACTTACAAATTGAAGGGTATGAATAGAAACTATATCACTTAATTGAATTGAGCCAGAAATACTGACTCGTTGCCCATTTAATGAATCAAACTGTTGAGGTATTGACTGAGCTCTTTCCTAATCTCTAGCTCTGCTTCCGATAGGTATTTGGGCATGTGTTTATCAGCCACGGTAATGTTTCGTTCGCGAACTTGATGGGTATCGCCGATGGCGTCAAATACGCAGCGCAGCAAGTTCATCGATTGTGACATCAAGGCTTCGCTTTCTTGTTGTGAGAGCAAAGGCTCTGCGTCAAAACCAAGCGCGCATAGGATGTCGTTAAAGTGCATCGCATAACCTGAGCCAGAAACATCAAATGTGGTGCTCTTGATGCCATTGGGGCTTCTCTCCCAAAGATAAGGAGGATGCTTGAGTGTGCCAAAGCCAATTGCGATGACGCGGTCTGTGTAGTGCAGTTCCAACCGTCTGTCCCAAATATCACCCGCTTTTCCTGCCTCAATCACGACTTCAATATTGCCCTCCGGAGGTGTGAGTTCGCCTTCGATATAGAGATGGGTTTCAGCGCCTTGTGTGTACTCCAATTGCGATTCGTTAATACGTTCGGCACGGATCTGTTTTAGTTCAACTTGCGAGTCTCCTATGCCGGATTTATGCAGGTAGCGAACTAGCCCAGCAATCGCATGGATGCCCATATCAAAGCCATAACCTCCGCCGCCGCTGGTGGCTAAGTTAAGTAGCTTTCTCGCGTTGAGTAATTCAATTCGGTTTTCAAAACGGAAGTCTTGGATTGCTTCATGCTTGTCGATGGGGTTGTCGGCTGCAATCGCGATAACCTTGCGCGGGGCAGAGTCAGGTAGCGCGATAGATGAATCGGCAAAGAGTGCTTCCAACGAAGGGGAAACCAAAGCGGTATCAATAAAGTAAAACAGTGCTCCGCGACGTTTAAGCTTAGGAATGACTTGGTTAAAGCCTGTGTCGATTTCAGCTAAAGAGAAGGACGGTTTCTCAACCACAAACAACAGGTTTTGAATGTCGAGGGCATTACTCACTTGTTCAATGATGGAAAGATGTGTGCCGACCGGTGTTAGAACGAAGGCGGCAACAACATCAGTGTGTGAATGAGCCTGTAAAAACATATCGAAACTGGCGTAGCGAGCGGAGTAAGGGAATTGAAACTGCGATGCACAGGACTTGGGATGTTGAACTGCAGGGTCAATGGCGACGACATCAAAGCGAGAACTTAAGGTGTGCAGAAGGTTCTTATACAAACCCACCACAGACGATTTGGCGCTCCCCAATCCACCAAATACCAATACGACCTTGTTCATAAGCGGCTTCACTATTCACACGTTTCATCGTGCCAGATTAACAAATTTTAATAGCGAATTAGCTACTTTTTACCAATCAATAATCCCACATTTTGTTTTCGCAAATGCAACGCTTTGGTCTTGAGACTACTCAAATTACCAAAGGCATAGAAGGGAACGTGCAAGACGGTTTTAAAGCCCGCTTCAATGATCATATCGTGCCAAGTAGTACGACTATGGAAGCAGACACCAACGCCCGCAGTGTTCGCACCTAGTCGTTGAGTGAGCGGTGCTAGTAGCTTGGATGAGGTAGATCGATAAATCAGTGAACTGGGTAAATTGTTCACTAAAAGCCCTTCGTAGAAGTTTTCAAACATGACAATCAGCCCTCCTGGGGTTAAATGCCGGTAGGCACAATGAAGAGCCTCTTGCTGTACTTGCTTGGTGGACTGATAGGTGTCGGTAACAAAGTGATGCAAGACCCAGTTGAACTGGATGATATCAAAACTGCTTTCAAGCGCAGCATCTTGGAAAAGGTGGCAGACCAGATGTTTGTTTGGGTTGGGACGGTTTTTGGCGATGAGTGACGCTTCTGGCTCGATAAGCGTGACTTGAGCATTGGGATAATGATTCAAAATCTTATCTGCATACATTCCATTCCCGCCACCTACATCGAGTAGGTGAAAAGGCTGCTGGGTAGGATAGAGCATGTTGAGTTGTTTGGTTAGTACTTCAAACATGCCTTTATCGATGTATTCCGTGTCAAATGAGGTGGTTTGCTGCGCATCCAATTGGCGAACTTTTTCTTGCATGTCATTTTCCTCAAAGCCAAAAGATTGAGGTAGCAAGAATCACTCCGCTGTTTTTAGTGATTATGAGTCTCAAAATGAGAAAGTATCGAAATTCATGTGCTTATGTTTTTATCTCAGCATAAAAACAAGGGCGTAATTGTTAATCAGCCAACGCTTCTATCGCTTGCTGGACCGACACAAAATGGATTTTGATGATGCAACGTTGTGCTTTGCTAAATTCGTGCTTTTGAATCAGCTCTGTCACTTGCTGCACATTCAATGTTTGTGGCAAAAGGTCCAATTCCACCGTGTTGTTGGCACTGGTTTTCAATGCAAAGCAATGACCTTGCGTATCAATCACTATGTCATCCTGACCCCAAATCAACGCTTGGCATTCTGCATTTAGCTGCTTTGGTGAAGCTAAATACACCAGTTCATCGTCACCATCGAGTTTAAGTAAACAAGGCCATGTGATCATTGCGTTACCTTAGGTATTGAGTGTGAATGGTCTGAAGTTGCGCGTGAGCCGAGTAAGCCAGCACAAGGCATGTACGATACACAAAGCCTTAAGAGAGCAAAAGGCTTTCTGTCTTCGAGATGGTTTTCGGGTTTTCAGTGTTGTGCATGTTGAGGCTAAGCGTAATTACCAATGATGTCGATTAAGTCGTCTACTTGATGTGCCACATAATCTGGCTGGGCGTTCCAGTGCTGCGGTTGAGCGCCACTGTACGCTGCTGCTACGGCAATCACTTTGCAGTTGCTACCTAAATGTTGCTCGATATTGCGTGCAAAAAGCGTGTCCGCTTCGTGGTCACCAATGTACATCAGCAGCTGTTTATCCGTGTGCCCAAAGATGGATTCAATGCATTTGATGCCACCAAAAGGATCCGGCTTCTGATGTCCATTGGACACATCATCGTAGCCCACGACGGCTTTAAACGGTGCATTGATTTGGTTGGCGCTAAGTACGTTGCGAATGTTGGATTGCGAGTTCTGAGAGCAGACTCCGTGTGGCAGGTGCGCGAACGCATTCACCACATTGGCAATACCATTGAATAGATCCACTGGTGTTTGGTTTTGTTCTTGGTGCTCTGCCCACATGGTGCCGGCTATGAGCATTTCGTCTTGGGACATACCATAGTAGTTTACGTACAGTTCTTGCCAGTTTTTCGCTGCGTGATTGGCATGATGATAATCCGCTTCACTGCGTAGGTATTTCGGTAAGTTATCCCCGGTCAGGTGCGGCGCTACAACGGACAATATCGCTTTGGTGATGTCGATATTTTTCGGAACAGAATTTACTAGGGTGCCATCGTAATCCCACAATACGGCGTCTAACTTCATGCAAAACCTTTTGATACAGCAGAGGGTGAGTAGCTTTAAATCTTGCCAGTCTTAGGGGGGAGATAACCAGATCTTGCTCATGTTTTCATAAGCTTGCTTTGAATCGCTCGGAAAGGAGGGAAAAGAGACCAAGCGAAAGAAAAACAAAAAGCCAGCAAGGTGATGGTTGCTGGCTTTCTAGTGCGTGCTGCGTAGTACAAGGCGTTAAGCGATGTGCGACATCTCGTTTAGAGTGAAGGTGTCTACCGCGCCTTCTGTTGCTTTCATGTATTGTGCTAGGTGCGCGTTGTCCATGTGCTTGCGCCATAGTTCGCGTGATTCCCAGTTTTCGTAGAAGGTGAAATGCGCTGGGTTTTCGTTATCTTGGTGAAGGTCGTAGTTGATGCAACCTTCCTCGGCACGAGTGACATCAATCAGTTTCAGTAGCTCAGCTTTTACCAATTCTACTTGGTCTGCTTTGGCAATGATGTTAGCGACGATGGTCAATTTAGCCATGGTGGAAATCCTCTGTTGATCGTGATGTATCGTGTTGACGAGGTAAAGATTAGTCGCGAATCACCAAATGATAAACAGCACAATGATTGATTTATTATCAAATATAAATTGATAATCCTGCTTCAATTTTGTGCTAGCTGTGTTTAAAAACTGGAACCAGGTTGCTGTAAGAATTCCACTTCTTCTGCGGTGCTATCACGGCCCAAAATCGCATTGCGGTGTGGGTAGCGACCAAAGCGATCAATGATCACCTTATGCTTTAGTTCGAATTCGTAGTTAGATTCTCGCCCCAGAGCTTTGAACAGCTTTTCTGCCTCTTCATGAATCCGCTTAGACTCACTGTGCATAAATGGCATATACAAAAAGCTGCGTTCAACGTCGGTCAATTCTTGGTCCAACCCTAAACGAATCGTCTCTTGCGCCAAGGCAAGTGCGAGGGCATCTTGAGCGAACGCTTTTGGCGTGTTGCGGTAAACATTGCGAGAGAATTGGTCGAGCACAATGATCTCTGCGAGGCGACCTTGTGCCGTCTCTCGCCAGTCAAACAATTCAGATTGAGCGGCTTGCTCTAAGGTGGTGAGAAAGCGCGTTTCGATCTGTTTATCGACGTCTGCATTACTCACAAACCAGTCTTTTGGTTCCAGTTCTTCAAACCAGAAATTCAGGATATCTTGGTACATGGTTGCTTCCCTGATAGAAAAAGAGCTAGGAGTATATACCCTAGCTCTTGGTTTCGCTTATCGACCGTAAGTCTCTTCGATGTAGTGCTCAAATTGCTCGCACATCTGCTCGTCTGAGATCGAGTTGCTTGCAAGCTCTTTGCTGCCATCCACCACTTTGATGCTGGCATTTAAAGACGCTACCGGAGCACGTTCACGAGTTTGCAGCGAAGCAATCTTCTGCTGCTGAACTTCCCATGCTTGTTCTGGGGATAGGTTACACATGTCTGCCAGATACTTAGCGTTAAAGCCTTCACCCGTGAGACTAACGATAGTCTCGTTGTGCGATAGGTGGTTACCCGCATGCCAATAATGTTTCGCCAGTAGTGGACCAATCTCTGGGTTGTCAGTCAGGTAGCCAAACTTATCGAGGAAGTAAGCGCGAGTCTGGTAAACCGCCATATGTGCTAGCAAGTAACCGTGGTAGGCACACGCTGCTTCATCAGACAGAAGGTGTGGAATCGCCATCAATGGGCGTGGGCTGCACTCCAAACCAAGGATTTGCTTTTCGCAATCGCGTGCCAGCTTTGTGATGCGTTCTGGCGTCAGTTCTTCATCGCTTAATTGGTAAAGTGCGCGTTCAAAATACGGCACGACCAAAATGCTGCGCTCTTCGTACGCTTTGAATGGCTGACGGCTATTGATCATCGCTTGGATGATCTCATCCGGTACTGGGTTACCTTCTGCGTCCAACGCGTATTGTTTTAGCCAATCGGCATCGGTCAGCAGGCTGTCACAGAACATAGATTGTGTTTCTGCGTATGCCATGGAAGTTGGTGCGAACTCTTGAGAGAAACACGGCGCGTTCATCTTGACGTTAGCGAAATGCGCAGCGTGCCCCCCTTCGTGGAACAGAGTATTGATGCCATCATAGCCGCTGCCCACTTGGTCTGGCTTCGCGTTACTGGTGAAGTTTACCTGCGCGGCAACCCATTCGCCTTGGTTGTAGAACGATGGGATAGGGCCATGACAGAAACCGTTCGGGTATTTGCCTTTACGATCAAGCAGGTCTAGCGTCAGCTCTGCGCCTGAGTATTCGATATTTAGGCGACCGAATGATTCTACCCAGCGACGTAGTGATTTTGAAAACGGTACGTACGGGTCTAAGTCACGCATGACGTCACCGGCAAACGAGTACACAAAGTTATAGCCAGTCAGTGCGCTTTGACCTTTTTGCTCTGCAAGGTTTGCCAAGCTGCTTAGGTGAGCATCGCGCGTGCGCAGTTCAAAGTCATCTAAGATGCTGAACAGTTGCTCAGAGCTCATCTTTTCCGTCTTCTTCACTGAGTAGTCAAAGAAGGTTTCGTAGCCCAAAGAACGTGCGAATTGATTACGCAGTTTGATCAGCTCAATAAAGCCGTTTTGCAGCAACCATTGCTCAAGGTCGAGTAGCGTTTGATGTGCTGATTGACGCACTTCTTCGTGATTATTGGCGCGAATGGTCGAAGACAATACTGGCAAAGAGCCCTCGGTTTGTTCACCGTTTTCATTGGTAAACGTCAGGACGTGATTTTGCTTTTTCTCGAACAACTCGGCTTCAAATGCAATCAGAGCATTCTTTTGGGCTTGAGCTTGTTCGCCTTCAATCGCGTGCGATTCAAATGTTGCCAACCATCCTTGCAAACCAATTTGCGTTTGCTGTTTCTCTTGTGGATCAGCGATCGCTTCAGCCGATTCAAGTTGCGCTTTGATGGCTGAGATTTGTTCGGCGTTGCTCAAGAAATTGGTCCAAGCGGTTTGTGCTTTTGTCGAACCATCGTGGTCGTCGCTGATGCCCATGTAGGTTTCCCAAAAGAAGTCTTCTTTGGTGCGATGGATAGCGAGGTAACGTTGGTTGAGGTCGTTTAGGTATTCCGTTGCAGTCATTTTGATCCTTCAAATGTTTGCTTTATTGAGGTTTTTATCGTCGTTGATTATGGCACGTCTAAATAGCAGAAAGGAATGTGAAATCCATTTGTCTTCTTTATGGCTTGTAAACAGTAATTTACCGCACTTTTTACATGTGCAGACGTCAGTCACAAAGTTTTTCCGTTTTTGATTAGAAATCGTGGAGCGCAGTTTATAAAATTCGGTCTTTCGCAGTGGTGCTAAAGGTAAGGAAAACAATAATGAAAACAAGAATAACAATGGGTCTAATGGGTCTAATATTAGCAGGATGCTCAACGACGCTGCCAACCAATGACCGAGTTCAGGTCATCGAAAAAAACTGCGCTGTGATACTGAGTGAATCGGCAAACGCAGAACAGCGTCAGAATGCCTACAACCAGTTAATCGAAAGCTATGGTGAGCGTTATGTGGATGCCAACAATCCAAAACAGTCGGCAAGTTGGAACTTGTTTCGCCAAAGCGTCATTCATGATGAAAGTGGTCAGTTAACGCGTGAATTTATCGAAGTGAGTGACTGGGGTTGTGCGAATGGCAACTATCTAGAAGAGGTGCGTCTGTTTGTAGAGGAAATCCAAGCAAGTGCACAGAAATAATGACGCCTAACCCGCACCGACAGCAAACTAAACCAGTTTGCATATACTCAATGTGTTAGCGAATACAACGGAAGGTGTCATGTTAACTCCTCATAGACGGATTCTTGGTGCTGTGTTGCTGTCTGCATTTAGCGCATGGGCGAATGCTGCTGAGCAAACGGCAGACATGGTGTACATCAACGCTGGTATTTATGGTCATCCGCAAGCCGATGCTGTCGCCGTGCGTGACGGGCGGATTGCTTTTATTGGCGATAAAGCCAAGGCACAAGCGTGGGTTGGTGATGGCACGGAAGTGGTGGATTTAAGCGATACCTATTTGTTACCGGGCTTTGTCGATAACCACAACCATGTGTTTGAGGCGGCTTCCGAAGCAGGCGGTACGTGCTTGTTGCAAGCTGGCGTTTTGTTGGATGAGCAAATCCCACAACTGCAAGACTGCAAAGAGTTTGTCCAAGATGGCGAGTGGTTGATGGGCTACGGTTTTACGCTTGATGCTACTTTGTCGGAAGAAAACCAACGCACACCTCTCGAAGTGATCGATGAGGTGTTTCCTGATACGCCTGTGGTGTTAATGGAGCAAACCTCTCACTCGATGTGGGTTAACTCGGCTGCGCTGAAAGCGGCGAACATTGATAAAACCACGTCCGATCCGCAAGGCGGTCGCATTCTCAAAGATCCGGATACAGGCGAGTTGAATGGCATCTTGCTCGATAACGCGGGTGATTTAGTGATGGAGCTGGCTTGGAACAGTATGAGTGCGCAGTTTGCGGTGAGCTACCAAGGCTTGTTGACCGGATTAGAAGAAGCTGCGCTCTACGGCATTACCACAATTGGTGATGGACGAATGTACTGGAAGCGAGGTTGGTATGAAGTATGGAAAGAGAGCGAAAAACGAGGCGATTTGACCGCTCGTGTTTCTTTACGACCATGGATCTATCCGACCGACAGCATGGACTCTCAACTGACGTATTTGAAACGCATTCAGTCCGACGACACCTCTCGCTTGTTACTGGTAAACCAAGTCAAAATGTACAGCGATGGCATCTTTATAAATGGCACCGCAAAAACCCTTACACCTTATCTTGATACTTACTTGCCTGATTCACCATATGGGTTGAATTACATCTCACCAAAAGTGATGCCAGAATGGCTAAACAAGCTCGATAAACTCGGTTACAGCGCGCACATTCATGCTATCGGAGATGGCGGCATTCGCGAATCACTCAATGCGATTGAAAAAATGCGCAGCCAAGGTAACCAGCGTCATTATACTTTGACGCATGTGGAACTGGTGAACAGCAAAGATGTACCAAGGTTTGCCAAGTTGGACGTTACGGCAGACTTTCAAGTCGGTTCCGATTATGTGGCGTATCACGATCATCAATGGGCAGAAGCCTTTTTAGGCGCTAAGCGAACTAGAGCCTTAATGAACCTGCGCGCGCTTTATAATACTAAAGCTAACGTGACGTTAAGCAGTGATTGGAATGTGCATGATTTGAACCCATTGGTTGGCATCTCCAACAGCTTGGTGATGGGAGATACTGGCTTGCCAAACGTTACCGCTGCGATTGATGCATATACAATTCATCCGGCTTACAGCTTGGGTTTAGAGAAGGAAATTGGCTCAATAGATGTTGGGAAATCGGCAGACTTTGCCGTATTGGATCAAGATATTACCCAATTGAAAGCACAAGACATAGCACAAGCACGTGTCCTCATGACAGTGCTGCGCGGGGAAGTGGTGTATGAACAAATTGATGATGAATAAGCCGAGCGATAATTCACTCGGCTAAAAGGTTCTATAGATTATTCTTCAGGGTATTCGCCCATACCTTGCGTTTGTCCTTCTGCTTTCCAATGTTCGCCTGGATCAAAGGCTTCATCGCATAGATCGACGGTGTAGCCCATTTCGGTTATTTCTTTCAAGGTGAGGTTGTCAGCAATTTTGGCAATGTCGCCCGCCTTGTTCCGCAGTTCCATAGTCTCCCTCCGGTCACTGTTTGGTTGTCGGTTCAAGTCGCGCCAAGTACAAAAACTTGGGTGGCTCGACTATAAGTATAAGCAGTGATGGCTGACTTTTTGGCTTAATAGCCGTAAATAATTTAAGGTTATACCCAAGTAACCTCAAGATGCTAGGTTCAGCGAGAATGACTTGGTTTGTAGACGCGGCGCCGATTT
>NZ_BCUF01000041.1 GCF_001591145.1 Vibrio harveyi NBRC 15634 = ATCC 14126 = KCTC 12724 | reverse complement strand
TACATAGAAAGCCCGTTGAGAAATCAACGGGCTTTCGTCATTTCTGACGTTTGAGAATTAGACGGGATTTGCATCAAATCTCAAGTCAGTCGCGACTTAGGATTAGTCGTCCTCGAACTCAGTCACTACAAAGAAAGCCTGTTGAGAAAACAACGGGCTTTTGTCGTTTCTGATTCTTGGGAAGTAGCTTTGAGGCGTCTGAATCAACCTCCCAACCGAACACGCTCCAAACTAAGCGCCTTTACTCTTCGTCTATTGAGAAGTCTTGTGCTACGCGTACCTTGAGGCTTTCTGCCATCTTCGCCTCGTAGGGTTATAGAAACTGTCCTCCAGAGAAAGTGATTGAGCTTTCTCCTTGCCATTCCTATCTCTATTGCATCAGCAAAAGAGCGTTTCTACTCGCAGCAGCATTCAATGCGTATTAGCGCTTCTGAGCCTCCTCTGATGATGAATATGACTTTGCTTTAGCTTTTACAACAAACGTTACCCAAGCGCTATATGGGGTTCTCACATCGAATAAGTGCATAATATTACTCCTAGTTACTTCTTTGGCCATCACTACGCTTTACTGTGTTCTGAAGGAGGTTTTCCCTCCTAACCATTTAAAACCAGTCGCTATGTCTTGCAGAAAGTGATCGCGGTTGCTTCACGTGGTTCTTAGTGACACGAAGAAGAGCAGCTTGGAATGAACGACATAAGCTTTGATGATTATTTCTAATCAGGTGCAGTCAGTAGAGAGAACCCTGCTCTTGGGGGAGTCAGTCGTACGATGATAGGGCATGAAGAATTGCAGGCAATAAAAAAGCCGACAGTAATCTGTCGGCTTTCTACTTTCGGAACCGCTTAGTTGTTTTGAACTAGCGTTAGCGCTTTACGAGAGACCTCGTGAGCCGCTTTTGTTAGGTTTTGCTTCTCTAGTGTATCGGCTAGGTAAGCATAGTCAGAAACGTCTGAGCGAAGTTTTAGCGCAACCTCAAAGTGCTCTTGCGCTTCTTGCCATTTTTCTTGGCGGAAGAAGAAGTGCGCTAATGCACTTTGCGCCGCTGCGTTTTCTGGTTCACGCTTCAAGACACCTTCCAAGAATACGATGACTGGGTGGCTATCCGGTAAGTTTAGCTCTGGCAGTAACTGGTACAGCTCTGGTGTTGGGCTCTTCTTCAGTGCTTCTTTGATTACTGTGAATGCCTCGTTATCTGCTTTACGTGAGATGAGCTCGTGAGCAAAACAGCCGATCAAATGAGCGTCTTGTTTTACCTTACGTGGCAGCCCGTTCCAGTGTGAGATAAGACCTTCACTGCCTTGCTGCTGAGCCACTTCGTGTAGCAAGCCGCATTGTGCTTTCTGAATCAGTTCCGCTTGCTCCTCTTCCGTTACCAGTTTTGCTTTGCTTAGCTGAGGCATCAGATCGATCAGCGGTTGCCATAGCTTAAGCTGCATGTAAGTGGTTTTTAGCAGGTTAAGAACAATCGAGTTATTCGCGTACTGACCTTTCAGCGCTTGCAGTGTATCGAATGCAGATTCGAATTCGTTATCACGAATGAACTGTTTTGCACGAGTCAGTTCTACTGCTAGGTGCGCATTTTCTTGCTGGCTTGCTAGCTCTAGATACTGGTCACGCTTCGCTTTGTCACCTTGACCTTGTGCTGCTTCTGAAGCCACTAGGTAACACAGGAGAGGCATGTCGTGATGATTTGCCCAGCGTGTTACTTTCTTCTCTGCGCCTTTCCAGTCACCTTCAAGTAGCTTGATGATGCCTTCGTTGGTGTAGCGACGAGAGCGACGCATTTTGCGCACGCTAAAGTAATTCCATGTGCTTGAGCTTGCGTAAACCACTTTCTTGACCACGTATTCTAAGAAGAACAGTGCCGCCAAGGTCGCAATCACGAAGATCACTAAGGTGGTTACACTCATCTCAATGGTTTTGTTGGCAATAGAGATCAGGACATAACCTTGCTGACCTGAGAATTGAGTGCCAACAAATAAGCCGGCACCAAGAACAACAAATAGGAAAATAAGACGAACCATTACTTATCCTCCGTACCTGTCATTGTGGTCACTTCACGACGTAGGCGCTCCCGAATCACGTCAGAGAGTTGGTTTTGGCTTTCTAGCTTCGCAGGGTATTCAACTTGAATGTCTTGCTTGCTCAGTTGGCTCAGTGTTTTGTTGAATTCTTTCACCGAGTTGTCATCTTGGTTGAAGAATGCCATTGCCCACTTGTCTGCTGTTTCTAAAGAGGTGGTGTAGATTTCACCTTGCTCTTGGTAAACCGCTTTGATTGCCGTCTCTAACTTCGCTTTGATGTTTTCTTTCAAGTAGAAGTGTTGTTGTGGTGACAATAGAGGGATTACGTTGCCGTCACGAGTGCGGAAGGTGATGAAGTTTTCTGAGAAGTCTTTTAATGACGTCATCAGGTTATCTTGCCAGTTTGCAATGTCTTCAGACACTTGTTGCTTCTCTACCGCTGCCGCTTCTGGTAGCAAAGCATTCGCAAGTGGCAGTTTGTCGACTTGCTGCTGTAGGGCAGTGAGGCGCAATACCAAGCCATCACGGTCTACCAAAGGAACAACACGCAGCTTAGTAATGTCATTTGCCATGGCTTTACGCAGACCGACCAAGCTTGGGTCGTTCAGCGCTGCGATACGTTGGTCCGCGCTTTCCATCAATTGAGTAGCACTTTCTACGTCGTGCTCTAGGAACAATTTACGACCTGCCAGTTTTACTAGGTAGTCAGCTTCTGCCAGTAGCCAGTCGTTTGGACGACGACCTTTCACATCAGCGACAGCCAGTTGCAGGCTTTCGATGCTCTTTTGTTGCTGACCCAGTACCACTTCTGCTTTGTGAGTGACAGTGGTCGCTTTTTCAATAGTTTCTTCTTTTACTTGGCTAAGCTCTTGCTTCATTGCTGATTGAGCTTGTTCCAGTTGGCTTTGCAGTTGAGCGATCTGAGTTTGGTATTCAGATTGCTGCTCAAGCATTTTGTAAGTGAGACCGCCACCAAAAATCAGTGATAAGACGATAGCAACAGTACCCAGCTTGACGCCGCGTTTGCCTTGCTTCTCTTCAAATTCAACTTTGTTTGGTTCTGCTGGTTTAGTTGGCTCAGCAGGCTTTGATTCTGCCTTGCTTGGCTCAGATTCCTTCTTAGGCGTGTCTTTTTCAGCTAGCGGTGCCGATGTGGTTTCTTCGGAAAGGTTTTTATCGTTATTCTTTTGGTCGTTATTTTTACTTGTCATGCCTATATCCTGTGTAGCTAGGGCTGGAGAGCAGCCAGTAATTCTTGGTTGGATGCGCTTCCTGTGCACCTGACCTGAGTGAAGCCCCGTTGAATTGCGATGTCAGCGATTCGCTGACTGGGGATATACAACTCTTGTTGATTAAGCCAAGTCAATTGCTCTGACGTCAATTGGCTGCACAAATAATCCAGTTGTTCACCACTGGTGACGATAATCTGGTCGATTTGTTGGGTTTTCCATAGTGAGACACAGCTTACTGGATCGAATGGGATAAATTCTCTCTTATAAGTCTCACTATAGTGAACTTTTGCTCCACGTCTCACCAATGCATCTTTTATCAGCTCTCTACCACCGTTGCCACGAAGGATCAGAACTGTTTGTTTTTCTACATTGTTTAGCTCGGGAAGCTGCAACAAGTGTTCACTATCACTGACTTGTGGATAGTGTACTTTCTGTTGGGTACATTTGCTCAAATAGTGTGCTGTTTTTTGACCAACGGCAAGGTATACAGCCTGCTTAGACCATGATTTAGCGTGGTTCTGCAAGATTTGCTCTGCGCATTGCACCGCATGTTGGCTAACAGCAATGATGATTTGAGCGGTTTCAATGTATTTGGAGAGTTGTGTGTCGCTGAGATCGGCGACGATGTCGATCAGAGGATGATAAATTGCAGTTTTGCCGTGCCTTTCGAGCAGAGAGCAAAGCGCCATGCCTTGCTCTCCCGGACGAGTGACCAACACTGCCATGATTATTCGTGGTCTGCGTACAGTTTGGTTAGGATGTCGCGCGCACCGTTTTCAAGTAGCTCGTTAGCCAGTTGAACACCGAGTGCTTCGGCATCGTTGCGGTGACCGCGAATTTCACCACGCACAATTAGGCTGCCGTCTGGTTCACCAACCAGTGCGCGTAGCCAGATGTTGTCACCATCAAGCAGTGAGTAACTGCCGATAGGCACCTGACAGCCACCTTCAAGGGTGAGGTTCATCGCGCGCTCACAGCGTACGCGATCTGCTGTATCTTGGTGGTTTAGTGGCTCAAGCAGTTTAAGTAGACGCTCGTCATCCACACGGCACTCAATACCCACCGCGCCTTGACCTACTGCTGGTAGTGATTGCTCTGGCTCGATAAAGCTACGGATGCGCTCTTCTAGCTCAAGGCGTTTCAGACCTGCAGCAGCAAGAATGATCGCGTCGTATTCACCTGCATCTAGCTTACCTAGACGAGTACCTACGTTGCCACGCAGCTCTTTGATAACTAGGTCTGGGCGGTATTCTTTTAACTGACACTGACGGCGCAGGCTACAAGTACCTACAACTGCGCCTTGTGGCAGCTCATCAATGTTGTTGTAAGTGTTAGAAACGAATGCATCACGTGGGTCTTCACGCTCACAAATCGTCACCAAGCCAAGACCTTCAGGGAAGTCTACTGGTACATCTTTCATTGAGTGCACCGCAAGGTCCGCACGACCTTCAAGCATTGCCACTTCTAGCTCTTTCACAAACAAGCCTTTACCACCGACTTTTGCTAGCGGCGTATCCAAAATGATGTCGCCTTTGGTCACCATAGTAACCAGCTCAACTTCCAGACCTGGATGAGCGGCTTGAAGTGCGTCTTTTACATAGTGAGCTTGCCATAGGGCAAGAGGGCTTTTTCGAGTTGCAATGCGAATTGGCGTAGATTGTGTCATGGTCTTCTCAATGCTGTTTTAGTTTTGCCTAATCCTACCACTCAACGCGTGAAAGTCTTAATGTTAGTTAGGCTTCTCTTGGTGTCATGAATCGAATTACATGACGTTATGAAAATAGTGTGACTGGATTCTCATTTAGGCTAAGGACTATTATTAGTTATAGGTGAATACAAGCGACACTACTGCGCTATCGATTTTTGCGACTAGTGTGGGGTTTTCAGACCACAACTATTTGCGGGTGGAAATCTTTACCAACCCTGATGAAAGTGTTAAATTGATCACGTTTTTACACCGTTTTGGTTTAAAACATCAGCAGATTTTCGTGATTGTTCAACCAAGGAACTTCCCTTGCAGGCTTACACCCAAAAACTTATTCAGCGATTAGATAACCTGAACCAGCAACGGATCGACCGTGCGCTGGCGCTTATGGATTCGCAAAGCCAGCAAGTCTTCCACTTGATTCCTGCCTTGTTGAACTACAACCATCCTGTTATTCCCGGCTACTACGATGCAGACGTACCTTATGGTGTGTTTGGTCTAGAGCTGAACGATCTCCAGCAACAATTCCTTGATGATACCCAACTGACAATCGGTCAACCGCTTAAGACAGCAGAGCAACCTGCGATCTTAGGTTTGTATACCATGGGCAGTACCTCTTCTATTGGTCAAAGTACTTCAAGTGATTTGGATATTTGGGTGTGTATCTCACCGGAGATGGATAACGACCAACGTGAACTGCTGACCAACAAATGCTTGCTGATCACCGATTGGGCACAAAGCCAAGGTGTAGAAGCGAACTTCTTCTTAATGGATGAAGAGCGTTTTCGTAGCAACCGTTCTGAAGAGATGACCGGCGATAACTGTGGTTCTTCTCAGCATCTATTACTGCTGGATGAATTCTACCGTTCTGCGGTTCGTCTGGCAGGGCAGCGTTTGTTGTGGCAAATCGTGCCTCCAGAAATGGAAGAGTGTTACGACGAGTACGTTGCACAGCTTTGTAAAGATGGCTACATCAACTGTGATGAGTGGATCAACTTTGGTCAGCTTAACCGCATTCCTGCTGAAGAGTATTTCGGCTCGAACTTGTGGCAGCTGTACAAGAGTATCGATTCCCCTTACAAATCCGTGTTGAAAGCGATCTTGCTTGAAGCTTACTCGTGGGAATACCCGCACACACAACTTCTCAGTATCGACACCAAACGTCGCTTCTTTGCCCACGAGCCTGACTTGTACGGCATGGATGCGTACTACTTGATGCTAGAGAAAGTAACGCGTTACCTAGAGCGAATCCAAGACGACACACGTTTGGATTTAGTTCGTCGCTGTTTCTACCTTAAAACCCATGAAAAGCTGTCTCGTGAACCTGATGTAGGCTCTGTAGCTTGGCGTCGTGAAGCCTTGAGCGACATGATTGCGAAATGGGATTGGGATGAAGTGGTATTGGCAGAGCTCGACGATCGCCGTAACTGGAAAGTAGAACAAGTGAAAGTGGTGCACCATGCACTGTTGGATGCTTTGATGCAAAGCTACCGTAACTTGATTCAGTTTGCGCGTCGTAACGACATTACTTCAGCGATCAGTCCGCAAGACATCAGTATTCTTGCTCGTAAGCTGTACGCGGCATTCGAAGTGCTGCCGGGTAAAGTTACTTTGCTTAACCCTCAGATCTCGCCAGATTTGCACGAACCCGACTTGAGCTTCATTGAAGTAAAAGAGGGTGGGGTGAACAAATCAGGTTGGTACTTGTACAAGCAACCACTGATTGCGCACCGCATTCTTGGTCAGCCTTGTCTTGAGCATCATGAGTACTTGAGTAAGTTGGTTTCTTGGGCGTTCTTTAACGGTTTGATTACCGAGTCGACGCGTTTGCACGCTGTGGTGCGTGAAGCGCAGTTAGACATCGATAAGTTCTACCAAATGGTGAGCGACCTACGTAACACCTTCTCGTTACGCAAGCGTCGTCCAACCATGCAAGCGTTGGGTAGCCCGTGCGAAATTAGCCAGATGGCGATGTTCATCAACTTTGAAAATGATCCAACGGCAGAGTTGTCTGGTCGCTCACTCAAAGTGGATGTGAAGAACACTGATATCTTCAGCTTTGGTCCTGAGCAAATTAACTTGGTCGGCAGTGTCGATTTGGTTTATCGCAACTCATGGCACGAAGTGCGTACCCTGCACTTCAAAGGTGAAACCGCGATGTTGGATGCATTGAAGACCATTCTTGGCAAAATGCACCAAGATGCGATTCCGCCAGAGTCGGTGGATGTATTCTGCTACGCGAAGAACATGCGTGGCGTGATGCGCAATATGGTGTATCAGCTATTGGCAGAGTGTATCGACTTACGTTTGAAGCCGGTTGAGCAAGAGAAACGCCGTCGCTTTAAAGCCATGCGCCTCGCTAACCAAACTTACGGTCTGTTCTTTGAGCGTCGTGGTGTATCGGTTCAGAAGCTAGAAAACTCGGTCGATTTCTACCGCAGTATTTCAACCAACAAGCTGAAAGGTTCACCGCTGTTGATGCTGGATCGTGAACAAGAGTACCAACTACCAGAAGTAGTGGATGGCTTTGCCAGTGAAGGTTTGGTGCAGTTTTTCTTTGAAGACACTGACGATGGTTTCAATATCTACGTACTGGATGAGTCAAACCAAGTTGAGGTTTATCATCAATTCAGTGGTTCGAAAGATGAAATGATTGCGTCAGTGAACAGCTTCTACACCTCGGTGAAAGATGACAGTCGTGTATCGTCGAAGTTTATTAACTTTAACTTGCCGCAGTACTACCAAATTATTCATCCGGAAGAAGGGAACACCTACATTATCCCTTACCGCAATGATGGCTGTACGCCGACTCGCCCAACCAAAGCGGTTAATGCGTAAAACGAACAACAAAAAAGAGCACCTTGGTGCTCTTTTGTCGTTTAGGTGACTGGTCGCCACGAAGACCCATTTGGCTTATGCCCAATCGATCGTTTCGCCAGCGTGCTTTTCGCACTCTTCTTTCACCATTTCAAACAGTTCCATGCCCGTTTTAGAGCAAGTCCATTTGTTATCGACTAGCTTAAAGTGGAAGCCACCAGACTTCGATGCTAACCAGATCTCATGCATTGGCTCTTGGCGGTTAATGATGATTTGGCTGCGGTCTTCAAACTCTAATGTCATTACGTTGCCAGTGACTTCGTAATCAATGTCTGCACCTGAATCATCGATGGATTCTTCGATGAGTTGCATCTGCGCATCCACCAGTTGATGAAATTCAGTATCGTTCATCCGTCTATCCTATTGCTTTTCCTGAGTGTGGTGCGATTATAGGGGGCATTGGTTTAATAATCACGATATGCAAAATGAAAAAATTACTTACGGTGTTGTTTGTGATGGTTGCAGCGACCCTTGCTGGTTGTGGTCAATCAGGTTCACTTTATATCCCAGATGACGCTCAACAAAACGAGCAGTCACAATAATCAGCCACACCTTCGGGTGAAAACAGGGTTTAGCAGTCGAATTAATTAAGGGAAGCAAATTTTGGATTACTTCAACTATCAGGATGATGGCCAGCTTTGGGCCGAAGACGTCTCACTCCAAGCTCTCGCCGAGCAACATGGCACTCCTCTTTATGTTTACTCACGAGCAACGCTAGAGCGTCACTGGAATGCGTTTGATAGCGCTGTGGGTCAGCATCCTCATCTTGTTTGTTACGCAGTAAAAGCAAACTCTAACCTTGGCGTATTGAATGCACTGGCTCGTTTGGGTTCAGGTTTCGATATTGTATCGGGTGGTGAGCTTGAACGCGTTATCGCGGCTGGCGGTGATGCGAAGAAGGTGGTGTTCTCGGGTGTTGGTAAAACGCCAGCAGAGATGAAACGCGCACTGGAGCTGGGCATCAAATGCTTCAACGTGGAATCAGAACCTGAACTTGAGCGCTTGAACAAAGTCGCAGGTGAGTTAGGTGTGGTTGCACCGATTTCTCTACGAATTAACCCTGACGTAGACGCAAAAACACACCCTTATATCTCGACTGGTCTGCGCGACAACAAGTTTGGTATCGCTTTTGACCGTGCTCCGGCAGTATATAAATTTGCTCAGAGCCTACCAAATCTCAACGTGCAAGGTATCGACTGCCACATTGGTTCTCAGTTGACTGAGATTGAACCTTTCATCGACGCGACAGATCGCCTCTTGGCTCTGATTGATGATCTGAAAGCACAAGGCATCAACATCCGTCATCTGGACGTTGGTGGTGGTCTGGGTGTGGTATATCGTGATGAATTGCCACCACAGCCTTCTGATTACGCGAAAGCACTGTTAGGTCGTCTTGAGAACCATCAAGATCTTGAACTGATTTTCGAACCAGGTCGTGCAATTGCAGCTAACGCTGGTATCTTGTTGACGCGTGTGGAATTCCTAAAACACACTGAGCACAAAAACTTTGCGATTATCGATGCGGCGATGAACGACTTAATGCGTCCTGCGCTGTATCAAGCATGGCAAGATATTGTCCCAGTTTCACCACGCGAAGGTGAAGCACAGACTTACGATTTAGTCGGACCTATCTGTGAAACGGGCGATTTCTTGGGCAAAGATCGAGCACTAGTACTGCAAGAAGGTGATCTACTCGCGGTTCGCTCTGCTGGCGCCTATGGTTTTGTGATGTCTTCGAACTACAATACTCGTACCCGAGCGGCGGAAGTGATGGTGGATGGCAACCAAAGCCACCTTGTTCGCCAGCGTGAGGAGCTGACCAGTTTGTGGCAGCTGGAACAGATTCTACCGGAGTAACACACAACAAATGCATTTCCACTTTTCCAAAATGCACGGTTTGGGCAACGACTTTATGGTCGTCGACTGCATTACCCAGAACGTGTTTTTCTCGCAAGATTTGATCCGTCGTTTGGCGGATCGTCACACGGGCGTCGGTTTTGACCAATTGCTCGTGGTTGAAGCGCCTTATGATCCAGAAACCGATTTCCACTACCGCATTTTTAATGCCGATGGTAGTGAAGTTGAGCAGTGTGGTAATGGCGCTCGCTGTTTCGCGCGTTTCGTCCGTTTGAAAGGTTTGACTAATAAGTACAGCATCAGCGTTAGCACCAAGAAAGGTAAGATGATTCTTGATGTTGAAGATGATGGTGAAGTCACGGTGAACATGGGCGTACCTGAATTCGAGCCGAACAAGATCCCTTTCAAAGCGAAGCAGAAAGAGAAAACCTACATCATGCGTGCAGGCGATAAGACCCTGTTCTGTGGCGCAGTGAGCATGGGTAACCCGCACGTGGTGACTGTGGTCGACGATGTGGATACGGCAGAAGTGGAAACACTCGGACCGCTATTAGAATCACACGAACGCTTCCCTGAGCGTGTGAACGCGGGCTTTATGCAAGTTGTGAATCGCAATCACATCCGCCTACGCGTGTATGAGCGTGGTGCGGGTGAAACACAAGCTTGCGGCAGCGGTGCCTGTGGCGCAGTTGCGGTGGGCATCCTGCAAGGTCTATTGGATGAAAACGTGAAAGTTTCACTTCCTGGTGGTGACCTACGCATATATTGGCAAGGTCCAGGCAAACCATTGTTTATGACCGGTCCAGCAACTCACGTATTTGATGGTCAATTGTCGTGCTAGTTGAAGAACAAGAAAACCAAATCCCAGAAGTTGAAGCGGATGCGCTGACCGCAGAAGTCGTTGCTCAGTATTTAAAAGATCATCCTGACTTCTTCGTTCAACGCCCAGAATTGGTTGATCGCCTTTCTATGCCTCATGCAGATTTAGGCACGGTCTCGTTAGTTCACATTCAAATGAACCGCCAACGTCAACGAATTGAAGAGCTAGAAGAAGAGATCACCACACTGATGTCTTTAGCGGCGAACAATGATCGCACCTTCTACGAGTTCATGGATCTGCAAGGACAAATCCTTAAGTGCGGCGACTTTAAGCAAGTCATCAACGCCATTGAGCTGAAAGCCAAAGACCTTGGCTTGAAGGCGTATGTGCGTCTATTGAGCCAGTGTGATGCTGCGACTCAATTGAGTAAGGAAAGCTACCAACGTTTTGCTACCAACCACTTAAACGGCAAAGAGGCGTACTTAGGTCGTCTGCGTAAAGTGGATCGCGAAGCGTTGTTTGGAGATATGGACGTTCCAGAAATGGGTTCCTATGTGGTGTTACCGCTTGTGAAAAAGCAGATGCTTGGCGTACTGGCGTTTTCTAGCGAAGATGGCGGTCATTTCCAACCAGATATGGATACCTTGTTTTTGCGTCACCTATCCTTAGTAGTGGCACATCTCGCTCAAACATTGGTATGGCAAAGTCACGATGACGACAACTCCCAACACTCCTCTGCCAAATAGTCTTCAAAAGCCTCTTGAACGCTTCTACGAATTCCTGCGAAGCGAAAAGGGGCTTAGCCTGCACACCCAACGCAACTACAAACAACAATTGGAAACCATGGCTCACCACTTGGCTGAGATGGGGTTGAAAGATTGGTCTCAAGTCGATGCTGGTTGGGTTCGTCAATTGGCAGGTAAAGGCATGCGTGAAGGCATGAAAGCCAGCAGCTTAGCGACGCGCTTATCTTCTCTACGCAGCTTTTTCGATTTCCTGATCCTACGTGGAGAAATGTCAGCTAACCCAGCCAAAGGGGTTTCTGCGCCACGTAAGAAACGTCCACTACCAAAGAACCTCGATGTGGATGAAGTAAACCAATTGCTCGAAGTGAACGAGGACGACCCGTTAGCGGTACGCGATCGTGCCATGATGGAGCTAATGTACGGCGCTGGTCTGCGTTTGGCAGAACTGGTGAGCGTAGACGTGCGTGATGTTCAGCTGCGCAGTGGCGAATTACGAGTGATTGGTAAAGGCGATAAAGAACGTAAAGTGCCATTCTCTGGTATGGCAACCGAATGGGTTGGCAAGTGGCTGCGTGTGCGTGGTGATCTAGCCGCGCCGGGTGAACCGGCACTGTTTGTTTCTAAGCTGGGTACACGAATCTCACATCGCAGTGTGCAAAAGCGTATGGCGGAATGGGGGCAGAAACAGTCGGTAGCGAGCCATATCAGCCCGCACAAACTGCGTCACTCGTTTGCGACGCACATGTTGGAATCGAGCAATAACTTACGTGCGGTGCAAGAGCTATTGGGGCACGAAAACATTTCCACTACCCAAATCTACACCCACTTGGATTTCCAACATTTAGCACAAGCTTATGATCAGGCGCATCCAAGAGCCCGTAAGAGAAACGACGATAAGTCGGACTAACCAAGGAATCTCATGAAATTCTACCGCCGTATTGCGCCTGTAAAGGCGATGACGTTTGACCTTGATGACACCCTCTATGACAACTATCCAGTGATAGTTCGTATGGAGCGTGAGTTGTTATCTTGGCTTAAACACCATCATCCGGCGGTCGCTCACCTAGATAAAGCCGATTGGTTTGCACTCAAGCAGCGTGTCGTGCAGCAACAACCTGAGCTGAAGAGTGACGTCACTTTGTGGCGTTTAGTGCAGCTCAAGCAAGCCTTCTCTCAAGTTGGGTACGATAACGAAGCTGCCCATACAGCTGCGCAAGCCGCAGTCGAGGTTGCTTTAGACTGGCGTAACCGTTTTGAAGTACCACAGCAAAGCCTCGATGTACTTGCTGAACTCGGGCAAGAAATCCCGCTGGTAGCAATCACTAACGGTAATGTGGATTTAGATCGAATTGGTCTTACGCCTTATTTCCAGCAAGTGCTGAAAGCAGGGCCGGATGGCAGCGCGAAACCTGCGCCGGATATGTTCACCAAAGCGCAGCAGTTTCTGGATTTGCCTAGTGAGCACATTCTTCATGTCGGCGATCATCTGGTGACGGATGTTCAAGGTGCAAAACTCGCGAGTTTTGCCGCATGCTGGTTTAATGACATGAATAAAAATGTCATTACTCAGGCAAAAACGCGAACGTTACCTGACATTGAAATCAATAACTTGCAGTCGTTACTCGCGCTTTTGTAATCACTTTCGCATTAATCCATTCAATCTTCATTCTGACTCTAGAAAAGCCGTCTAAAGCCACGTAAATTACTCTCATCAAAGTAAAATAATAAAACCACTTCCATGTGGTGTGGCTTGATGACGGCAGTGGTAGGGTAAATGCGAGCATTCTCTCAACTGGTTCAAAATGTGGATCAGCTTAATGACTTTTTAGTCACTTCTCAGTGTTGTGCAGATAAACGTTATCTGGTGCAACTCCTATCCACCCAATCACGCGATTCCGCTGCCTCGCTCGCTCGGGCAATACTCGAAAGATTACCCAACACGCACATCATCGGTCACAGCACCCGTCACGTTATCTTGGAAGGTGAGATCATCAACCATGGCTGCTTAGTGTGTGTGATGGAGTTTGAACAAACCACGCTCACGTCTGCGGTTCAGCATTATTCCTTCTCGCCAGATATCGATGGCTACGATCTCAAGCAAGCTTTACAACTGCAAGATAACTCCAAAGCCATTATTAGCTTTTCTGTCCAAATCGAACGCCGTGATTATCCGGTGTATCGCGTATTTGATGCCGACGGTCCGAAGGTTTCTGGCGGTTTGGCTCAAACCATCGATGACGGTTGTTGGGTTCTGCATCAAGACCAAGTTTATGATGAAGCGGTTGTCGCGGTTGCCTTGCACAGCAATACTTTGAAAACATGGACGAGCGCGTATTCTGAGTGGAACCCGATTGGTATGCCGCATAAGGTTACTCACGCCAAAGGGACGCGCTTGTATCGCTTGGGCGAGCGTAAAGCGTTGGAAGTGTACAAACATTACCTTGCTGACGGGCACGACCTATCGCTCAATCAACTGCTGAATTTCCCACTTTATCGAGAATCCATTGGGCGAAAAGAGGTGTGTGCCGTGACGGAAATCCATCCCGACGGCAGCATGAGCTTCGACCGTCCTTGGTGTTTGGGTGATGAAGTTCAGTTCTGTTACAACCATCCTTCGTTAACGCTTGAACAAGTTCGCCATGGAGTGGTGGAGCTTTCCATGCATCAGCCTGAAGCCGTGATGATTTATAACTGCGCATCGCGACTTGATTTTATTGATAGCAGCGATGAAGTTCGTGCCTTCACGGACATTTCTCACACGTCGGGCAGTTACTGCATGGGCGAGTTGTACGGCGAGAATCACCAACAAGAAATTCTGCACCATAGCCTGACTTACTTGGCGATGCGTGAGGGGGATGAAGTTGCTGCGCTTAATATGCCACAGCAAGAAGTGAGCACTTCTATCTCTCCCTTGTTTAGCCTGATCCGCAATGCGATTGGCGATCTAAATAACATGAACGCTCATATGGGGTATCAACTCGATCGCCAAGCGAAAAAGCTAGAACAGAGCTTCCGCCGAGATAGCCGCACAGGATTACAAAATCGTGTTGCGCTGCAAGAGCGTTTGATCAGCATTGATACCGATGAGCATTTACTGACGCTCAAACTGCTTAACTTTAGCCATATCAACGAAAAGTACGGTTATCGCGTTGGCGACCAACTGCTGAAAGACTTGTCGATGCACTTTAGCAATCGCCTGCGTAAACGGCTTGGTAAACCTGCCGCGCTGCAACTTTATAGCATTGGTGTCGGTGAGTGGGCGTTCTTATTCAAAGCTGACGGAAGCAGTGAAATGATTAAGCAACACTTTACTCGCTTTGCTGATGCGGTTGAGCAAACCAACTTTGAACCAAGTGGCTTACGAGATATTGATTACCTTTCGATTTCATTGTGCGGTGGCTTAGTTAGCCGTCGTGATTTTCCAACTGCATCGCCGGATGAATTGCTCCTCAAAGGCATTGAAGCGCGAAGAGCTGGGGTGCGAAGTAATACTCATATCTGTAATGCCAAAGACATTGAGGTCAATGAAGATGTGCGAAAAGAGCAGTTGGGTTGGTTGAGCTGTGTGAGCCGCGCTATTCTCAAGCAGAACATCATTACCTACAGTCAGCCAATTGTGCACGCTTACAACCATCGTCCCGCGAGCCAAGAGTGTTTGGTGCGCATCATGGAAGAGGATGGCAGCATCATTGCGCCGGGGCGTTTCTTACCTATCATTTCTGATACGCATTTGTACACGCGTTTGAGCCGTCACATGATTCGCTCAACGCTCAACTACATGAAAGACCAGCATGGTGACTTCTCAATTAACTTGTCACCTCAGGATTTACTCAGCGATAAAACCTTGATGTTGCTTGAACATGCTATTACTCAGCTGAACGACCCAAGACGGATTGGTTTAGAAGTCTTGGAGTCGGAGCAAATCAAAGACTACGGGCGAATGATTGAGGTGTGCAGTCACTTTAGAAGCCTAGGTGCACGCATCATTGTCGACGACTTTGGCTCGGGTTACTCCAATATTGATGAGATCCTCAAGTTAGAGCCGGAAGTGATTAAGCTCGATGGCAGTTTGATTCGCTATATCGACAAAGACCAAAAGCAGCGCAAGATTGCCTCGCAGTTGGTGCGTTTGTGTCAGGTATTTAATGCTAAGACCGTCGCGGAGTTCGTGCACAACAAAGAGGTGTGTGACATTGCGCAGGACATGGGGGTGGACTATCTGCAAGGTTATTATTTGGGTGAACCGACACGTTTGTTTTAATGTGGCTTTGCTCTAATTGAGCTTAAGAGCTCTAAAGTTTTGTTTCACGTGAAACAGCATCCAATAAAAAACGCAGCGTTAGAGCTGCGTTTTTTTGATTCTTAAGAATGTTAGGCTTTGAGCTCGTGACCACTTTTCTCGGCTTGGAAACGAGGAAGGTATTGCTCGAAGAAGTCCAGCATCTGTTGCTGGTTTTGCTCTTCACCGAGTTGCCCCAGCAATTGCGCTGCTACTTCAAAGGTACATAGATTACCTTCTTGTTGGTTGCGGCGCAGTTGATACTGCGAATCGACTTGAGTGGCTAAGCCCATCATCGCGACACCTTCTAGCCAACGGCTTTTGTTGATCATCTTGCGCGCCTCTTGCCAAGTCGCATCAAGAATGATGTACAACGGTTGTCTGTCTTGCTCGGTACTTTGTTGCTGTACTTGTTCAAGCGTTAGGCTTTCTTCACTTGGGAATAGCAGCACTGGCAGCAGGCTTGGATTAGCTAACGTTTCTAACAACGCTGCTGGTGGCGTTTTTCGGTCCCAAACGACTTGAGTGACATTCAGTTGGCACTGGGTGAGCAGTTTGCCAGTGTTGGTATCGCGCGTCAGTTCATTGGGGTGCATTAACAGCATCAGCGAGTGTTCACTGCTTAACTTCGGCAGCAGTGAACAGATGCAGTTGAACTGGAAGCCACAATGTGGACAAGGCTGCGCCATTACAAGCGCACCCCATCACGAACAGGGCTGATGCCATCTGAGAATAGACGCACGCCGCTGACTTGTTCTTTGCTCGCTTTTGGCGCCAAGCTTGGGTTGATTGGGTAACTTACGCCTGTGTATTGCATCACGTGTTGCCCAGGTGTTGCGCCGCCACCGCTGACATTGAAAATCAGGTCACGCCAGCCGTGCGAGGTTTGTTGACCAAGCATAATTGGGCTTTGCACTAGCGTCATACGGCTATTGAAACGCCACTCTTTCTCGTGGTTTTCGAATATCAGCAGAGTACAACCGCCAGAGCCACACCAATCAAGTTGCACCAGTAATTCTTCATCACCATCGCCATTCAGATCGTAAGTCAGCCAACGGTATTGGTTATTGCTTGGGTTGGTTTGATTAATGAAAAAGTAGTTACGTACCGCCGCATCCACTTTTGAATTAAATTCGGCACTGGATGGAATGTCCGCAGCTGCAATTGGCGCACTACCGCGTTCAGGCGCTTCTTGCTCAATGCCTGAGTTACGCACTGTTGCTGGGTATAGCACTAAGCCGCCATCGGCAATGGGATAAACCAAATTGCCCACTTTCTCTTTGACTGCTTTCAGCTGGTTGCCTTCGCGAGTAAATAGGCGCTCGGTCATTAAGCGTTGTTGCTGGTGGTGAGTCATCAATACTTGTACTTGCGATGGGCTCAGTTGTTGCCAGTAGCCGCGTTCAATCAATGGCGGTTGTCCGTCTGAATAGCTGTATTTGGTGATGGCACTGTGGTCGCTGTTGAGTGTCATTTGCACTTCGAAGCCTTGTGACTGGGTCGACGTCGCGACGTAAGTGTTCACCCATTCTAATGTTGAATCTACGTTGGCTGTCATACCACAGCCTTGATAGGTTTTATCGCCATGCTCTAGTGTTGCTTTCCAGCCGTAGAGAGAGTTGCTCATGGTGTCTGAACACAAGTTCTCGGTCATGCGCAGTTCACCGTCATCCAACTGGTAAGTACGCTGACGAGGTTGCAGTTTGCTGCTTTTGATCTCGAGTGTTTGTGTCGACTTGCCCATTTGCTGGAACTTGAGCGTATTGCCTTCAAAGTTGGCAGCCCACGAAGGTTCATTACCAAATACGCGAGTGGGTTTACTGGTTTGTTTGCAGCGATGCGGATTTTCTGTGGTGAGGAAGTTCACCTGCTCAACCACAAAGTTAGCATCGAAATCTGCAGAGAAACCGTCGATGCCCGGCGGGTTGAGATGACCAATTACTTCACCATACATGGTTTGATAAGGTTCATTGGTGATGGCTACTGCACGTTGGATTTGTTGCGGTGACAGTTGCAGCCAGTATTGTTTGTCGCTGCCACAAGGTGTGATGTACTGGCTTTCATGCCCAATCACTACTTCACCACGCAGCATAAAGGTTTGAGGTAAGATGGTTTCCGGCTTATCTAAGGATGCAGGCGGAATAGTTGGGGTGTCTGCATCGGACTGCTGCGGTTGCATGCTACATGCTTGCAGGACCAGCAGTGTGGCTAATGCCACTGGGTTTTTCAAAGCCTTCATGTTATATCTTCCTCATTACTTAATCTGCATCGGATGGCATTATGGCATATTGGTTATTTAAAACAGAACCAGATACCTTTTCTATTGACACGCTTCGAACCCAAAAGGTTTCATGTTGGGAGGGAGTTCGTAATTATCAGGCGCGTAATATGATGCGTGACCAAGTCAAATTGGGTGATTTGGTGCTGATTTACCATTCCTCTTGCAAGAACGTGGGTGTGGCTGGTATTGCCAAAGTGACCCGTGAAGCGTATCCCGATCACTTCCAGTTTGACCTTGAGAGCGATTATTACGACCCGAAATCCGACCCAGAAAATCCGCGTTGGATTATGGTGGATATTGAGTTTGTGCGTAAGACTGAACGCTTGATTCCGTTGTCGGTCATGAAGGCGATGCCAGAACTAGAAAACATGCCATTGGTGAAACGCGGCAATCGCTTATCGATCATGCCTGTGAGCGAAGAAGAGTGGCAAGCAATCCTCGGTAAAGAGAAGTTGCCGAGTCAGCGATAAAAGAAAAGGGCTGCATAGTGCAGCCCTTTGTGATTTTGCCGATAACCTGTTGTTGATAGCCAATACAGGTTATAGCAGATGATCTTGTAGGTAGTGTGCAACCGCATCGTCAACGTTGCTGCCGATTACTTCATTGTTTGGTAGTGCTTTCATCACTTTCTCGTGAGATGTACCCATCACCAATCCTTTACCCGCCATGGATAGCATTTCTACGTCGTTCATGCCATCACCAAAGGCGATGGTGTTTTCCAATGTTAGCCCAATAGACTCCGCGACTGCCTTCAACGCATCACCTTTAGACACACCAGCGCTCATCACTTCCAAACACCAAGGTGTTGAGAATGCGATGTTTAGTCGATCGCCAAATTGCTCACGTAACTTAGTCTCGAAGGTCACAAGATGGTCGTGATCTTTTGCTGGGTGAGTGAAGAAGATTTTCGCAATGCCATCAGTTGGTGCGTTGTCTTGATCGTACAACTTATAAGTGAACTCTTCATGGAATTCGCGTAACTCATCGTCATCTTTGTTCAACAACCAGTCGTCGTTTTGATACATGTGGATAAGTATTTCAGGATCCGTTTTGATCGTGTCGATCACTGATTGAACCAAATCTTCAGGTACGTTCTGGCTGTACATCTCTTGATCATTCTGGTCGTGCACACGTGCTCCGTTCGAAGTAATCATATAAGCCGGAATACCTACCGTGCGACGAATGCTTGCGACGTCTACGTGGTGGCGACCCGTTGCAAAGACAAATGTGTAGCCTTGTTCATGCAGCGCTTTGAGCGTCTCTTTCGAGTAAGCGCTTAGCTGGTGGTTTGGTGCGAGTAAAGTGCCATCCAGATCTGAGGCAACGATTTTAGTGATCTCTTTGCAAGGTAGCGATGTGCTCATGAAGCCCTCGTAAACGGTTCGGATAGAGTAGAACAGGTTGATTGCACACGGAGCGCAGTAGATTGACTAGATCGTACTGCTCCGAGTGCGGGGAACATGATGAAGTCTACGCCAAAATAAGGAGGAAAAAGAGGGTAAATCGCTGAGCTCGTATTTCCTCTTTAATCTGATTTATTGGCTGTGCTCACGCATGAAGGCAAAAACCGCATCAAGTGCTTGGTTGCGATACTGGTCTTTTTCAAACAAGATTTCGTGCTCTGCGCCAGCAATAGAAACTAGGCTGGCATTGGGGTTAGTCTTACTTAGCTTATCGATAAAGCGTTGCTGCGCGGCGTTACTCACGATGCGATCGTTACCTGATTGAACCAATAAAACCGGAACTTTAATTTGGCGTGTCAGCAAAATACATTGCTTGGCTGCCATCAAGCCTTGCCATACCCAGCGTGTACTCGGACCGCCCACTTGTAGCTCTGGTTTATCGCGGTATAAACCACGGAACCAGTGATAACGATCGTAGCTTTGGCTAAGTGGGTTATCTTCAAACGGTTTTGGGTAGTATTCCTTATGACCCGGCGCGTAGCTTGGTTGCGGGGAAACCGCTGCAAGGATTTGCGTGACTGGAATCGCGATAGGGCTGAGATACCAAGGAAGGTTGATACCAAACATCGGAGCACTCAGAATCAAACCGTCAAAGTTGTGGTCTGGGTGAGTTTGCAGGTAACGTGTTGCAATTGCACCGCCCATCGAGTGGGAAATGACAAAGCGCTGCTGGTATCCACTCAAATTGAGTTGCTGCAGTACCAATTCCATATCGTCAATATAATCATTAAAGTTATAGACGTGACCCATGTCTGAGTCTGGTAGCAGGCGATCTGATAAACCTTGTCCTCGGTGGTCAAACGAATACACGTCATAACCTTGTCGATATAGGTCGTAGAACAGTTCTTGGTATTTCCAGGAGGCTTCAATGCGACCGTTGACGATCAGTACGGCTTTGGTGTGTTCGGGATTGGTGAGTTTGCACCAGTAGATTTTCTTTTTCTCTGTCCCTTTTACAAAGCCTTCTTGGCGTTCTTGCCAAAGTGCTGCGATCGGACCACCTATTGCTTGCTCAAATAAGGTCTCTTGAGTATAAGTCAAAGGTGAATGGTTAATAGCCATTAGTCGATTACCTGAAGATACGTTGTTTACGCGATGTATCATCGAAGAATTATTGAGGAAATGCAATGGATACCCATGTTTGGTTAGCCTATGTGGTAACTGCAATCGTTTTTAGTCTGGCTCCGGGATCTGGCACCGTCAACTCAATCAGTAATGGTTTGAGTTACGGCACGCGCAAGTCATTGGGTGCTATCGTTGGTTTACAGATTGGTTTGGCAATTCATATTGCTTTGGTTGGCGCTGGCATTGGTGCTTTAGTCGCGCAATCGGCAACGGCATTTACTGTGATCAAATGGGTTGGTGCAGCTTACCTTGTGTGGCTCGGCATTCAAAAGTGGCGTGATACATCCGGCTTGGTTGCGACCGAAAGTCACCAAACCATGTCAGGTACTTCTCTGTTGTACAAAGCCATTCTTATCAACCTGACTAACCCGAAATCGATCGTATTCTTGGTGGCACTGTTTCCACAATTTATCGATCCAGCGAAAGACCAACTAACTCAGCTGTTGGTATTGGGCGTGACGACGGTGACCATTGACGCGTTTGTGATGCTGGGCTACACCAGTTTGGCCGCACAAATGGGACGCTTTATTCGCTCAGATAAGATCATGGGCAAAATTAATAAAGTATTCGGTTCAATGTTCATGGGATGTGGTGCATTATTAGCGGCAGCTAAGTAACAAGTTATAAAAAGCACAATAATTTCGAATGAAAAACGCATATGTCGCCCGCCAGCCAATCTTTAACCGTAAAAGACAGACGCTGGGATATGAGTTGTTGTTCCGCGATGGTGAAAGTAATGCCTATCCTGCGCACATCGATTCAAACAGGGCGACATACCGATTGATAGTAGAGAACTTTCTCTCTGTCGGAACCAATCCTCTGATTGCATCTTCACGATGCTTCATCAATTTTCCTCACCAAAGTTTGCTGCGTCGGCTGCCAAGAAGCTTGCCGAAAAACAAAATCGTGGTTGAGGTACTCGAAACCTGCCAACCAACCGATGAGCTGCTTGAAGCCATTCGCGAACTGTACCGTGAAGGCTATTTGATCGCGCTTGATGACTTCACGTTGACTGACGAATGGCGTCGTTTCTTACCGTATGTCCATATCGTGAAACTCGATATCATGGCGATGGGGCTAAAAAAGGCATGCGACTTAGTTAAGAAGCACACTAAAAAGCGCACCAAATACCATTTCTTAGCTGAGCGAGTAGAAACCGAAGCTGAGTTTGAAGCGACCAAAGAGGCAGGCTTTAAATTCTTCCAAGGCTACTTCTTCAGCAAGCCTGAAGTGATGCAGACTAAATACGTGAGTCCCGAGCAAGTGTTGGCGCTCAAGCTATTTCGAGAAGTGTGTGTCCCCGATCCAGACTTTGACCGGATTGAAAACATCATTACTCAAGATGTCACGCTGTCGTACAAGTTACTGCGTTTTGTGAATACACAATCGACCACGTTAGAAGTGACCATCACTTCATTCCGCCAAGCTTTGATTTATCTTGGACAAGAAAAGCTCAAAATGTTTGTCTCACTGGTGGTTGCGTCATATATCTCCGGGCAGAAGCCGCGCGAGTTGTACAACTTATCTTTGCAACGCGCTCAATTCTGCGAAGCTATGTCGCGCTATCAACCTTTTGCGCATCTCAACGAGCAGGGTTTTATGGTTGGCTTGTTATCGATTCTCGACGCCATGCTTGATTTGTCTGTGGAATCTTTAGTGGGACAGCTGCCTTTAAGCCCTTCCGTGCAGCAAGCCTTGTTGCATCGCCAAGGTGAATACGGCGCGTTGTTGGCAATTGAGGAATGCTACGAGCGTGCCGATTGGGCAGGCGTGGAGCAATTCTCCCAGCAACTCGGACTTTCTGTGGATGATGTTAAGTCTGAACTTGGCGAAGCCGTTCGCTGGAGCCAGACCTTTTCTGGCGCCTAATCTGATCAAATATTAAACTTTTATTACAGTCGAGCACGATCGCTTGACGTTATTCTATTTTTAAATAACTATATGCGCATATCCATATATAGGTATGTAAGTATGCTTCCACATCAGTTTTTCAAACTTCTTTCCGACGAGACTCGTGTGCGTTGCTTAATGCTGGTGGTTCGTGAAGGGGAAACTTGTGTTGGTGATTTAGCCCATGCGCTACAACAAAGCCAACCAAAGATTTCTCGCCATCTGGCTCAGCTAAGATCAAATGGTATTTTGGTTGATAAACGTCAGGGGCAATGGGTGTACTACGAGCTGTCAGATCAATTACCGGGATGGATGCAAAAACTGATTGATGACTTGGTAGCCTCGAATTGCTTGAAGCAAGAGTACCAAGAAGATATTTCACGTTTGCACGACAAAGCTCGCGCAGCGTGCTGTTAACCAGCGAAAGCTTAAAGGTAGAAGATTATGACGATTAAAGTAGGTATTAACGGTTTCGGTCGAATTGGTCGTTTGGCATTACGCGCAGCGTTTGATTGGCCAGAACTAGAGTTCGTACACATCAACGATGTAGCGGGTGATGCGGCGACTCTGGGTCACTTACTTGAGTTCGATTCAGTTCAAGGTCGTTGGAACCATGCAGTGCAAGTTGAAGGCACAGACATGGTGATCAACGGTAAGCGCATCACGACTTCACAAGAGCGTGATATCGATGCTGTGAACTGGGGTCAATGTGATGTTGTGATTGAAGCAACGGGCGTTCATCGCAAAACCTCATTCCTAAACAAATACCTAGAGCAAGGCGTAAAACGTGTTGTTGTTAGCGCACCAGTAAAAGAAGACGGCGTAGCTAACATCGTAGTGGGTGTGAACGACCACATCTTCGACCCTGCGCAGCACCGCATCGTAACCGCAGCGTCTTGTACAACGAACTGTATTGCACCTGTTGTGAAAGTGATTCACGAAAAACTGGGCATTGAACAATCGTCATTCACAACGATTCACGATTTAACTAACACACAAACGATTCTGGATGCGCCGCACAAAGACCTACGTCGTGCACGTGCGTGTGGCATGAGCCTAATCCCAACCACAACGGGCAGTGCAAAAGCGATTGTTGAAATCTTCCCTGAGTTGAAAGACAAGATTAACGGTCACGCGGTTCGTGTTCCTCTGGCAAACGCCTCACTCACTGACATTATTTTTGATGTGAAACGTGATACCACAGCAGAAGAGGTTAACGCATTACTGAAAGAAGCTTCTGAAGGCGAGCTAAAAGGCATCCTTGGCTTTGAAGAGCGCCCATTGGTTTCTATTGATTACAAAGGCGACCAACGTTCAACTATCGTTGATGCGCAATCAACCATGGTAGTAGGTTCTCGTATGGTGAAGATTTACGCTTGGTACGATAACGAAATGGGTTACGCGACGCGTACTGCAGAATTGGTTCGTAACGTTGGTATGGCATAAGGAGCTTTAAGATGTCTCATCCTACATGGCAATTAGATTTAGAAGCGGGCGCGTTGGTACTGACTCCATGTCCAGGCACCAAAGGTGTTGAACTGCAAGCTTCGCTAGAGCAGCTAAAAGCGCAAGGCGTAGAAGCAATTGTTACTGCTCTTGATAATGCTGAACTAGCAGCAAAAGACGTGTCTGCGTTGGGTGAATTGACTCAACAATTGGGCATGAAATGGTTCCAAATTGAGATTGAAGATGATTGTGCTCCGGGCGAAGAGTTCGCTGAAAAATGGTCACAAGCGAGTCCTGAACTGCACGCGATTCTTGCTCAAGGTGGTAAGGTTGCAATGCACTGCATGGGGGGCTCTGGTCGCACAGGTTTGTTCGCTGCGCACCTACTGTTAGAGAAAGATTGGGCGCTAGAAGACATCGTGCGTGAAGTGCAAGCGCTGCGTCCTGGTGCTTTCACAAAGCCTGTACAAGTTGAGTACATCGAGCGTGTAGCTCAAAACGCTTGATCAGCTTATAGAGCTTTTGGAACATCATGATCCAAAAGCTCTCTTTATGCTGTGATGGCTTACCAATTTATGTGATTCTTGTTTATTGGTTTTACATTTAAACTATTGTTTATTAATAAATAATATTTAGATTTTCATCAGTTCTTGTTTCACAATTTAGCGCCAGTATTGAGATGGCTCAATGCTGGTGTTCAGGTCATAGAGTATTTGGAACATCATGATCTAAATACTCTAAATGCTGTACATCTGAGGTCGTTATGATTTCAAAACTAAGCAAAAGTATCCGTCAGTATATGCTGGTGACGTTCAACTATTGGAACTTCACCGTGACGGATGGTGCACTACGTATGCTGGTGGTGCTTTACTTCCATGACTTAGGTTACTCAAGCTTAGCCATTGCTTCGCTGTTCCTTTTCTATGAATTTTTTGGCGTAGTGACCAACTTGGTTGGCGGCTGGTTAGGTGCTCGACTTGGTTTGAACAAAACCATGAACGTCGGCTTAGGGATGCAGATTTTCGCCTTGCTGATGCTGGCAGTGCCCAATGCTTGGTTGACCATTCCTTGGGTAATGGCGGCGCAGGCAATTTCGGGTATTGCCAAAGACTTAAATAAGATGAGTGCCAAGAGTGCGATCAAAACTTTGGTGCCAGACGAACAGCAAGGTGCACTTTATAAGTGGGTTGCGATCTTAACGGGCTCGAAGAATGCACTGAAAGGTGCGGGTTTCTTTGTTGGTGGTTTATTGCTATCAGCGTTTGGTTTCCAAACTTCGATGATCATCATGGCAAGTGTGCTGGCGATTGTCTTCGTGTGCAGTTTAGTTTGGTTAGAAGCGGATATGGGTAAGGCGAAGAGCAAACCTAAATTTCGTCAGATTTTCTCTAAGTCAGAATCGGTGAACATCCTTTCTGCAGCGCGTATGTTCCTATTTGGTGCTCGTGATGTGTGGTTTGTTGTTGCACTGCCGATTTACCTTGGCAGCGTATTTGGTTGGGATCACCTGATGGTGGGCGGCTTCCTGGCAGCTTGGGTGATTGCTTACGGATTCGTTCAAGGCTTTGCACCTCGTATTACCGGTAAAGCGCAAGGTCGAGTGCCAGATGGCAGCGCGGCATTAATTTGGGCTGGTATCCTTGCTGTTATCACTGGTGCAATTGCTTACGGCGTGCAGATTGGCTGGCAACCAGAACTGGTCATTGTGGTGGGCTTGATGATTTTTGGTGCCGTATTTGCGGTGAACTCATCTTTGCACTCTTATCTAATCGTCAGCTACGCAAAAGGCGACGGTGTTTCATTGGATGTCGGTTTCTATTACATGGCGAATGCGATGGGACGTTTGATCGGTACGGTTCTTTCTGGTTGGATTTACCAAGAAGCAGGGCTTGCTGCATGTTTGTGGGTGTCCTTTGCCTTCTTAGCGCTGACAACGGTCATTTCTATCAAGCTACCAAAAACCAAAGTAGCTACGGCTTAAATCGATTTACGAGTTAGAAATAAAAATGGCTCCATATTGGGAGCCATTTTTGTATTTACGATTCAGTATCGCAAATCAGTAAATCTTGGTTATGGGCAAAGGCGACCTTGCTGTGCCGGTTGCGTCATTTCCATATCACCTTTTAACGAACGGTAAACGATGGTGTTCCAGACTTCACCATTGTCCATTTCGAATTCAATCGCGTAGTTAATGCCATTCACGACTTGAGTTCGTACGCTCAAGATTTCTTTTAGTTTAGCAGCGGTATTCATCTGCCCAAGAACAAAGTCGAGCGCTTGCTGAGCCTCAGGTGTTACTTCACCTTGTGACCAGCCGCCAGCAAGATTTTCCGTGCTGCAGATAGGGTTCGCTTCCGATTGCGATTGTGTTGGTGCCACGGTCTCTTCCTTTTGATTACATCCAGCTAAAGCCACTACACTAACCAGTGATGCTAATAATGTTTTCTTCATAAAGACCTCTCTTAATAATCTGTCCAGCATCCTAATGGAAAGAAACGGCTAAATCTGTTTCATATCCAAGAAAGCTTAGGGCTGGTGATCCTATTTGTACAATAGGATTTGTCGCTAACTATTGTGCAAATCAATGTTATTAGAGCTTCATAGCTGAGTTAAAAATAAGCAAAAACAGATTGTTAACTATTTAACTGAGCGAAAATTACCCTATGCTATAGACGTGAAGTTACACAAACTAGGAAAGGGTATGAGAGAAAGGGTTCTGTTTTTCGACTTATTACGTTGTGTCGCTGCTGTGGCAGTGATCGCTATTCACGTGTTAGCGCCATATCGTAATGAATTGGGCGTGATTCCATTCGATCAATGGGCGACGGCAGTCGGAGTGAACAGCGTGACGCGTTGGGCGGTGCCAGTGTTTATTTTGATAACTGGTGCATTGATGCTCAGCGATACGCGTCCTTTTGATGCCAAATACTACGTCAAACGACGTTTAGGCAAAGTGCTGGTGCCTTTTTTGGTTTGGTCGATGTTTTACGCGTATTTATCGGGTTGGACAGCGCAAGGTTTTGATTTTGCCACGGTAAAAGAAGTGGTGAGTAACAGTCCGTATCATGCAACTTATTATCACCTTGGTTTTTTCTACTACTTTATTCCACTCTATTTTGTGATTCCGTTGTTTCAATGGATGGTTCGCAATGTCGATGACAGCGTTATTTACACCTATTTAGCGCTTTGGTTGTTCACGAGCACCTTATTCCTATTCAAAATTGATGGACCATGGAGTAATCAATATTGGCTTTACATGGGGTATTTACCGTTAGGCTATGTGTTGTTTAAGAAAATTCCATTAAACCGTTCCGTTGTGACGGCGTTTACTGCGTTTGGGTTGGTGGCATTAGCAGTGACGTTTACTATGGTTGTGACCAACAGTTTAGAAGCAGACAAATACACAGTAGGGCGCTGGTTCTCATACAAAACATTGAATGTGATTCTCGCAGCATCGATGATTTTTATGTTGTGTCGTTACTTTGGAGAGGGCTTGGCACCGAAAGCGCAAAAAGTGGTGAGTTTTATTAGCCAGCACAGTTTAGGCATTTATCTTCTTCACCCAATCTTCTTATGGCCGATGAAAGCATTCGGTTGGTATCAAGGCCACCCTGCATGGGTGATTCCTGTCTGGATTGTATTGAGTGGTGCTGGAGCCTTGGCGATGAGCTATCTGTTCTCCAAGTCCGCCAAGACTCGCTGGTTGCTACCGTAGATTAGCGCTTTAAGGCGAAATGTAAGAACTTATCGCCACGGTAAGTCAGTGTGCCTTTATCACCCGGATTGAGTGCGTGGTAATAGTGCACACCGATTTGAAATTCGCGTTTTGGTCCAATCGAACCGCGTTGTACATAAATCCAATATTCTTGATCGTCTTGACCTGGCTCTGCATCCGGTACTTCTATTGCTTGTTTGTCTAAGATGGTCACTTGAGCACTTTGCTCAGGTGCATCTTCGCCAAAGTAATGTTTGCTGTAGAAGCGGAAAAACGCCCATGCGCCGAGCGCAATCAGAGCGAACAAAGCCAAAATAAGTGAGATTGGCATGATAACCTCCAATGTTTCATTGGCACCTATTTTACAGAACTCCCTGATTAAACTATGAGTTGAGATAAATTATTCGTGATCTAGTAAAAGCGTCGTAGATTTTATTCGGCGCACTTCACATTTTATATGCGTTCAAGAGCACAATTTAAAAGGAAATTTGCACCTTTTGGCTCGAAAAAGTTCTAAATTTATAGAAGAATGAAATGACTGACGAAGGAAGGGTCAAGTAAGGAGGGTTACGATGTCAGATATTGAGAAAGTAGTCATGCGTACCCGAACGATCGAGAAACTTCTGCGTACGCAATACCACGCGGAAGGGAAAGGGTTACATCAGCTTATCACTAGTTGTGAAGAGCGCTTGCCGCATGACGTTGTTGCTAAGTTGCGGTTTATTGCGACCGTAAGAAACAAGGTTGTTCACGAAGAGGATTACAAGCTGGACGATCGAAAAGGTTTCTTAGCTGCGTGCGATGCATGCGAAAAGGAGCTGACACCACGAAGTTCACGCTTTATTTGGCGAGCGGCGATTTTGTTAATGGCCTTGATTACGCTCGCTGCACTTGGTTTCTACTACATGCATTGGGACATTCTGGTTAAGCATTTGTAGACGATAAAATTTGAATAATAAAAAAGGGACGCGAAAGCGTCCCTTTTTTATTTTAAACAGTAACTTAGTACATCATTGGCAGTGTCATTAAACCAACAACCACTGCAATCATTACCAGCCCTTGTTTTTGAGAAGAAGAAATCATAACACTACCCCTAAAATCATTGATGAACTCGATGTAAATAATATAGCACTGTTTTTGAGCTTTGATCAACTTCAAAGCGGAAAAGTTTTCAAAACTCGCACTTAACTTAAGTGTTTTTACCCTAAATTGACTAATAAAACTGTGTTTTTTGTGCTGTTCTTTAAGTGTTCGACTTGTTGTTTTTCTCTTCTTTTTGTTTTTAAGTGTATGATTTTAATGTGTTAAATATGAGTGATCTTATGATGAAATAGTGTTTCTTGTCTGGGTGGTGATGTTGGTTGACTATTTTTGCTGAATTTCTCAAAAGTTGAGAAAATTAGGTTTTGTGCTAATGAAGTGAACACTTATGGACGTCCATTTCGTCTTATTTTTCCTATCTAATGAGAAAACTACAGTATCAAAAGGCTTTAGCTATAATCTACAATAGCTAAGGTTAGGTTTTTATCGCTTTTGTTAACTATTCTTTTTTATATCAAGTGGTTAGGTGTAGTTGTTTGAACTTTTAACCTGAGGTTTTACTACTCTGGTAGTTACGAGTCTTGTTATGGAACGGTGTTTTTAGCTTTCTGAGTGGTCAGAGGTGGTGGATTTGGTTTTTGTGTCGGTTATTTATCCATAACGGTTGCATGGCGAACAAATTGGCGGTTTGTTTTTCAATTTATTGAAAGTCAGCGAATTTATTTCGGCGCCGTTGATTGCTTTGACTAAATCATTCACCTCAATGATTGCGAGAAAAACGATAACCATTAATTGAGTAAGTTGCGGCTACAAAATGTTGCGATTCGCTATCGAGATCCAACTTTCACTGATTGCATCTTTACATCAAGATTGGTCTACCTAGACTAGCGGCGAGATTACGTGAAAGGTGTATCGGCATGTGGAGTTGGTTAGCGATAGGGCTATCGGGGATGTATTCCGTGTTGGGGGCGAAACAAGCCAATCCAACGCAGTCTCTCACATTTAAAATCTTTACTCTGCTATTGCTGCTGATTTTGGCACTGACCGAAGGTTCTTCAGCACCACACACATATTGGATCGTTGGTGGTTTAGTGGTTTCGATGTTTGCTGACACTCTTCATTCATTTAAATCTCGCAAACCTCTTTATTTCGCGGGTTATCTCCTAGCACAAATCTGCTATAGCAAATCATTTTGGGTTCAGCTCAATGGTGACATCGTTTGGTGGTTGTTAGCTCTGCTTCTCGCTGCAAGTATCGTCGCGTTTTTCCTACTATTGCCACAATTGGATTCCATGGTCTTTCCGGTCGTGATTATGGGCATTATGCTGGTTCAACTGGCTTGGGCTGCGGGAGAGGTGTGGTTACAAGTGCCGAGCTTTGCGAATGCGCTCGGGTTTAGCGGCACCTTAGTGATGATTTATTCCGCCTTAGCTTATGCAATACATGGTTATCGTAAGCCGATGAAACGCGCCTATGTCTGGGTGAGTGGCAGCTACTTTTTTGCTCATGCGTTAATTGTTGCCTCTATCATTTACTAACTCAGGTCAAAGTACCTCGTCTTTTTTTCAGTAAACTGGACGAATTCAACTTGATGACCGGAGTCAATAATGACTGAAATTCATGCTCACAATCTACTGAACCTACTTCGTGAAACCCCAATGAACCGTGATGAGCTTGCGGGTCACTTTGGTTATGAGGCACGCTTTCATACCTGTAAGCTGAATGATCTAGACTTAGATGCATTGCTAGAGTTTTTGCTAAAGCGAGAAAAAGTACGCGAGCTAGAAGGTAAGTTTGTCGTAAACATGGCGCGCGTTTGCAATCACTAAGCGGCGGTTAAGCGTTGTTCTGTGAAGGCGATAAATGCATTTCGCCTTCAAACATATATTCATGTAGTCACTTTGTTATACTGGCCGCCAATTTTCCTGTCGAGGTCAGAACATGGACATTCTTTCTGCAGCGACCATGCTGTTTCTTATTATGGACCCGCTCGGCAATTTGCCGATTGTGCTATCCATTCTCAAACATCTCGATGCAAAGCGTCGTCGCAAAGTACTGATCCGTGAGTTAGTGTTTGCCTTGATGATTTTGATGCTGTTCTTATTTGCAGGGCAGAGCATCATGAGCTTCCTTCATGTTCAGCCTGAAACCTTGAGTATTTCTGGTGGTATCATTCTGTTTATCATCGCCATTAAGATGATTTTCCCAAGTGCTGGCAGCATTACTGGATTGGCTGCCGGCGAAGAGCCGTTTATTGTACCAATGGCTATCCCGATGATTGCGGGACCTTCGGTGATTGCAGCGCTGCTTTTACTTTCTTCTCAGCATCCCGATAAGATTATGGAGCTGTCTGCCGCCGTGTTAATTGCTTGGGGCGCGACTTTCTTTATTTTGATGTTCTACAGCTTCTTCCACCGTATCCTAGGAGAGCGTGGCTTAAAAGCCGTTGAGCGATTGATGGGACTACTGCTAGTGATGATATCTACCCAAATGTTCCTTGATGGGGTGAAGAGCTACATGGGCTGAGCCATTACCGAGATGATAAATACAAAAAAGCCGCTCTTATGAGCGGCTTTCGTTTATCTGTCTTATTACATCATGTGCTTACGACGAATATCGAGCAGAGCAAAAATACCAAAAATCAAAATGGAGTACTTTTCCCATGCGCTCATCTTAATCTTGTCGCCAAATGCACCAATGAAGATCGCCATTTGCAAACCGTGCATGATGAACAAGAATGCGGTCATGATGTACAACGCAATCGCTGCTTTGCCAGGGAATGGCATAAAGAAGTTGAGGATCAACACGAACCAGACAAAGGCGATGGCCGCTTTAGCCAGTATCAATAATGCTTTCATTTAACTATCCTTTTAAATCGAGGCTTTAAGCTGGTGAGCGTTCGTATAAACGGTAGCTCACTTGACCTGCGGTTTTCTCGCGGTGTAGGTGCCAGCTCTCTGGTAGCCCAGCAATGTTCAGCTCTTTTTCAGTTTCAATATAAATCATCGCATCTTCAGCAAGCCAGCCGTTTTGCTCTAGCAAGGTCACGGTTTCATCCAATAATCCTTTGCGGAATGGCGGATCGATGAATACTACGTGGTGAGGTGTCCCTGGTTGCTGCAAAAAGCTAATTGCATCAGTGTTCACTACTTGAATGTTGTTGGCATTCAAGGAAGTTACGTTCTTTTGCAGTTGCTGAAATGCTTGTGGATTTAGCTCAATCATAGTTACTTGGTCAGCTTGGCGTGAAGCTGATTCAAAGCCTAAACCGCCTGAGCCCGCAAACAAGTCGAGACACTTCGCCTGCGGTACATCTTGAGCTAACCAGTTAAACAGGGTTTCTTTTACGCGATCCGTGGTTGGGCGTAAGCCCTCTGCATCATGAACAGGGAGCTTTCTACCTCTCCATAACCCACTAATAATGCGTACAAAGCCCGTTGTTGGCGTTTTTTGTGATGAGTTTTGCTGGCGACGTCTTACCATAGATTTTTTGACCGCTAATAAAGTGATACTATACCCAATCGCCCAAGCTTTGAGCTTGGATACAGCCCAGAATATTCAAGATGACAGAGTGTAACACTAATAAGATTAGATTTACCTAATTGGAAAGTTTTCACAACTTTGTCATTCGCCTTTTCTGTAAAGTTAATATTCTTGTCAGAAAAGAGTCATTAATAGATAAGAAGACAATCTAGGATAGCCCCAGATGACGGAAAAAAAGAAGCGCGGATTACTTTCGTGGCTAGGTTTTGGTGATGAAGAGCAAAGCCAAAAACCGACAACTGAAGAATCAGTAAAAGAAGAAGCAGCGGAAGCTCCTGCCGCCGAGCAACAACCAACAGAAGACGTTGCCGAGCAAGCAGAAGAAAAAACAGCGGTTGAAGCGGAGCCGGAGAAAGCCGAGGCTGCCCCAGCAGAAGCAGAAGCAGAAGCAGAAGCAGAAGCAGAAGAGCCACAAGTACCAGTTGCACCTCGCGTTCAAGAACAAGAAAAACCAACCGAGAGCTTCTTTGCTCGCCTGAAGCGTAGCCTGAGCCGCACAAAAGCAAACATCGGTGCGGGTTTCTTTGGTTTGTTCAGCGGTAAGAAGATCGATGATGACCTTTTCGAAGAGCTAGAAGAACAACTGTTGATTGCTGATGTAGGCATGGAAACCACCACAAAAATCATCAACAATCTGACTGAAAAAGCCTCTCGCGGTGATCTTAAAGATGGTGAAGCACTTTACGGCCTGCTGAAAGAAGAGATGGCAGAAATCCTTGCGAAAGTAGAACAGCCTCTCGAAATCGACAGCAGCAAAACCCCTTACGTTATCTTAATGGTTGGCGTGAATGGTGTCGGTAAAACCACCACAATCGGTAAGTTGGCGAAGCAATTCCAAAACCAAGGTAAGAAAGTCATGCTTGCGGCGGGTGATACCTTCCGTGCGGCAGCGGTTGAGCAGCTACAAGTATGGGGTGAGCGTAACAACGTTCCTGTGATTGCTCAGCACACTGGCGCGGACAGTGCCTCGGTTATCTATGATGCGATTGAAGCGGCAAAAGCGCGTGGCGTCGATGTCGTGATTGCCGATACTGCCGGTCGTCTACAAAACAAAGCGAACCTAATGGAAGAGCTGCGTAAGATTGTACGTGTAATGAAGAAGATTGATGACTCAGCGCCACACGAGATCATGCTGACGCTAGATGCAGGTACAGGTCAAAATGCAATTAGCCAAGCGAAACTTTTCAGTGATGTTGCCCCTCTAACCGGGATTACATTGACTAAGCTGGATGGTACAGCGAAAGGTGGCGTGATCTTCGCTATCGCTGATCAGTTCGAAATCCCAATTCGCTACATTGGTGTAGGCGAAGGCATCGAAGACTTGCGTCCATTTGAAACTCAAGAGTTCATTGACGCTCTGTTTAGTCGTGAAGAGTAACAAGAGTTAGAGGAAATCAACGGTGATCAAATTTCAGCAAGTGAGCAAAGCTTACCGAGGTGGTCGACAAGCCTTACAGAAAGTCGATTTTCACCTTCGACGCGGAGAAATGGCGTTTTTAGGTGGGCATTCCGGGGCAGGTAAAAGTACCTTGTTGAAACTGATATGTGCGATAGAGCGACCAACCGATGGCAAAATCCATTTCAATGGTCACGATATCACTCGTATCCCAAACAAAGACATTCCCTTCTTGCGTCGCAATATCGGGATTGTTTTCCAAGATCACCGTCTATTGATGGATCGCAGTGTGTTCGACAACGTTGCACTGCCGATGCGCATCGAATCGATTTCTGAAAACGAAATCAAACGCCGTGTTTCTGCGGCGTTGGATAAAACGGGCTTGTTGGATAAAGCCCGTTGTTTGCCAAGTCAACTTTCGGGTGGTGAACAACAACGTGTTGGTATTGCACGCGCTGTCGTAAACCGACCAACTCTACTGGTGGCCGATGAGCCAACTGGTAACCTTGATCCAGAGCTGTCTAATCGTGTGTTACGATTGTTTGAAGAATTTAACCGTGCTGGCGTAACGATTCTCCTTGCGACGCACGATATCGGGTTAGTAAACACTCGCCCACAATATCGCCATTTTGAATTGAACCAAGGCTTCCTAAGTGAGGTAGAAGACTATGGTAGGTAACAAGCGCACCCAGAAGAAAGGGAAAGGTCGCAGTGCCAAGCGTGCAAATACCGATGGTTTTTTCTCTGTCCATGCAAAACAAGCAAAATCTTCTTTTGGCGCGTTATGGCGTCGTCCTTTAGGTAACATTCTTACCTTAGCTGTTATTTCAGTGGCATTAGCGATGCCAGCTTGCTTGTACTTGCTGGGTAAAAACGTGGCGAGCGCAGCACAAGACGTCGCTTCACCATCGCAAGTTAGTGCTTACTTAGTAGAAGGCATGCCTGATGCGCGTGTGATGGTGTTAAAAGACCAAATCGAAACGTGGCCTTTGGTAAAAGAGGTGGAATATATTTCGCCGCAACAAGGTCTATCTGATTTAAGCCAATACGCTGGCTTTGACCAAGCGTTGAGTCTGTTGAGTGGTTACGCACTACCAGGCGTGTTGGTGATCACACCTGATTCAGAAGTAAAGAGTGATATTCAGTCGATAGCCAAGCAAGTCCGTGAGCAACAAGACGTTACTGACGTTAGGCTCGATGAAGATTGGCTGGCGCGTCTTGATGCCATCAAAACCCTTGCTGGCATTATTGTCATCACCCTGACAATACTGATGTTAGGTGCTGTATTTTTAATCGTCGGCAATACATTGCGCTTTAATGTGCTGGCGAACAAAGAAGAGATTCAAACCATGAAGCTGATTGGTGCGACCGACGGTTTCATTCTGCGTCCTTACCTGTACACGGGTATGTGGTTCGGTGTGCTGGGGGCGAGCATTGCTTGGTTAGTCACCGCATTGATTACTGTGGTGATGAACAATGCCGTTGAGCAATTGGCTTCACTATACGACAGTCAGTTCCGCTTGATTGGTCTGAGTTGGGATGAATCTCTGCTATTAATTATCACTGGTAGTTTGCTGGGTTGTATCGCCGCACGAGTATCCGCGCAGCGTCATCTAAAAGAAATTGAACCAGTTTAGGTGATAAAGGTCTTATACTTGGAATTTATTAGCACAAGCTAATTTTTACCTCTTGTTTAGACAATTTGTTTATGGATAATTACTCGCCCTTCTTGAAACTTGTTCATTTTAAGTTCAAGATGGCCAAGCTAAATTGCAATGTAATGCTCCAGATCAGAGATTGATGAGGAATTGAATGACAAAAGAAGCGTATCCGATGGCTCTAGTCACGCAAGATAGCCTTGATAGCTATATCCGTTCTGTAAACAGCTACCCAATGCTAACTGCAGACGAAGAGCGTGAGCTTGCAGAACGATTACACTACAAGGGTGAAATTGACGCGGCGAAAGGCCTTATCTTGTCACACCTACGATTCGTTGTTCACGTTGCTCGTGGCTACTCAGGCTACGGTTTGCCAATGGCTGATCTAGTACAAGAGGGCAACATCGGTCTTATGAAAGCGGTTAAGCGTTTTAACCCTGAAGTGGGTGTACGTTTGGTTTCTTTCGCTGTTCACTGGATCAAAGCTGAAATCCATGAATACGTATTGCGTAACTGGCGTATTGTTAAGATCGCGACAACCAAAGCGCAACGTAAGCTGTTCTTCAATCTACGTAAGTCGAAAAAGCGTCTAGGTTGGTTCAACAACGGTGAAGTTGAAACCGTAGCCCGTGAGCTAGGTGTCGAGCCTTCAGAAGTACGTGAAATGGAATCGCGTCTAGCGGCAGTGGACTCAACGTTCGATATGCCAATGGATGACGACGACAATGTAAACTCGTACACAGCGCCAATGTTGTACCTAGAGGACAAATCGTCTGATGTAGCAGATAATATTGAAGCTGCTAACTGGGAAACGCATACTAATAATCGTTTAGGTCACGCTCTTGCGAGTTTGGATGAGCGTAGTCAACGTATTGTCCGTTCTCGTTGGTTGGATGACGAGAAAGCAACACTTCAAGATCTAGCGGATGAGTTTGGTGTATCTGCCGAGCGTATTCGTCAGCTAGAAAAGAACGCGATGAAGAAACTGAAACTTGCTGTCGGTGAGTTCTAACTTTCGCTTCTAATCTAAAGTAAGATTTTCATAGAAAGCCGAGATCATGTGATCTCGGCTTTTTTGTTTTCGATCGAAAATCGATAGTGTTTGCGATCTAATTTATCTGTGCTACCTGTGTATAACTCTGTGAAGTAATTATTCATCAACTGTTCGAAAGCCGGACTAAATAAGGCTTAGGCGTGGTTTTTCACTTGGGGATAGTTGTAAATATACACACAGTTAGATCAAGATCATTACTACATCTTGTGGATCAAATGATCCAAATATACTTTATCAACGCAATTCACAGATTTATCCACAAACGGTGCGAATGTGTACAGCTTTCAATGACCTGACTATCTCTGTGTCTAAGTTTGGCTTTGGATAGGTTACAATGGCGTCAATAACGAAAACGACATAGAGAAAGTAAATGGACCAGTTTCAACATATCGATGTTCAAGGCGCTCAGGCATTGCTCGAACAAGGTGAAGCAAAACTTGTAGATATTCGTGACCCTCAATCTTTTGCTGTCGCGCATGCAGAATCCGCTTTTCATCTGACTAATGATTCGATCGTTCCTTTCATGAACGATGTGGAATTCGAACAACCAATCCTAGTGATGTGTTACCACGGCATCAGTAGCCAAGGTGCGGCACAATATTTGGTTAACCAAGGCTTCGAACAGGTGTACAGTGTGGATGGCGGCTTTGAAGCCTGGCAACGAGCAGAACTACCGATAGTGAGAAGTTAATGAAGAGATTGGTAACGTTAAATAATCCACGTATGGCGCAAGCCTTCATTGATTACATGGCATCACGCAAGATTGATATTCAGATGACGCCGGAAGGTGAAGGACAGTTTGCACTTTGGCTGACGGATGCGCAGCATGAAATTGAAGTCGAAGCCGAGCTAAAACAATTCTTAGCCAATCCATCAGCGTCGAAATATAGCGCCGCTTCGTGGGACGTTGCCGATACTCGTAAGAGCAAATTTCATTATTCCAGCCCGAGCATTATGGGTATGGTGAAAGCTAAGGCGGGCCCAGTGACCTTGCTGATCATGGTTGTCTGTGCCGTTATCTACTTTTTGCAGATGTTCGGCTTTGGTGATGGTGTGTTTGCTTTATTGCATTTTCCTGCGTTCGAAGGGCAGCAATGGCAGCTCTGGCGCTGGGTTAGCCATGCGTTATTGCACTTCTCTGTTACCCATATTGTGTTCAACCTCTTGTGGTGGTGGCAATTGGGAGGTGATATCGAGCGCCGTTTAAGCTCTGGAAAGTTACTGCAAATCTTCCTTATTTCTGCAGCGCTCTCCGGCGCGGGTCAGTTTTATGTTGAAGGAGCAAACTTCGGCGGTTTATCTGGTGTGGTTTATGCGCTACTTGGTTACTTGTGGATCCTTGGTTACCGTTGTCCACATCTTGGCTTAACACTTCCTAAACCTATTATTGGCTTTATGCTGGTGTGGTTGGTTCTTGGCTATGTTCAACCATTTATGGCGATTGCCAACACGGCCCACTTAGTTGGCTTACTTTCTGGTATGGCGATAGCGTTGTTTGATTCTGGTAAACAGAAATACCAACAAGCCTCCTAAGTTAATGATTTACAGACACCAACAAAAAGACCACCAATCGGTGGTCTTTTGTTTATCTGTCTTTCGTTTAATAGGAGCAGCTCGTCAGCTTTAACTGTTCATATTATTGGTAAAGGTATTTGGTAAACAGCAAATCAGCGATGATGGTTTTACCCGTCTCTGGCAGTAGGGTTTCATTGAGTTCTTTCACCAACGTTTTGCGCAGATCCTCACGACCAGATAAAGACTTAATCGTATCTTCTGTTTGTTTACCCAATAGTTCAATCACCGCATCTCGGATCAATGGTTGGTGGTGTTCGACAACGGCGAGGTCTTGCTGACTCATCACCATGATATCGATACGCACCTGTACATAACCCAGTTTATTACCCTTGGTATAGAAGTTCGTAGTTAAATCGGGTTCGAGCGTAAAGTAGGCTAACTTAGGTGCTGCCTCTTCAGATTCAGCCCAACTCGGTGCTGAAATAAGCAGACTTAGCGCGAAAATAATTTGGGCTATATAACGTTTGTACATATTTCTAACTTTTCTTTCTCTGGATCGCGATATTCGAATCGCTTCAGTCTTGATACAATAGACCGTCTATAACAAATAACGGAACTTACAGTTTCAATAAGACGGTAAGTTGTTGCTTTATTGTACGCATAAAGCCTCCAATTGAATACTAGTATGAATCAGCCGACATCACTCTATCTTACTTCTTTATTGGAAGTAGAGTGGCAAAACCCCGAAGATTTTGAATTCCCTAACGAATTCGCCAAGCATTGGCTTGAAGAAAAGGGCTCTTTGTCACGTCGTTTAGGTCAGCACTGCCAACGCTTAACAGTGGAATTGCTGCACAATCAGATCGTCACTGCCAAGACGTTAAAACAGGATGAGAGCCAGCTATTGTCTGAGCAAGATTGCCTACTGAGAGAGGTGATTTTATGTGGCGACAATACAGATTGGGTCATTGGACGCACGCTCATCCCTCGTTCAACCTTGGTCGATCAACAGTATGACTTAGCTCAGCAAGGAGATATTCCGCTGGGCTTAACTGTGTTCAGCGCCGATAACGTTGAGCGCGATGCTCTGCAAATGGGATGGGTTAATTTGCCACAGGGGCGCCTTTTAGCGCGACGCTCAAGACTGTGGATGAATCACAAACCCATGCTGGTTGCTGAGCTATTCTTACCCAATTCACCAGTTTACGCTAAGGAGAAGGTGTAAATGTCCGCAGAAAAAGCCAAAGCATATTGGCAACTGATGCGAATGGATCGCCCAATTGGCTCACTCTTGTTATTGTGGCCGACGGTTTGGGCACTTGTAATTGCCGCCCAAGGCATGCCAAGTTGGAATGTACTCATCGTGTTTGTGTTAGGTGTATTCCTAATGCGAAGCGCCGGTTGTGTGATTAACGATTTTGCTGACCGTAAAGTTGATGGTCATGTGAAACGTACCAAGCAGCGTCCTTTACCCTCAGGTAAAGTGACCTCGAAAGAAGCGATTGGTCTGTTTTTAGTTCTAGGTATCAGCTCATTCTTATTGGTGCTGACCATGAACCCGCTGACGATCAAGCTATCCTTTGCTGGTATCTTTTTAGCGTTCATTTATCCATTTATGAAGCGTTACACCCATTTGCCTCAGCTGTTTTTAGGTTTGGCTTTTAGTTGGGCGATTCCGATGGCATGGGCAGCACAAACAGGCGAATTGCCTTGGATTGTGTGGTTTGTGTTTGTGATTAACGCTTTGTGGACCATTGCTTACGATACTCAATACGCGATGGTCGACCGTGATGATGATTTAAAGATTGGTATTAAATCAACGGCTATCTTGTTCGGGCGTCACGATAAGCTGGTGATTGGTGTTCTGCAGTTGATTACCTTGGCGATGTTAGTGTTGCTTGGTCAACATTACGAACTTGGGCAAAGCTACTATTGGACGATTTTGGTTGCGGCTTCTTTGTTTGTATACCAGCAACACTTGATTCGCCACCGAGAGCGCGACTTGTGCTTCAGAGCCTTTCTTAACAACAACTATGTGGGAATGGTGATTGCGGTCGGTCTGTTTATCGCTTTCTGGTAACTCAGTACAAACGTTCAGATAGAAAAAGGCATCCAATTGGATGCCTTTTATGTTTTGTCGAGATGAATATCGAGCTTAAGCCAATTATGCTTGCAGCTGATGGATACTCTCTTCGATGGTCAATTTCACTTCTGGGTAGAGCAAAGCAAAGAGTAGTTTGGCAAATTGCTGTGTCTTCTCAAGATCGCAGTTGCCGTCGCTATCTAGGTATTGTTGCTCTTTCAACGTATTGAACATTGCAGCAAACACACCTTTGTCGAAAAACTCTGGCGCGTTAATACCGTGTAGACGACCCAAACGCTGCGCAATGTCTTGGCTCTGCTGTTCAAGGTCTGATTTACCCAGCTCTTGGTCAGCTACCAGTAAGTTCATCGCAATAGAGTAGCGTTGCAGTGTTTCAGTGATAGTACGACCCAACAAAACCAAGGATTGGTTGTTTGACTGGTTAATTTCCAGTTTGTCACCATCTTGGCAAACCATCTTCTGCTCAATGAACTCGTTCAAGATCTTCACGACTAGCTCGTTCAACTCTTCTTCCTTGTAGCTTAGGAACAGCTCTTTTTTCAGGAATGGGTAGATTTGAGCGACGTTTTCTTGAATCTTCTCTACGGTCACGTTGCGCTGACGAATAATTATCTGAGCAATCAATGATGGTAGGGCGAACAGGTGAATGATGTTGTTGCGGTAGTAAGTCATCAGAATCGACTGGCTACGATCCAGCGAAATGATGTCACCCATGGTGTCGGTTTCAATCACAAACTTATCAAGTGAGATAGCGTGATCTACCAACTCTTCAGCCGTTTCTGTTGGAACTGTTGAAGTGTTTGAGTATGGGTTGTTCTTAAGTAGCTTCAGGTAGCATTCAATCTGGTTGATTAGAGAGTCACGAGACAATGCACGCTGACGAGACGCCAATAGCGCGGTCGCACATAGAGTTAGCGCGTTAGTCGCTGCCGCGTCGTTAATGTGCGTCATCATCTTGTTTGCCAGACCGTTCACCACTGGGTTCATCCATTGTGGCTTGCTGCCGCCCATGCGATCGATGTCTTTCGTCCACTCAGGAGCGTGTTCATTCAGGTATTGGTTTAGCTGAATTGGCTCACCGAAGTTAACGTAACCAAGACCAAAATTGCGCAGCTTACGCAGAGTACGCAGCACAAGACCCGCGTTTTCTTTCTCTTTGCGTGAACCACGAAGCTCTTTGGCGTAAGTACCCACTTCCATTACGTGCTCGTAACCGATGTACACAGGCACTAACGTTACTGGACGGTTTAGACCGCGTAGCATGGCTTGAATCGTCATTGCCAACATACCGGTTTTTGCTTGAAGTAGACGACCAGTACGTGAACGACCACCTTCACTGAAGTACTCAACCGAGTAACCTTTAGCAAACAGCTCTGATAGGTACTCACGGAAAATCGTGGAGTACAGCTTATTGCCTTTAAAGCTACGACGAATAAAGAACGCACCACCACGACGGAAGATTGGACCCGCTGGGAAGAAGTTCAGGTTTATACCCGCAGCAATATGCGGTGGCACCATACCTTCATGGTATAGAACGTAAGAAAGCAGTAGGTAGTCCATGTGACTGCGGTGACATGGTACGTACACGATCTCATGACCATCTTGCGCTAGGCGACGAACAGTCGAAGCGTTGTTTATGTGTAGACCTTGGTACAGCTTCGTCCACAACCAGCCAAGAATACGATCGCCGTTTTTAACCAAACCATAAGAGAAGTCCGCTGCAATCTCATCCATGATGTCATGGGCTTCTTTGCGTGCTTTCTCGATAGAAATGTTTTTGCTTTGCGCTTCGTCTTCAATCGCTTTTTCGATTGCTGGCGATTTCATTAAGCGTGCAAACAGCACTTGGCGTTGAGGCAGGTTTGGACCCGATGCCGCGAGCTTCTGACGAGAGAAGTGGATACGTGCAACGCGCGCTAGCTTGTGTGCAATAGCGCTGTCGGTACCGTGAGAGTCTGCCATGTAACGCAGTGAAACCACTGGGCTAAAGCGCACCAAACAGTCACGACCTGCTGCCATTACCGCTTTTGCTTTTTGCGGACCGTTCATTGGTTGCAGGTACGGCTTATGGTTTTCTTCTTTACCTGGCTTACGACCCCAAAGTACGGTCGCTGGAATCATTTGCACGTCTAGTTCGCTATCGAGCTTGTGCAATTCAAGTAAATCAGTAAACAGAGAAACAGACTCACTCGGTACGTCGTTATCATTGCTCATCACGGTTGGACGAGAGGCAATAAACACGTAACGAGTCAGTTTTTTGCCATTGATTTCTAGCGGGCTAAGCGGGTCTGGGAGACCAAGGCTCAAAGCTTGTTTTTGTAGTGTCAGCAAATCCACGTTCGAACGGAACGGTAAGGCGTACACAATCGGTTTCGCTAGGTCGATGTTGAGATCGTCAATCGGATTCGATGGGATTGTGGTGCCCTTTACCATTACCGATAAAGGTAGTTTTAGTAATGAACGTGAAAATGATTGTCCAGAAGACATAAAGTTCACAGCCTCAATAGGTATTCAAACAAGCCTAACCTTATTTCTGCGTCCGCTTTCCCTTCTTCTATAGGAAAGGAAATAGATACGGCTATAGAAATAAGCCTAGGCGATAAATTTTAAGCGCAGCAAGGATACCAGAAACTGGTCAAACCTTTTAATTTTATTGAGCGGAAATTAGTCGAACCCCTAGGTTGTTGCTTTCATTAGACGAATTGGCTATTGCGCGTTTAAAACGAATGTTCACTTGAGGTTTGTGGGTGGGATCTGAAACTGGCGCAAATAAATTAAAAAACAACCAATTGGGTTTTCATTTGTTCATTTACTGGATATACTCACAGTTAACTGTATAAAAAGACAGGTGACATATGAAGCCGTTAACGCCACGCCAACAACAAGTCTTCGATTTGATTAAAAGCAAAATCGAAGACACCGGAATGCCACCAACTCGTGCAGAGATTGCGCGTGAGCTTGGCTTCCGCTCTGCGAATGCCGCAGAAGAACACCTAAAAGCGCTTGCTCGTAAACAAGCGATTGAAATTATTCCAGGCGCATCTCGCGGGATTCGAATCCTACTCGAAGATGCGGCAAACGACGATCAAGGTCTGCCTTTGATTGGTCAAGTTGCTGCTGGTGAGCCGATTCTGGCTCAAGAGCATGTGGAGTCTCACTACCAAGTGGACCCTGCGATGTTCAAACCAAAAGCAGATTTCTTACTTCGCGTAAACGGCGAAAGTATGAAAGACATCGGTATTATGGACGGCGACTTGCTGGCTGTGCACAAAACTCAAGATGTGCGCGACGGTCAAGTTGTGGTTGCACGTGTTGATGATGATGTGACGGTGAAGCGTTTAGAGCGTAAAGGTTCTACTGTTCTACTGCATGCAGAGAATGAAGAGTTTTCACCAATCCAAGTTGACCTAACATCGCAACACCTGACGATTGAAGGTCTGGCGGTTGGCATCATCCGTAACACTGACTGGATGTAGGTTTCTTACCTCAAGCATTCTAATAAAGCCCAGCGTTCTGCTGGGCTTTGTGTTTTCTGCACTTTCTATTCCAACTTTTATTTTCTTCAAAGCATATTTCTTTTCTTCCGAGCATAGTTACGCTCGCACTGATTCAGAGCGTTTGGCTGTTGCGTTAAAACTTGCAAGTGATATTGAGATTTATTATCATCTAGTTCCATTTAACCATTTTCTTTTCGGCGCAAGGAAATGCCCATGTCCAAGCCTCAACATCACGTACCCAATCATCTGTTGAAACCGTTGTTTTTGCGTAGCCGCGAAAGCTTGGTCGATAACGGTTTGGTGTACGATCCGATCGCTGCAAAAGCGTGCTTGAGCTGCAAGATGGCACCAGATTGCATCAGTGGCGACGTCGATCAGAAGCAACTGCTGCACGTGACTTTAACTCAGCTGTGCGATCAGCAGGTTAGTCACTTTCTTCAACAACACTCAGACGCTTGGATCATTAACGTTGGTGCGGGCTTAGATACGCGTTTCTACCGTTTGGACAATGGTCGTTGTCACTGGATTGAACTGGATGTCACCGAGAATCTGGTTTGGCGTCAGCGATTGTTTCATAAAAACGAACGCTACGAGCATCGTTGTGGCAGCGTAGAAGACATGAATTGGTTAGATGAACTGCGCATTCCTGAAAAAGCACCAGTATTGATTCTGTGTGAGATGGCTTTACTCGATTGCGATGAATCGCGTGTTGCGACTTTCATCCAAACTCTGGGTCGCTATTTTGTATCGGCAGAAGTGTGCATGGTACTAGCAGGTGACTTAACCGAAAGTAAATGGGGTCAGAAGCTCGGCTCAGATACGTATGCACATGGTTTTGAAGCACCAGCACAACAAGTACTGCATTGGCTGCCATGGGCACAATGGGTCAAAGCCTTCTCGCCATTCGACCGATTTTGCTCACGTTGGAAAGCATGGCAGCGCTGGCTGAATAAGATCCCAATGTTGAAGCATCGTCTCACGCCAGTTCTCGTTCACATCAAGTGGTAATTGGCTAGGCATTGAACACTCAGGTACACTCGCTGATCTAAACAACGAGGTGCCTGTGACAAACTCTATCTTCTCTCCTTTATCGAATCCTCAAGTGCATCGCCAAGTGTTAGCGCTCGCTATCCCTATGGTGCTGTCGAATATTACTGTTCCACTATTGGGCTTGGTTGACGCTGCGGTGATCGGTCACCTTGAACACGCTTGGTATCTAGGTGGTGTTGCGCTTGGTAGTACCATGATCAGTGTGACGTTTTGGTTGCTTGGCTTTTTACGTATGTCGACCACTGGATTAGCGGCGCAATCCTATGGTGGTGAAGACCGAAAACAACTCGCCTTGGTGTTTATGCAAGGCTCACTCATGGCATTGCTGTTTGCGTTAGTCTTCCTTATTGCCCATAACCCGATCGCGGATCTGATATTTGGTTGGAGTGATGCCAGTGCTGAAGTGAAGCACTACGGTATGCAATATTTCTCTATCCGAGTATGGAGTGCCCCCGCTGCGCTGATGAACTTTGTGCTGTTGGGCTGGCTGCTCGGAACGCAAAACTCCAAAGCCCCAATGTGGATGGTGATCATCACTAACGTGACCAATATCGCGCTCGATTTACTGTTTGTGATTGGTTTGGGTTGGAAAGTTGAAGGGGCAGCGCTAGCCTCGGTGATTGCTGATTACTCTGGCATGGCGTTTGGCTTGATGTGTGTATGGAGGACGTGGTGTGCCCGTCTGTTGCCATCACCTAAAAGCCTGCTAACTGATACTCAACATGAGCTAGGGCGTTTCGTAAAACTCAATCGCGATATCTTCTTACGCTCGCTCTGTTTACAAGCTACGTTTAGCTTTATGACTTTCCAAGGTGCGAGCTTTGGTGATGATGTGGTTGCGGCTAATGCGGTATTGATGAGTTTCTTGATGATGATTTCTTATGGCATGGACGGTTTTGCTTACGCCATGGAAGCCATGGTTGGCAAAGCGATTGGTGCCAAAGACCGAGCGCAGCTCAATGCTTCGCTGATTGGTACTTTCTTTTGGAGCCTTATCATCTGTTTAGGTTTGACTGCGGTATTTGGTTTGGCGGGATCGCACTTGATCGCCATGATCACTTCGATTGAAGCGGTGCAGCAGCAAGCGGCGGTATATCTGCCGTGGCTGGTGGTCATGCCATTGACGTCGATGTGGTGCTTCCTGTTTGATGGCATTTTTGTTGGTGCCACCAAAGGTAAAGACATGCGAAACAGTATGTTCGTGGCGACTTGCTGCTTCTTTGCAATCTTCTTTTTGTTCTCTGTTTGGCAAAACCATGCACTATGGTTTGCGATGACCAGTTTCATGGCAATGCGAGGGATTGGACTTGGTGCTATCTTCTTCTATCAATGGCGCAAGGGAAGCTTTCTTGCCTAGTTACACATAAAAAAACAGCAGGTCGAAACCTGCTATTTTAGCTTTTGGATCATGGCAACCCAATTGAATTAGAATAATCGGTTCAAACCGTTCAGTGCCGCTACGCGATACGCTTCTGCCATCGTCGGGTAGTTGAAGGTGGTATTGACGAAGTATTCAATCGTATTGGCTTCGCCTTTTTGTTCCATGATGGCCTGACCGATGTGGATGATTTCCGCAGCGCGCTCACCAAAGCAGTGAATACCAAGAATCTCTTTGGTTTCGCGATGGAAGAGGATTTTTAAACTGCCGATGTCTTTACCTGCAATCTGTGCACGAGCTAGATGCTTGAACGAAGAACGTCCCACTTCGTAAGGCACTTTCGCCGCAGTCAGTTCTTGCTCGGTTTTACCCACTGAGCTGATTTCTGGAATGGTGTAGATACCCGTTGGGATGTCATCAATCAGATTACCGTCAGCTTGCCCTTTAGTGATGGCTTGTGCCACGAAACGACCTTGGTCATACGCTGCACTCGCTAGGCTAGGGTAGCCAATTACATCACCGACTGCGTAGATGTGTTCTACCTCTGTACGGTAGTTACCATCTACTTTGAGCTGTCCGCGTGAATCACCCTCAAGTCCAACCGCAGGTAAGTTGAGTTTGTCTGTGTTACCCGTTCGACCATTAGCATACAGTAGGCAATCGGCTTTCATCTTCTTGCCAGATTGAAGATGCACGATGACACCATCTTCAGTGCCTTCGATTTTCTCGAATGTTTCATCGTTACGAATCACCACGCCACTGTTCCAGAAGTGGTAAGACAATGCGTCTGATACTTCGTTATCTAAGAAAGAGAGCAGGCGGTCGCGAGTGTTAATCAGGTCAGTTTTCACGCCTAAACCGCGGAAGATTGAGGCGTATTCACAACCAATCACGCCTGCACCGTAAATAATGATGTGGCGAGGGTCGTGCTTCAGGCTCAGGATGGAATCACTGTCGTAGATGCGTTCATGTAAGAAGTCAACGTCATTTGGTTGGTATGGACGAGAGCCTGTAGCGATAACAAATTTATCTGCTGAGTATACTTCTTCCGTACCATCACTTTGCATGACGGCGATGGAGTAGTTATCGATAAAGCGGGCTGTACCAAACAACAGTGTGCATGAGTTGCGATCATAAAAGCCCTGACGAAGTCGAGTCTGTTTATCTATTACCGATTTTGCATGACCTAAAATGTCAGAAAATGTTGCATGAAGGCTGGTGTTATTGCGGCAGAATAACGGGTTGCTATTGAATTCAATGATACGGCTAACTGCGTGACGCAATGCTTTGGATGGTATGGTTCCCCAGTGCGTACAACCGCCACCAACACTGCTTTCCTTTTCTACGATGGCAACATTCAGTCCGGCTTTGGTCAATCCCATCGCCGCCCCTTCACCGCCCGGGCCACTACCAATTACGATCACGTCATAGTGATTAGCATGCGCCATGATGTCTTCCTTGTTATATTTGCTTAACATTGCTGTAGCGGGATTTTAACTCATTTACTCTATTGGGAACACGTAATGCCTGCTAGAGAGTGGAAGTGATCACGCAGAATCGCCCAAAAGAACTAATTGGTATGCTGTATGTCTACTATTTGAAGCGAGACAATTGCAATTGGGTGCATGGCAATAGTAACGTGCTCGCCGCTTATCGGCAGATAACGTCGCTTTATACGTGGGTGCGATATGCGTTATATTGAAGCTCTCGTACCCAATAGAAAAAGAGCAAGTTAAAGAATGAAATCGATGGGAATCCGCGCGCAGCAAAAAGAAAAAACACGTCGATCGTTGATCGATGCGGCATTTAATCAACTCAGTGCGGATCGCAGCTTTTCCAATCTCAGCTTGCGTGAGGTTGCCCGAGAGGCAGGAATTGCACCAACTTCTTTTTACCGTCACTTCAAAGACATGGACGAGCTGGGCTTAACCATGGTTGATGAAGGTGGTTTGTTGTTGCGACAACTGATGCGTCAAGCGCGTCAGCGTATTGTCAAAGAAGGCAGTGTGATTCGAACTTCAGTTGAAACCTTTATGGAATTCATTGAAAGTAGTCCTAACGTTTTCCGCTTATTGTTGCGTGAGCGCTCCGGCACTTCCTCTGAATTTCGTACTGCCGTCGCTCGAGAAATTCAGCATTTTGCGGCAGAATTAACTGAGTACTTAATGAGCACCGGTATGACCAAAGAAGAGGCGTTCACTCAAGCAGAGGCGTCGGTTACTTTGGTGTTTAGCTCTGGTGCGGAAGCTTTAGATTTAGATCGACGCGAGCGCGATGAACTCGCCGAGCGATTGATCATGCAATTGCGAATGATAGCCAAAGGGGCCTATTGGTATCGCAAAGAACGTGAACGTAACCGATTAAAAGGCGGGATAGAATAATGTCGAATGGAAATAAATCTGAAAAGAAAACGCTGATTTTGGCACTGGTTGCAGGTATGTGTGGTGATGCTTTGTTGTCATGGTTGACCATGAGTGAAGTATCTTTTTCAATCTTCCCTCTGATTGCACTCGTGCTAGCTGTACAGGCGCTGTACCAAGAATACCTAAACAACCCAGTATCAGAAGATATCCCACTTGTTGGTCTGGCGTGTTTCTTCGTAGGTGCATTTGGTCACTCTGCGTTTATTAAAGCGCAATACCCAGAAGCAGGCTCTAACTTCTTCGCCATTCTGGTTTCAATGATTCTCCTAGCGTGGATCGGTAAGAAGCTGGGTTTCATGGAAAAGAAGACCACCGCTGAATAAGCAAAACGAATCCAACAAAAAAGCGAGCCATTGAGCTCGCTTTTTTATGTCTGATGCTGGTGGATTACGCTTTGCGTTCCAACAGTACACCTGCTTCCATGTGGTGTGTGTAAGGGAATTGGTCAAACAGAGCAAAACGCGTCACGTTGTGGGTTTCACATAGAATGTCCAAGTTCTCTTTAAGTGTCTCTGGGTTACAAGAGATGTACATGATGCGCTCGTAACCTTGCACCATCTTACAAGTGTCGACATCCATACCTGAGCGTGGTGGATCGACAAAAATCGTGTTGCAGTTGTAGCTCTTCAGATCCACACCTGCATCTTGTAGGCGGCGGAATTCACGCTTACCTTCGATTGCTTGAGTAAACTCTTCTGCAGATAGACGTAGGATTTGAACGTTATCAATCTCGTTCGCTGCAATGTTGTATTGCGCAGAAACCACAGATGGCTTCGCTAATTCAGTTGCAAGAACGCGATCGAAGTTTTGTGCCAGCGCCAAAGAGAAGTTACCGTTACCACAGTAAAGCTCTAGGAGATCACCAGTGCTTTCTTGAGTACAGTCGACTGCCCATTCCAACATCTTCTCAGCGACTTTGCCGTTTGGTTGAGTGAAGCTGTTTTCTACTTGTTGGTAGATGTAGCTTTGACCATTTACGTCTAGCTTCTCGATCACGTAGTCACGGTCTAAGACAATCTTCATTTTACGAGCACGACCAATGATGTTTAGGTTGAAGCCTTCATCATTCAAACGCTGCTTAAGGGCTTTCGCGTTTTCAATCCACTCTTCATCCAGTTGGCGATGGTAAAGCAGTGAAACCAGAATCTCACCGCTAAGCGTTGATAGAAAGTCCACTTGGAACAGCTTACGACGTAGCGATTCGTTGTCTTTCATCGCTTCAACCAATAGTGGCATCAGGTCGTTGATCAGACGGCTTGCTGCTGGGAATTGGTCAACGCGGTATTTCTCACGAGTTTCTTGGTTGAACATGATGTAGTAAAGGTCTTCACCCTCATGCCAAACGCGGAACTCAGCACGCATGCGGTAGTGCTGCTCTGGTGATTCAAACACTTCCAGTTCTGGCACGTTGTATGGCGCGAACATATCGTTCAGACGTTCGACTTTTTCAGCCAGTTGTTCTTGGTAGCGTTGTGGGTTTACATCAAGAGTAGCCATGATCTTACCTTTTATGGTGCATTCAATTTAAGAGCGCAGATTTTATTCAATCTCAATAGGATGTCCAGTTTTGTGCCCCAATTGATTTAAAGATAGTGTGTTCTGTGTCAGTTGATACACCAATGAACCAAATCGTTACAATTGTCAGAGGTAATATTGGCTGGACAAATAATCAATAGCTTAATAGTATTTGCCCCAAGCTGGTGCTATCTAGCAATCTAGATGGCTGAAATGGGAATCTGGTGAGAATCCAGAACTGACGCGCAGCGGTAAAAGAGAACGAACGCTCATCAAGACACTGCATTAGTTTATGTGGGAAGTCGAGTAAGTAGGCGGTACAACCTTGCTCTTAAGTCCGAATACCTGCCAGCAACTGAGCCACAGCACTGGACTGCTCAACACGAGTAGGGCTCGGTAGGAATTACGCGACTTAGGACAATACAATGAGAAAAACATTTCTTGCGATCACGTGTGCATCGCTGCTTTCACCTACCTTTTATTCACAGGCCCAAGAAGTTTCCGCAGATGAAACGGTTGTGGTTACGGCAAACCGCTTCAAGCAAATTGATGGTGCTGTTCTTGCACAAACCGTCACGGTAACCAAAGAAGACATTAAACGCCTGCAAGCAAATAGTCTGTTTGATGTGTTCCGTACACTGCCGAGTGTTGAAGTTGCTCAGTACGGTGGGCGTGGTCAATCCGCATCTATCTACGTTCGAGGTGGTAGCTCGTCTCAAGTACTCGTTTTAGTTGATGGGGTGCGTATGCCTCGTGCAATCATGGGTGGTATCGATTTTAACCAATTTCCAATCAACTCTGTCGAACGTATCGATTACATTCGTGGTGCACGAGCCTCTATCTATGGTTCAGAAGCGATCTCTGGCGTAATCAACATTATTACTCGTGCGCCTATTAATGACGATTCAGGTCGAGTGTCTGCAGGTTATGGCTCAAATAACCATAAAAAAGGCACGTTTGTGGTCTCTAAACCTGTGGGTGAAGGTAAACACTTTAAGGGTGTCTTAGGATACGAGAAAACCGATGGTTTTAATGTTAAGCCTCAGCCAGGATTGAATGATGGCGATGAGCATGGCTTCGAAACGCTAAACCTGAAGTTGGGTTACCAACAAAACTTTTCTGACAACTTGTCTGGTTACGTTGGGGTGAGTGCTTACAACAATGAATACGATTACGACAACAGTAGTATTTGGAGTGGTCATGAGAAAAAAACTGGTGAAGTAGAGTATGTAGGTACCGACATATCGCTGGAATACAACAAAGACGTTTACTCATCTGAATTAAAATTGGCTTATGGTCAACAAGACAACTACGACCATAAATCAGGTCAAAACAAATCTACTGGCGATCATGTTGCTATTGAGCAGTTCAACGCGATTTGGTTGAACTCGTACAGCGTTAACGAAGAACTGAGTATTGGTGGCGGTTTGGATTACCGTACTGAGAAGCTAGCAAAAGGCTACATTGCGGCGAACAGTTGGGGACCAGCTAAAGACTATGATCCAGAGAAGAACCCAAGAACTAACTTTGGTGTTAGTGCCATTGCTCAATATGTTTATGACGTATGGACGTTAGAAGCAAGCGTACGTAATGACGACAACAATCAATTTGGTAACAACACCACATGGCAAACCGCTGCGGGTTGGAGTTTTTACGAAGGTTATGAGTTAACCCTGAGCCACGGTACTGCTTTCCGTGCGCCGAGCTTTGTTGATTTGTATTACCCAGGCTACGAAATGCCAAACCTAAAACCAGAAGAATCAGAAAATACCGAGCTGTCGCTATCTGGTGCTGTATCGATTGTTGATTGGACGGTGACGGGTTACTACAACCAAATTGAGAACATGTTGATTTGGAAAGGCTCTGGCATGCAAAACGTGGGTGAAGCTGAGATCAAAGGTGTCGAACTAGAGGTGAAATTCGACACGGATATCGTTTCTCACGAGTTTTACTTAGATTATAAAGATCCTGTCGATAAGTCTGGGGCAAAAGATACTCAGCTAGCGTACCGCTCCAAGCGTGGTGCTAAGTGGAACGCCTACGCAACGTTTGACCAATGGACGTTGGGCTCGCAGTACCTGTACCAAGGTGAACGCTTTAATGGCAGTACCAGACTACCGAGCTACAGCCTATGGAACTTCACTGCTTCTTACGCCGTGAACCAAAACTGGGATATTAATGCGAAGCTAAGCAACGCTTTCGATAAAAACTACGAGATGTACACTAGTTACGCGACGCCAGAGCGTCAGTACTTTGTCTCGGCAGACTACCGCTTTTAATCAAGCTAAACGAGACCGCCATATCGGCGGTCTTTCTTTTTGTAAGTAAAGCGCTGGTGGAAATAGGTAACAAGGAAAGACGATGACTAAACCAAAACGTGTTGTGATTAGCTGGTCAAGCGGAAAAGACTCTACATTAACGTTGGAGCGTCTAAACGAAGATCCGCATTATCAGGTAGTTGGCTTGTACACCACTTATGTTGATAAAGAAGTCCCTTTTCAAGCAACCCCGCTTGAGGTCGTGCAAATGCAGGCGGACTTACTTGGCCTTCCGCTCATTACTATCGAACTGCCTGAAGTGTTCCCGAATAACGACATTTATCAATCGACGATCGTTAATGCACTACAAAGCAGTGGGCTGAATGTAGAAGCTGTCGCGTTCGGTGATATGTTTTGTAATGGTATTGCTGATTATCGACGCAGCTATATTGAACCTGCCGGCTGGGAATGTGTATTCCCTTTGTTGGGGGAAGAAAGCAAGGCATTGGCATTTGAAATTATCGAGCGTGGAATTCAAACCATGTTGATTACCACCGATGGAAATGTATTGCCGCCGGAGTGGTGTGGACGTTGGTATGACAAAACGTTGATTGAGTCATTACCCGGTCATATTGATCCCTGTGGCGAAGATGGCGAATTCCATACATTGGTGACATCAACCTCATCATTTCAAGGACATATAGAGTTGGCTAAGCTTGAAGTGGAAACAGGGGAGCGATTCAGTCATCAAAGATACCGAGCCAAAGCATTGCCAAAACAAATCTAACCAGTATGATCGCCGAGTCTCTAATTTGCAGGTAAGACTCGTGCGAGCATCAAGTAAGAAAAAAGTCCTAGTGTTTGATTCCGGTGTCGGAGGGCTATCGGTCTTCCAAGAAATCCACCGACTTCTACCAAACATGGATTACTTGTATCTGTTCGATAACGAAGCTTACCCATATGGTGAGCTAGACCAAGATGTGCTGATCACTCGCGTTAATAAGCTGGTGGCAGCATTGGTTGAAGAGCATCAAGCTGACATAGTAGTCATCGCCTGCAATACCGCAAGTACCATAGTGTTGCCATCATTGCGTGCGAATCTATCCATTCCGGTTGTCGGAGTGGTGCCTGCGATCAAGCCGGCCTCATTACTCGCTTCTCAGGGTGTAGGACTTATTGCTACGCCCGCGACCGTGACTCGTCAATATACTCATGAACTGATCCGTGACTTTGCTCAAGGCAAACCTGTCGAACTATTAGGTTCCACTCGCTTAGTGGATATGGCAGAAGAAAAGCTGCGTGGCGAAAGTATTTCTATTCCAGAGCTCGAAAGCATTCTTCTCCCATTACGTAATAAAGTCGATGTAGCTGTATTGGGGTGCACTCATTTTCCTTTGATTAAAGAGGAAATCCATCAAGCGTTAGGTGGAGAGGTTACGTTAATTGATTCTGGCGAAGCCATTGCTCGTCGAGTGAAAGCATTACTACTCAGCGATATGAAGGAAGAAAGCCAAGAGGAAGGGAGTAAGAAGATTTATGCCAGTGCACCTCCTTGGCAAGAAGATGCACTGAATACCTGTTTGGCGACCTTAGGGTTTAATCCTGTTCAGGTTTACCGCCATCAGGGTGTTTAGGATCGTTAGCAATACGCACTTTAAGTGTACGCTCCATATATTCCTTCTCGTTAAGTTTAGCGATAGCAGGTTTTGCATCTGCCGCAGCCATCACTACAAAACCAAACCCTCTCCTTTTACCAGTGCGCTTATCTTTCATTAAGCGTACTGCATAGACCTGACCATACTCAGCAAACAAATCTCGAACGTGACTTTCATTTGCCTTATAAGGAAGGTTGCCGACATACAGCGTTTTAGTTGAAGGATCGGAATCCGAAGATTGAAGAACAGGTGTTTTGCTAGAAAGTGAAAAAAGAAAAGCAGTAGCGACAACACCGATAACAAAGCTCAAGGCAGGTGACACAGGTAACTGAGAGAAGATGATTCCCCCAATGACCGCCAACCCAGCACACAAGATCAGATTTTTTTTAGACGTCATTTTGATTACTACATATAGATGATAAAGAGATTGGCTGCCTATTAACAAAATAGACACATGAATCTTACGTATATGGTTGGTGTTTTTCCAACCAATTGCTGTGATATGTCTCAAATGTGACGAAGAAATATGCAGATATAACGCATTTGGTGGATAAATAACCGCTTAGAAAGTTTTTTTCAAAAAAAGGTTGCGCTAATTTCTCAACTCCCTATACTGCGCATCCACCGACACGGAGTGAGACGAAAGTCACACAGCGAGTCGGAAGAGAGAAAAAAGAATTTGAAAAAA
>NZ_BCUF01000040.1 GCF_001591145.1 Vibrio harveyi NBRC 15634 = ATCC 14126 = KCTC 12724 | reverse complement strand
TAAGATGGTACCGGACAAGCTTAAAGAAGCGATGGGCGAGTTTGATGATCTTTTTGCTCGCATCTTAGGTAAGGGCGAGAAAACTTATCCAGCAAAAGTGAAACATAATACGGGTGAGTCTGCTCAGTCAGGAAAGAACTCTGCAAAGGCGAATGAGGACAAAAACAAAGCAGACTATGTATGTAATTTGTGCGGAAAAAATAAGAAAAGCAAACTTAACCCTTGCAAGGCAAGGCTCTAGGAAAAAATAATGACAGCGCTAATGGCAAAGCTTTTATCTGTAAAGCTATACGAAAAAGAAAACAAAAGTCAGATAATTAAGAACATTAAAATTGGTAGTCAAGGTGTCTTGGGACGAAAAGACTATTGGCCTATTGCTAATAAGGTTTTGAAGCCAAGTATCAAGTACCCAGATAAACATCCGTGGCACTCCAAAGCTTTATCAAGTCATATCACAGGGCATCACATCATATCAGTGGCAAGTCTAAAAACACTAAAAACACTAAAAACACTAAAAAGTGACTATAGAACATTATTGCTTCTTAGTAAGTACAATGTAAATCATCCGAGGAATATCGTTGGTTTGCCGACGTCTCCTCAAGTCGCTTGTCAATTGAATGTACCTCTTCATTATAGTAGTCATACTAGTGACGCAATACCGACTATTGAAGACTCGCCTTCTTATCATGTAATATCATCAATGCTGATAAAAAAATGATCTCATTTTTGTTAAGTAAGGGGCATGCCCAGGTGATTCCTTAGAAGAACAAAAGAAAGTATTACTTAATATCGATTACATATCAGCTATAAAATTGAAATATATAACCAATTTTAAGATCGTTTTACATAAAACAGGAGCTGATTATTTGAAAGGAAATATTGGCTGTGGTGGTGTGGAAAAAGAAAGTCTTAAGGAAGAGGGGAGTCAATGTGAAGCAAGATCGCACAGTTACCCATTTAATAAAAATGACTTAATGACAAGTGACCATTCTAGGTTGTTAACTATCTATGAAATAGAAAATTCAAAGGTTGTATATAATGCCAATTAGTGAAGAATATTATGTGTTATCAAATGACTACTCAAAGGTGAATTTTGTAGTAAACATGGAAAATGAACGTGGATTTAGTTTGTTAATGGATAAAGCGATATCTACAACCATGCATGTTAACTTTGAATCTATTAGCTTAAAGAGTTTTAGCGCTATCGATGCTCCGTTTGATGTTTCTGTCAACACTGAGATATTATTTGACCTGGATTTTCTTGCAGTATTATCAGAATTAATGCTATACAAAAACTCACTTGTTCCTGCTAAGATCAAAGAGAAAGAGTTTGTTTATCTTCATTGTTATAACATTATCGATATAGAGGATGAAGTTAAGGGGTTTAACTTTGATCTATTATCAGAAATACCCATCGAGGAAAGGTTGGTATTCAAGCCCTCTTATGGATCTATCATTGTTTTTTTTCATAAATCAATTATAGAGAAAATCAATTCTGTTAAGAGCTTTTCATATGCAAAGTATCAAAAGGCTTCCGATTGGTCAGTTGAATGGGAAATGTCATGAATTATGCGGAGCTTAAAATTGATTACCTAGTTAGCTTGGATAATTATAAAATCCGACTTGTTAAAGTTGAGCCGGATATATATATACCCCAAACATACGGATTAAGTATTTTTATAAATGATTATGTTAAAAGGAAAATATGTCATATTGATGCTCTTAATTTAACTGAGGGTGTTATATCAATTCGTTATTTTAAGCCAGATGGTTTTTTGTCTGGTTATTATAAGTCAGAACCAATATCACGATATGAAATTTCATTTTTTACAAATGAAGAAGGGAATGTTTTTTTCTAAAGACTTATATGAAGATCTATTTACAAATAAATTTGATGTTTTGATCGATTTTTAGTTTCTAACATAACTGATCGTATTTGTACTGGTTGTCAACCTAGTTTACGTTGCTCTATAAAGCCAGTGTCTTAGTGTCACATTTATTACTAAACTTCGTTTAGTTAACCACGTGATTGCTTCATACATCCTTTTTGCTGTTCGCTTTTTATACTGCCTGTAAATCAATCACAACGACTTACAGGTAGTTTTAGATTATGAGTACGAATGCAAAAGCACGGGTAGAAGAGATTGTTTTACCGACTTACCCGACGGGCAAAGTTGACTCGAATCCGTTATTTTTGGAAAACCGTGTTTATCAAGGCTCTTCTGGCTCCGTATACCCTTACGGCGTGATCGACAGTATATCTGATCATCAAATAGAACAGACATATCAAGCGGTATATATCGAAAATGATTATATAAAAATCATGCTATTGCCTGAGCTTGGTGGGCGCATTCATCGTGCGTACGACAAGATGAAAAAGCGTGATTTTATTTACTACAACGAAGTCGTTAAGCCGGCTTTAGTTGGACTACTTGGTCCTTGGATTTCTGGAGGTATCGAGTTTAACTGGCCTCAACATCATCGTCCGACAACGTTCATGCCTACAGATTTTAAGATTGAAGAGCATGAAGATGGAGCCGTTACCGTTTGGATTGGTGAAGTTGAACATATGTACGGTTTGCAAGTAACCGCTGGCTTCAAACTTTATCCGAACAAGGCGCTTGTCGAGATAACAGGCAAGGTATATAACGGCAACGATACTCCTCGACAGTTCCTATGGTGGTCTAACCCCGCGGTAAAAGGTGGTGATGATCATCAAAGTATCTTCCCACCAGACGTCACTGCGGTATATGACCATGGCAAACGAGATGTTTCGGATTTCCCAATAGCGACTGGGGAATATTACAAAGTCGACTATTCGCCGGGTACGGACATCTCTCGCTACAAGAATTTGCCGGTTCCTACTTCTTATATGGCAGATAAGTCCGCTTATGACTTTGTTGGCGCTTACAGTCATGATGAGAAAGGAGGGTTGTTGCATGTGGCTAATCACCATGTCTCTCCTGGCAAAAAGCAATGGACATGGGGAAACTGTGATTTTGGATTAGCCTGGGATCGCCAGTTGACCGACAGCAATGGACCTTACATCGAATTGATGACTGGGGTTTACACCGATAACCAACCGGATTTTACTTGGATTGATAGTCATGAAGAGAAAAAATTCACTCAACACTTCCTTCCATATAGCAATTTAGACAACGTTCATAATGCGAACACGGAAGTCGCGATTAAGTTGGATCGAAGCGGGAGTTTCGTTAAATGGGCAGTTTACGCTATTTCTGAGATTGCCAACTACGAGGTGGTTATTTCGGACAAAGCGAGTGTACTTGCTAAACACCAACTGACAATGACTCCAGGTGATGTGGTTGAAGAAAGCATAGAGCTTGCTGAGAGCACGCGCTTAACCATCACAATCTTGAATGAGGAGGGGAGAGTATGCCTGTCCTATCTAGAGCATATTGACGCTAAAGATGAACCAACGCCCGATCCTGCCTCCGCACCAGAAAAACCTGAAGATGTATCGAGCGTAGAAGAACTGTATTTCATTGGACAGCATTTACAGCAATATCACCATGCAACGAGTAATCCAGCGGACTACTACCAAGAAGCCCTCAAACGCGACCCAAATCATTATGCAACCAACGTCGCGATGGCTTCGCTTGCTTATGATCGCGCGGATTATCAAGGCACACTTAAATATTCTGATGCCGCTTTGGAGCGTGCTCACAAGCTCAACAAAAACCCTTTATGCGGCAGAGCAAGCTACCTTCGTGGCTGTGCAAATGAAAAACTGGGGCGCCTTGATTCTGCCTTTAGCGATGTATTTAAAGCAACGTGGAGTAGTAATTGTCGTGATACTGGCTTTTTCGCCGCTGCTCGCATTGCCACAAAGCAAGACCGTTTAAATGAAGCATTAGAATACGCGGAAAGAGCACTGGAACTAAATGGTACTCACTACCAAGCTGCAACATTGAAGGTGTTTTTGCTTAGTGCATTGAACCGACACGCTGAGGCTCTTCGTTTTATTGATGAACAAAGTGAGATGCAGCCTCTTGGTTATGGTATTTCATTCGAAAAGTATCAGTTAACTCGCTCTGATATTGACTTATCGGCGTTTAAGCAACTCATGAATCAAAGAGAAGCTAACACGATTCATCTTGTTAACTTTTATCTTTCGATTGATGCAAAAGAACGCGCTAAAGCGGTCTTAGCTCTGAACGAGAGCACAGGTTCAATGAGTTTGATTTATAAAGCGTATTTAGTCGATGAACCCGAACAGGCGGAAGCCTTATTAGATGTCGCTGCCGATCGATTTAACGACAATGTTTTATTTCCGAATACCTTAGCCGAAGTTGAAGTTTTAAGTGCTTTTTCAGGGCATTACTTTACCCAATATCTACTGGGTTGCTTCTTCTATGCGAAACGAAGCTATTCAAGAGCGGTATATCATTGGGAAACAGTACTAAGGCTCAACTCACACTATGCGCCCGTACTTCGAAATCTATCTGTCCATGCCTATAACAAGCGTCGAGAGCTGGATAAAGCGATTTCTTTGATGGGGTTAGCATTCGAATTGTCTCCGAGCGATGCCCGAGTTCTCTATGAACTGGATTACTTGAAAAAAGCGGCGGGTGATACGCCATTAGAACGACTTGCTTTCTTGAGGGCAAATCTAGAAGTGGTCAATCAGCGAGATGACTTAACTGCAGAGTTGCTTAATTTGTATAACATCTGTGGTGAGCTCGAACTTGCACAGACATGCTTATCTACAAGGCAGTTCCACCCTTGGGAGGGGGGAGAAGGTAAGGTGACAGGGCAGTTCATTGTCAATAAGCTGAGATACGCATTGCAGTTTATGCAACAACGAAGCTTCAATAACGCGCTTGAGTTATTGAATGACGCTCTGACTTATCCAACAAATTTGGGTGAAGGTCGCCTCGTTGGTCAAACTGACAATGATATCCACTATTTCTTAGGCCGTTGCTACCAAGAGTTAGGCGAAAGAGAGTGTGCCAATCAGCACTTTGCTCTTGCAACTCAAGGTAAACAAGAGATTAACCAAAGCCGTTACTATAACGATCAACCCGCTGATTACTTGTTCTATCAAGCGGCTGCAATGCACCAATTGGGAGATACCGCACAAGCAGTATCACTGTTTGAGGATATGGTGTCTTGGGCGGACTCAGAATGGAATGCGCCCGTAGAGGTCGACTTTTTTGCTGTATCACTCCCAGCGTTAATTGTCTTTGATAGCAATTTAACAACAGAACATCAGCAACACTGTTTATTTGTAAAAGCAATGGGTCAATTTGGCTTAGCTTTGATAGATGAACGTCATGGATTTGAAGATTTTGAACTTACATTGCAGGCACTGTTAGGACAAGCGCCTGCTCATACAAAAGCGAATCTATTAAAAGAAATCGCACAACATCGCTATGCGTTTGGCTGTAACAGTCAAAATTAATGGATAGGTCACTCCGGGTGACCTATCACCTGGGGTGACTCTAAAACAATAACTTTAATAGATATGTACCTCTACAAGGATTTACTATGCGTAAAACAAGCGATCAACTCAATATGAGAAACATATGGCTCATCAGTCTGGTGGCCGCCTGTGGTGGATTATTATTTGGTTATGATTGGGTCGTAATCGGTGGTGCCAAACCATTCTATGAGGCTTATTTCAACATTACGAATGCGTCATTGTCTGGATGGGCAATGAGCTCAGCGTTAATCGGCTGTATGGTTGGGGCATTTATTGCCGGCACCGTGTCTGACAAATATGGGCGTAAACGTCCGTTAATTTTAGCGGCACTGTTATTTGTTATTTCTGCATGGGGAACGGCCGCTGCCGATAGTTTTAATGCGTTTGTGGTGTTCCGAATTATAGGTGGTGTTGGTATTGGCTTAGCGTCAGCATTGTCACCGATGTACATTGCTGAAATTGCACCTGCTGATAAACGAGGAAAGTTTGTCGCGATAAACCAACTGACCATCGTTATTGGTGTGCTTGCTGCTCAAATCATTAACTTATTGATTGCGGAGCCTGTTGCTTCCAATGCAGCGCAAGCGGATATTTTGCAATCATGGAATGGTCAAATGGGTTGGCGTTACATGTTTGGCGCCGAACTTGTGCCTGCATTTGCGTTTTTACTGCTCATGTTTGTTGTGCCTGAATCTCCACGTTGGTTAGTAAAAATGGGCATGGTAGACAAAGCGAAAGCTACATTACTGCGTATTGGTAGCGAAAGTTATGCGTCTCGCACTGTGCAAGAGATCGAAAGTACCTTGTCTGCAGAAACTCGTTCACTTCCGTTTAGTGCGTTGTTTAAGCCAGATGTGAAGCCAATTTTGGTGATCGGTGTTGTTCTTGCTGCTTTCCAGCAGTGGTGTGGTATCAACGTCATCTTTAACTATGCACAGGAAATCTTTGCCTCTGCAGGCTTTGATATCAACGATACCTTGAAGTCGATCGTTGCAACAGGATTGATCAATCTCGTGTTCACCATTTTGGCGATTCCTTTTGTTGATAAAATTGGTCGACGTAAGTTGATGATTATCGGGTCGGCTGGCTTGACGGTGATTTATGGTTTGATGTCAGCCGCATATGCCTATGGAATGCTTGGTTTGCCGGTATTGATGCTCGTCCTTATCGCGATTTCTATCTATGCTTTGACGTTGGCACCAGTGACTTGGGTTCTTCTTTCTGAAATGTTCCCGAATAAGGTTCGTGGCACCGCGATGTCGGTCAGCACGTTGGCACTTTGGGTCGCGTGTTTCGCACTCACTTATACGTTCCCACTGCTTAATGCGGGGTTAGGTGCTTCAGGTTCCTTCCTACTTTACGGTGTTATTTGTGCCTGTGGTTTTGTGTTCATTTACAAACGCGTTCCAGAAACGAAAGGGCGCTCTTTGGAAGAACTGGAAAAAATCCTTGTTACTCGTGAAGCTGCGGTAGGTAAAGAGGTGAACGCATAACTCACTCAGTGCTTTCTATTGAGTGAAAATAACAGAGTAAGCTTCAAGAAGGTCGCTATTAAGGTGACCTTCTTTGCGCTTAAATTGGGAGTTACGTATAGAGGTTATCTAACTCTTGCTCAACCCATAGGTAGCTCATCCCGACTATTCGCTCAATTTGCGTTAAATGCCCGAACGAGACTACGGTGAGATCTTGTTTACGAGCATTCTCGTCTTCGAATGGATTAATGAGTGTTTGTTGCGTGATTGTCTTTAACCAACATTCACCTAGAGCACAAGTGTTTCCATACAAGATGATTTTGTTGATGTTGAGTGTGATAAGAAAGTTATAGAGAGATTGTCCAAGAATTGTGGCTGCGTGCATTGCAACTTCCTGTGCAATTGGGTCGTCGTTTTGATACAGCTTAACAAAATCATCGAATACAAAGTCATCGATATGCACAAGCTTGGATGCGTTTTCCTGACGGGAAAGGTATTGCTTACAAAGCGCTGTGGAACTGGCTTCCGTCTCTAAGCAACCTTCTCGACCACAGCCACAAATGATGCCGTTATTCGCGACTTTAATGTGACCAATCTGCCCACTGCCAAACATCTTTCCTCGGTATATGTCATTGTGGATCAAGAAAGAAGAACCGATACCGTAATCAACGTTGAGTACGCAAAAATCTTCACCGTGATGCCCGTCTAACCACTTTTCAGCTAAGGCTAGCATGACGCAATCATTGTCGACTAGGACCTCAACGAGCAAGCGTTGCTCAAGAAGATATTTTAGCTCGATAGGTTGTGTCCAAGGAGCTTGCGGCATTCGCATGGAAGATCCTACATGAGTATCCACTTGCCCGTGTACGGCAATAGAGAGTCGATAACTAGTATTTGGCTTGGACTGACGGCAAGCAACAATAGCCGTCACGATATCCTCAATTAGTTCATCAGGTGTTTGTGGGGTAATGGCTTGATCAATAAAGTCCGAAGAGGGCGTCATTTCATTATCGACCATTACCGCTTGGATACGGGTAGGGGAAACACTCATGCACACGGTGTAAGGGCGATCACTTGATACTTTGTACAAGCCGCCAAAGTTACCCTTTGTTGCTTTGGATACACTGAAGTTTTCTACTCGACCTTGCTCAACTAAAGCATCAACAATCTTACTAATAGCAGGAATGCTAAGTTGCGTTTCACGAGCTAACTCTGATTTGGTCATGCCTTTGCTTTTATACAGCAATGCCATCACAAGGCGACAGTTGTAGTGTCGAACTTTTTGATTATTCAACCCCTTATGGGCGCCAGATTGAAATGGTTTGTTAGGCATTGTTCGAACATGGCTCTTGGATGGTTTAACGTAGAAGGCGCTAACTAAATTCTGTTTAGTTATCTCTGTGACTTTGTTATCAGTTGTTGAATATCTAACTGCATAAAGTAGCTATAAACAAACATATCATAATGAAGTGAAGGTTTATCGATGGCTACTCACACTCTGAATAATGGCAAGTTGAAGTTGGTCGTGAATGAGGCTGGAGGGTGCGTTGATTCATTTCAGTATATTAACGGATTCACCTTTGATGTGTTGAGAGCCAGAGTCAATACTTCCAACGGCTTTGCCGGAGATTCAAGTATGTTTCCCATGCTGCCAATGGCGAATCGTATTCGCGGAAATCAATTTGTTTGGCGTGGGCATAAAGTCGTGCTGCCGGTTAGTCGTGCCATCGATGATATGTTTTTCTTGCATGGAAATGGATGGATTTCTGATTGGGGATTACTGACCAAAAACGCAGGTGATGACTTTTTGGAATTAGAGTTAACGTCAAGTATCGACGGCGTATGTGAATACCATGCCAAACAGTCTTATCAACTGTGTGATGACACCCTTATTGTTACCATGGTTCTGACCAACCTTGGGGATGATGCTTTTCCTTTCGGGGCTGGCTTCCATCCATTTTTCTCAGTTCAGCAAGATACACTTGTAGAGTTCCCGGCGATAGGTTTTTGGTTTGAAGATAAGCAGAATCTTCCTGATCGTTTCGTTAGGCAAATACCTTCAGATTACAACTTCAATAGCGAAAAAACAGTGCCCGATTTATGGATCAATAATGGATATCAGATGAGTGATAGCGGAGTTAGGGCGATGCTAAGGCACAAAAATGGCGTGTCGGTATTAGTGTCGAGCCCTTGTCGTTACCTGCAAGTTTATAAGCCCTCGGGTGAAAGCAACTTTCTTTGCCTTGAGCCTCAAAGTCATTATGTTGATGCGCATAACTTTGGTTGTGAAAGCCTGAGCGTTTTATCGCCGCAAGAAAGTATGCAAATCAGTATGTGTATACGAGTTGTGACATGAACTTGATGAGAAATGTGCCATAAAAAATCGGTATGAAAGCCCCTAGCGATAGGGGCTTATTCTGTGGAACCATTTATTCTACGGAACTATTTGATAGCGAGTGTTAGAAATAGTGGAATAGTGGAGGTTCGTGCATTAAGAAGTTTTGATGAGAGATGTTCCAAGCATAGGCGCCAGCAAGCGTGAACACGACATAATCTCCAATATCGAGGTGAGTAATGTTTTGATTTCTAGCAAGAACGTCTTTTGGCGTACAAAGTTGACCGACGAATGTCGCGTGTGAGTGCGTAATCGGCTGTGATATGACTTTGGGTTTATTACTCGCTAAAATCGCAAATGGATGATCGTGACTTTGTGCCGCAGGGGTGCGGAAGTGATGTGTACCACCACGCGCAATGACAAAGTTCTCGCCTAAGTTTTGCTTGATGTCTAACACTTCCATAACGTAATAGCCGCATGGTGCAGAGATGTAACGTCCGCATTCAAATCGCAGTTTCCAATCTTGAACTTGTTCTTTCGCGATCAAAAACTCTAACTTGTCGCAAAATTCAATCCAAGGGAAGTGCTGCTCATCATTTTGGTAGTTAATGCCCATACCTCCGCCAAGGTTGATCATTACTTCATCCAGCTCAAATTGTGTTTGCCAAGCTTTAACGACTTGGAAGTAACGTTGCATTAATGCTAGGTGACGATCTACCTCGAGTTGATGAGACATTAAATGGAAGTGGAAACCTTTTAGGTGCACGTTTGGAAAATCACGCAGCAGAGTGAGTGCGTTACTTAACTCGCTTTCATCCAATCCAAAAGGCGTGGGTTTCCCACCCATGGCGAGTTTGCTTAAGGTGATATCGCCAATATCGATGTTCATTCGTAGAAAAATCGAGGCAGAACGGTTCAGCTTTTCTGTTAATGCACCAATGCGATGCAATTCAGTGAGGCTTTCGACATGAATTGCATCTACGTTGAGCTCAATCGCTTGCTTAAGTTCGCTTGGCATTTTGCCCGGACCACCGAAGATCAAGGGCATATTGAGTTGCTGTTCGTGCAGATGAGCAAGCTCTCCGCCGGACGCAGCTTCGAAACCGTCGACATAAGGCGCGAGTGTTTTCAAGATTGGCTCTGATGGGTTGGCTTTCGCGGCATAAAACAGCTCAACATTTTTGGGTAGAACGTGTTTCATCTGTTTAATGTGTTGCTCCAGCGCCTTTAGGTCATAAAGGTAGGCACATAGTGGCTGCATGTGTTGCTCTGCCAATTGCAAAACTTCTTGTTGGACGTGCAACGGAAGCTGTGAAGAATTAAGCATGATTGGCTCCTTGGTGATTCGCCCATGGCACTGGAACTTGGGTGTAGTTGGATTCTTTATCCGCTCTTTGCATTAAGCGCGTAGTAAAGTTGTTTTTGCTCGGGAAACTGCCGCCGTTTATCAAGGATTCAAGCTCAGGTTGTTTGCCATTGACGGATTGCCAGCGAACAATTGCGCTTTTAACCGAGTTCCAAAGCGTTTTCTCAAGCGTTTGGTCTCCTTCCGCAATAAAGAAAATGGCTTCACTGATGTTGTTGATGAAGGTACAGTAACCAATACGATTCCAACCTTGCTCCCGGCTGTAATAAACCGATTGGCGAGCAAGTTCAGAAAGCTGGTTCAATGACTCCGGTGACCAGAATTCTGGAAGCAATTTGGTGCCTTCTAGATCGCGTATCCACACGCAGCAAGGCATGCCTTTTTCAAACCCAATGAGTGTGTTTTGCAAATGAGGCTCAAATGCGACGCCATGTTTAAAGTAGTAGTTGAATACGCCGGGAATTAAGCAGTGTAAGTAGCGCTCAAACCATAAAATCGCGATGTCGTGGTACGTTGTTTCTGATGCTTGTGCTTTGGTTTCTAATTGAGCAGCGATACAGCTGTCGCCATTGCGATCATAGGCAAATAGTGCTCCCGCTAACGTTGGTTCTAGTACATCAATTTCACACAAGGATAGGTTTTCTCGATATAGGATACCAAACGACTCTCGGGCTTTCGTCAGATCTTCTTTTTGCTCGGAATCAATCGATTCCAAGTTGATGGTGGTGGCAAAAGGTTCCGTCATCACTTTGAAAACCGGATTCTGTAACTGCTCACTTTCTTTTATCGGATGCAAAATCGAGCTCAATTGCACCGCACTATCGAGTTCATACCATGCGTTTTTACGTACACAGTTGGTCAAGCGGACGTTAATCGAGAACTTGGCGAACCATTCTGTTTCAGGGTGGTACATGGTACGCACCGATGATGTCGGCAGCATTTTTTCTCCGCCTAGCCCTAGTGGCGTCATTTTGCCTTGTTCAATCGCTCGTTGAACTAATGGGTTTTGCAAGATCGTGTAGCTCTCCCATGGATGGCAAGGGTAGAGGGTGGCGTCTCCAGAGTGCGGCTTTTCTGGTGCCAATTGCTCAATCATCGACTTAGGAGTATGACGTTCATCCGAGCGAAGCACATCGAGCAATGTATTATCCACTTCAAACCAATATAGCGGGACGCTGGCTCCCACTTCTGGTGAGCATGCTAATAGATCATCCATACTCACGCCGGAACGGCTTTTTGGCGTTGGGTGGAAGGAGTGCCCCCAAAGCAATGACTGCTCTGAAGCAATAAAAGCATTGTGCTGTTGAGGTCTTGTGTTTGCGTTTAGAAATTGCTCCGTTACCAACAGGCTGTTTTCCATTTGAGCCACAAGCTCGTTGTTGAATGGAATCGCTAACACTTGTTTTAGATAGTTCAGTAACAGTGTCAGTGTTTGGATTGCATCTAATTTATGCCATCCAGAGCCCGGCATTTTGCTCCAGGGCATATCAATCAGTTTGACTTTACCAAGCTGACTCACGTACTCAGCAGGCAACAACAAAACACCGTTTTGATGGGGAAGATGAATGCCCACGCGCTGTTGTTGTGAATAGTTACGCTTCAATGTTTGTGGTAAAGATGTTGAACGGTACTGCCATTCAACTTGCTTGTTAGGGATCGCGTATTCGCGTAGATAGCAGTTGACGACGCCCGTTATGGTGTTGAGCTGAGCTTTTCTATTGTTGAGTTGTGCTTGGCTTTTCGCAAGCGTTTCACTTGGAGACAATGGCGTTTGTAACATGTTGATGCCCAAATTTAGAATGGATGATCAGTGCGATAAGAGTCAAAGCACTGACCAACGCAGAAAGGAGAAAAGGAACGTCGAGCGAATAGAAGCGGATAATAGAAGATGCGCTAAGACCTGCGGCAACTCCGCCCCATTTAGACATTGCATCAAAGCGAGAAAACACTTTGCCGCATTGTTGCCTATTAAGTCGGGTTGCAAGCGCTTGATGTAAACCTTGGTAACAGCAAACCATGCCACAGCCAAACACGATGCGAGCTACGATCAATAAGACTTCATGTTGAACGAGGTGCATGACGCAACTGAGAGAGAGTAAGGCAAAACCCAACCAAAGTGTACGTTGCTGCTGGTGGCGGTTGATCTTCTCTGAAAGTGCATGAATCTTGGTTGCAAACACAAGATAAACACCATGCGGAAGCGCATACAAGAAGCCGATCCATGCCGGATTCACGTTGCCGTATTGCTCAACATAAGGCGAGAAGTACGGGAAGGTCACTACCATAGCGAAAGCAAAGCTAAACTGAGCGCCAAAAACCCAATATAGAGCACGTAACGAGCAGTCCGACATAACATCAGATTTGTCTACAAGAGCGTCCGATTGGGGGGAAGGCGTTTCGGTTTGATCGACGGGTAGGGTAAGCGTGATCGCAAATGCCACAAGTGGCAATATGGCTAACCACAGGTATGCATTCAGCGGGTTGGATTCCGATAACGTCCATCCTAGCCCAATGGGTGCCACTATCAGAGCCAAACGAGCAGATAGTTGGGTTTTATTGAGCGTTTTACTCAGCGCTTTCGCATCTTCTATTTGGCTTGAAAGGTAGCTATTAGACGCTGCCATTGTTCCGCCAAACGTTCCTTGAATAATGAGACCAAACACAAACATAGGTAGCGTTGTTGCTAAGCCACACAGCATAAACCCAGCGGCGAGACCAACTTGAGCGCGCAGTAGAGAACGGCGTCTGCCGTATTGGTCGGCAAACTGCCCCCAAAAACGAGCGGCCATAGCAGTGCAGAAGGTAGGGAGAATAAACAAAACACCTGCCCAGTCTGCATTTATGTGGGCTCCCAAAGTGGGTAACACCATCGGTAAGAACAACGGCATGCCTAACGCAGCAAATGCAGCGATAAAATGGCAAAGCAGTACGCTGTAGATGAGTTTGGTCATGATTAATTAGCTCACGCTCTGTTTAATGGCAGTGAGATAAGCATGTTGAGTGTCTTCGCTGGTTAACAACAAGAAGTTGGGCGCGGATAACCCATAATATTTGTTGATATCGCTTGCACCTGATGCTTCTTTGGAAAGTAGGCTCCCTGAGCTCAACAAATATTTGGCGTACAAATCTGGGGAATCAAATAAGAGTTCGCGTGCCAATTTTGTTTCGTGACCTTGTGCGCCTAAGTAGTCGATATAATAAGCGAGGCTTCGTGCGACTACTGCGTACAAAGAGGCGCTTGAAGCAATCCCTTTCGCTGCCATTGCCTCTACAATCGCGGCAATATCCAGTTGTAGCGTAATCGTGGTAAACATCTGACCCAACGCGAGTTCATTATCGACCTTAATTCGTTGATCCAGTAGTTGATCGCACTGAACAGGGGAATGCTGTTCAAACGCTTTGAAACGATTTGGCCAGATACGAGCGGCGTCATTGTCCTTCATAGCTAACGTCATTTTGCCTTCTTTATTGAACGCAATGATGGCGTTTTGCTGATTGGATTCCAAAGCAATGCCATAACGCAACCAAAGAGTCAGATGCACTTTACATAACAGATCAACGTAGTCGGTAAACCAAGCCAATGTATCTTGCTGGTAGTATTGTTCAGCGAGATGCTCAAGGAACAAGCGACCATCAGGCATTGGGCTGGCAAGGGCTGCAACAGGCACTAATGCTTGGTCTTCGCAGTGGTGAACAGGGTATTCGCGCACAATGTAAGCGAACGTTTTATCATCGCCAACGTGCCCACCATGCTTTTCGTTACAGTGGAAAAGCGTGCCACTTAGCTCATTATCACTTTGCTCTAAATGCGTTAACAAACGCTCAAACCAATGACCGTCATACAGTGTCGATGGTTTAATAAGACGAATGTTCTTAGTTCCTAACGAACGCATAATAAGTGGCACTTTTATATGAACATTCGGTGTTTGGTTCACTACCACAGTGCGCACCGATAAGGTTGGTGTCACCTCAAGAAAAGCGAGTGGCGCTTCAATCACGCCTTCAGGTAGTGACTCTAAACTGCGTAAAGTCAACGGGTGAGCAGGGAACAAGTCATGACTCAGTGAGAAGTCGGCAGGCAATCCAACTTGCTCCATTGTCGGCCAGCACTCAGGAGGCGCAGAGGTTAAGGTCACTAGTGATTTATCAATGGCTAACCAACGCAAAGTAAAACTCTTGGCAAACTCCGGTGCATATTGCGCTAAGTCATTATCACTCAGTCCAAATTTTGCTCGAGCTGTCGGATAGTATGGATGATCCAAATATGAAGCGATTTGGTCTGCTTGTAACAGTTTACGTTCCCAACCATTGAGTTCCGATATTGGCTGCATCAATGCTGCTGAGTTTTGCTCGAATGCTTTGTCACATAAGCCTTTATGCTTTTCCGCACATTCGAGTTCTTGTAGATATCCATCGAGTAACGAATGAGAGCTTTCGTGAGCACAAGCTTTTAATACTTCAATCCAATCGCGGTAATGTTGCTGTGATTCAACGGTTCCATTTTTCTCTACAAACCAGCAGGTTGGCGCATGGTGGTTAGTCACGCCGTAGACCCATCGCTGCATGTAATAAAAAGGCGTAACAGGTAAGTAAAGATTTAAATCTTGTGTTGAGAAGGCGAGCCAAGTTTGGTCTGCGCCATAAGCATTGATGTTCAATTTGTTGGGTAAAGCATTAATGAAAGCGCCTTGAGAAACTAAACCAAATAAATCTTCGCGTAGACACGTATCGATTAAACGCTGGGTGAGATATAAAACGTTGTCGTTCATGCCGTTACCTCTTCGACTGGCACAAGGTTGAAAGTGGCGAGAGCCTGTTTGAGTGAAGGCTGCAATGACTGTCCGGATGGTGAGCTAATGGAAATCCTGGCTAGGTAGTCTTTGTTTGAATAGCTTTGTTGGATGTGCTCTCCAGCGGGCTTAAGAACCTGTTGTTGCGTAACAATATCGCCTTCTTGATGAATGAAAGATGTTGATGTACCTGCTATGGTTCCGCTCGTGTCGGCGACAACATAGTGCACTTGAGCGCTACCTTGGATAGTGAAGTCCAGTTCAAGTTTGTCGCCAAGATGCAGTTTTAAAATGGTGCTAAACCACTGATGATGGCTCAGGTTATTAAGTAGAAACTCGCGTCCATCTCCGATACTGCGATAATTGACCTCCACCAACACGGGACCGGAATCGGTGATAATAAATTCGCTATGGCACACGCCGAATCCGACACCAAAAACTTTCAACTGGCGGAGGCATTCGTCACGAAATTGGACGCTGTGAGTACCATTCCAACACGCCGCCATCTCGATAAAGTGCGGTGGGGCAGACAGTTCGACATCAAACCCACCAACGGCGAGTAAGTTATCGCCATCCCCTAATGTTTCTATTGTGATAAGCGGGCCCTGCAAAAACTCTTCAACCAAGACAGGAGTGGTTGGGTGTTTTTGCCAGAATGCATCACAATAATCCCCAAGTGCGGCATCGGTGTCGCAGCGTTGAACATCCAAACTTGCAACGCCTTCCTTTGGCTTTGCGACGACAGGGAAATTGAGTATCTTGCGAGGCGATGAGTCACCTTGATGCAGCAAGATACTTGGTGTGCTTGGCAATGATTTGTCATTGAGGACTTGGCGAGTTAGGTGCTTGTTCTTAGCTTTTAACGTCACAGTCCAGTCTTTAGCGGGCAAGTTAAAGAATTGAGCACAGATAGCCGTTGAAGTTTGCAAATGATCGCTGTTACTAAAAATAGCGCTAGGGTGTAATTCGTGCTCCGTGATGACCTCGATGAGTTCAAGTGGATTGAAAACATCACATTCTAGAATGTCATCGGGGGTGAACTGGTTATCTTCACTGGCCAACTTGAGATGGTTGAGCTTGTGGTCAGTGATCAACACGACGTGAAGACCCATCGCTTTTGCTGCAGGTACGAAGCCGTGGGTGACTGCATCATTAACGACATGACTCACGATGATCATCGTTGATTTCATGGGACTTTCCTAATTTTTCTAACGTTGTTACTGCGTGCTCACAGCCGGCTTCCAATGCGTCTCTTTCGCGGCATTTTAGGGAAAGGTTTTATTATTATTCTGATTTTATTGATTATTTTGTTATTTCCCCAGTTACATGGGGCAAACAAATATAGATCATAATTTTTATATTGCAAACACAAATGATATTGGTTTACATTCGCACCTGTTGGCAATTTTATAAACTAACGGAATTAAAAAAATGGAAATGAAGTTGACCTTGTCCCCATTAGCATTAGCTATAGGTGGAACGTTAACTGCAGTGGCAGTCGTGCCGAGTGTATCGGCATCAGAAAACGTTGAAGCGAATGAAACCGTACAAGTTGTTGGTCATAGGTACGAAGGTTACGCCGAGCACATGCCACAGTCAGGCACCAAAACGGACGTTGAATGGTTAGACGTTCCGCAAGCGGTATCGGTTGTGACTAAGACTGAAATGCAAGATCGCGGAGCAGTGCGCTTAGTTGACGCGCTAGATGGTGTCGCTGGTGTGAACAATACCTTAGGCGAGGGTAGCCGAGATCAGTTTGTGATTCGTGGATTCGACGCCCTTAATGATATGTATCGTGATGGAATGAGAGATGACGGTACATTGCAGTCCTACCGTAGTCTGGCAAACATTGAACGTGTCGAGGTGGTAAAAGGACCTGCTGGTGCACTGTATGGCAGAGGCTCGGCGGGTGGCATCATTAATTTGGTGACCAAACGTGCTAATGGTGACAATTTCACGAATGTGAATGGCAGTGTTGGCAGTAACAATCAATTTGTTGGTCAGATTGATAGTTCTATGGCATTTAGCGACAAGGTCAATGGTCGTATTAACTTAGAGTATCGCCAAGCAGACTCTTACGTAAACCATGTCGATTCTAATGATTTCTTTATTGCACCGACGATTCGCGTATTGCCTGCTGATGGGCATACCATTGATTTTGATGTTGAATATGCTCATCAAGAGCTAGTTCCTTACCGAGGTGTGCCATCAAAAAACGGCAAGCCAGTTGACGTTTCAGAAAGCACGTTCTTTGGTGGAACCAATGACTACCAAGAATCGGACAGCCTTCGTATGGCAGTTAATTATGAATGGCGTTTAAACGATGAATGGGCTTGGACAAACCGTGCTTCATACAACCGCATTGAACTGGAACAAAAGGGCACTCGTCAAGGTGCTGTTGTGGGTGATGAAGTTTCTCAAACGGTGAACAATTTTGGCTACGACCCTCGCACAACAACGACTCTGCAATCTGAGTTAGTTTGGGAGACAGAATCCAACCAAATGATGATTGGCGCAGACTATAACCAGATCAATATTGATTTGACTTTAGCCAGTGACAAGACGCTACCTCCAAAAAATATTTACAACCCTACAGTAGGACCAACGCCAAACCCTGGCTTTAAACCTTTCCGTGATAACACGACCACAACAGCGGGCATCTACATTCAAGATGTTTACACGTTTGGTGATCTTTCTGTGATTGGTAACGTGCGTTATGACTCAATGGATCTTGAGCAGCAAAAAGCCGGGGCAGCGAAAGAAGATCTCGACGATAACAAAGTCAGCTACCGTGCTGGTTTGGTCTACCGAATTAACTATGACATGTCTGTGTACGCGAGTTTAGCGCGTTCATGGCAGTTACCTTACTCTGGTATTTACATCAATCCAAAACTGGCTGAATTTTTCCATACCGACCTGAAAGAAGTTGGCGCAAAAGCCTATCTATTAGACAACGCTCTAATGCTGAACGCTGCTGTGTTCCAAATCGACCAAGAACAACCGCAAACCAATATCGATGGTGATGTGATCAATAAGATTGAAGCTCGCCATCAGGGTATCGAATTGGAAGCGCGCGGTCAGATCACGCAGCAATGGGATATCTCAGTTGGTTATAGCTACCTTGATGCGGAAGACAAAGACACGGGTAAAAAACCAAATGACGTGTCTGACCATCTGTTCTCATTGTGGAGTACGTATCAGCTTGATGACAACTGGCGTTTAGGCGGTGGTGTTAAGTACGTAGGTGACCGCTACGCTGGTAACGATGAAGCGGTGGCACTTGGTGATTACACTACAGTGGATTTGATGGCTGCTTACACAACAGGTCGTCACAAAATCCAAGCAAACGCTTACAACGTGTTTGATGAGAAATACATCCTAGGTGCCACCAATGGCAAGTCTGGATTGAACCAGATTGGTTACGGTGCGCCAGCAGAATTCATGCTCAGCTATGGATACCGATTCTAATTATTTTCGAATTCTCGCTACTTGTTAGCGAGCTTTCTTACCTCGTTTTGAGGATTGTTAGCCCATAGGGTCAAAGCCACTTTTTTCTCTTTGACCCTTACTTCTCTTAAAGGAGACCCCCATGCTTTACCAAAATATGGATGGTAACCCCCAAGCTAAGCTGCGTTTAAGTGTGCTTGCGACCGCGATTGCTTCTGTCACCTCCATGAATGCATTTGCTGCCTCTGAACCTCAAACCACTACGATGGAGACGGTTGTTGTCACTGCGAGTGTTATCGGCAATTCAGCAATAGAAGATGTAAAAGAATACCCAGGAGCACGTACGGTCCTGACGAGTGAGCAAATTGAAAAGACGGCCGCTCATTCAATCGATTCAGCGCTGCAAAGTGTACCTGGTATTAAGGTGCAAGATGAAACTGGCACTGGTGTATTGCCTAACATTTCGGTACGAGGCTTAAAAGCAAGTCGCAGTGGTCATGCTCAGTTCTTGATGGATGGTGTCCCTCTTACGCTGGCGCCATATGGCCACACCGGACAATCCATTTTCCCAGCAACGTTATCCATGATTGATCGCATCGATATTGTACGTGGTGGTGCGGCTGTTCAATATGGTCCAAACAACGTGGGTGGCGTCATTAACTTGGTGACTAAACCGATTCCAAACACTTGGCAGACTGAAATAAGTAACCGCTTAACTGTGTTTGAAGGCGGCGATACGCCACTGAACGACTTCTATTTAAGAACGGGCGGGTGGTTAACGGATACGTTTGCAATTCAATTAGAAGGTAACTTTTTAAAAGGCGAAAGCTTCAGAGAACATTCTGATACAGACGTAAAAAACTTCCAAGTTAAAGCAAACTGGTTGTTGAGCGACACTCAAGAGTTGCAAGCATTCATTCAAAGGTATGATGCGGACACACAAATGCCCGGTGCCTTGTCGCCAGACGATTATAAAAAAGATCGCAACCAATCTAAGCGTCCTTACGATGAATATCAGGGGAAATCAACGCGTTGGAGTTTGAAATACATTCAAGACTTAAACATTGCGGACAGTGCAGAGCTGCAAGTTCAAGCCTTTGGTCATAACTCTGAGCGTTTCTTCCAGTGGGGCTTTAATGGCGCAGGTGGTCACTGGGCAGATCCAGCTTTGCCTTCAACTGATGTGCGTACTTCTCCACGAGAGTTCAAAGTATATGGAGTAGAACCTAAGCTCGCGATGCACTTTGGCGAAGGCAGTGCGGTGACGCAAAACTGGATCGTTGGTGCTCGCTATGTAAATGAAGACATCGACTACAAGCTGACTCAAACTCCAATTGCTGGCGGTGCGACGAAAGTACCTCGTGATTGGCATTTGGATACCGATGCGTTTGCTGGTTATATTAGCAATGAAGTAGGTCTGTTTAATGATACGTTAAAAGTAACTCCGGGCATTCGCTACGAGTCTGTCGACATGACGTTTGATGACTTAGGAAAAGCACAGAGTACAGATAACAAAGTGACGGAATGGCTACCGGGTCTAACGGTCGCGTATAATCTGACTGAGCGATGGGTTGGTTATGCGAACGCTCAGAAATCGTTGCGCGCACCTCAAATTGCATACATTCGAGGTTTAGGTAAAGAGGGCAGTGAGCTTGCGTGGAACTACGAGTTGGGTGCTCGTTATACACATGATTCAACCAGCTTTAACGCTGCTTTGTACCGTATTGACTTTAAAGACCAACTACAATGGCAAAGTGCAACCCAAACCTTTGAAAACATTGGTAAGACGCTTCACCAAGGTATTGAGCTATCGGCTCGTTACGTTCCTGAATCCGTACAAGCACTTAGCCTAGGTGCAAGCTACAACTACTTAGACGCAACGCTAGAAGAAGAGGGCGCCAACAAGGGCAATCAACTGCCTTATACGTCAAAACATCAGCTTAGCTGGGATGCTACCTACGCGTTCTCAAAAGTAGATACAACACTATCTGGCTACTACTTCAGTGACGCATATTCTGACAACGCAAATACGAGTGACGAAGACGCGACAGGTGCGAAGGGTAAAGTACCGGCTTACATGGTTTGGAACTTCAACCTTGGTACTGATCTGTACAAGGATGACAAGGGTAAGCTACGTATGAATGTTGCCGTGAACAACTTGTTTGATGAGGACTACTATTTCCGAGGTATTGATACCAGCCCTGTTGGTCGATACCCGGCGCCGGGACGTTCTTACACTTTGGATCTGAATTACCAGTTCTAACTCGTTATTGTTTGATGTTAACACAATTCAAAGTCGCCAATTTACGTTGGCGACTTTCACGATCTTAGTGTTGGGGATATAAAAACATGAAAAACGAATCTCGGTTTCTATCGATGAACTTACGACTTGCTGCATTTCTCTTATTGTTCATAAGCGTTATGTCTTTTCCAAGTTCAGCAAAAACTCGTGTCGTACAAGATGAACAGGGGACATTTAAATTAGAAAGCACACCCAAACGCGTTGTCGTTTTGGAGTTTTCTTTTGTGGATGCGTTAGCAGCAGTTGGTGTGTCACCCGTCGGTGTTGCAGATGACAACGATGCATCAAGAGTGATCACAGCAGTACGTGATTTAGTTCAGCCATGGCAATCTGTTGGTATGCGTTCTCAGCCGAGTTTAGAGGCTATCGCTGTGCTAAAACCGGATTTGATCATTGCGGATGCAGAGCGCCACCGCACGATCTATCAAGACCTCAATCGCATCGCACCCACGTTGCTGCTAAAAAGCCGTGGTGAAACGTATCATGAAAATCTAGAGTCTGCGCGTAAGATAGGAATCGCACTTAATAAGCAAAAAGCGATGAACAAGCGCATTCAATTGCATCAACAAACCATGGCTGAGTATAAGCGGCATTTTGCGCTTAAACAGACGGTACAGTTTGCGGTGGTGTCAGACAAAGGTATGTGGCTCCACAGCCCTAAATCCTATGCTGGTGGTGTTCTTAGCGAGCTAGGCATTACGAGCCCACTAGTGCAGGCTACGGAAAAGGCTTATCTGCCTGCGAGCTTTGAATTGCTATTAAAAACAAACCCGGATTGGTTGCTGATTGGTGCATACTCGCAACCAAACATCATTGATGAATGGAAAAAGAACCCGTTGTTCAAGTTGTTATCTTCAGCAAAAGCACAACATATTGTTGAAGTATCACCGGAGCTTTGGTCTCTTAATCGAGGCATGCTAGCAGCAGAGAAAATGGCGCAGAACTTAGAACAGATTTTGGGTTCGTCATGAACAAAGCAACGATATTGAAAGAAAGCCCTCATCAGCTTCAAGTGCCATGGAAAGCGATGTTTGTTGTCGCTATTGTTTTGGCTTTGGTTCTGACAGGGTACGTAGCTTCAATGCTTGGTTGGTCAAACTTTTCACTCACACTCAATGATTTAGTGGGGTATTGGTTTTCATTTGATGAAACCAACATGAGCCATCAAATCCTTGCTACGTTACGTGCTCCGAGAGCGTTTGCTGGGTTAACAATTGGAGCATGCCTCGCTGTTGCTGGTTTATTGATGCAGGGTTTGACGCGCAACGCGTTGGCATCGCCCTCAATTTTAGGTATTAACGCTGGTGCAGCGTGTTTTATGACGTTCGCTGCCATTGGCGTACCGATAGTCAGTGATATCAACCCAATTCTTAATGCTGTACTTGGCGCACTACTTAGTGGCGTTTCTGTAATGATGCTTGGTGGCTTTTTTTCTATTCGCTCGCATCCTCTGCGTTTGGTTTTAGCAGGTATAGCAGTTAGCGCTCTACTGCTTGGTCTTACCCGAGCTGCGCTTATTCTTGCGGATGACATGGCTTACAGTGTATTGCATTGGCTGACGGGGTCTTTAGCAAGTGTGGACGAGGAACAATGGAACCAACTGTGGCCGCCAGCATTGACTGGATTGGTTCTCGCAATGGGGTTGGCTCGCAATCTCAATTTACTGGCTCTTGGAGAAGAAGTCGCGGTTGGATTAGGTAGCAACATCCAGATGACTCGGCTCGTTACGGGCATCACTATTGTTTTATTGGCGGGAACGTGCGTTGCCATTGCGGGGCCTATTGGCTTTGTTGGTCTTCTTGTTCCTCACTTAGTAAGACCAATAGTCGGTCATAACTATCATTTACTGATCCCATGCTCGGCACTGATTGGGGCGGCTCTGGTTGCTTGGTCTGATGCATTATCACGTGCCATCGCGTTTCCCACTGAAACACCGGTTGGCGTGCTTACTGCGTTGATTGGCACACCTTGTTTTATCCTTGTTGCGATGAGGAGGCCGTAATGCTTCATCAAACAAAACTGGCATTGTTGTTTGGGCTTGTTGCTTTGGCTGCTGTTGCGAGCTTATTAGTTGGAGCCGCTTCGCTTTCTGCTTCTCAAGTCATGACGCTCCTTGTTTCTTTTTCAAACGACGACTTTGTTATTCATCAATACCGCTTTCCTCGCACTTTACTCGCAATTGGCGTTGGAGCTGGGCTCGGGTTATCAGGATTATTAGTTCAAGGTGTGATTAGAAATCCGCTAGCTTCTCCGGACTTGATGGGAATTAGTGCAGGAGCGGGGTTAGCGGCAACGGCAAGTTTGGTATGGTTTCCTAATACCTCACTCAGTTGGCTACCTTTGATTGCAATGGCAGGAGGTCTATTTGCAGCAGGTTTCATTGCGATGCTGGCTTGGCGTTCAAAACCTACACCTGCAAGATTAGCGTTAATTGGTATCGCCGTTAGTGCTTTTCTCGCCAGTGGTATCGACTTCTTGTTGGTCACGCATCCCATTGAAATCAACACTGCGATGGTTTGGTTAACAGGTAGCCTTTGGGGGCGAAACTGGCAGCAAGTGCCTTTCATTTGGAGGGCGCTCTTATTGCTGATACCGCTAGCGCTGTGGTTAGCATGGCGATTAGATGTCATGGGGTTGGGTGAAGAAAGCGCAACCACTTTAGGGGCGAAGCCAACGCAGATCCAAGTGGTTGCTTTGTTAGCGGCGGTGCTTCTAGCTAGTATCAGTGTATCTATTGCCGGTACGATTAGCTTCGTCGGACTATTAGCGCCACATTTGGCGCGTTTGTTGTTTGGGCATAACCATAAATTGTTGATTCCCGGATCTGCACTGGTTGGCGCATTACTGGTTACTTGTGCTGATGCCTTGGCTCGTGGGATTCAACCACCGATTGAATTACCTGCCGGTGTGCTTACGTCCGTTATCGGAGCGCCTTATTTTATTTTTCTTCTATATCGTTATCGAGGTTGGTAATCATGCTAAAGACGCAGAACCTTTCCGTCGCCTATGGCAAAAATACAATCATTCCGAATTTGTCAGTCTCAATACCAAAAGGGAAAATTACCGCGTTGATAGGACCAAACGGCTGCGGTAAATCGACGTTATTGAAGACATTAGTAAGGATTAACAAACCTTTATCTGGTGATGTCTTTTTTAATGAAAAAACGTTGTCGAGTTATGGAGATAAACGCCTAGCTCGCTCGTTATCACTGTTGCCCCAAATCTTAGTAAGCCCAGAAGGAATCACAGTAAGAAAGCTGGTTGAGTACGGCCGTTCTCCCTATTTGTCCCATTGGGGAAGGTTAGGGAAGGATGATAAAACGATTGTGGAACAAGCAATGCATGATACAGGCGTATTCGAATTTGCCGATAAACCGGTTGAATCATTATCCGGCGGGCAACGTCAAAGAGCATGGATTGCGATGGTCATGGCACAAGATACAGAGGTCGTGATGTTAGATGAACCTACCACCTACCTTGATATGTCGCATCAAGTCGAGTTGATGAATTTAATGCAACAAATGAATGCCAATGGAAAAACCGTGGTGGTTGTCTTGCATGATCTTAACCAAGCATGCCGTTACTGCGACCATCTCATTGTCCTTGAACAAGGTCAACTTATTGCAGAGGGGTCACCGGATGAAGTGTTTACTGAGTCATTACTTGATGAGGTTTTTGACCTGAAAGCGAAAGTATTCCGTGACCCGATTTCTGATACTCCGATGTGTGTTGCTGTCTAATAGACGCAAGATAACTTGCCCTTCAACAGTGACCAATTATTGGTTGCTGTTGATTGAAAACTGCTACAAGTTTAATCGTTTCGATAAAAATTACTCAGCGTAAAATAAGGTGGTTTAAAATGAACCGATAGGGTGCTAATGGTACACTGTACTCATATAGATACATTGTCATTTAGCGTTTGAACCACTCCCCCCGCTAATTAGCTAACCAAGCGTTCAAACGTTGAGAAATACCTTATGCGTTTGTCGTTCAGCTTCGTTTTTGCTTCTTCATTTGGCGTTGTTACGCCTGTGTTTGCCAACTATGACCTCGATTCTCTGTTGGAGATGCCTTTGTGCTCTCTAGCGGAAACCAAAGTGGTCTCAGCTACTCGTACCTCTCAGTCTTTGGCGGATACGCCAGCGTCCGTTTATGTTATCACCGCTAAAGAGATCAAGCGCTCAGGAGCTCGCTCTGTCGCTGATGCGTTATCTTTGGCACCCGGTCTTCATGTCGCTAAATATTCTAACTATGATTGGGGCGTGACGGTTCGAGGCAATAACGAAACGCTCAACAATAAAATGTTGGTGATGGTCGATGGACGTAGCGTGTTCAACCCGATGTCGTCTGGTGTGGATTGGGATCTCATTCCAGTCAGTATGGACAGCATTGCTCAAATCGAGATTGTACTCGGTCCTGTTGGGACGGTTTGGGGGGGAAATGCCGTCACTGGGGTAATTAACGTTATTACAAAAGAAGCAGAGGGCTCACCAAAAGGGCAGCTAGCCGCCAGTTTCGGCAACTACGACTATCGTGAGTATCAACTTCATCATGCTGGTGCAGTTGGTGAGTATGCCAATTACAGTCTGTATGGTGAATTTGTAGACCATATGCCTTGGACCAGTGAAGAGGCTAGGGTACAACCGTTTCAACATTTCAATGTATATACCGAGCGTTTTGGTGGGCGTTTGGATTACCAGAAGCGTGAACACACCCTAAGTGTCCAAGCCGGCGGTATTCGTTCTCGTGAAGATTACAACTGGGGTAATTATCAGCCGCATATGATCATGCCGGGCTCTGAACCCATGCGTACCTACGAAACAGAAATGACGATGCAGGAGTATTTCGTCGGCGGTCATCATATTTTCGATCGTGCCAATGGTGATAGCTGGGAAAACGAAGTCTGGTTTACGTACAGTTCCAATGATAGCACTCATGCCAACGCGCAGTTTTTTCGAACCGACTTAGATTCTCACTATACCTTTTCCGATCTTTGGGGAACGGAGTTTACCATTGGTGGAAACATTCGCCTTATTGACGAAAAGTTCGGTACGTTTTCAAAGTATGATGAACTCACCATGCCATATTTGCGCGTGGCAGGAGATCCTGATTTCTTAAATCAATCTTATGGTCTATACGCAAACTGGAGTGTGCCACTGACGGACAGAACCAAATTAACCCTTGGTAGTCGATGGCAATATAACAACCTTACTCATGATATCGACCCACAACCCCAAGTCCGCTTGAGCTATGAGCTTGCCGATAACCAAAGGATTTGGGCTGGCTGGGGTAAAGCAATCGTAACCCCATCGCGTTTGGAGCTGAGTACCTACATGCGTGAAAATCAGTACATGCAACATGTGCTATTTAGCAATAACCAATATTACGATTATTACTACAGTGTGCTTCTCGAAGGAAATGAAGATTTAGATGTAGAGTCAGTCTCGACTTATGAAGTGGGCTATCGTCTTTGGGATGACAATGCATTGCAATTTAGCGTGGGAGGTTTCTATACCCGCCATGAGAATATTCGAGTTTATAAGACAGAATCTGCTACTCAGAACATCATCACGGGTGGTTCTTCTCCAGGTACGGTTGGCACCGTTGTGGAGCAATATACCTCCACGCTGGTTGATCCTATTTGGAGTGAAAGCTTTGGTGGTGAAGTTGCGGTCAAATGGCAGCCCCGAGATGATGTACAGATCAATGCTAACTACAGTTACAAACGCATTGTTGGTCATTGTGAAGGTGATATTTGTGGTACAAACAATGCGGTAAAACGCAGTATCGAAAACGAGCCAAATCATTTTGTGAACGCGCAAGTGATGTGGGATATCACAGCTCAATGGTGGGTGAGTGTCAGTGGGCAATATGTGTCTGAATCCAAGTTGCATAAAGACTACGAGTCTGCACTAAACCCAATCAACGTGGCGAACAAAGATTATAACTGGCCCGAAGTCGTGTCTTTTGATGCATCCATTAGCTGGCAGTATAACGACTGCCTGCCAGAGATCACGGCATCAGTTGAGAATTTAGGCGCTGACCAGAGCAAAGAGTTTCCAACTAACTACAGTTCTTTTGCTAATGGTACTCAATATTGGCTAACGCTAGATTGGAATTACGCCAAATGGTAAAACGAACAGAAAAGGTTGTCGTCATTAAATGGCTGATAGCTTTTTGGGCGCTGCTTAGTGCAACATTTGCGTTTGCTCACTACGAAGATGCGGATTTAAAAGCCGTGTATTTGTATCGTTTTGCCCTGTTGGCGGATTGGGTGGCGACGGGCGAACCTGTTGCTCCTGTAGAATATTGCGTATCTGAAAATGACTCGGTCGCAGAGCACCTCCAACGGATCGTCGCACGCAAACCTCAATTGTCACGGTTTTATGATTTATCCAAAGGCGAGACGCCAAGTTCTTGCCATATTTTATATTTAACTCAGGCGGATAGTTCAAAAATAGCCACCAGACGAAAACAGTTTCCCCATTCACTCTTAATTGGTGGCGGAGATAAGTTTATTAAAAAAGGCGGTATGGTGGCATTTGTGAAAGAGAACAACCGCATCCGGCCCATGATATCTCGCAGCCACATTGCTCCAACAAAAGTCCAACTACGCGCGCAATTGTTGAGTATTTCTATCTTAGCTGAAGATGAGGTGGCTCCATGATCCGTTCTCGCCTTGCTCGGCTGCCTTTGCGTCACAAAATGATGCTTCCAACGTGGTTGATGATAACTTTGATCGTGATTGGTTTAGGCACCCTAGCCATACAATACTTGGTGATTGCGCAAGAGAGTGCTTTAGATCGCCGAATCAATATCCTTGGTCAAGGCGTGGCAAATACACTTCAAGCATCCTTGATGTTTGACGATGCGTATTCTGCAAAAGAGCAATTGATTAACTTAAGCTTTGACCCAGATATTATTTCTGCTGTGGTGATCAACCAACACGACCAAACCATCGCTTCTATTGAAGATTTACCAAAAGAGTGTGCTTGGCATGGTCGTGAATTGTTGTGCGCTAATCAAAGCGTAGTCATGCGCCACAATGATGTATTGTTAGGAGGGGAGAAGCTCGGTGCACTTGAGATTTGGGTTTCGCTTGAAAGCTTGCTAATTCATGAACGTAAAATGTGGTTATCCTTGGGTGTGATTGTCCTGTTACTCTCAATCTGTGCTTGGGCATTAGCCAAATTATTGCATTCATTAATTTCGCTTCCTTTGTTGTCTTTACATCGCTCAGTTGAACATATGGGGCGGGTCGGTGTTATTCGCAAAGCATTACCGGTTTATCATCAAGATGAAGTGGGGAAACTGACCGAGTGTTTTAACGAAATGACAATGAGCCTTGCTGAGCGAGAATCTCAAGTGGCTCAAGTATTGAAACGAGTTGAAGACAAAAACCGTTATATTCGAAGCGCGCTCGATGCGATGCAACGTTGCGTTCTTGTTGTATCGTCGAATGAGCAAGTAACCTATTTCAACCCAGTGGCAGAAAGCGAACTTCGTGGCATAGAAGTGAACGCCAATGCCCGCAATTTGTTGATGAACTACTTTGAGCCTCAGCTAAAAATCGAGCGCATTATGTTTGCTATTGACACGCATACCACGGTAGAAGGAATCGAGGTACGCAGTGTCGATAAAACTAAGCGCTACCTTATTTCTTGCAACCCGATGGATACTGAAAAGAGCAGTCTGATTCAGCTTCGAGATATCACGGAGCACGCGCTGTCAGAACAAAGACGCAAACTTTTGGATTTGATGTTTGACCAAAACCAAGACGCTATTTTAGTACTCGATCGTGCTTTGAATATTAAGACGCAGAACAACTCAGCGACGCAGTGGTTTGGTGAAGTGGATGCGCTTAAAACACTGGAATTGCTTTCTCCATTTGAAGCAACAAAAGCGATCAAGTTACGCTTATTAAAAACAGGACATTACAAAACGCATGTGGAGCTGAAAAACCAGCAAGGTCGGGTGATACCATGTGAGTTGAAAGTGCGAGTATTAAAAAGTGAAACGGGCAGAGCTGAAGCCTTTGTGGTTTCCTTTACTGATTTGACGATAGATATTGAACTCAAACGTCTCAATTATCAGGCAAACCATGATCCCCTGACCGGTCTTGCCAACCGCGCTAAAGCGGTTCGTCGACTCCAAGAGAAGCATGATGTTGGCGCATCACAACACATCTTATTTGTGGACTTGGATGGTTTTAAGGCCGTTAATGACCAATATGGACATGCAGTTGGAGACCAATTGTTAAAGGTCGTGGCGCAACGATTAATGAACTGTGTCGCACGACGCGATCTGGTTTCGCGCTTGGCAGGAGATGAGTTTTTGATTGGGGTCCGTGATGCGTCGAGCAGTGAGCCTATTGCTAGGAGGATCATCGAGAGCCTCGAAAAACCGTTTCTTCTGGGAGACGTGACGTGTGAAGTTTCTGCAAGCATAGGTATCAGTTATTGGTCTCGTGAAGACTCTGCGACGTTAGATGAAAAGATCAACGAAGCGGATGTTGCGATGTATTTAGCGAAAAAAGCGGGGAAAAACCGGTACCACAGCGGCGCTGAAACGGTTTGTTTACTTGATTGAAGGAAAACCATGTCTTTGGGCATGGTTTTTATATTACGCAATTTGTTGAACATGCGATAAACGTTGAGCTGTTTAGTTGTTGAACAGCACATTTCAGTTTAATGATGGGATATCCTACCCAAATATGTTGTAGTCCAAGGTGGATAATCTTGTCAGAATGTCCTGACTAAAATCAAAAAAATGCTTTTATAACAATGAAGTAAACACAATTCAAAAATTGTCGAAGTTTGACATTTATGCTGTGCAAATTAGTCTGATCTCCCAAGTTGTGGAAGTCGTTATGTTCAGCATTTTAAGAAAAACCGTCATACTTTTTGTCGCATTTATCGGCACAATCTCTCCGTCATATTCCTTTGCTAGCGATGAGTCTAGTGAAACCGTGCTTGTCGGTGTGATAGCGCTACGCTCAGAAGATCCAGAAATCGGCAACAAAATTGGCACTTATTATGGGATCAACCTCGATTACCTGACTAACATCGCCAAAGTGCTCAATCTTGAACTTGAGTTACGTTCATACAATACGATTCCAGAACTGTTCGCTGATATTGAGAATGGCACGATAGACGGTGCTGTTGGTTTTAGTAAGTCGCCGGACAGAGAATCTCGCTTTATCTTCTCGGATGCTTTTTTCTCTAGCACCATCGCGGTTTGGTATCGTGAAGGCAGCTATTACCAACGTGATCCACGAGAAATCCAATGGGTTTGTGTTATCGGCACCGTTTACTGTGAATACCTCGAAGATATGGGGGCGACGAAAGTCCGCACAGTGGAAAGTCGCCTTAAAGCCTTTGAAGAAGTCAGAGGCGGTCGCGCAAACGCTTTGATCTCAAGTTACGTTGCTATCAACCAATATTTAGACGAGAACGACATTGTCAATGGTGCGGTTGATATTCCCAGTTGGCTGAATGAAGAAGAATCGAGATTTATAGCTTCCAAATCAAACCAAGCGCTTGTTGACCGTATTAACAAAATTTTAAGCTGGGAACGCAATGGTAAAAACATTCGCTCGGTTGCGTCTACGAACCCATATCATGTCAACGACAAACTGCTGGTGGAATACCGAAGAGATTTAGAAAACAAGCAAATCATTACCTACAGCAGCAGTGAAGAAGCGTTTCCTTTCTTATTCAGAAACCCTCACACCGATGAGTTGGACGGATTTCTGCCTGATTTTATCGATTTGATCCAGTCTCGCACTGGCTTGAAGTTCGAATATCAAAAGCCTAGCAGCAGCTTAAACAGTGGATTGACGGCGTTCAATGCCGACTTAGTTCCTGTGGCTTATGTAGAGAATCCACCCTTATCAGATTGGTTAGTCACCAAGCCGTTCATGCACAACAACTTTGTTGCAATAGAAGCATTGGACCCGAAAGAGCATCCCGCACACGACGCGCGATCTGGCATTCTAATGAGTTTAAAAAAACAAGGTTTGGTCAATCTCGACTCATGGAAGGAAGAGCGCTTTACTCGCTATGAAGACCTTAGGCAACTGTTGACTGATCTCAAACAGGGCAAGATTGAAGTTGCGTATATCCCTGATGACATCGTGCATAGCATGATCGCGCAGGACAACATTGATGGGTTGCTGATCAGTGAAAAAGATACGCTGACCTTGTCGATTGCTTTTGCGGTAGCGGACCATAACACCAAGCTAAAGAAAATACTCGACAGCATCATTGATACCATTGATGCCAAAGAGATAGAAAAGCTTAATAGAACTTACAGAAACTTCAATCTCGTCTACGGTTACGATGAAGAACATATCTTCACCATGATACTGATTGTTGTGGTTGTGTTTGTGATCCTCTTGGCGGTTGCGTATTTCGTGTTGGCGCACCTTAAGCTCAAAGTCAATTTGGCAGAGCTAAACGCAACGAATGAGGAGAAAGAGAAGCAGTGGTTGATGGAGATTATTCAAGAAATCAACAGCATTGTTTTTATTCACGGCGAAGATAACCAAATTCAAATGAGCAATTGCTCTTTATATAAAAACCATCGTTGCAAAGGCTGCACGATTCAAAGTCGAAAAAGTGCCAAACCTTTGGTCGACAATGTGATCGAATTGCGTCAGGTGATTGCAGGTAAACGCATCGCAGATATAACAGCATCCAATGGCTGTAAGCTTGGTATTCAGCATGTTTACCGAGAACGTAAAGCCATTCTTTCTCCAAGTAGCAAAAAGAAATTTGTCCTGACCGTACTTCAAGATATCACTGAGCAAAAAGAGCGAGAGTTTGCGTTAATTGATGCGCAAGAAAAAGCGCAAACTGCGGTTCGTTCTCGAGAGAATTTCTTGGCAACCATGAGCCATGAGTTAAGAACACCACTTTCCGCTGCGCATGGTCTACTCGACTTGTTAGACCGTCAGACCAGCAGTGAGGGGAGTAAAGAGCTTATCACCCAAGCGATGCGCTCACTAAATCACTTGAACCTGCTGGTGGACGAAGTCCTTGATTATTCCAAGCTAGAAGCTGGTCAGTTGAAAGTGACGCCAGTAAAAACTCATGCTGTAAACACCTTGTGTGACGTGATTCGTAGCTTTGAACCAAAAGCGTCCAGTAAAGGGTTAGAGTATCGAGTGACCTTCAAACCCTTCTTAAATCCATGGTTGAAAGTGGACGCAGTACGCTTAGTCCAAATCGCGACCAATCTACTCTCCAATGCCGTTAAGTTTACCAACGAAGGAGAAATCAGCGTCAGCATTGCCGTTCATGAAGGGCGATTGATCTTAAAAATCGCGGATACAGGTATCGGTATGACGGAAACGCAACTCGAAGGTATTTTGCAGCCGTTTGTTCAAGCAGATGACACCATTACGCGCAAGTACGGAGGAACAGGGCTTGGCTTGAGTATTGTCGATCGCCTCGTGGACTGCATGGGAGGGGAGTTATGTATTAATTCCCAGTTCGGTCTTGGCACCACGATGGTTGTGAAGTTGCCTATTACCTTCTGTGAACCAGAGCCTCAAGCGGCACTGTCTTATACATTTTCACCGATGTTGCCTGCCAATGTCCGTGATTGGTGCCTTGCGTGGGGGATGGCGTCGACAGATGTGAAGCCAAATTTGGTGGGGCAGTTTTCACCGCAAGGGAAATACCAAGGACTAAACCTTGATTGTGGCAGTAAAGGAAGCTGCGAGTTAACACCGTCAGAAGCCAAGTATCCAGATACCTTACTGGCGTTGCTGCGTCAAGATTGCACCTTAAAGCCGACAGCTGAAACGGAAGACACGAATAGCAATCTTGATTGGAAGCACGGCACTGTTTTGGTCGCAGAAGATAACCCGATCAACCAAAGCGTGATCACGATGCAACTGCGAGAACTTGGCATTGAGCCTGTCATCGTAAGTAATGGTCTTGAAGCATGGCAATACGTGAATCGCGATCATCAGGTGGCGTTGGTTCTTACAGATTTTCACATGCCCGAAATGGACGGTTTTGAGTTGGTGAAGAAGCTCAAAGCAGCACCAGAGCTGGCTTCAATACCTGTTATTGGTGTCACCGCGGAAGACTCTCGCTTAGCAAACGAACGGGCTAAACACATTGGCATCGATGACATTCTTTATAAACCTTATGACCTTGAAAAGTTAAGGTCAAAACTGCTGCCGTTCTTAGGGCAAGAGAAAATGGCACAGTGGCCAGATTGGATTGAGAAATTTAGAAAGCAAGACGCTAAGGAGATAGCCAACGTTTTTAAAAGCTCAATGGCGCACGATGTGGCAAACCTAAAAGCTGCGAAAAGCAAACAAGATAAAAAACGCATTATTCACGGTATAAAAGGCGCGCTTGGCGCCATTGGAGTAACTATTTTAGCGGAGTTATGCATTGAAGCCGAGAGGGCCAATGATGGTGAGTTTGAAGCTCATGTCACCGACCTTATTGAGCGCATAGAACAAGAAATCAACCTTGCAGAACATTGGATTAAAGCACATGAATAAAGATCTTAAAGCGATGGTGATTGATGACCATCCACTGCAAATCACTTTGCTAAAGCAAATGTTATCTCGGCATGGGGTTGACGTCTCGACATTCGATAATGTTGATAGCGCGATTCAGCACGTCAAAACATCGGACGTGGACATTATTTTTTGTGATTTGCAGATGCCGAATAAAGATGGTGTCGACATGATGATGATGCTCAACCAAATCGGCTACCAGGGAAAGGTTGTGTTAGTGAGCGCAATGGAACTGATGATTGTCGCCACCGTTAGAGCGATGTGCGAATCGTTCAGTTTCGAGGTTCTCGGTAAACTTCTAAAACCTTACGATGAAGAGCAAGTGGTCGAAATGCTCAACAAGTCGGGTGTTCAACCAGCGAAATTCACTTCATTTCAGCAACAAGTTTGCGTGCAAGACCAAGAGTTTTTGTTTGCTTTGGCTGAGGGGCGAGTTAAAAACTACTACCAGCCACTAGCGGACGCAAACACGGGAGAGATCATAGGCTATGAAGCCTTAGCGCGTTGGTTTCATCCCATTTACGGCGTTTTAGCTCCGTACAACTTCCTTTCTATTGTGAAGCGCTGCCATTTATCTGCGGAGTTGTTTGATGCGGTGTTTAGTAATGCGTTATACGACATGAAGAACCGTGGGCTGAGGTTACATGTTTCACTGAATGTTGATCATGACAACTTAGAAGATCCGGAATTTGCGACTCGCTTTATCGAACGTTGCCGTGAGCATGGCATCAGTCCAGACCAGTTTACGATAGAAATTACTGAGCGAGACACGTTTGAGACCAATGCCGCACTTTACAAGAACCTACTTAAATTCCGAATGAGTGGAGTAACCGTCAGCATTGATGATTTTGGTACGGGATCATCATCGTTGGAAAAGCTCGCTCAACTGCCTTTTAACGAACTGAAAATAGACCGATCTTTCATTCAAGGTTTGGTCAATGACCCTAAAAAGAAAAACATAGTATTAGCCATCTGTGCACTCGCAAAAAGCTTAAACATTAGTGTTGTCGCAGAGGGGGTGGAAGACGAACCGACGCTAAACGCGATGCGCCAATACACGGTTGACGTATGTCAGGGTTATTACATCGATAAACCAATGCCATTAGAAGCAATAACGATACTGAAATAAAAGCATGATGAATAAACTGAACTATCTGATCTTTGATGATCACCCGCTGGTTTGCATTGCCATTAAATCTTTGGTCGAGAGCCTAGGCACTGCAAATGATGTTTTAACGGTAACCAATTCAAAAGACGCCTTAAAAATATTGAAAGAGCAACAAATTGGGCTGCTCATTTTGGATGTAAATCTCGCTGATTGCGATGGCTACGATTTCTACAAGCGCATTAAATCGCACGGTTTTGCAGGAAAAGTGATCTTCTTTTCTGCGGAGACAAGTCATATGTATAGCCAAATGGCATTTCGCTCTGGTGCTGATGGTTATATATGTAAATCAGAAAACCACGAAATCTTAAAAGACGCGATTGAGGCTGTTTCCAAAGGTTATTCGTTTTTCAAATTCAAGCAGAGCGTTGAAGAGCATCGTAATGTACCAGCGTTATCCAGCCGTGAGAGTGCAGTGATGAAGTTATTGCTGCAAGGGAAAACCAATCGAGACATCGCGGATGTACTCTCGATCAGTGATAAGACTGTAAGTACCTACAAGCGCCGAGTTTTGGATAAGTACAATGTGAAGAATATCGTTGAACTCTCTAAAGTGCTCGGTACGTAGTAGGAGAAAGAATGAACCTGAGAAACGTTTATTTGTCATTCTTCTTTGCTGTGCTTTTGTTTGTGACCTCAATGACCATGATTGGAGCCATGCTCATTTCTCATGAGGTGAAGCAATTTAAAATCTACACACAAGGCATTTCAAAAACCAAACAAAAAGTCATCATGCTAGGGCTCTTATTGGAGTCTGAGCTAGCGCGTTATGAAGGAACTTCGGCTAAGGAGATTACTGATGCGACCGAGTTCAGCTTTCAAGATGCGATTTACAAGCTTGATCCAAAGAGCGAGCTAGACTTTGTGGAAGCCGTTGCGCGTAAAGTGCTACATGAAGCTGAAGGTTATCTATCCAATGTCTACGAGCGGATTGATATCGTCCTTTATTTTCGTTCATACACAGGAAACAAGTTGATTCTTGAAAATGCTATTGATGGACTACAAGATTTGACGGAGCCTTTTGATATTGATTGGTGTAAAGAGACAAATTCTTGTTCGTTGGCGGCATGGAAAGATCAGTTGTCTGACCGTATTCTGATTTCTAAACCTTTTAAAACCACCTATTCGGATAGTCGAGCCTTTAGCATTATTAGCCCGGTCTACTTCAAAGGGGAGCTGGTTGGTGAATTTGGAGAGCAAATCTTTCTCGATTCGCTAAAGGCAGAAGGAAAGCAACTCAAAGTCGATATTAACAACGGAAATAAGCACATTGTGGTGTACTTTCCTCATTATCCTTGGCCTGAGTTTGCATACACTCAAACGTACGTAGCAGATAATAATAACCTGATTGTGTACAAATACCCGTTTAGCAAGATACTTATCGATTTTGGCTGTTTGTTCTTTGTCTTTTTTGTTGTGATCTTTGCGTATTATTCAAAAGCGCAAGAGTCAAAAGAGAGCAAAATTCAACTGGCTAACGCAATCAGTGACGCAACGAAAGACGAACTAACCGGGTTGTTTAATCGAAAAGTGTTCAAAGAGCAGGCTTTTAAGAACAAGATTAAGATGATACCGTTTACTGTGATTGCCATTGATGGCGATCGAGTTAAACGAATTAACGATAAATTTGGGCACCACGTTGGAGATGAAGTCATATCGATAATTGCTGACTCCATGAAAAAGGTCTTTCGGTCGACGGATTATCTTATTCGCACGGGAGGCGATGAGTTTATTGCGATATTACCCGATTGCAGTGAGAGCAAATCGTTAATTTTGGCGAAGAAACTACGCGCTGCAGTGAAAGAAAATCGCTTAAAAAGTATGGATGTAGAAGTGAGTGTCAGTACTGGTATTGCAATGAGCACTGAACATGAGACGCTGAACAACGTCATCATGCGCGCTGATGAGGACCTTTATGAATCTAAGCGTCACCGTAGCTAAGTAACTAACTTAAGACAGTGTCTTAAACCTGAAAATTGCTTTAACTGACTTTAATGTCATTAAGCAACGGTATAAGAGTTTGATAAACTTGACCAAAACGTGACTTTGGTCTTCTATAGTAAAGCAGCCTTACTCATTAGGCTGCTTTCTGTGTATTTGGCTGAAGGTAAATAAAGAACTCAATTTTCATCTCTGACCCTATTTGGTAGCTGTGCTGTGAATAAAGATCTCGACCTAAACCTACTTAAAATACTGGTGCTACTGGAGCGTCATCGTCAATTGAAACCCGTTGCGAAAGCATTGGGCAAGAGCGAAGCCTCTATCAGCAAATACCTAACTCGCCTGCGTACTCAATTGGAAGATGAACTCTTTATCCGCCATGCACATCACTTTGAACCAACGGATTATCTAAAGCGTAAATTACCAGAAATTACTGATGCGCTAGGGCAGTTAGAATCTTGTCTAGTTCGCCGTGAGTTCGACCCTCTCTCGTACGAGAAAAGCATCTCAATCTGCTTGCCTCAATCAGCACAACAGTCATTTGGTGATCTGCTTCTTATTGATTTAATGGAATTATTTCCTAATGCCTACATCAATGTAGAAAGCAGTACGGATAGCACAATAGACGATATCTTGGTTGATAAAGTAGATATGCAATTGCATTACTTTAACGAAGAGTATCCAAAAACCATCCATCAACAATTTATTGGTTATGCGCCAGCTGTCATCGTGGTACCCGAAGAGCTTGGGATCAACGATCTAGAAACCGCGTGTAAGCTCGATTTCATTTTGCTTGAGTTAGCCGGTTGGAAGGATAGGGAGCAGGTGACCAAGCGAGCGCTCGAACAAAGTGGGATTAATATAAACCGTGTTGCGACGATTGGTAATATCACTAGTCTACTCAAAGTCATAAGAAGCAAGGCTGCAGCGACAATATTACTTGAGTATCAAAAGCCAATTGAAGGTTATACCTTTATCCCTGTACCGGAGAGTTTTTACCCTCAAGGGAGACCAAAGGTCGTGATACAAATGAAGCAATCTCATCGCTACAACTCGATGCATCAGCTATTAACCGATGCTATCGCGAAGTACGTCATTTCTTAGCAGCACAAGCTGCCGCATTCATCTTGCGGAAGTGTATTAAGTAGCTCTACAACGGACTCGGCATGGTATTTCTTCAATATGCGAGTCTTATAAGTACTGATGGTCTTTGCACTTAATGACAGCTGTTCAGAAATCTTCTTATTTGAATAGCCTTGAGCCAAATAATGGAAGACCATTGCTTCACGGTTCGATAAAGCAACGTTACCGCTTGATTGATTGTGCGTTGCTTTAAACATGGAATAACCACGCGTCACGCTAACAATCGCATCCATAATGGTCTCTTTCGATTCATTCTTATTTAAAAATCCATGCGCACCCATTTCAAACGCGGCTTTGGACAAGCTGCTGTAATCGCGAGAGGAAATAAATAAGATTCTTCCTTGATAACCGGTTGCTAGAATGTTCTTTGCCAAACGCATACCGTCTCTGTCACCTAAAACTACATCTAAAATAACCAAGTCAACAGGCTGGTTGCGAATGAGCTCCATAACTTCGGCACTGTCAGTTGATTCTACAACGTTCACAGTTTGGAAAGCGTTTTGAACAAGAGAAGCGAGCGCTTCGCTATATAACGGTTGGTCGTCGATAATAAGAACGTTATTCATATTTTGTGCCTCACCTTATATTTCAATTTACTTGCCGCTTCCATTCAGCACTCATTTAACGAGAAGGGATTGTAGGAAAAATCCTTGCCGTGTGGGTGAAAATGACAATTTCATTATTTGAAAAAGTGTGTCTCATTTTTTAGAAAGTGTCGCGTGGTAGATAATGGAATCAAAGAGATACGGCACGAAAGAATCACTGACCTCAGTTGAAGTACCAATCTTTCTTTGCCGTCGGAAAAGGCTTACATATTCGAATAAATTCAATCATAACAACAAGATAGTGTTGTTTGTGTATTGGGGCGAGTTTGCGACTTATCCGTTAGGTTTTTAGTATTTCCACTTGCTGTTGTTATGGAGTATGCGGAATGCTTAATAGAATTAAAAAAATAAAACATAAATTTTATCTGATCTTGAGTGCCGTTATTTTGGTGCTGTCTACAGTGTCTGCTGTTGGCTTTTTTACGACCAAACAGGTCAATTCAAATTTTATTCACTTTCAATCAATCGATGAGGCGGCTTTTGAAGCGACAGACGTTGAAGCAAATCTGTTGAAGGCTCGAATCAATGCATTGACGTATCGTACAAACCGCGACCCTCAATTTTTTAATCGAGCAATTGAAAGCTTGAAATTAGCGCAACAAGAGGCACAAAAGCAGGCTTTGAAGTCGACAGATAATGAGCGGAAGGAGCGCTTTGAAAAAGTCACCTCGCAACTCGAAAGTTATATAACAAACTTAACTGAAGTTTCGCAATTAATGCGAGAACGTGACGCTTCTGTTCTTGAACTGGTTTCTTTTCAAAAGCAGATTGAAGCAAAAATATCGCGACGACTGAGTGAGTCAGAAGTGCTTAGTAAGCAACGTTCGGAAGTTTCTCGCGTAGCTATGGTATTTAAAGCGTTGACGCAAGAAGCTACGGAGTATCTGTTAACCAATAACGAGCAAGATTACGAACAGTTTCAAGATCAGCTATCGCAATGGAAAAGTGATTTGTCCAAGTTAAGCTTCGCAAGCCAAGAACAACTCATTGAACTGACAGAAGGCTTTGCTCACTCGTTGTCTCAAGTTGCCAGCACGATTCGGACTCGAAACGATCGTTGGGAAGTACTTAAAGAGATTGGTTTTGATATTGCTGAACAACTGAATGGCATCAGAGTCGATGCCGTTAATGATCAAAATGCATTGAAATATGAGATTCAACAATCCACTGAAGAGGCAATCATCAATGTGACGTTAGCCTTGTTGATTGGATTGCCAATCGTCACCTTCTTATCTCTGTATATTTCGCATGATATTACCGCGAATGTTCAGTTTGCTAAGCAAGTAGCTGAAAAGCTGAGTCGTGGTGAAATCGGGATGAGGCGTGATCAGGTGAAAGGGAATGATGAAATCGCTGAAATGCTTGATGCGTTGCACCATATGGAAGCGCAGCTGTATAAAACGGTGTCAGGTGTGGTGTCTTGTAGTGACTTGCTTGCTTCGGCATCAGAAGAGTTGTCGGCAGCAAACGGAGAAATTCTGACGAATGCGCAAGCCCAGCAATTAGAAACTGATCAAGTTGCCACCGCGGTGAACCAAATGACGGTAGCCATCACCGAAGTCGCCCAAAGTGCGAGTGGGGCATCACAAGAAGCTGCGTTGGCGACGAGTGTCTCTGAACAAGGGCAGACTGTCATGCAACGAGCCATGGAGCAGGTGGGCGGTTTAGCCACGCAAATGGGAACCATGAGCCAAGAGGTGGCTACCTTGTCTAATGGGACAGCAGAGGTTGCGGATATTACGGAAGTGATTCAAACCATTGCTGAACAGACAAACCTTCTGGCACTCAATGCAGCGATTGAGGCCGCGCGTGCTGGCGATCAAGGTCGTGGTTTTGCTGTTGTAGCGGATGAGGTGCGTCAACTGGCTCAAGAAACCCAGAAGGCGGTAGAAAAGATCGGTCATCGCATCAGTACGCTGCAACAGAATACGACTCAGGTGGTTGATTCCATTAATGCTGGGCAACGCATGCTAGAAGAAACGGTACAGCAATCAGCCTCAGCGAATGAAGCCTTTGTGAGTATTTCGGGGAATATTGAACAGACGAATGCGCTTAACACTCAAATCGCTACGGCGACGGAAGAACAAAGTGCCACGGCTGAAATGATCAATCAAAGCGTGGTATCGGTACGCGATCAAGTGGAGCAAACCGTTAATATGATTCAAGACTGCAATCAGGCAACAGATGAGCTAGCAAGAATGTCGGTTAACTTATCTGATCAAATTCGATTCTTTAAGCTGCAATAGAGAGATGTTAGGAGCGAAATTTTACCTGATGGTGTATTTATACTTGCAGCTAAGCAATGAATCAGTAAAGATCGCGCTTTTACCTAAGTTTTGAGTCCGTTATGAGCCAATCTTCTTTTGAATCTATTGTTCATTCACGTCGTTCCGTTAGAAAGTACGATGCGAATGCTGAATTTAACCATGATGATGTAGCCAAGGCGCTGGCGTTGACCACGCTTAGCCCAAACAGCAGTAATATGCAGATGTGGGAATTTCATCGAGTGATTTCAGCGGAGAAGCGAGCGAAATTAGCCGACTTCTGCATGGGACAAAATGCGGCAAAAACGGCGAATGAGTTAGTCGTTTTTGTGGCGACTACTCATAACTGGGAAGAGCGCGCAAAGCGCAACGCAGAGACTGTGCGCCAAGCTTTTGAAGGCCGTGACGACGCTGCGGCCAAGCGCGCTCTAAAGTATTACGAAAAACTTATCCCAATGGTTTATAACAATGATGCATTTGGCATACGCGGGGCGGTACGCAAGTTATACAGCTGGTGGCTAGGTCGAAACAAGCCGATGGTAAGAGAAGTGGCTAAAAGTGACGTACGTGTTTGTTTGCACAAGAGTGTTTCTTTGGCAGCGATGACTTTTATGTACGCGATGAGAGAAAAAGGCTATGACACTTGCCCAATGGAAGGCTTCGATTCAAAACGTGTCAAACAGTTGCTTAATCTAAGAGACAGTGATCAAATCACCATGATCATCAGTTGTGGTATCAGAACCGAAGAAGGGGTTTATGGCGAGCGTCATCGCGTAGATAACGAAGCGGTCATTAAAACTCACTGATTCTTTACTAATTATGGCTAAACTTTTTGTTTTCCCTGCCGTTAACTTAAGGAGCCCAGCTGCAATATTGAATACTTGAATGTGTTTTGTACAAAAATGAGACAAATTTTAAGCATTTGATATAGAAGTGTGCAGTCAGCATCCTTTTGATTATTTACAAATTCTGTCTCAACGACTACAAAAGGACTCTTGGATTTTTTCGCCTGTGAAGTGATTCTCTGTGGCATTGCATCAAGCCTTTTTCTTGGTGCGTATTTTGGATAATTGTGTTTATGAGTAACGTAACCAGCACTATATTGACTGAGAGTGGTACCAATGAGCTTGAAATCATTGAGTTCCACCTAGAAAAACAGATGCCAGATGGCAGCACAAAAACATGTTATTACGGTATTAACGTCGCTAAAGTTCGCGAAGTGATTCGCGTACCAGAGACTACCGATTATCCGAACGCACAACCGCATATGATTGGCGTGTTCTCTTCCCGTGAAGTGTTAACTCCGTTGGTGGACCTTGCTGGTTGGCTTGGCGTTCCGACTCGTCGCGACTTAGAGCGTAAGTTTGTGATTGTGACGGATTTCAACAAGATGACGAATGGCTTCTTGATTGACAGCATTTCACGCATCCACCGTATTTCTTGGAATGACGTAGAATCACCGAGCCAGTTCCTAGAAGCTGGTGAACAGGACTGTGTGGTTGCTGTTGTTCGCAAAGATGGCAATCTGATCATGATCCTCGACTTCGAGAAAATCATTGCAGACATCAACCCAGAGCTGAGTATGGAAAAATACGACGTAACGGGTGATAAATCGGTTGACCTTAACCAGCGTATGGTTGGTAAGCGTAATGCGAAAACCGTTATGGTTGTGGACGATTCAGCGTTTATTCGCTCACTTATTCAAGATACTTTAGCATCAGCAGGCTATAACGTGATCACATGTAAAGACGGCGGCGAAGCTTACGAGAAATTAATGAGTCTCATCGAAGTAGCGAAACAAGAACAACTGCCAGTGCGTGAGCTGCTTGATGCTGTTGTTACCGACGTTGAAATGCCGCGTATGGATGGTATGCACTTGGTAAAACGACTACGTGAAACGGAAGCCTACAATGAAATGCCAATCGTGATGTTTTCTTCTCTAATGAGTGAAGATAACCGTGCGAAAGCACTATCACTAGGGGCAAATGACACGATTACTAAGCCAGAGATTGGTCGTATGGTCAATATGATGGATAAATACGTGTTTAACTTTGCATAAGCAGAGAACAAGATGACAAAAGGCTGCCGATTGGCAGCCTTTTTTGTTATTTAGGACAAGGTAAAATTTCTAGTTTATAACTTTTGTTTTTACTCATCGGTGGTCCATATAAAATGCCACATTGAGTAAGGCTTGCACGAGGGTCGTCTCTTGGAGCGATAACCATCTCTCGAGTAAAAGAACCGGCCTCGTGATGAAATGTCTTCCAATCGGAATTGCTGCTCTCATTTATTCCTTGAATCAGTAGACCAATAGTGTGGTCATCTGCATCTGGGTAACCATATAGGAAAGTGCATTGCATCGAGTCACTTGTCTTACAGCCATCAAATGGCAGGTTAGTTGCAGGGTAAGCTGTCTTTTTATTAGAGACGTAAGGTACGCTTTCTAGTCCCGCAGTTGCCATTTTTCCATACCCAATGGCAAGAGCTGATGCAATTGCACCTTTCATTCCTTCCAAACGCGCTTCGCGAGCATCATCTTGAATGTTTAAGAAGCGGGGTGCGGCAGTGACAGCAAGGATGCCAAGAATTACGATTACAACAACAAGCTCAATTAAAGTAAAACCTGATTTTCTTTTCATAAACCATCTTTAAGTTAGGTTGATACGATAGTCTAATATTTATTTGTTATTTAGTGCCTTAGACTGTGAAATTCTACGTGTGGTGAATTTTGATAGTGCATTCACTCTATAAAAGCCGCTGATTATAATGTCGATTTTGTGTTCTGGATAGAGGAGTATTGATAAATTAAACATTGCATCTTTGTACAAAATTCGAAGTTGCAGAAAGTGAGCCTCTAAAGTTCGGTTATTGAAATATTTTGATTGTGTTTTAGATAGGTTTGATGAATCCTACGCAGGGCGAGAGTAGGTGAATAATAGATAATTTATATTTAACTAACTCTCTAATAAATAGATAAAATATAAGAACGCATCGATGGAATTCGATTCTACTAATTTGCTTGCAATGGGGCTGATTTTCCTCGGCTCTTATGTACAAACGGCTATTGGCTTTGGCTTGGCTATTGTCGCGGCTCCACTACTTATTCTATGGGCTCCGGAATACGTTCCTGCTCCCATCTGTTTAGTTGCATTGTTTATTTCATTAATGAATGCGATGAAGCACCGCAGTAATGTTGAACTCGGTGGTTTGAAGATGGCGTTGATCGGTCGTATTCCCGGATCGTTAGCGGGTGGGGCGCTGTTGTTTTATGTTTCGACAGAAGCGTTAACGCTTTGGATTGGTTTTCTCGTGCTTTTTGCTGTGGCTGTGAGTGTCTTACCTTTTCGCATTGAGCCAACACCAGGACGCATGACGTTTGCAGGTTTCTTTTCGGGGCTCTTTGGTACAAGCTCCGCGATCGGTGGACCGCCGATGGCGTTACTACTTCAGCATCAAGAAGCGAATCAGTTACGTGGTAACCTTTCTGCTTTCTTTGTGTTTAGCTCTATTATCTCGTTGGTGGTTCAAATTCCGGTGGGATTCTTCAATCTTCATCATTTGATCATTACTTTGCCTTTACTGCCTGTAGCCGCGTTCGGCTATTGGTTGGCAATAAAAACAACACAGTCCTTGCCTAAAGAAAAAGTGCGTTTCGGTGCGCTAGCGCTGTGTTTTATTAGTGGAATTACCGCGGTAATTCAAGGCCTAGCCTTATAGCGAATATTGGTCCTTTTGTTTCGCTTTACAAACCAAATTTGCTCTATAGAATCGCGTCACTTTTTTATTTGTCGAGTCAGTTATGAACAACAATCGTTACGGCAATTTTATGGCTGCACTTTCCTTTGTTATCTGGGGATTGTTGCCTGTTTACTATCGCTTTCTGCCAAATGCATCAATGGATGAACTGTTGGCGCTGCGCATCATCGGCTCTGTACCTGTGGGGTTTCTATTGGTACTGGTGATCACGCATCACATGCCGAAATGGGCTGCTATCTGGAAAGATAAAAAGTCCCTTTGGTATACCTTTGTTGCAAGTAGCCTAATGTGTATTTCTTGGGTTGCATTCACTTGGGCGTTAACCAATAACCGTGTTATTGATGCGAGCTTAGGCTTCTTTATTGGACCTTTGGTTTCTGTTGCGCTGGGTGTTTTTGTCCTTGGTGATAAGCTGTCAAGAGGTCAGTTCATCGCCATTCTTTTAGCAACCATCGGTGTAGTTTATCAGGTTATCCAATATGGTCAGTTACCATTAGTGGCACTGACAATGGGCTTATTCTTTTCTCTTTATGGCTTATTTAAGAAAAAGATTAACTTTGATTGGAGTACAACACTCTTTATTGAAGCGGTGGTGCTTACCCCAATCGCATTGGCATATCTGATGTTTAAGCAATGGACGATCGGTGAGTTATCTTCAACCGTCGATATGACCACGTTCATGCTTTATTTAGGAAGTGCGCCAGTAACTATTCTCCCACTGATTTTTTATTCGATTGCGATCCGAATTACTAACCTGTCTACAGTAGGGTTGATGCAATACATTGAACCGAGTCTTCAATTTGTATTGGCCGTCGTGTTCTTTGGTGAACTATTCGATAGTGTAAAAGCGGTGACATTTGCTTTTATTTGGGTGGGTCTGCTGTTCACGATCTGCGAAGGTATCGCCAAGCTTTCTAAGCGTAAAAAGCTCGCTAACCACTCTCTTTGATGATTTCTTTCTTTAGATTTATAGGGCTAATTTATACCCAAGCAACTTCGGGATGCCCGGTTCAGGTAGAATGCCTTGGTTTGTAGACGCGGCGGCGATTTAAAGATCTAGTCACTCTAAATCAAGAATGTATGTATTTTATAAATGTGTTTTTTATAGAATAATTAGCTCACAATAATATCTAAAGAAGGAAGTTTTATGGTTACCGCGCTTTACGCATCTATTCTCGCATTACTGCTCATCTGGCTCGCTTTTCAAGTCATCAAGCAACGCCGCAGCAACAAAATCGCTTACGCCGATGGTGGAGTTGAGGCGCTTCAAATCGCTCGCAGCGCACAAAGCAATGCAAGTGAATACGTTCCTATCACTCTCATTTTAATGGCGTTATTAGAATACAACGGCGCTTCGCTACTGTGGATACACCTTGCTGGTATTGTATTTGTGATTGGGCGTGTGATTCACGCAAAGGGAATTCTCGGTGAGGATTTAAAAGGTCGAATTACAGGGATGAAGTTAACCTTCTTTACTATGATTGGTTTAGTAGCCCTTAACTTGATCTATTTACCTTACGGGAGCTTATGGTAAAAAAATCGACATACTTACCGCCTGCATGGCTATTGGTGTTTGTTGGACTGGTTCTTAATATTGCTGCGATTATCTTAACCAGTGTTGTGTTAGATAAACTCGGTAAAGAGATCAGTTTACTGGCTGAACAAAAAGCCGATAACCTCTATTCGATACAACTCGCTTGGAATAGTGTCGAAACATTGGAGCGAAAGCGGGAAGTATTGTTGTTGCATTTGCACCTTGCTCAGAGTGAACCTGTTTCAGAAGAAATGAACCAAGTGTTGAGAGGGCATTTGTCAGCATGGACAGGGCAGGAAGTCAGTCCAATCCAAATTGAACAGTTACCTAATCTGATGTCTGAGATCAATCAGGCGCAAAATAACTACCGTAATCGTATAGACAGCTATTACCTTGCCAACTTGGAAACCACGGAAGTGATGACAGGTTTGGAAGAAAAGATGGCTTGGTATAAAAGTATTGGTTTGTTTCTTCAAGTCTTCGGTTTGGCATTAATTTTAGCGAGAGATCTCGCCCGTAAGCCATAAATGAATTGAAGATTGCATTTGCATATTGCAAGGTCTTGTTCGCAATATGCAATGAGTGGAAAGTGGTTAATGTGATTATTCGTTCAATTTGACTGCAAATGATTAAATAACAATCGGTTTTACTGCATCGAAAAGTTGGCATGTCTAATGCTTTAGTTTATATGACCCTTTTAAGCCGAGGGTCACCTAGCCAACTGACGTTGTTAGTGAACCAGATTGTTCACAGAAATATATAGCCAATCACCCAATTGTGATTGGCTTTTTTTATTCCCGTCAGCTAGGGAAAACAGGTCCTGAAGTCTGCTGACCCTAACGAATGTTGATAGTGTTGTCGCGCCTGTCGTACATGTCTGGGGTGGTGTGCAGACCGCCAGCATATCCAGCCGCTTCCAATGTTTCTCTCACTTCTCGCACATCTGCCGCCGTCACTTCCTGCTGTTGATCCCCTAGATGCCTACGTACAAAGGTAATGAGCTCGGCTAAACGTGCGTCAGAGAGGATATCCTCAAAACTTGCCATCGGCATGAAGTTACGCTCCGGATCAATATAGGTAGGCTGCAAGCCACGCACCGTTACCGCAATAGTGTTGAATGGGTCACTGTGCATGATGATGCCATTGTTCAAGAGCGTTGGTGCAATAGGGTCTCGACCTTTACCATCGTTCCCATGACACGCGCCACACGTTTGTTTGTAAGTAGCATAGATCGGATCTTGATAGGCAGCTTCATCGAACCCTTTCGGCTCTAAAGGCACCGCATCGGCAGCAATGAAGTTGTTTACGTCACCGCTGAGTAGGTAATAGGACATGGACTCGATGTCTTCGCGCGTCATCAAACTCAAGCTGTTTTTGACCACGTCAGCCATCCCGGCAAAAGCGGTACCTTTGTCTGAGTGACCGGTGTGCAAGAAGTCGGTTAGTGTTTTCTCATCCCAACCGCCCACATACAGCTCTGTAGACGTAATGTCAGGTGCGTTCCAACCATCTATCAAGTTGCCTTGGAAGATGCGTTCAGGGATTAGCGCTTGAGCAATGTTACGCGGCGTATGGCACTCTGAACAGTGCCCTAAACCTGCCACCCAATATTTACCTTTCTGCCACTTCTCGACGTCCACCACCACGCCCTCAAGCTCTGAAGGTAGGTTGTAGTCGATAGGATCGGTGTCCATAAAGACAATGTTCCAACCAAGGAGACCAAGACGAATGTTCGATGGGAACATCATGTGGTTTTCATCGTTACGACGCGCCACGGCAGGGATAGACTGCATGTACTCCCACAAATCCGTCATATCTTGTTCAGTCAGATATTGATATGAGGTGTAAGGCATAGCAGGGTAGAGATAACCATGTTTGCCTTTACCTTTTACGAGTGCATCACGAAAGTCATCATAGTTATACTCACCAATACCTTCACTGGCATGAGGCGTGATGTTAGTGGAGTAGATGGTACCAAAAGGCGTAACAAACGGCAGACCGCCCGCAAAAGGTTCGCCACCTTCCGCACTATGACAAGCGACACAATCACCGGCGTGTGCCAAGTACTCGCCACGTTCGACAGACTCGGCATTAAGCGCTGAGAGTTTTTGCTCTTCCTCTTCGCCTGCTTTATGGATGTAAGCGCCAATGGCGAGGATCTCGTTTTCGGAAAGCTGGTTTTCAAACGCTGGCATCAGATTATTCAAACCGTAATTGATGGTGTGTTGAATCTCTTCGATGCTGCCGCCATGAAGCCAAACGCTGTCTGACAAATCAGGCACACCGGTTTGTTGGTTTGCGATGGAGCCATCTCCATGGCATGAAGCGCAGTATTCCACAAACAGACGTTTACCAAGTTCAACTTTTACCTCTGGCACGTCACTGTGGCGTTGATTGAGAGAGGCGAGGTAATAGGCGACTTTATTTACTTCGTCTTTTCTCATTACCTCTACCCATCCCGGCATAGCACCGTTACGCCCTTTTGCGATGGAGTGAATAATGGCATCGTCATCTCCACCATACATCCATTCTTTATCGATAAGGTTAGGAAAGTGTTTTTGCCCTTGCGCGTTATCTCTATGACAAGCGGCGCAATGGGTCTGAAACAGCATGCGTCCAGTGCGTACGATGTCGGTATTTTGTGCAAGTACCGCCAAAGAGGTGTTTGTTACTTGGCTAAACTGCTGATCGAGTGTGGTCGAAGGTGAGCTGAGTTTGTCATTTCCTTGGTCATAATTCACCAATCCTTTCCATTCACCTAGCCCTGGATACAACACTAAATAGCCTGCAGAGAGTAAAAACGCGACAGCGTAACTTATAAACAGCAGCTTAGGTGGTGGGGCATCTTTCTCATCTATACCATCAAAAGAAGCAATGGTGTGGTCTTGATCTGCTTTGTGGTTGCTTCGCCAATACTTGACGATAACACTTACCATAAGGGCAAAAAATATTATGGTGCAGGCAACTGCCCACCAGTTCCAGAATGTGCTCATGGTGCCACCTCCTGTGCTGTGTCTTGACCAAGGCTTTGAAGGTAACGAATCAAAGCTTCACCCTTGGTTTTACCTCGAATTTGTAGACGTGCGTCTGATATCTCTTGGTCGGTATAGGGTACGCCTAACGTACGCAGTGTTTCCATCTTGTTGCCAATGGCATTACCAGACAGAGTTTGCTCAAACAACCAAGGGTAAGCAGGCATGATGGATGTTGGTACAACTTGGCGTGGATCGATAAGGTGCAATACATGCCATTGGTCCGAATATTTCCGGCCTAGGTTGGTTAAGTCTGGTCCAGTACGTTTAGACCCCCACAAGTTTGGGAACTCGTAAATATCATCAGACTCTTGGTTAGCGCGACCATTGCGCTTGATTTCTGGTTCCAATGGGCGAACCATTTGTGTGTGGCACACATGGCAACCTTCGCTGATGTAGATATCGCGACCCGCAAGCTCAATTGCGGTTAGGGGCTTAGCTAAACTGCCTTTGGCGATGTCATCCGTGCGAAGAATATTCGGCACAACCCAAACTGCGAGTGAAAAAGAAGCTACAACCACCGTGGTGATGATTAAGATGATAACTGAGTGAGTAAAGTCTTTGCTCATCTTATGCCTCCTTTGCCACTAGTACGGATGGAGAACGCACGGTCTTATACAAGTTAAACGCCATCAGGAACAAACCAAGTACAAAGAGTGCGCCACCGAAGAAACGTAAGAACAACCATGGCGCTTTAAAGTTCATGGCTTCAATAAAGCTGTAAACCAGTTCGCCATTCTCGTTTTGGGTTAGCCACATGTAGCCTTCGCCAATGCCTGCTACCCAAAGTGCGATAGCGTAGATGGCGACACCAGCATGGGCGAGCCAGAAGTGCCACTTGATCAAACGCTGCGACCAAAGTTCGGTTTTGTTCCACAGACGCGGGATGAAGTAATAGAACACCGCAATGCCGGACATGCCCACCCAACCTAATGCGCCAGAGTGAACGTGCCCGATCACCCATTCGGTGTTATGCGCTAGCATATTGAACCAGCGAATCGCCAATAGAGGCCCTTCAAATGTGGCCAAGCAGTAGTAAAGAATTGCCGAGAAGAAGAACAGGCAAATGTAGTCAGATTTGAGCTTCTCTTTGTTTTGTAGAAGTGTCATCGCACTGTTGAAAGCGCCTGCCCAAGAAGGAAGCCAAAGGATGAGAGACATGATGATGCCAATGTTTTGCACCCAAACCGGTACTGATGAATAAACCAAATGATGAGTACCTGCCCAAGTGTAAAAACCAACCAACCCCCAAAAGTGGATCACAGACAAACGGTAAGAGTAGATAGGGCGGTCAGCGGCTTTAGGTATGAAATAATAGTTCATACCAATCACACCGGCAGTCAGCAAAAAGCCCACCGCGTTGTGCCCCCACCACCATTGCACGATAGCGTCTTGTGCTCCGGCAAACACAGAATAGGACTTCATCAAAGAGACGGGCATGGCAAGGTTGTTCACGATGAAGATCATCGCAATAACAATGATAAAGGCGGCGAAGAACCAGTTTGCAACGAAGATATGGTCAACTTTCCGCTTCGCAATCGTGCCGAAAAACAGCACAGCGTAGAGCACCCAGACCAAGACGATCAGTACGTCGATTGGCCACTCTAATTCTGCATACTCCTTAGATGTCGTGTAGCCAGCCGGTAACGTAACGAGTGCTAAGAACAGTACCAATTGCCATCCCCAGAAAACCATCCAAGATAAACTTTGATTGAAGAGATTATAGCGTCCGGTGCGTTGAGCGATGTAAAGAGAAGTACCCATCAAAATGTTGACGACAAAACCGTATATCACGCCGGAAGTATGTAATGGTCTCAGGCGACCGAATTGGAAGTATTGAGAATCAAAGTTGAGCACGGGCCAATATAACTGCGCGGCAAGAATGACACCGATGATCATCCCTGCAATAGCCCACACTAACGATGCCAACACAAAATACTTCACAACTTGAGTGTTGTATTGAGTTGCTGCTTGTTCCATAAGAACGCTCCTCGTTTAAGGCTGCGGCTCGTTACCTAACTGTGAGTAGTAATGGGCGATGTCTTCGATATCTTGATCAGAAAGTGCATCAGCTTGCTGCTGCATTAATACCGCCAGACCACTTGTGCGCTCACGCGCTTTGTAATCCTTCAAAGACGAAATTAGATAGCTCTTTTTCTGACCGCGCAAATTCGGGTAGGCGTCGATAGTAGAAATTCCGTCGGTACCATGACACGTCATACATACTTTCGCCTTTTCCTTACCAACCTCAAATTGAGCATCGGTATTGGTGTCGGATGCGAAGGTGATCGGAGAGAAGCACATAGTGACGACGAGAGCCGTCTTCAGCACTGTGCTCATGCATTGTGTGTTCTTTAATCTCATCACTGATTCCCTAGTAATTTGAATGCGTTTTCACTAACTTGGGCGTTTTACAAACAGGTTCTTCGCTCTTATTCGTGAGGTGAATGAACGGGTTTGTTTTTTATTGTTGTAGGTTAAAGAGTAAGCAGGTACTGGCGATATCGCTATGTACAAGCCGATTTAGTTGTGGTTTTCATTACTAATACGCGCCAACTCGATGGATTGGACAAAATCATTACCAATAAAACTAAAGTGAAAAGAGGTGCTTAGCTTTTGCCTTTTGAAAAATGGTGAGTTTTGTTTGATTTGAGTGGGCTCAGTATTGTTTTAAGAGGTGAAGGAAATTGAAAACCGCCCTGATTTATACCCACTAGACTTTTAGATCGCCGCCGCGTCTACAAACTAAGTTATTCTCGCTGAACCTAGCATCTCGAGGCTACTTGGGTATAAGCAAGAGCGGTTAGAGAATAGGAGATCTTTCAAAACACATTATCGACCGCGGTAGATCATCATATCGTAGATATGTGTGATGGATATTGGATCGGCTTCGATAGTACTCACGCGAAAAGAGGAGATAAGACTAAACAGCGAGCCGAGCGCAATTGGAGCAATGATAAGCAAGGCGATCAGAATGAAAAAGAGTACGGTTGAATGTCTCATAAAGCACCTCCTGACGTCTGTTTTGTTTCGTTGCTATTGTAACATTTTGCCCCGAATTTAGACTTAGGTTATTCCGTACTGTATTTGAGTTTTTACCTAAAGGATTCTTGTTATTCTGATGGCTTCAAATAACAAAATAATGACAGGGTTTCACAGTAATTTTCTCGATGATGAATTAGTCACAATGTATACTGTGAACGCTTCGCAAACGTTAACACTCCTCAGTCTAAGTACACATTTAGTCCAGCATTTGCGATGTAAATATAACTAGCAATCACGCATTAAAATCAATGATATATGAACCCCTAACGAATCCTTCGTAGGGTCTTTTTTGTGAGTAATTATGTTTAACTCAGAACGCAAAGCTGCATTCGTGCTCGTCGCTACTACGATGATAGCGGCATTAGGGTGGATCTTCTCTAAAGAAACCATTCAAGGTCTCCCTCCATTCGGATTTATCGGTCTGCGATTCACTATCGCTTCACTGTGTTTGTTGCCTCTGTGTATCAAACCGCTTCGTGCTGCCAATAAGAAAGATATTTTTGCCGCGGCAGGCGTTGGTGTGCTTTTGGGAGGCGCGCTGATGTGTTGGATCTACGCGATTTCAATTAGTGATACGTTAGGTGAGGGCGCATTCATCATGAGCCTATCAATGCTGTTCGTACCCATTGTCGCGTGGATTATGTTTCGTCAAAGACCTCAACGAATTTTTTGGGTGTCACTACCAATCGCGATTCTTGGCTTAGGGTGTTTGTCTTTAGCTGGTGGTTGGCAACAATCTAGCAGTCAACTTTGGTTCTTAGGCGCTGCTTTGATGCTCGCTCTGCACTTCAACGTAAACAGCAAGTATTCGCAAAAATTGCCTGTGTTGTTACTGACGTGCATCCAATTGTTTGTCACGGGTTTGATTGGTTTGTTGATTTCATCTTTGGTGGAAACGGTGCCAACTGAAGTATCGACGTCTATTTGGATTTGGTTTGCGCTGAGTACGCTTTTGGCAACCAGCTTGCGTTATGTGATGCAAACCATGGGACAAAAGTTTGTCCAAGCGGGTAACGCTGCACTGATTATGATCCTTGAACCTGTCTGGACAGTGATCTTGAGTGTGATTTGGTACGGCGAAGTGCTGACCTCTAATAAACTCGTCGGTTGTGCGCTTATCTTATTCTCTTTGGTGATCTACCGAACTGGCGGTAGACTCCGCTCTCCAAAATCTCGTTACCGTCTGCAGTAGCGTAAACAACAATGCCAGCACTCATTTGTAACATATTTTGTTTTTAGATGGCATGCGCAGAATCGTAAAGAAAACGACCTGAGAAATTTATCAATAAGAATTACGGTCTAGAATTAACTGGTGTTTCAACTGGGTCAGAATATGTTTATACATGAGTTAAGCGATGTTAAGAGCAATGCTATTGGAGAGGATACGAGAGTTTGGCAGTTTTCGATTATATTTGCGAATGCTGTTATAGGCTCCAACTGCAACATATGTGCTCATACTTTAATCGAGAATGATGTCGTTATAGGTGATGACGTAACGATAAAATCAGGTGTTTATGTTTGGGATGGCATCACTATTGAGGATGGGGCGTTTATTGGTCCTTCAGTGGTGTTTAGTAATGATAAATATCCACGTTCAAAAGTATATCCAGAGAAATTTATGAGGACATTGGTTCAACGAGGAGCATCAATAGGAGCCAATGCAACAATTTTACCAGGGATTACAATTGGAGAGCGTTCAATGGTTGGTGCTGGTGCCGTTGTTACAAAAGACGTTCCTTCAAAAGCTATAGTAATGGGAAACCCTGCTAAGGTAGTAGGTTACGTAGCGTAATCGCTATTAAATGTTAGATTTAACGGTGATTGCATGTGGTTGATCACCGCTCTAGATTTATACTGCTTCGGGATGTTTCTTTGATCAGTACGGCGACTCTTGATACCTCATTCTTTTTGATTCCTGTGTAGACCCAACTGTATACCCAAGTAAACTCGAGATGCTAGGTTCAGCGAGAATGACTTGGTTTGTAAACGCGGCGGTGATTTAAAAGTCTAGTGGGTCTAAATCAGGAGTCGCTAACAAAGTATACAAACCAAGACCCTTACTATTTGCAAAGAGTGCCCTTTGGAAGCGTGTCATTG
>NZ_BCUF01000039.1 GCF_001591145.1 Vibrio harveyi NBRC 15634 = ATCC 14126 = KCTC 12724 | reverse complement strand
GGTTACTTGGGTATATGATCAACAGAATCCAATAACGGCTGATTTACTTCTAATGAAAACCAATTTAATTACCCGTGAAGGCTACAATCGCCTAAAAACCGAACTCGACTTTTTATGGCGAGAAGAACGCCCAGAAGTCACCAAAAAAGTTACTTGGGCAGCAAGTTTGGGCGACCGAAGCGAAAACGCAGATTATCAGTACAACAAAAAACGCCTGCGTGAAATTGACCGTCGTGTCAGATACTTACGTAAGCGCCTAGAGCAAGTCAAAGTGGTGGATTACTCACCTCAGCAAGAAGGCAAAGTGTTCTTTGGTGCTTGGGTGGAAATTGAGAATGAAGCGGGCGATGTGAAGAATTTCCGCATCGTTGGTCCTGATGAAATCTATGGTGATGCGAAAGGCTATATCTCGATTGATTCCCCAATGGCTCGCGCACTACTAAAAAAAGAAGTCGATGACGAATTCGCAGTAAGAACGCCGGAAGGCTACAAAGAATGGTTTATCAACAGCATTCGCTACCAAGCCGAACAACATTGATTCTGCAACCGGATAAAAGAAAGCCGCACTTTTTAGTGCGGCTTTTGCGTTTTAAGGTACCAATCTTGAGGATTACTCTTCGTAGTCTGGCTTCTCGGTCACAATGTAGTTGGTATCGCTGGCAACGATCGCACCGTGCTTCAAGAAGTTCTTACCCAGAATCATGCTGTAATGGAAGCGGCTACGATCTTGCAAGTTAACGCGAATCTTCTTCTCCAGTTCACCCAGCTTAACGTGCATTTCCACCACAGGGCGTACGTTGGCTTTCTCACCTTTCTTGGCTTTGATGCGCATCACGTCGACAACGGGCTTGGTAAATTCTTTCTTCATGCCGCTGTCGTTCTCGTAGGTGAAGCTCACCATGTCTTTACCATCTTTCTCGAACTGCTTGATGTTATGAGCATTAATTGAGCTCACATCCGCGCCCGTATCCAATTTCACAGGGAAAGACATGCCTTCCACTTCCGCCACCTCAATGTGGCCCGCTCTAAACAACGGGCGCGCATCTAGTAAGTGGTCTGCACGTGTATTTAGCAATACGCCGCCTTTCGCCATGTTATGCCCAAAGACAAAGAACGGCTGTGCTTGATCGTCTTTCTCCAGTACATCAATGGCAAATTCGATACTCTTCTCTTCATCACCAAACAGGAAGTCACCTTCGACGACTGGGCGAACCGAATCTCCCACTTTGAGCTTCTTCAATACGCGTTTAGTGATTTTCTCTTCCTTGCCGTTCGCGCTTGGCAGGTAGAAGGTCACCACTTCTTTCTTGTCTTTTTCTGTCAATTCAAAGCCATCGACACGCAACAGCGGCGTTTTCACCGCGAAAGTTGGATACGCAGGCAGTACATGACCATCAATGTTGACTGACTCTTCTGGTGAGATAACCAATGGCTTAGATTTCAGAGCATTCTTAAATGACTTTTCAACACCACCGAGCAAGTTCTCTTTGTCGGTATCGATCACGAAGTGCTGGCTTGCCACGTCTTTGCCCAGACGAATTTGTGAGCTGAAGCCGCTGCGATCACGCAGGTATACCAGCCATTGTTGCGTCTCGGTTTCGCTCACTTGCACCGGAAGGTAAACCAAAGGGCGCTCACTCTTGCTGGTTTTCAACATACGCACGAGTGGCAATGTCATTGGGTGACGCTTACCGTTTTCGCCTTCAAGGGTGAAAGAAACTTGTTTTTTCTTCTTATCGACTTTGATGTTCAGCGCATGTACGTTGGTGTAACGACTGGTGGTCGAAATGCTTACCTTGTATGGCACCCCCTCCACTTCCACCGTTTCTTTCTTGCCGATCATCTGCGCCTTTTGTTGCTCTTGCAGGTAATCGTAACCAGCAAACACCCACGCGTTGTTATCGAGGTAAGTCTTACCAATCAAGATAGGTGCTGAGAATTGAGTGCGCTTGGTCAGGTTGACCACGGTGTCTACAGTGTGCCCTGCAATGGTCATCGGCATTTTCACTGTCGGACGTAAAATTGGTTTTTCACTGGTACGACTACGGATCGCACTGATGCGTTCAAGATCATCAGTGATCTTAATTTCTTTACCTGTGTACGGATGATGAATAGTGAAGCTCACGGTGACTTGATACGGCTCGAAGCTATCGGCATCCCATTTGGCTTTGGTGCCGCCAAGATCATCAATGATGGCCCACATCAGCTTGTCATCTTTAAGGCTCTTGTATTCAGGATTACTACTGCTAACGTGGATGTTTTCTGCGTGCATTGAGGTGGTATCTGCACCGGTATCAATCTTACCGATAAAAGGCACATCGCTTAGCTCAGGAATTTCGCTGTAGTAAACACTCTCTACTCGCCCCAATACGACTTTATCATCAAGTTGGTAAATCGGATTTTGAGTGGTCGCGGAAAGTGTTTGCGACCAAGCGAGCGGCGTCGCCAATAAGGCACCAGAGAGCGCCAAAGCCAAAGACATTTTCTTCATCATTATTTTCCGTATGAGCTAAGGTACAGGGTTAGTCGATAACCAAATGTATAAGTTCTCAATTTACTTACAGTTTTGACACAAATCTGACTGATGTCCACCAGCGCTCGGTAAATTTTCGCGTGACTAGTTTAAAACATTGCAAATTCCATGAATGACCCCAATGTTCTATAAACAACCAATACCTAAACAGAATTAAAGAGAATACACGGATGAGCCAAGCTATCTGTCGCATGATTGCTCAAGAGCTGAATGTTCGCCCTGAGCAAGTCAACGCTGCTGTAACCCTTATCGATGACGGTAACACGGTCCCATTTATTGCACGTTACCGTAAAGAGGTAACAGGCGGACTTGATGATACCCAACTGCGTACTCTAGACAGCCGTCTGTCTTACCTTCGTGAGCTTGACGATCGTCGTCAAACCATCCTGAAGTCGATCCAAGAACAAGGCAAACTTACACCAGAGCTAGAACAAGAGATCACTCAGGCAGACAGCAAAACTCGTCTTGAAGACTTGTACTTACCTTACAAACCAAAGCGTCGCACCAAAGGTCAGATCGCGATTGAAGCGGGTCTTGAGCCACTTGCAGACCTGCTTTGGAATCATCCGCAAACTGAGCCAGAAAGCGAAGCAAGCAAATACCTTGATGCAGACAAAGGCGTGGCAGACACCAAAGCCGCACTGGATGGCGCTCGCGCAATCATCATGGAACGCATCGCGGAAGACGCAAACCTACTGGAGAAAATCCGTGGTCACCTAAACCGCAATGCGGAAATGGGTGCTCGCGTCGTTGAAGGCAAAGAGCAAGAAGGTGAGAAGTTTAAAGATTACTTCAACCACAACGAACCATTAAGCAAAGTACCATCGCACCGCGCACTGGCAATGCTACGTGGTCGTAACGAAGGCTTCCTGACATTGGCAATGAATGCCGATCCAGAACAGGAAGAAGGCGCGCGTCAGTCTTACTGCGAAACGATTATCGCTGACCACTACGGCGTGACACTTAGCAGCGCACCTGCGGATACGTGGCGTAAGCAAGTGATCAGCTGGGCATGGCGCATCAAAGTATCGATGCACATGGAAACCGAGCTAATGGGCGCAATGAAAGAGCGCGCAGAAATCGAAGCGATTGAAGTATTTGCCACTAACCTAAAAGACTTGTTGATGGCAGCACCGGCAGGTCCTCGCGCAACACTTGGTCTCGATCCGGGTCTGCGTACAGGCTCGAAGATCGCTATTGTCGATCCGACTGGTAAGGTGCTTGCAACCGAAACCATCTACCCTCACCCACCACAAAAGCAATACGACAAATCAGCACAAATCGTTGATCAGTTGGTACGCAAGTACAATGTGGATTTAATTGCGATCGGCAACGGCACGGCTTCACGTGAAACCGACAGCTTTGTCGCAGACGTCATCAAACGTGGCAACCTGAAAGTTCAGAAAATCATCGTGAGTGAAGCGGGTGCATCGGTTTACTCAGCGTCTGAGCTTGCAGCAAAAGAATTCCCAAATATGGACGTGTCTCTGCGTGGTGCGGTGTCGATTGCCCGTCGCCTGCAAGACCCACTGGCTGAGCTAGTGAAAATCGATCCTAAATCAATTGGCGTGGGTCAGTACCAGCATGATGTTAGCCAATCTATGCTGGCAAAACGCCTAGATGCGATTGTGGAAGACTGTGTAAACGCGGTCGGCGTAGACGTGAATACCGCTTCTGCAGCGCTACTGACGCGCGTAGCGGGCTTGTCGAGCACCATCGCGCAGAACATTGTCGACTTCCGTGATGAAAACGGTCGTTTCGAAGCACGTACGACCTTGAAGAAAGTGCCTCGCTTGGGTCCTAAGGCGTTCGAGCAGTGTGCAGGTTTCCTACGTATTATGGATGGTAAGAACCCTCTTGATGCGTCTGCGGTTCACCCAGAAGCGTACCCAGTGGTAAAAGCGATCTCTGAGAAGAACAACAAAGACATCAAAGCACTGATTGGTGATTCAAGCTTCCTAAAAGGTCTGCATGCGGTCGATTACACCGACGATAACTTCGGTGTGCCAACCATTACAGACATCATCAAAGAGCTAGATAAGCCGGGTCGTGACCCGCGTCCAGAATTCAAAACGGCGACGTTTGCAGAAGGCGTAAACTCGGTATCTGACTTGGAACCAGGCATGATTCTAGAAGGCGTGGTGTCTAACGTAGCCAACTTCGGTGCCTTCGTTGATATCGGCGTTCACCAAGACGGTCTCGTACATATCTCTGCACTGACAGACCGCTTTGTGTCTGATCCACGTGAAGTGGTGAAGGCGGGCGACATCGTTAAAGTAAAAGTGATGGAAGTGGACGTGCAGCGCAAGCGTATTGGTTTATCGATGCGTATGAACGACGAGCCGGGTCAAGACAACCGCAGCCAACGCTCATCAGCAGCACCGCGTCGTAATGACCAACCGCAACGTCGTCAGCCTCGCCGTGATGACTCGTCATCTAACAGCGCGATGGGCGGTGCTTTTGCAGCAGCGTTTGCTAAAGCGAAAAAGTAATCTCGCCTAGGCTTCACCGCTAGCTCGTTTTCATAGCTAAAAAGAAACGCTCCGGTCAGGTAATCTGCTCGGAGCGTTTTTATTTGAGTAGGATATTGAGTCGTCATAATACTGCTATCACTTCTGACGGTGTATGGGGCACGACCGAGTGACCATAATGAAACTTAATCACCTTCCTGCGCTTTTCCATCAATCCCTCTTTGACCGCAGCATCCAAAATGCGCTTAGGTAATCGAAAGCGTATCGCGTAGCCCTTACCCTGATCTTCGCTGTAACTCTTGAGCGCTAGCAAACCGAAAAGACGTTCTAGCGTGTCTTTCGGTTCTTCGTGATAACGGGTATCCACCTCGGGTTCCACTTCGTAGTCAGGATGCTCCGATGGGTCCCACGAGGATTGGCGTCGCCGTTTCTCATCACTTTTTACTTTGCGCTCCGCATTGGTTTTCGCCAGTGCGACTGTTGGCGTCACAGGTTCTCGGACTTTATTGTCACGAGCAGCTTGTTCCGTCTGCACATTAACGGATGGGGCGATCAGTGGCACGCTAACGTTAGCCGGTGACACAATCATTGCGAACCCTCCTCAGAGTCGCCCAACTCGTCAATACAGCAAACTCCTCCCACAAGAAGAGTTCGCTAAAACTTATATCGACCAATTTTTAATCAGCTTTAGGAGTTTTATTCGTTTAGATGTGCAGGTCTAACCGTTAAGCGGCAAATTCTCTCACTTGGAGACAAAACGCTTCATGTTCGGTCATGAACGGCGCATGAGAGGATTGATTGAAAACAAATTGCTGAGTGCTTGGCAACTGCTCGCTTAAGTCACTTGCCACTTTGATTGGCACTAAGCCATCAAGTCGACCATAAAGGCGCAGCATCGGCATAGAAAGGGAAGTCAGCGCATCGCGCAGATCCACATCGGCAAGAATGTTCAAACCAACCAACAACGAATCAGGGTTCGGCTGCGGACGCGATAGCACCGCTTGTTTGAGTTGTTTAACGTCTTTGCGCGCAGACGGGCTGCCCATCGCTTGCAGCGCCATAAAACGTTCAATAGTGACAGAGAAGTCTTCCAGCAATTGATCGGTGAATGCGGTTAACACGTTAGGTTGAATACCACGCCAAGGACGCTCAGCAGCAAATTTTGGTGAACTTGCTACCGTGATTAATTTGCTCACACGCTGCGGAGCATTAAGTGCAATGTGGGTTGCCACCAAGCCACCTAATGACCAGCCAAGCCAAACTGCTTTCTCTGGTGCGTCTTGCAAAACAAGGTCAGCGATTTTTGCTAAATCTTCAGCGTGAGATTCTGCGCTGTGTCCGTATCCCGGAAGATCGACCACATGCACTCGGAAATAAGGTTGAAGAGACTCGACGGTCTGCTGCCATACCGCACCATTCATACCCCAACCATGAAGCAACACCAAATCTGGTCCTTGACCAAATGACTGCCAGTGTAAATTCGTGCTCATGCTCTCGTTCTCTCCCACTTATCTTATTCCTTACAACGCAATCCAAGCTTTAGTCTGATGGCTCGCTCACCTTGGATGGATTGTATGTTATCTCATCAATGGCAAAACATCATGCATCGCGTACTCAGTAGCCAATGCGGATTATGCCGATTTCCCATACCTCACCGCCAAACACCCAACCTAATGCGTTGGTGTGACAGCTGTTTTGACCACCTCACACCAATCAAACGCTGCTCACGTTGTGGTTTAAAAATGACAGAAGAGGAATCACAATCCTCCGCAGAGTGCGGAGAATGCTTGAAAGAGCCACCACCATGGCGGCGTTTGTATACCTTAGGTGACTATGACTTTCCGCTCTCTCAACAAGTACAGCGCTTTAAAGATCACGGCGAGGCATGGCAGGTGAGTACGCTTACTCAACTATTAGCAGAACGAATTGAGCAGCCTGCCCCCGTCATCACCAGTGTGCCCGTTCACTGGCAGCGCTACATAAAACGAGGCTTCAATCAGAGCCATATCTTAACCAAACACCTCGCCCGCCATTTAGATGTGCGATATGAAAGCAAGATATTTAAACGTGTCAAAAGCGCTCAGTCGCAGCGAGGAAACAAAAAAGCCAGTCGCGAGCAAAATCTGCAAGGGGCATTTGCCCTACAAGGTGAGGTGGACTTTTCCCACGTCGCGATTGTGGATGATGTGGTTACAACAGGTAGTACGGTCCGACAATTATGTCATTTACTACTTGAAGTTGGCGTAGAAAGCATCGATATTTACTGCATCTGCAGAACTCCTGCCCCCGGCTCAATCTAGATCGCTTCGCCATGTCTTAGCATCAAAAAGACTAGACCGAGGCGTCAACAGGAGTAGAATAGCAGCAATAGCCTACAAAATTACTCAGGTATTCGTCGTGTCAAATATTACTATTACAGAAACTGCGCAAACGCATTTCGCCAACCTTTTAGGTCAACAGCCTGAAGGCACAAACATTCGTATTTTCGTCGTGAACCCAGGAACACAAAACGCAGAGTGTGGCGTGTCTTACTGCCCACCAGAAGCCATTGAAGGTACTGACACTGAAATCCCTTACAGCGGTTTTTCAGCTTACGTTGACGAGCTAAGCCTACCGTTTCTAGAAGACGCTGAAATCGACTTTGTGACAGACAAAATGGGTTCTCAGCTAACACTAAAAGCGCCAAACGCAAAAATGCGTAAAGTGGCAGACGACGCTCCACTTGTAGAACGTGTTGAGTACGTAATCCAAACTCAAGTGAACCCACAACTTGCAGGTCACGGTGGTCACGTAAATCTAGTTGAAATCACAGACGATGGCATCGCAATCGTAGCATTCGGCGGCGGTTGTAACGGCTGTTCAATGGTCGATGTAACGCTAAAAGAAGGCATTGAAAAAGAACTTCTAAACCAATTCGTTGGTGAACTGACGGCAGTTCGCGATGCAACAGAGCACGATCGTGGTGATCACTCTTACTACTAAGTCGTTCATGGCTTGTTAGCGATGCATATCGACGAGAAATGGGAGGCGTTTGCCTCCCATTTTTGTTTTCAATTGAGTTAAGCTGAATCATCACGCTAGAAACTCGAGCTTTCTTCTCATATATTAAGAAATCTCATTTCTCTCGCTGAGTAAACGACACTAAGGAGCCAGCGCTATGTCGAAAAGGACCCCACCAGAGATACTCTCTTGTCAGACGGTCGCACAATCTAAGCTGTTTGCAGTGGAAGCCCTCGACCTTCGCTTCTCTAATGGTGAACTGCGTACTTACGAGCGCATGAAACCAAGTGGTCGCGATGCCGTGATGGTAGTGCCTATCACTGAGCAAGGTGACTTACTGCTAGTACGTGAATACGCGGCGGGCACAGAACGCTACGAACTCGGCTTTCCGAAAGGTCTTATCGACCCTGGAGAAACACCGATAGAAGCAGCAGATCGAGAGTTAAAAGAAGAAATTGGTTTTGGTTCTCATGAGCTAACCCCCTTAAAACAAGTGATCCTTGCGCCTTCTTACTTCTCGAGCAAAATGACGCTGTTCTTGGGACAAAACCTATACCCAGAGAAACAAGAAGGTGATGAGCCAGAACCATTAGAAATCGTTCGCTGGCCATTAGCGCAAGCGGAAGAACTATTAACGCACTTAGATTTTTGTGAAGCACGAAGCATCACAGCGTTGATGTTGGCACTGAAACACTTACAAAACACCACTCACAAACAAAATTAATCACAGCCGAAGAGCTGGACCATAATCGTGAGAAAGGACCATTACTTATGCCAATGACAAAAGATTTATCTCACCTGCTTCCGCAAGTCATCGAAATTGCTCGCAGCGCAGGACAATTGATTCTCGATATTTACGAGAAAAAGCAGTACGAAGCATACACTAAAAGTGACGAGACCCCAGTCACCAGCGCAGATATCGCGGCGCACAAGCTGATCACCGAGCGTTTAAGTGAGTTGACGCCAGATATCCCGGTGCTTTCTGAAGAAGCTGCAGATATCAGCTTAGAGCAGCGTGCACAATGGGAACGCTACTGGTTAGTCGACCCACTTGATGGCACACAAGAGTTCATCGCACGCAGTGGCGACTTTGCAACCATTATTGCGCTTATCGACAACAACAAACCCACCATGGGCGTAGTCTACGGTCCGGTTTCTGGTGTTACGTATTATGCATACAACGGTAAGGGCGCGTGGAAGATTCCAGACATGTCTGAAAGTGTAAAAATCCACACTCATAAACATGAGCAACCTGGACAAAACATTGCTATCGCGATCAGCCGTCGTCAAGACATTAACCGCATCACGAGCCGCATGAGTAGCGCTTGGAATTACGATTTGATTCCACTTGGCTCTGCCGCACTCAAAGCGTGCCTTGTTGCTGAAGGTGCAGTGGACTGTTATTTACGTCTAGGTCCAACTGGCGAGTGGGATACCGCTGCTACACAATGCATTGTAGAAGAAGCGGGCGGACGAATTCTCAGTACGCAACTTGAACCGCTATCTTACAATGAGCGTGAGACGTTGGAGAACCCAAACTTTATCGTACTTGGCGATGCTGATTTGCCTTGGAATGAGATTCTACAACACAAAGATTGATCGCCACTCAACCTGACTATATCAATGAGAAAGAAGGTCACGAATTCACTTCGTGGCCTTTCTTTTTGCCTTTTGTACAGCGTTAGGAGTATTTGGCCTACCATGATCCAAAAGCAAAAAGAGCTGCACACTGGCAGCTCTTTGATAATGTTCTGAATGACAGATTTGGCTAGAAACGCCCTTTGTAATCAAACTCGTATTGACCTTGCGAGTTAGGGTTACCCAGCCATTTTAGTTGGTCGCTCATACCCGATGGGAACTCCGCTCCTGGTTTAAACCAAGCTTTCGTTGAGTAACGCTGATTTGGCATGAGCTCAGCGGAAAACGCCGCTGATACTTGTTGACTCTTCTGTTCGCCAGACGCTGATAATACGCTGTCTTTGCAGTTCAAATCGGCAATGACAGGCCCAAGTTCAAGGCTACCTAGCGGGCTTTGAATACCACTAGCACTCCAAACTAACGTGCCTTCCGCAGTCTTACACCAAGGTGCTGCGTATGTCGCATGTCGGATGTTCAGTTCAAGTTGCCCTTCCACCCCAACAGGAACTGGAAGGCGTGCCTGTTCAACCACTTTTGCCGCAGGAATAGATGCGACTAAGTTTTCAGCATACGGACCACTGGTAAGGCTGTAGCCAACCAAACCTCGTCCACGAACGTCCATATCGCTACCGCGACCAAAACGTACCGCAAACTCGGCTTTACCGGTAAATAGCCCCGACAGTTGGAAGTCCCAGTTCAATTCTCCCAAGTTTTGACGCTGCCAACGCACATTGGATGCGCTACCTTGCCAAACCGTGCCTTGCGCACCTTGAATATCTAAACCTCGCACCATAGGCACTTGTTGTAGTACCCAAGAGATTGGCAAACCAGCAATTAAACTAGTCGAGAAAAAGGCAATAAAAATAACAACGTAAAGAACAGCTTTTTTCACCTTAACCTCGCTTAAATTGCAGGCGGTTTACGTCGATCATACCTGCTTGCTCAGTACGGTCGATGTCTAGGAATTCCACCTCAATCCCTTGTTGTTCTTTTAGATAACGCAACCAATCCACCATCTGATTGAATGCCAGAGGCTTGATCCACACCTGAACGCTATCATTACGCGGTTGTACACGGATCAGTTCAACTTTGTAGCGGCGCGCAGATGAAGACACCACTTGGTTCAATGGTTGATTGGAAAAGCTAACACCGCCACTTTTACGTAGTGCGGTAATATCATCGGCTTTATCTTGTACCCAAGTTAGCAGTTGTTTCTCACTTTGAATTCGAGACTGAGCTAATTCAGCTCGTTGATTCATTGGCTGTAAAAGGCCCCAGTAAATGATGCCAAGGACAGCAATAATGCTACCGCCCATCACCAGACGTTGCTCACGTTGCGAGATGCTGCTCCACCAAGCTTGAGCTTGTGCGATTAAATTCTTCATCATCACCTCACTGACGCTTCAACACAAAACTGCCCATCACAACGTTGCCGTTGCGGTTCAGTTGACCTTGTTCGACGTTAAACTTCTCCGCCAGTTTCACACGTGCTTGTTCAAATGGCTGGAAGTCAGAGCTGCTCGCTTGAATACGAACTTCGCCACGTTGACCGTCATATTTAAAACTGGTGATTTGCAGATCATTCACCTGTCCCAGAGTCGTTGGCAGTGCCGCGATCCAAGACAGCATCGCCACATCACTCGAACCACCAGATAAACGGCGTTCTTCATCGGTCATTTGACGCTTCAAGTAGCTGACCGTCGGGATACGACGCTTATTCGGGAATATTTGACGGAAAATACGTTCACTTTCTTCGCGATACGCTTGTGCTTGCGCTTCGTATTTATGAACCATCAACAATTGTTGACCAACAAGTACTACCAACAACACACCAGCGGCAATCGCCGTTTTCTGCCACACCTTAACGTACTTGCCCCACGAGGATTTCGGTTTAAAAGCGCCAGTAAGGAGATTGATTTTGCTCTCTGCAACCCCTTTCGCCAGCAGTGCCATGGTCATTTCTTCTGGTTTTGCTACCCAGATATCTGGCACCGTTGATTCTGGTACAGAGCTGTAGCAATCAAGCTTCCAACCTTCATGACTTTGAAGGTAAGCGGATAAATACAGATCGAGCCAGGATGCATCCACCACGGCTCCTTGAGTGTCAGAATGACGAATTAACCATTGGTCGCCTAGCATTGCAGCCGAACTGTTTTCATCATTCGCAGGCATTGCCAAAACATCAGGCAACATACGCTTGATCACAAGACCTTGGCTGGAGAAACGCTGCAAAATGGTCTGAATCCAAGCTCGCTCCACTGCACACACTTGTGCTGTTTCTGCTTGCTTGTTTAATACTGTGAAATGCAGGTTGTCCACGTCTTGCGCGACTTCGTCTTCCACCAGATATGGCAGCATGCTGTCAAACTGACGCGATGCGCCTGGTGGGATATCTACTTCTGTTAACACAACATCATTACTGGCTAACAGCGCAACAATTTGGCGCTGATCAGCATAGGCTACCAGTTCGTCCAGATGTTCCCATCCGGCAATTTCACCACTGGCAATCACTTCTTGCTGTTGTGTCGACCACACCAACCATGGAATGGTACTTTGTTGTTCGCTACTCAGCCGAACGGTCAGAAACTCGCTCACTGATTCCTCCAAAACGACGGCGAACGACAGTCACCGTTTCTCTATTTGTACTTTGCAAAAGGCTTCGAATACGTACTCGGGATTCATCCACCAACACCTGTGCATCCAGTTCAAAGAAGGAACTGTCTACTCCCAAATAACCTTTGGCATTTTTCTTTACATCACCACTTAAGCCAGCTAATTCCGACTCAGCTAAAAATTCATCAACGCTATCCCAACCATCAAAAGGACGCTTTTCTATCAGTTGCACCGCATCGCTGCTACTCAAGCCGGGCGTAAACATCGCAACTAAGATCGGTGCTTGTTCAACGTCAATTGTATTTACGTTCAAACGCCAATCATCGCTTGGGAGCGCACAAACCATTGGGGCTATCTTCTGATAGATATCGCCACTCACTTGGTAAACCGCGCGTAACTCACTCGCATCCGCCATCCAACCATTTGGTGGCAAGTATTGGGGTTTCATCGCTTCATAGGTGCTGTCTTCCACACCTGTCGTAGAACGCACTGTGCTATCACTATCAACATATTCCCATGTTGAATCGGCAATCACTTCAGCTTGGTAAGGTTCAACGTCCATTTCTTCCATCAAACGTTGAAAGACTTGCACTAAGTATGGACGAGTTGCTTGCGCGCCATTAGGTTGGACACTTGCCAATACGTTCAAGTTAAAGCACGCCTGTTTATCGATAATACGACCAGCGGCTTGACCATAGTCGAGCGGATAAACCTGCTCTTTGATCGCCCACGGCTGACTTAAATTAATGGTATCGCTGTCTTTGTAACTTTGCTCAATACCAATTTCGGCTAGAGCCTCTACCCCTAAGCTGTACCAATACGCCTGCTGATAATTAATCTGGTTTGAAGCGCGTTGAAACTGCAAAAACAGTCGCTCTGACATACTTGCGGCGACTGTCGTCATGATGGCAAGTAGCATCAAAACGATAAGGAGCGCGACCCCACGTTGACGACTAGCCATTATTACCTCCAGAGGAGTTGTTACCCCCAGACGAGTTGCTACCGCCAGAGTTATCTTGGCTACTTGACGCAAGTTTTCCATCCGGCGTCAGATAGGTGCGAGTGATCTCACCATAGTCTTTTAGCTTCAAAATAACCGATACCGCTTTAGGTAACTCACTGATACTTGCCCATTCTTTCTTCCATGACTTTCCATCATAAAAGCGCATATCGAATTCTTCGACCTGAGTGAGTAAAGGCGTCACGATCCCTTCTTGCCCTGTTGGCGTATCTGGGTATCGCCACCACACACGTTGCAGCACTTCATCTTTAATGCGATAGCCCACTTTCGTGACTTCACCACGTGGAAATTGCTGTTGTGGGTTGTGCCAACCTAGACGAGCAAACATCACGCCTTTTGCATCTGAATCAAGCAGATAATCTGACCAAAACAGTAGTTGCTTTGATGGTTCTTCGCCATTGGTACGCATCTGACGCATTGCCATTTGGCGAAAATCGTTATCCATCATCACCATCGCACGTTGCAGCTCATTAAGGCGCTGAGTACGCTCTTGGGACAACACATTGCTGCGCTGCACTTGTGACACGACTTGGTAAGCAGCAACACTCATGCTGGCAAAAATGGCAATCGACACCAGTACTTCAATCAAAGTAAAACCACGTTGATTGCGTTTGCGGTGTTTGTTGATACGTTGAATCTTACTGCGCAACATAACTTCTCACCGTAACCACTGGGCTCGCGTTTTTCTCAGTCGCGACACTGACATCAAATGCTTTCAGCAATGGCTGCGTGGTGGCAACGGGTGTGATTTTCCAATACCAAGTGCGCCCTGCTAGCTCTTCAGTACCGTTCTTTGCTTTAAGCTTTTCCGTTGAGAGCATCACATTCGCCATTTGGTTATCCACAACCATAGCTGCAAACATTTTTTCTTCTAAATAACTGACCGTATTGATGTGTTGGCTCACAGAGCGGATCACACTGATCGCGGCTGTGGCAAAAATCGCAAGTGCGACTAACACCTCAAGTAATGTCATACCTCGAGTATTGCAGTGCGATGTGCCAATACGATTTGGCTTAGAATTTCGTATTGTCATCGTCTTCTGCTTCTTCTCCTGGCGCTAATAACTCTATCTCGCCAGTCTCTTTACCAATGATCCGCCAGCCATCGTTAAATGCATCTCCCTCTTCAGGGAAGAATGATAGGGTGAAAGGCGTAATCTCTGCACTAGAGAAAATGAACACTTGAGGTGGCTTCACTTTCTTTTTGTCCTCTTCCTCGGCAAACATGTCTTCATCAAACAAGGAGCCAGGTTCGAACAGTCGATCGTCTTTATCCCACGCACCACCACCTAAATCCAACTGCAGAGAAATATCCCCCTCAAGCTTGGTTTCACTTGGGATCTGCTTTAATTCCAGTGGTTGCCAGCCATCTTGGGTCAAGCTCAACAAAGTGTAGGTAGATTTAACGTCATCAACACGCAAACCAAAATCTTTGCCACTTAGTACTGCTTCTTCATTAAGCAGTTGTAAGCGCTGAAAAAAACTGTGCGCGTATTGTTTGGAAAGGTCTTTTTGACTGGTAGGCAAAGTTGCGATCACCGCGACAGCGGTAAGGGATAACAAAACCAGCACCAATAGAATTTCTATCAATGTAAAACCGAGGTGTTTTTGCATTTTTTTCATTAGTGCTGGTTTAAGCGAGGGCTTATTGGAAATCTTGCATGTTCCAGTTGCCGATATCTGCAGCCGGACCTTCGCCACCTTCTTGACCATCAGCGCCTAGAGTAAAGATATCAATCGTGCCATTGTCACCAGGGCTTAGGTACTGGTACTCGTTGCCCCATGGGTCAGATGGTAGACGCTTGATGTAACCACCGTCACGGTAGTTACGTGGCTCTGGGTTAGAAGGCTTATTCACCAATGCATCTAGACCTTGGTCTGTCGTTGGGTAAACGCTGTTATCCAGCTTGTACATGTCCAACGCGTTTTCCAATGCCACGATGTCTGTGATCGCCTTTTGTTGGTCTGCTTTTTCTTTGTTACCTAGTAGGTTAGGAACAACAACACTCGCCAAAATACCTAGAATAACAACAACAACCATTACTTCTAATAGAGTGAAGCCTTGTTGCTTACTGCGCTTAAATTTCATTATTTTCTCCGAAAGTTAGATTCAAGCCGTGCCATCAATAGACACGACTTAACTCGAATTTTATCCGCTCATCAAGTTATTCATTTCCAACATTGGCATCAATGTCGCCATTACGATGAAAAGAACGAGACCAGCCATCAGTGCAATTAACACTGGAGTGAAAATCCCCAAAGCGATATTCACTGTAGATTCAAAGTTTTGGTCTTGGTTGTCAGCCGCACGGGTTAGCATGCTCTCTAGTTCACCACTCTGCTCACCACTAGAAATCATGTGCAACATCATTGGTGGAAACAAGCGAGTTTGATCCAACGCTTTGCGCAGACTTGCACCTTCACGTACGTTGTCAGCCGCCACTAAGACCTGTTGTTTCACGTATCGGTTTGACATAACGTCCACCGCGACGCGCATACCTTCAAGAATAGGAATCGCACTTGAAGTACAAATCGATAACGTGCGTGCAAATCGAGACGTATTAAGACCTCGAGAGATTTTACCTAGCAAAGGCAGACTGAGGATTTTTCTGTCCCATGCTAAACGGAAGTTGGGTCTTTGCAGTGCGAGCTTCAAGCCATAGAAAAACACCACCAACACAACAAAGATGATTAAACCCCATTCTTGGACAAATTCACTGGCTGACAACAATACTTGCGTCGACTGTGGTAGCTCTTGCCCCATTTGAATGATTGGTTCGATGATTTTCGGCACCACTGAAGAAAGCAGTAACGACACGATACCCACCGCAAACACCACAAGTACCACAGGGTAAATCATGGCTTGAAGCAGTTTATTACGCATCTTCTGGCGGTTTTCTACGTATTCCGCTAATCGCTCCAATACCGCATCTAAGTGACCGGATTTTTCACCAGCAGCCACCATAGAACGAAATAGCTCATCAAACACATGTGGGTAATCACCCAAACTGTCTGCCAGCGGATAACCCTCAGTCACTTTTGAGCGCACTGCTGCGATCATCGAACGAATACGCGGCTTTTCAGCTTGCTCAGAAACAGCTTTTAAACACTCTTCCAAGGGCATACCAGATTGTACAAGCGTTGATAGCTGACGCGTAATCAAGGCAAGTTCTGCGGTTTTGATACCACGTTTGAAGCCAACCGAACCACCTGAAGACTTAGCGGCTTTCGCTTTGGCTTCCATCACCTCAACAGGGATCATGCCCTGCTCTTTTAGGCGTTGGCGCACCTGACGGGCGTTATCCCCTTCAATAGTGCCTTTCTTTTGTTTGCCTCTCGCATCCAGCGCTTTGTATTCAAATGCTGCCATTACGCTTCCTTGGTCACTCGCATGACTTCTTCAAGAGAAGTGATACCACGGTGAACCTTACTTAAACCATCACTACGAATACTTGGTGTGTGTGCACGTACGGCTTTCTCAATTTCTTGCTCACCCGCTTCACTGTGGATCAGCTCTTGAACCTTCTCATCCACCATCAGCAGTTCATGAATACCAGTACGTCCACGGTAACCTTTCTGGTTACACACTTCACAACCTTTAGCACGATGCAAAGTCAATGATTCGTGTTCTTCTAAACCAAACAGCTTCTTCTGTTCTTTATCCGCTTCGTATGGTTCTTTACAGTCAGAACAAAGTGTACGAACTAGGCGCTGAGCTAGCACGCCCAATAGCGAAGAAGAAATCAGGAATGGTTCGATACCCATATCGCGCAGACGCGTGATTGCGCCAACTGCGGTATTGGTGTGTAGCGTTGACATTACTAAGTGACCAGTCAAAGACGCTTGTACAGCAATCTGTGCGGTTTCTAAGTCACGGATCTCACCGACCATCACGACGTCTGGGTCTTGACGAAGAATCGCACGCAAACCACGCGCAAACGTCATGTCGACCTTCGGGTTCACTTGCGTTTGACCGATGCCATCGATATCAAATTCAATCGGGTCTTCAACGGTAAGAATGTTGCGCTCGTTGCTGTTGATCTCTTGTAAGCCAGCATACAAGGTGGTCGACTTACCCGAGCCTGTCGGACCGGTCACCAATATGATGCCATGAGGACGACCAATCAAATGACGGAAGTTATCATGCACAGACGGCGTCATACCTAAGCTGTGTAGATCAAGACGAGTCGCGTTCTTATCCAACAGACGCATTACGACACGTTCACCATGTGATGAAGGCATGGTCGATACACGCACGTCTACTGCACGACCACCAATACGCAGCGAAATACGACCATCTTGAGGTACACGTTTTTCTGCAATATCAAGCTTCGCCATTACCTTCACACGAGAAACCAGCAAAGGAGCGAGCTTACGGCTTGGGGTTAAGACTTCACGCAATACACCATCAACACGGAAACGAATCGAAAGGGTTTTCTCAAACGTCTCGATATGGATATCCGACGCCCCTTCTTTGATCGCTTCACCAAGCATGGCGTTAATCAACTTGATGATTGGTGCATCATCTTCAGACTCCAACAAGTCTTCATCGTGCGGCAATTCTTCCGCTAAAGAGAAAAAGTCATCACTGTCTGCACCAATGTCTTCCATCAACTGACGAGCTTCAGAAGAGTCTCGCTGATAAGCTTCAGTGAGCTTTTTGTCGAACGCTTCTTTATCCATCGCTTGAGGGATAAAGTTTTGTTTTAGAACTCGGCGTACTTCAACGAGAGCCGCAGGATTGAGCGGCTCTACGTAATACAGAATTGGAGGGCGCTCAGGGTGCTCCGTCTCCAATACCAGTTTAAAGCGGTTGGCAAAACTGAATGGCAGACGGCGCATACTTGGCGCAGTGTCTAACATATCAACCATTATTCTTTACCATCTGATCGATGAAGGCTTGGATTTCAGCAGGGTGCTTACGTTCCTGACCAAATTCAGGCATCACTGGAATGTTTGAATCATCCATCAGTTTCAAACCTTCTTGTGCTTTGTATAGCTGCTCAGCACGGATGAAGTTGTACTTACGCTGCGTAATACCATCAGCCGTCATACCATCACGGATAATGGTCGGCTTGATGAACACCATCAAGTTACGCTTCTCAGTTTGTGTGCTGGTTGATTTAAACAGATGACCAAGCACTGGAATATCGCCCAGCAGTGGCACTTTAGATTCACTTTCAAGCGCACGCTCATCAACTAGACCACCAAGAACCAGCATTTGACCGTCTTGAATCATTACTGAAGTGTTCAATTGGCGCTTAGCAAAACGCACGTCAACAGCACCATTTGCACCTAGCACGTTAGAAACTTCTTGTTCAATGTTCAGTTGAACAGAGTCACCTTCGTTGATCTGAGGAACCACTTTGAGTTTGATACCCACTTCCTTACGATCGACCGTTTGGAATGGATTGTCATTGTTTGAACCAGCAGTAGAACCAGTAATTACTGGCACTTCCTCACCAACAATGAATGACGCTTCACCGTTATCCATTACAGTAATGCTTGGAGAGGACAGAATGTTTGAGTTTGAGTCCGATGACACTGCCGTAATCAGTGCAGTCCAGTCACCCATCATGATGCTCATTGCCGCACCATTAACACCACCAAGAGCGGATGCTAGGGTCGAATAGTCACCTTTCACTGTCGTTTCTTCGTAGTACTTAATCGCACCAGTATCTGAGTCACGAATCGGTTTCTTTTCAGTCGTATCTTTCGCTTCTTCCAGACCAACCATCACCTGACCAATCGGTGCACCAGTGTTGCCGTATTGGATAACCGCCCCCGTTTCCAACGAGCCCCATTGAACGCCAAGATTAATACCATCACCTTCCGACATTTCAACGATTAGCGCTTCAATCAATACTTGCGCACGACGGATATCCAACTGAGAAATCACGTCCTGCAGTGCCATCATGATATCTGGCGGAGCTGTCAGTACGAGCGAGTTAGTTGCCTCATGAGCTGCAATCACCACTTCACCACGTTTTGCAGAAGATGAACCACCTTTTTGACCCGCTTGTTTCTCAGCCTGTAGGTTATCAGAAACACCTTTTAGTACATCAACTAGGTCTTCTGCTTTAGCGTACTTGAGGTACACCACGCGGTTGTTACCTTTAGTCGCCATTTCGACATCAAGTTGACGAATCAAACGCTTCAGACGAGCACGTACTTTTGGGTCACCAGAAATCAGGATTGAGTTGGTACGCTCATCCGCTACGATTTTTGGTTCTAGGAATTCAGGTGTGCTTTTTTGGTTCGTCGTTTTGTTCAGGGCATCAACGATACGAACCATTTCAGAAGCAGATGCATTACGCAGCTCAACCACTTCGATCTCTTTGTCACCCGCTTGGTCAACACGCTTGATGATTTCAGCAAGGCGGTTAACCACCGCAGCACGACCTGTGATCAAAATGATGTTAGCAGGGTCATAGTGCACGACGTTACCCGCGCCCGCATTATCGATAAGTTGACGCAGTAGCGGCGATAATTCACGAACCGATACGTTACGCACCGCTACCACACGTGTAATCACGCTGTCGCCTTGCGCACTGTCATCGCCCAAAACTGGAATCGCAGAGGTTTTTGAATCTTTCGCCTTGATGACTTTTAGTACGCCGTTGTCCATTTCCACAACAGCATAGCCATACACCTCAAGAACGTTAAGGAAGAAGCTATAGTATTGCTTTTCGTTAAGAACGTCGTAGCTGCGTACGTCGATTTTGCCGCGTACCGATGGGTCAACGATGATGGTCTTCTCTAGGTTACGACCAACAATGTTGATGAATTCTTGAATGTCTGTGCCTTTGAAGCTAGCACTAAACTCGTTCGCCATCGCACCCGGTGCGCAGAGTAGTGTACCTGCTAGTAACCAAGCACTTTTGCTAAACCAATGTTTCACGTATGTCTCCCTGAACTTACGCTGGTTGCCTAAGTATTACAATTGGATATAGATGTCGTACTGTTGACCATCACGCTCAACAGTCAAATTCAATTCTTGCGGATCGTTCATCACTTGCATCAGTTCTACTGAAGATGATGGATCACTTAAATCGATCCCGTTTAATTGCACCGCAATATCACCAGCTTTTAGACCGACATCATTAAACAGTGCCGCATCACGTCCTGGTGAAACGCGATAGCCGACAATCCCTCCGTCTTTCTTAACCGGAGAAATGTTGATGTACTTGAATACGCTTTGCGGATCTTTAGCAATTTCCGCGCGGATTTGATCAACCTTTTCATTCACTGCGGATGAGTTATTTGCTTTTTGAGCTTTGGGTTGATTAACCGGTCGACTTTCAGACAGTTTGCTGTACTCGATGCCTTGTAGCATCAAGGTTTCGTCTCGACCTTGGTTGTCAATGATCACGCGATCGACCAATACCGCTTTTAATTCTGCTCGTGTGCCGTCAATTTCTTCGCCAATACCATATGTCGCTTGCTTACCTCGATTGGCAATAACCGCCAAACTCGTTTTTGCGTTGCTGCTCGCAACTGCACCAACAAGTGTTAGGTTTAAGCGGGTTTTAGGCGCATCTTGCACGACAGGTTGTTCTATTACGACCGGCTTTTGCTCAGTGTACTTCCCGAACAAATTGGCATTTTGGAGGGCGTTAAAATCAATCGCGTCTTTTTTATTCGTTGACGCAACAGCACTTGCTGACGGCTTCCATTGAGCCACATCAGAAGTTTGAGGCATTGCTAGCCACACCACTTTGCCAAGTATCCAACCCGTCATTGCTATAAATAGACAAGTAAGAAGCACACTAAGTTTCGCTTGAATGGTGTGATTGTTGGACTTAATCTGAGCCAGTAGCGGGCTGCTTGCTAATCCTGCACTTAGCTCTAAACGCTTCACTGAATTGATTCCTTTATTCTTACGTCCGTCGACCTTAAGTATAAGTCAAAGAATGTCGACCCTATCTTGCTAAAATTGCAATAAAATTACTACTCAACAAAGAGCAGTGAACTATATCACAAGTTCCTTTTCATACCTTTTTCTTATGCCGTTTTTGCCAACTCCCTTGAAAAAAAACAGCCTTGGCACCATCTGTAGGTGAATAATCCACCAGTCACTGCGCCATTAATGCAGTGATTAGATTGCACAGAGTTCTATGAGTTCCGTAAATGAAGCCGTAAGGCTAGATAAATGGCTGTGGGCTGCCAGATTCTATAAAACCCGCTCTATCGCTCGTAATATGGTCGATGGCGGTAAAGTCCACTATAATGGGCAACGAAGCAAACCAAGTAAAATCGTTGAATTGGGTGCTGAGATTCGCCTTCGTCAAGGTAACGAAGAGAAGACGGTGATCATCGAGAAAATCTCTGATCAACGCCGAGGCGCACCTATCGCTCAAACGCTATATCGCGAGACTGAATCAAGCATCAGCCAACGTGAAGAGCATGCGATGCAGCGCAAACTCAACGCCCACAACCCAAGTCCGGAACGCCGCCCAGATAAGAAGCAGCGCCGCGACATCATCAAGTTCAAACACCAATAAAAGCCGGAATTACCGACGAGGAAAGCACTCCATGGCAAATAATGTTTTAAACCGCTACCTATTCGAAGATCTTTCAGTACGTGGCGAGTTGGTTCAATTGGATGAAGCATACCAACGTATTATCTCCAGCAAGGAATATCCGGCAGCACTGCAAAAACTGTTGGGTGAGCTACTCGTTTCAACCACTCTTTTAACTGCAACTTTGAAGTTCGAAGGCTCAATCACTATCCAACTACAAGGTGATGGTCCTGTATCACTAGCTGTCATTAACGGCGACCACGATCAGAAGATCCGCGGCGTTGCACGTTGGGAAGGCGACATTGCTGAAGACGCAAGCCTGCACGACATGATGGGTAAAGGCTACCTGGTGATCACCATCGAACCTAAAAAAGGCGAACGCTACCAAGGCGTGGTTGGTCTAGAAGGTGAAACGCTAGCTGACGTTATCGAAGGTTACTTCGCAAACTCAGAACAGCTAAAAACACGTCTTTGGATCCGCACTGGTGAACATGAGGGCAAAAAGCACGCAGCAGGTATGATGATTCAGGTAATGCCAGATGGTACAGGTACACCTGAAGACTTTGAGCACCTAGAGCAACTGACTGCGACAGTGAAAAACGAAGAGCTGTTCACACTACCTGCAAATGAACTGCTTTACCGTCTATACAACCAAGATTCTGTTCGCCTATACGAACCGCAACCGGTGGAATTCCACTGTGGTTGTTCTCGTGAGCGTAGCGGTGCAGCGATCATTACTGTTGATAAAACTGAAATTTATGACATTTTAGCCGAAGAAGGATCAATTTCTTTACATTGTGATTACTGCGGCACGTCATACACGTTCGACGAACCTGAAATTACCGAACTGTATACGCAGGCAACTTCAGACAATAAAACCGTGCATTAATTTTCATAGCTTAACAAGCATGTAATTTACCCTTCAAAAGGCCAGCGCAACGCTGGCCTTTTTGTGATCAAACCCTCGTATAACTTGGCTTTCCACGTAATAAAGCAACCGCTTAATTTTAAATAATTAATAATTCTTTTGCCCTAGCGCAAAGGTTTGCGCCCACGATAAACTATTCGCACCAATATGTGACGGGTTACCTAAAACCACATTGAAATCATGGATAATTTTTGAACTATATCCCTGTTTTCTCCCCGCCCCGTTGCTAGCATGGTGAGCAGATAAAAATTAAAACATTCTTACAAAATCCCTACAAAAATCCTTATAAGGAGCACCTATGACCGTTATGGAACATACAAAGGCTGCAACACTTGATCTAACCAAACACGGACTGCATAACGTTAAAGAGGTTGTTCGCAACCCAAGCTACGAAATGCTGTTTGAGGAAGAGACCCGTGCTGACCTAACAGGTTATGAACGTGGTGTGGTTACAGAACTCGGCGCGGTTGCCGTAGACACTGGTATCTTTACTGGTCGCTCACCAAAAGATAAGTACATTGTTAAAGATGCAACGACAGAAGAGCACATGTGGTGGACTTCTGACGCAGTGAAAAACGACAACAAACCAATCAACAAAGAAGTATGGGACGACCTAAAAGAGCTAGTGACCAACCAACTTTCAGGTAAGCGTCTATTTGTGATTGACGGTTATTGTGGTGCAAACCCAGACACTCGTTTGAGCATTCGAGTGATCACAGAAGTTGCATGGCAAGCACACTTCGTGAAAAACATGTTCATCCGTCCAACAGAAGAAGAGTTGGCAACGTTTGAACCTGATTTCGTCGTAATGAACGGCGCGAAATGCACGAACGAGAAGTGGGAAGAGCACGGTTTGAACTCTGAAAACTTCACCGTATTCAACCTAACAGAGCGCACTCAGTTGATCGGCGGTACTTGGTACGGCGGCGAAATGAAGAAAGGTATGTTCGCCATGATGAACTACTTCCTTCCGCTGAAAGACATCGCATCAATGCACTGTAGTGCAAATATGGGTGAAGAAGGCGATGTAGCAATCTTCTTCGGTCTGTCTGGCACAGGTAAAACTACCCTATCTACTGATCCTAAACGTGCACTAATTGGTGATGACGAGCATGGTTGGGATGACGATGGCGTATTCAACTTCGAAGGCGGCTGTTACGCGAAGACCATCAAGCTATCTAAAGAAGCTGAGCCTGATATCTACAATGCTATCCGCCGTGATGCGCTATTAGAGAACGTAACGGTTCGTAGCGATGGTTCTATCGACTTTGATGATGGTTCTAAGACTGAAAACACTCGTGTGTCTTACCCACTGCATCACATCGACAATATCGTCAAACCAGTATCGAAAGGCGGTCACGCAAACAAAGTGATCTTCCTATCGGCTGATGCGTTCGGCGTACTTCCTCCTGTGTCTAAACTGACACCTGAGCAAACTAAGTACCACTTCTTGTCTGGCTTTACCGCTAAGCTAGCAGGTACTGAGCGTGGCATCACTGAACCAACGCCAACGTTCTCAGCATGTTTTGGTGCAGCATTCCTAACTCTACACCCAACTAAGTACGCAGAAGTGCTAGTGAAACGCATGGAAGCAGCAGGTGCAGAAGCTTACCTAGTGAACACAGGCTGGAACGGCAGCGGCAAGCGTATCTCTATCCAAGATACACGCGGCATCATCGACGCAATCCTTGATGGATCAATTGAAGATGCGAAGACTAAGCATATTCCTATCTTCAACCTAGAAGTGCCTACTTCACTTCCTGGCGTGGACCCAAGCATCCTTGACCCACGTGATACCTACGTTGACCCACTACAATGGGAAAGCAAAGCAAAAGACTTGGCAGAGCGCTTCATCAACAACTTTGATAAGTACACTGACAACGCAGAAGGTAAATCACTAGTGGCTGCAGGTCCTCAACTCGACTAGACCACTCGCTAACTCTTCGTGACTTAGCTACAAAAATAATCGACAAGCCCCTCTTTTGAGGGGCTTTTTATTGAATCTGCCTCAAGATTGATACAAGCTTAAACCTATCTTAGTAAGTCGAGACTCTCACACTTACTTCATATTACTTACAGGTTTTGGCAGGGATGAAAACAGCAGTTCGAGTTCTACTTCTTATACTCATAGTGACGATTGCAATTCCGGTTGTCTTTGTGGGGATGCTGACCACCTCTTATTCTCGCCAAACATGGAATCTATTTTCTGATCTAGTCGACCTACCGCTGCATGCAGATAACGTGCAATACGAATTTCCTTATCACCTCACCCTCAATGGAGTGGCGACAAAACAAAAAAACTTGCCGTTCATTGAGCAAGTCGATCTATGGCTGAACCCCGATGTTCGTCGTGACGGAAATTGGATTGTCGACAGTCTGTTGATTGATGGTCTGAGCCTGCAACACGGCATGCCAACATTGCCGACGCTCAGCAATGTTTATTTCCATCAAATCGCGTTAAAGAACATCGATTACGCAGATGATGCATTCAGCATTAATGGCTTGAATGTACAGATCCAAAACCCAATTTGGTCGAGCGATGCTCAGCAAATACCTTATGGTGAGGTTCAACTTTCGGCTGATCAATTGTATTGGAATGGCGAAGCTTTCGATAAGTTGCTTATAGACTTGGATTACAAAGCCCAAGACAGCACACTTTACGGCGCTTCATTTAACTGGCGTGGCAGTGAAGTCTCAGGACAAGGCGAACAGTACCCACAAGGCTGGTCACTGGTGAATGTGACCCTTGATAAGCTGAAAATCGATAACCTACAGTTGCAATCTTTACTCGCTAAACCATGGCAAGCGTTGCCAATTAATATCAACCATATCAACAGCCTCGATCTCCTGAATGCAGATATTGAGTACGGAGATTGGCATTGGCACAACCTTGAGTTATCAGTAGAAAACGCCTCTCTGCCACTGTCATTTTGGAAAACAACAGCACAGGTTTCTTTGCAAGCTGACAGCGTCAGTTTCCAAGACCAAACCGCAGTTGAGCCTCGTTTGAACGCCCAACTCAAGCCGGAGTCAATCCAACTACAAGAACTAAGCTTTGATTGGCAGCAAGGTAGTGTGCAGGTATCTGGTGAGTTCGAGCCACAGCATTGGAAAATCAACAGCGCAACCATCAATGGATTGAAATGGGCTATCCAACCTGACGATAAGACCGACTGGTGGCAAATCGCCACAGAAAGGCTACAGCAAGTCGATGTGAAGCAGTTAGAGATTGAACGCAGCCAAGTTATCCAGTTATCTAAACAACCTTACTGGCAGCTTTCTGGCTTGAATTTGGAAGGTGACAAGCTCGAAGTAAAACACCGCAATGGTCATTGGGGAATTTGGAACGGTAAGCTTGATGCTAGCGTGGTAAACGCAAGTTACGATCAAGTAATCACATCACACGCAGCCATTTCTACACAGAGTGACAATGGCTTGTGGCAACTGACACGTTTGTTTGCACCGTTAGAGCAAGGCTATATCGAAGGCTTAGGGCAAATCGATCTCAGCACCACCAGCCAACCTTGGGCGTTGAGCCTCAACGCCGATGGGATTCCCTTGCAATTGCTTCACCCCTATTTGCCAACGGTGCTCGCGGTCAATGGCTTCTCAGATCTAAGTCTCGACTTAAAAGGCTTAGCCGGCGATCAAAACATGCTTGCTTACAGCTTATCGGGCGAAGTGGAAGCCAACTTACGTGATACCACCTTAAAGTCACAAGCGGATGCTTCACTCACAGCGATCACTTTGAGCCCTTTGCGTTTGGCAGCTCAACGTGGTGCTGTTGAGCTTCAACCGGTGACCATTTCAGGCGAAGCCATCTCGGGCAATCTGTCTGGTGAGTTTGATATGGCGAACAACCCGTTAAGTGGCGTGATTTACCAACTCCAAGAAGCGTGTGGTTCAATCCAAGGTGATGTGCTAAGTGGCGAAGTCAAAACAAATGAATGCACAAATACATCAAAACAGACTGAATCAGTAAAACCAGCAGAATCAGAACAGAGCTCGTCAAAAACAACAAGCCGCACCAGTATTGATCCCATCAACTTAGAACAATATGAGGAAGAGTTAAGTGAGGTTGTAGAGGAAGAACAAGAATCAGCCGTAGCGCCGCATTCAGAAGAGCAACTTATCTCAGAACAAAAAGACGTAACTAAAGATTCAAACCTTGAAGAGCAGACCTCAGAAGAAAAGGTCTCCGAAGAACGTGCCAATCAAGCAACAGATAAAACCAAGACAGAACTAGGCGCATCAGAAAACCAAGATGCGCCACAAGAAACACCAGCGCCTAATAATCTAACAGCTGAGTAGCTTAGAGTAATTTGGCAGCAGCATGTATGTGCCTACAAAATCCACGGCAGGCACATCTCCACTGTAAATCACTACGTGGATAACGATACGCGCTTTACGACCTGAAGCAAGTCTATCCAAGTCACCACTGATACCATCTAACGACGTGCTCGCGACTGGGTTCTCTTCAACAGGATGGCGATAACGAATCGAGCTATCCGCCAACACAATATCACCGTGCAAACCGCGCTCTTTCATCAACAGCCACGTCATGCCCCAGCCAGTTAGCGTTGCTAGGGTAAACGCAGAACCGGCAAACATGGTGTTGTGCGGGTTCAGGTTTGGATTGAGCTGCGCACTGCATTCAAACTGATAGCCAGTGTACTGGTTAATTTTGATCCCCATTTTGTCTGCAATCGGGATCTGCGCTTCCCAACGCTGTTGCAGCTCGGTACACCAATCAGGACGACGTAGCACATCCGCCATTGGGTCAAGCTGTTTAACCATTTGTTGGTGACGCACGGGATCACGTTCATCGGTCAGCTCACCGCGACGCTCAAAACCATTCTTCTCATAGAAGGCAATCGCATCTTCACGGGCATTACACACCAGACGCTTCGCCCCTTCTTGTCGAGCTAACGACTCAAGCGCCACCAGCACTAATGAGCCCATGCCTTTACTACGACGGTTGTTCTTCACCGCCATATAGCGGATCTGACCATCGTTATCTGGGGTAATGTACAAACGACCAATCGCCATCGGACGACCACGACTGTCGGTAATCATGCGGTGATGGCTCATGCCATCGTACTCATCACGCTCGGAGCCTACAGGCATACGCCAAGGTTCGCGCAGCAACTGCCAACGAAATTGATAGTACTTGTTGAGCTGATTTTCTGTTTTTGGAGTTATGAGTTTGAACATATCAATCCTTTGAAAGTACAAATCAAATGAAAGCCTTAGGAGAAAATACCCAAGCAAATTCAATTTACTTGGGCTTAAAGCTTAGACCATGATGTTGTGGTTGCCAGATTAGACCTGTAGCCAAAAAGTCACTGGACCGTCATTAATTAATGACACTTTCATATCTGCCGCGAAGCGACCGCGTTGTGTTGGCAGTTCTTGCTCACACAAGTCCGAGAAGTAGTCATACAGACGTTCTGCATCCGCAGGGTGCGCGCCACGAGAAAAGCCTGCGCGAGTGCCTTTTTTGGTATCCGCTGGTAACGTAAATTGAGACACTACCAAAACCTTACCGTTCACTTGTTTGACGTTAAGGTTCATTTTGCCTTCATCGTCTTCAAACACACGATACGTGGTTACGCGCTCCATCAAACGTTTTGCTTTTGCTTCATCATCGTCCTTCTCTACACCAAGTAGGACAAGTAGACCTTGGTCGATTTCACCGACAACTTCACCGTCTACACGAACGGCGGCTTCACTGACTCGTTGAATTAGCGCTATCACGACTCTCGCTTCCTTCATCTGTTAATTGCAATTCAGCGGTCGAGTGTATCATTTCTAGGTCGTCACTCCAGTGCTCTCTTTCCCCCAGAGCAGCAGTCACTTCCGCGCCAATCAATACGATCAGCCAGCACAGATATACCCACACAAACAGGATCGGAATCGCGGCGAGCGCACCGTAAATCAGCTGATATGACGGGAATTGAGTAATGTAGAAAGCAAAGCCTTTCTTACTCAGTTCAAACAGCACAGCGGCAATGGCGGCACCAACCGCACCATGGGATAGGTAAACCTTTTTGTTTGGCACTAAGAAGTACAACCCCATGAACGCAAAGAAAGACAACAGTAAAGGTAACCAACGTAAAAACAGGTTGTAAGCGCCCGATAAGGTTTCGTTTTCAATCAGCTTTAGCGATGTCACGTAGGAGGTTGCAGCAATACTCGCGCCGACTAGAATCGGACCAAGGGTCAACACCATCCAATACATGGAGAAAGAAAACACTGGACGACGTTTATCTTTCACTCGCCAAATGTAGTTTAAGTTCTTGTCGATATTCGAAATCAGCATCAAAGCGGCAACAAACAAGAACGCACCACCTACGGCGGTCATCTTGCCTGTGTTTGAGACAAACTCTTGCAACGCAACTCTGACTGCATCACCAGAAGCAGGGACAAAGTTATCAATGATGTAACCTTGCAAGGTTTCGCCCACATTCTCAAATACCGGAAACTTCGACAATATCGACAGCAATACCGTCAACATCGGCACAATAGACAACAAAGTGATGTAAGCTAAATAGCCTGCATTAACGTTGACGCGATCGTGCGTCATACGCTTGAGCAAATATTTGAAAAACGCGACGCTCCCCGGCACGAGCTTGCTCAATCTCACCTTGTAACTCTCTGATAACTGGTTCATAGTTCATCCCATAAATTAGCGTCGAGGACATAAGAATGCCTTATTTATTAGCAATTGTACTATCAATTTTCACTTTGACAGGATGTCAGTCCGCATATTATTCAGCAATGGAACAAGTGGGTTACCACAAACGTGACATTATGGTTGATCGTGTGGAAGACGCCAAAGAATCGCAGCAAGACGCACAAGAAGAGTTCACCAGCGCGCTAGAAGCTCTTTCTGCGTTGACTAACTTTGACGGCGGTGAGCTAGAAAGCGTCTACAACAACATTAACGACAAATACGAAGACAGTGAAAAAGCGGCGCAAGATGTACGCGACCGGATTGCTGCAATTGAAGATGTGTCAGATGCTCTGTTTGATGAATGGCAAGGCGAGCTAGACCTATACACCAGTGCGAAACTGCGTCGCTCTAGCGAACAGAAGTTGCGTGAAACCAAAGCGTCTTACAAAACCATGCTTAACGCTATGAAGCGTGCAGAAGACAAAATGACGCCAGTATTGAATACGCTGCGTGACAACACGCTTTATCTAAAGCATAACTTGAACGCAAGCGCGATTGGTTCATTGAAAGGTGAATTCTCTAGCCTAGAGAAAGACATTCAATACGCAATCAAACAAATGAATGCCGCGATTACTGAGTCAGATAAGTTCTTACAGCAGCTGAATCAAAAGTAATTCGATAAAGCCTCCTCCTCGTGAGGAGGTTTTGCTATCTAGCGACCAAGCTATCCCTAGCTCCGTCAGTCACATGCATACCTACCAAGCTCTATCTTTACTCCCCACCTTCTACCTCAGCAACTAAGCCCATTACTTGTCGAACAAACGCCACCCGTTCAGCTACGCTTCCCCATGGCACTTCAACCACTTCATACCCCAGTTCAGTATAGGTATCGACTAAGGTTTGATGGATTTGTAGCGCCTCTTCAAAACTGTGTGGACGCACATCATCTTGAACATAAATAGAGGCTTCAGGTCGACATGTGAGCACCTTACTCTGGTACCCAGCACTCTCAATCAAGAAGGCTTTTTCAACGGGACAGCCGCCCACTTTTAAATACGCCACGATGTCTGGGATAGCGCGGTCAACAAAAGCGACTGGATGATTCAGCGCTTCTCGCTTTTGCTTGCCCATTAACTCAAGGCATAAGTTGGCAAACTCAGGTAAATTCGTCCAAGGCAAAATACCATTGTCCAATTGGCTTTGCTGCTCAATCAAGGTACGTGAACCTTCAGCAAAGGTGGCGTACCCCAACTCGCCTAACGCATTCAACAAGGTGGTTTTACCTGCACCCGGGCCACCAGTGATAACAATTGGCGTCATCGTCTTGTTCCTTCAGATACAAAAAGCCCCGAGCATAACTCGGGGCTTATTCTTAATCGAATCCGTTACAGCAAATTATTTTGCTGAACGTGAAGCACGTTTACGATCGCTTTCCGTTAGGAATTTCTTACGGATACGGATGCTTTCAGGTGTTACTTCTACTAGTTCGTCATCATCGATGAACTCTAGTGCTTGCTCAAGAGTCATCTTGATTGGTGGAGTAAGAACCTGTGCGTCATCTGTACCAGATGCACGAACGTTGGTTAGCTGCTTACCTTTCAGTGCGTTTACTGTTAGGTCGTTGTCGCGGCTGTGAATACCGATAACCATGCCTTCGTAAACTTCAACACCGTGACCGATAAATAGACGACCACGTTCTTGAAGGTTGAATAGTGCGTTAGTTAGCGCTTTACCCATTGCGTTAGCAATTAGTACACCGTTTACACGTTGACCGATGTTACCGCCTTTGTGTGGCGCGTAGCGATCAAACGTATGGTATAGAAGACCAGAACCAGAAGTCAGCGTCATGAACTCAGTTTGGAAGCCGATCAGACCACGAGATGGCATTTCGAAGTCCATACGTACACGACCTTTACCATCTGGAGACATGTCTTTCAGCTCACCTTTACGTAGGCCGATGTTCTCCATGATGCCGCCTTGGTGCTCTTCCATAACGTCGATAGTTACCGTTTCGAACGGTTCCAATAGCTGACCATCTTCTTCTTTGATGATTACTTCTGGACGAGATACAGCAAGCTCGAAGCCTTCACGACGCATGTTTTCGATCAGGATAGATAGGTGAAGCTCACCACGACCTGATACGCGGAATTTGTCTGGATCGTCTGTTTGCTCTACACGTAATGCAACGTTGTGTACCAATTCCTTCTCTAGACGCTCAAGGATGTTACGTGAAGTAACGAACTTACCTTCTTTACCCGCGAATGGAGACGTGTTTACTTGGAACGTCATTGTTACTGTTGGTTCATCAACAGACAGCGGCGGTAGTGCTTCTACTGCGTTTTGCGCACAGATAGTGTCAGAGATTTTTAGCTCGCCAAGACCTGTGATTGCAATGATATCACCAGCGTTAGCTTGCTCAACTTCGTGACGCTCTAGGCCAAGGTAGCCCATTACTGTACCCACTTTACCGTTGCGAGTTTTACCGTCAGCACCGATAACTGTTACTTGTTGGTTTGCTTTCACGCTACCACGAGTTACACGAGCAACACCGATAACACCAACGTAAGAGCTGTAGTCTAGCTGAGATACTTGCATCTGTAGTGGACCGTCTAGGTCAACTTCTGGAGCCGCTACTTCTTCAACGATAGTTTCGAATAGAGGTTCCATGTTTTCGCCAGTTTCGCCTTCTTCTAGAGAAGCCCAACCGTTAAGTGCTGACGCGTACACAACTTTAAAGTCTAGCTGTTCGTCAGTTGCACCTAGGTTGTCGAATAGGTCGAAGACTTGGTCCATAACCCAATCAGGACGTGCACCAGGACGGTCAATCTTGTTGATTACAACGATTGGTTTAAGACCGTGAGCAAATGCTTTTTGAGTTACGAAGCGAGTTTGCGGCATTGGACCATCAACAGCGTCAACGATAAGTAGAACTGAGTCTACCATCGACATGATACGTTCTACTTCGCCACCGAAGTCCGCGTGTCCCGGAGTATCTACGATGTTGATGCGGTAGTCATTCCAGTTAATTGCTGTGTTCTTAGCAAGAATGGTAATGCCACGCTCTTTTTCAATGTCGTTCGAGTCCATGACTCGCTCTTCAGCTTCACCGCGAGACTCAAGCGTGCCTGATTGTTGTAGCAGCTTGTCAACCAACGTTGTTTTACCGTGGTCAACGTGCGCGATAATCGCGATATTTCTTAATTTATCAATCTGTGGAGTAGCCATGGATATTGATTCACTTAGATAGATGAAATGCCCTCATGCTGAGAACGGGTGCTCTCTGACGACATTTACTGATTAAAAAAACGGCCATAATGTACCAGATTCTAGCAAAAAGCATAGAGATATGTGATCTACTCCCGAGCATTTCTGTCAAATTTACGCTTAACACCCGCTTTAGAGCGCCATGCGAATTGATTCAACGCAACTTTATTCCAATCGCGCATATTACAAATTGACTCTTGCTCAAAAACTGGGCTGAATAAGCAACGTAGTTGTCACATTGTGGTGCAATAATAAAATAATGCACCATAACAGTGCACCTGCAGATCATTTTGGTGCAATCGTTTGCACCAAACTAGCGTATAAAAACGCAATCCATTGAAATTAATGGAATAATTTTTTTGGCACGGTTTTGGCTTTAGAGAAACCAGCATCGATTAATAAAATGTCAAACAGATTAATCAATGCTGGATTTAATTAATGTTTCATAAATCGAGCTTTTACCGCTTTATTAACACTGGAGGTTATCCAAGATGTCAGTAGAAAACGTTTTATCACTGATCCAAGAAAACGAAGTTAAGTTTGTTGACCTACGCTTCACTGATACAAAAGGTAAAGAGCAGCACATCTCTATCCCTGCTCACCAAATCGACGCAGACTTCTTCGAAGAAGGTAAAATGTTCGATGGTTCATCAGTTGCTGGCTGGAAAGGCATTAACGAATCAGACATGGTTATGATGCCAGACGCATCTTCTGCAGTGCTTGACCCATTCACTGAAGATGCAACGCTAAACATCCGTTGTGACATCCTTGAGCCTGCAACAATGCAAGGCTACGACCGCGACCCACGCTCTATCGCTAAGCGCGCAGAAGACTTCATGCGCTCTACTGGTATTGCAGACACCGTTCTTATCGGTCCTGAGCCAGAGTTCTTCCTATTCGACGACGTTAAGTTCGCAACTGACATGTCTGGTTCTTTCTTCAAGATTGATGACGTAGAAGCAGCATGGAACACAGGTTCTGATTACGAAGAAGGTAACAAAGGTCACCGTCCAGGCGTTAAAGGTGGTTACTTCCCAGTAGCTCCAGTAGATTCATCTCAAGACATCCGTTCTGCAATGTGTCTAGTAATGGAAGAAATGGGTCTAGTTGTAGAAGCGCACCACCACGAAGTAGCAACTGCGGGTCAAAACGAAATCGCAACTCGCTTCAACACGCTAACAACGAAAGCTGACGAAATTCAAATCTACAAGTACGTTGTACACAACGTTGCTCACGCATTTGGTAAGACGGCGACATTCATGCCTAAACCACTAGTTGGCGACAACGGTAGCGGCATGCACGTTCACCAATCTCTAGCAAAAGATGGCGTAAACCTATTTGCTGGTGACAAGTACGGCGGTCTATCTGAAACTGCACTTTACTACATCGGCGGTATCATCAAGCACGCTCGCGCAATCAACGCATTTGCGAACCCATCAACTAACTCGTACAAGCGTCTTGTACCAGGCTTCGAAGCACCAGTAATGCTAGCTTACTCAGCGCGTAACCGTTCTGCTTCTATCCGTATCCCAGTGGTACCAAGCCCTAAAGCGCGTCGTATCGAAGTTCGTTTCGGTGACCCAGCGGCTAACCCATACCTATGTTTCGCAGCAATGCTAATGGCTGGTCTTGACGGCATTAAGAACAAGATCCACCCAGGTGAAGCGATGGATAAAGACCTTTACGACCTACCAGCTGAAGAAGCAGCAGAAATCCCAACTGTTGCATACTCACTAAAAGATGCACTAGAAGAACTAGATGCAGACCGTGAGTTCCTAACTGCAGGTGGTGTATTCTCTGACGACTTCATCGATTCTTACATCGGTCTTAAGTCTCAAGACGTAGAGAAAGTAAACATGACAACTCACCCACTTGAGTTCGAACTTTACTACTCTGTATAAGGTTTCAGCTGTGTAAAATGTAAACGCAGTTACAAAATATTAGGCTCGCCTCGCAGGCGGGCCTTTTTTGTATTCGCTCACTCTATTTGGGCGTTTAACATGGAGGGATAACTAAAATACGCTCAGACTCTTTTGCTTGATAAGTCAAAGAGCTAAGCACCTAAACGTGAAATCATCTATCAAAAGAAGGTGAGCAATGAAAGTTCAGCTTTTACCATCACTATGCGCCCTCAGTAGTGTACTGATTGCAACGACAGCCTTAGCTCAAGTCGCGTACACTTGGGTGGATAAAGACGGTGTGGTGCACTTCAGTGACACACCAAACCAAGGCGCAAAGACCATCTCTCTACCAAATCTTGAATCCAGCGCTCCAGCCCCTAAAGTGGAGAGCACCGAGTCTCTCGCTCCACAAGCAAATGCAGCTCAGAAGCCGACCACAGAGAAAAAAACTAAAACGGATAAACCGTTACCCCTTTCCCTCACTATGCTCACTCCACAGCACGATGAAACCATTCGCAGTAACTCTGGTGTCATCAATATTCAGCTCGAAGCAAACCGCAAATTAGGCATCGGCGAACAACTGCAACTCATCCTTGATGGTAAGCCTTATGGAGCTCCTCAAAGCCGCTTAACTTGGCAGCTAAACAATATCGACCGTGGCACACACACCCTTGCGGTAAAAGCAAAAAGAAGCGGCAAGCTTATTGCATCTACTAGCCCTATAACGGTGCATTTACATAGAGCGAGTATCAAGCCGACCATTAAAGGGGCAAAGTAGAATATTAAGTGAAAAAAACCGCACTCTGATGGCGCTTTTCACTTTTTCTTCTTAGATTTATTCGCCATACTTACGTTCTATTGCACCAATATAGTGCAACGCACAATCACAACGCAAACAAGGACGTAATGTGGATACCAGTCTCTCCAGTGCCATTCTCAATAATATGGTGACAGCTACGCTGATTCTTGATGATGGGTTAGCGGTACGTTACGCCAATCCCGCGGCTGAGTTGTTGTTCTCACAAAGTGCTAAACGCATTGTTGAACAGTCGTTATCTCAGTTAATTCAGCATGCGTCACTGGATCTCGCCCTGCTCACTCAACCATTGCAGAGCGGACAAAGCATCACTGACAGTGACGTCACTTTTGTCGTCGATGGGCGTCCTTTGATGCTCGAAGTCACCGTCAGTCCTATTACATGGCAAAAACAGCTGATGTTGTTGGTTGAGATGCGCAAAATTGATCAGCAACGCCGCCTAACTCAAGAGCTCAATCAACACGCTCAACAACAAGCGGCGAAACTGTTAGTACGCGGTTTGGCGCATGAAATTAAAAACCCACTCGGCGGTTTACGCGGCGCAGCACAACTATTGGAAAAAATGCTGCCCGACCCTTCCTTGACGGAATACACACACATCATCATTGAACAAGCTGACCGATTGAGAGCCTTGGTTGATCGTCTTCTTGGACCGCAAAAGCCGGGTAAGAAAGCACAAGAAAACCTGCACCAAGTGTTGGAGAAGGTACGTCAATTAGTCGAATTGGAGTCACAGTATTCGATCGTCATCGAACGAGACTACGATCCGAGCTTGCCAGAGATTTTGATGGACGCGGACCAAATCGAGCAGGCAATGCTCAACATCGTCAGCAATGCGGCACAGATTCTGTCCCACCAAGAACACGGTAAAATCACCATACGCACCAGAACGGTGCATCAAGCCAACATTCATGGTCAGCGTTGCAAACTCGCGGCTCGCGTTGAAATCACTGATAACGGACCAGGAATTCCACCCGAACTGCAAGACACGCTTTTCTACCCTATGGTCAGTGGACGCGAAGGCGGAACCGGACTTGGGCTATCTATTTCACAAAATTTGATCGACCAGCATAACGGCAAGATTGATGTCGAGAGTTGGCCAGGTCACACCACTTTTACTATTTATTTGCCAATCTGACTTGGTTAATTGGCTTTGCTATTCGTCAGTTTTTAGGCTTTTGCTGCAAGGATTTATTACATGAGTAAAGGATATGTTTGGGTCGTCGATGACGACAGTTCGATTCGTTGGGTCATGGAGAAAACCCTCTCCTCAGCCGACATCAAATGCGAAACCTATGCGGATGGGGAAAGCGTTTTAATGGCGCTAGAACGTGAAGTACCAGACGTTTTAGTTTCTGACATTCGCATGCCGGGTATCGATGGCTTAGAGCTATTAAAACAAGTACAACGCGACTACCCAGATCTCCCCGTCATCATCATGACGGCGCATTCCGATTTAGATGCGGCAGTAAACGCCTACCAAAAAGGCGCTTTTGAATACTTGCCCAAACCGTTTGATATCGACGAAACGCTCACATTGGTAGAGCGCGCCATAGCTCACAGCCAAGAGAACAAGCGCGAGCAACTTCTACCGGACGATATCCCTACTGATACACCTGAAATCATTGGTGAAGCACCAGCAATGCAAGAAGTATTTCGTGCTATCGGTCGTTTATCGCGCTCTTCTATTTCTGTTCTGATCAACGGTGAGTCGGGTACCGGCAAAGAATTGGTTGCTCATGCCTTGCACCGCCACAGTCCGCGCGCCAACAAACCTTTTATTGCCCTCAATATGGCTGCGATCCCAAAAGACTTGATTGAATCGGAACTGTTTGGTCACGAGAAAGGCGCATTTACTGGTGCCAATAGCGTCCGTCAAGGTCGCTTTGAGCAAGCCAATGGTGGCACGCTGTTTTTGGATGAAATCGGTGACATGCCATTAGATATTCAGACCCGATTATTGCGCGTGTTGGCGGATGGTCAGTTTTATCGCGTTGGCGGACACTCTCCAATCCGTGTCGACGTTCGTATTGTCGCAGCTACCCACCAAAACCTTGAAAAATTGGTCCATGAGGGTGATTTCCGCGAGGATTTATTCCATCGTTTGAACGTTATTCGCGTGCAAATCCCCGCACTGAGAGAACGTAAGCAAGACATTGAAAAACTCACCCAACACTTCCTCGTTCGAGCGGCAGATGAACTCGGTGTTGAAACCAAAACCCTGCATCCATCTTCGGTGGAAATTCTTAATCGCCTTGATTGGCCGGGTAACGTTCGCCAACTGGAAAATATCTGTCGCTGGTTAACTGTTATGGCCAGCGGAAGTGAGGTGCTACCTAGCGATTTGCCTGCCGAATTGCTGGAAGAAAAGAAAATCATCACTGAAACCACCAGCGGCAGTTGGCAAGAACAATTGGCGGATTGGGCACGCCATGCGCTAGAAGCTGGGGATAAAGAACTGCTTTCCTACGCTTTACCAGAATTTGAGCGCATTTTATTGGAAGCCGCATTAGAACATACTAAAGGTCATAAGCAAGATGCCGCTAAAGTATTAGGTTGGGGACGCAATACCCTAACCAGAAAATTGAAAGAACTGTACTGACCTTAAGCGGCAACGAGTTTGACAAAAGGTTATCAAGCGCACACTTTTGCTCTCGCTTGATAACCTAAGTATCAGTACAATTATGGTACGACACCCCTTATATGGCTAGGCAATGTCAAACGCAACGACTCAAATTACACTACGCACCGCTGTACTCATCCCTTTTGTGATGATTTTTTTGCTGGCTATCAGTGTGATTGTTTACGTCCAGAAACAGAGCTATGAAGAGGTTGTTACCGACATCAGTGACAAACAGCTTTCTGTATTAACAGAGAGTGTCCACGATCATCTGAATGATTACCTGCGCAAGCCTTTCACTGCAGTGACTGCGCTTGGTCACAACGTTAGTTACCACAATCTTTATCGCCCGCACGACACCAAAGAAATCCAAGACTATCTGTTAAGTGCCTTTAAGGATTTGTATCATTCGATCCCACAGTTAGATGTCATTGCATTCGGTTCAGAATCTGGGGACTTTACAGGTTTTCGTCGTGAATCTGATGGCGCCTATACACTGATGCTTCAAGACCATCGAACCAATGGCAACTTAGTGATTTACGGTAGTGAAACCATCAGTGATGACATTCGCACCATCATCGAGCCTTACGATCCTCGCACTCGTCCTTGGTACCAACCCATCGCTCAAGACAACAAACCTCGTTGGTCGAGCATCTATGCTAATGCCGACGAACGTCAAGACATCACTCTGTCAGCGATGACGCCTATCTATGAAATGGGTGAGTTTGCTGGTGTGTTGGTAACCGATGTGCGCATCAATACGTTTAACTTATTTTTGCAAAAGCTTAAGCAAGATACGAATGCCTCGGTTTACATCATGGACCAAGAGCAACGCTTAGTGGCGCACTCTGGACAAGGTAGTGTGATTTCGTGGGGGACAAAGTTCTCAGATAAAGGTCAGCGCTTATTCGCTTCAGAAAGCGCAGATCCAGTCATTCAGATGAGCGCGGCTCGCGTCAGTGGCAAAAACCTAAGCTACAGCGATAAGCCTTATACTTTTGAGTTCGACTTCAACGGTCAGCGCACCTTTAGCCGAGTCACGCCATATCATGATGCTAACGGTTTAACCTGGTTTATTGGCACTTCGATCTCTGAGACAGAACTACTTGGCACCCTACCAAAGAGCCAGCAAAGAAGCTGGATGGTGGGGATTTTCGTTAGCTTAGTTGGCATCGTCATTAGCATGCTTATCTTCAGCCGAGTTACTCGCCCCATCAATGCCACAGCGACAGCAGCCCAACACCTTGCGAAAGGCGATTGGGATAGCACTATGCCTCGTCCTGGTTATGTGTACGAGACGACTATTCTGGTGCAAGCGTTTAACGAGATGGCAAGCAATCTCAAAGCGTCCTTTAAAGCACTGCGTGAACAACTTGAGTTTGATTCTCTAACCCGCCTGTATAGCCGCCAAGGGCTAATAGAAGTGAGTGACAGCTTACCTCACTCAGGGCAAGGGAGTTTGTATCTTATTGGGATCAACAAATTTAGAGATATCAATGACAGTGTTGGTCATCACAACGGCGATAAGCTTCTGATACACATCGCTGAACGCCTTAAACAGCAACTGCAAGATGAAGCGACACTAGCGCGCATCGGTGGTGATGAGTTTGCCGTATTCATGCCCAACACAAACAGTGATAGCGACATCAGCTTAGTTGAGCGCCGTTTACACCAACTGTTGGCAGCACCATTTGTTCTTGATGGTGAAACGGTCGTCATTAAAGTTTCTATTGGCGTCGTACGCACTCAGCCCGATCAGACAATGTCTTTATGGCTGCGTAATGCCAGTATTGCGTTGAGTTACGCGAAACAAGATTCTCGCACCAGCGTCTGCCACTACAGTCCTGAAATGGCGAGCGCGTCTAAATTCCGAACTCAGATGATCGCTAAGATTCAAACAGGCATCGATAACCGTGAATTTGTGCCTTTCTACCAACCTATTATTGATCTTGCATCAGGCAACATTTGTGGCGCCGAAGCACTCGCACGCTGGCACAGTGATTCGGGAATGGTATCTCCGTTAGATTTCATCCCAATCGCCGAAGAAAGCGGCATGATCAAGACCATTGGTCAACAAATCTTATTCCAAGCGTGTAGTGATACTCGTAAAGCAATCGACAGTAGACGTTGGCCTGAAGACTTCCAATTACACGTTAATGTGTCGGTTCATCAGCTTTCAAGCCCTAACTTTGTTGAATCCGTGGCGAAAGTGCTGCGAACAACGGGGCTGCCTGCTACCAATGTGACGCTGGAGATCACCGAGTCGCGTATCATCGACAGCGCACCAACGACACTGGATAATTTGCTCAAACTGCGAGAAATGGGACTAGGTATTGCTATTGATGACTTCGGCACAGGTTACTCATCTCTGGCTTACTTACACGCATTACCGTTTACCTGCTTGAAGATAGATCGCACCTTTATTAATCGTCTGACTAAAGAGAACCTCGACAGCTCTGTTGTATCAGCGATCATCAACATCACCAAAGGCATGAAGACCAATGTAGTAGCAGAAGGCGTGGAAACGGCTGCGCAAGCACAACTGCTCAGTTCACTTGGCTGTAATCAGGTTCAGGGTTTCTACTACAGTCGCCCAATGCCGATGGAAGAATGGCCAACACATTTGGTTAACATGAAGTAGAAAACAGCTGAAATCGTTGATTTCCTAGTCACCCTCTACTGACAACTTGCCTAACTGTTATTTATACTTAACTGCAAATCTTCCCCATGTATTGTCATTGATAATGTTTGGGCTGAGTTCCTGTTCACAACAAACCCGGATCGCCATAATGATAACTAAGAATCTTCCCCTAACTGATTTGCACCGTCACCTTGACGGCAACATTCGTACTAAGACTATTCTTGAGCTTGGTCAGCAATTTGGTATTGCGCTACCTGCTTACGACATCGAATCACTAACACCACACGTTCAAATTGTTGAAGCTGAGCCATCTCTTGTTGCTTTCCTTTCTAAGCTTGATTGGGGCGTAGCAGTGTTGGGGGATCTAGATGCGTGTCGCCGCGTTGCTTACGAAAACGTTGAAGACGCACTAAACGCGCAAATTGATTACGCAGAACTGCGTTTCTCTCCATACTACATGGCGATGAAACACAAACTACCAGTCGCAGGCGTAGTAGAAGCAGTAGTTGATGGCGTGCAAGCGGGTATGCGTGATTTCGGTATCAAGGCAAACCTAATCGGTATCATGAGCCGTACTTTCGGTACTGATGCGTGTCAGCAAGAGCTTGATGCAATCCTTAGCCAAAAAGACCACATGGTTGCCGTTGACCTTGCTGGTGATGAGCTTGGTCAACCAGGTGACCGTTTTGTGTCTCACTTCAAACAAGTGCGCGACGCAGGTCTGAATGTAACGGTGCACGCAGGTGAAGCGGCTGGCGCAGAAAGCATGTGGCAAGCTATTCAAGAGCTTGGAGCGACACGTATCGGTCACGGTGTGAAAGCAATCCACGATCCTAAACTGATGGATTACCTTGCAGAAAACCGTATTGGTATTGAATCGTGCCTAACGTCAAACTTCCAAACTAGCACTGTTGAATCATTAGCAAACCACCCACTGAAACAGTTCCTAGATCACGGCGTACTTGCGTGTCTAAACACGGACGATCCAGCAGTGGAAGGTATTGAACTGCCTTACGAATACGAAGTGGCGGCACCAGCAGCAGGCCTAACTCAAGAACAGATTCGCCAAGCGCAAATCAACGGTCTAGACATCGCTTTCCTATCAGATGCAGAAAAAACTGAACTGAAAGAAAAAGTGAAAGATCGCGCTTAATTGCCGCAAAAACATAAAAAAATGCCAGCATTTGCTGGCATTTTTTATATCTAGAATCGGCTAAAGATTAGATAACGCGCGAGAATTGCTGCTGACGCGCTTTCGCTCTTAGGTATTTATCGAAGCTCATGCAGATGTTACGGATCAACAGACGACCACGAAGCGTAACGCGAATTTCACGGTCATCCACTTCCACTAACTCGTCATTAATGAAGGTTTGTAGTAGCTCTAGGTCTTCTTTAAAGTATTGCTCAAACTTAACGCCAAATTCAGACTCAATCGACTTCTTATCCAGCTTGAAGTTACAGATAAGCTGTTTAATCACTTCACGGCGCAATAAGTCATCCGCATCCAGTGACACACCTTTCCACAGCGCGTGGCGAGATTCATTCACCTGTGCGTAATACTTCTTCAATTCTTTCTGGTTTTGCGCGTACGCATCACCAATCATTGAAATCGCCGAAACACCAAAGCCAACCAAGTCGCATTCACCTTGCGTGGTGTAGCCTTGGAAGTTGCGGTGTAAAATGCCTTCACGCTGAGCCACAGCAAGCTCATCATCCGGCATCGCAAAGTGGTCCATACCGATAAACTGGTAACCAGCACCTGTTAGCGTAGCGATGGTGTCTTGCAGAATCGCCATCTTCTCTTCCGCTTTTGGCAGATCTTCATCTTTAATCTTACGCTGCGCAGCAAACAGTTGTGGCATGTGCGCGTAGTTAAACACCGATAAACGACCCGGCTGCATTTCTAGCACTTGCTCTAGTGTCTTCGCAAAAGATGCCTTGGTTTGCTTCGGCAAGCCGTAAATCAAATCAAGGTTGGTTGAGCGGAAACCAAGTTCTTTTGCGCGAGCAACCATCGCAAAGATAAATGCTTCATCTTGCTCACGGTTCACGAGCTGTTGAACTTCTTTATTGAAATCCTGCACGCCAATGCTCAGACGGTTGAAGCCTTCACCACGCAAGTGATCCAGCATAGTGAGCTCGATTTCACGTGGGTCAACTTCAATACTGATTTCCGCATCCGCACTAAACGTAAACTCTTGGCGTAGCAAGTTCATCACACGCGTGATTTGCTTTTCAGATAGGAAAGTTGGTGTACCACCACCAAAGTGCAATTGAGTCACCTGGCGTTCACCCAATAGTGACGCGCGTTGACGAATCTCGTGCTCAAGTACATCCAAGTATTCGTCAGCCTTATGCGAATGGCGAGTAATGACTTTATTACAGCCACAGTAGTAGCAAAGCTTATGACAAAACGGAATGTGAACGTACAGAGATAGCGGACGATCTGGGTACTGAGTGCATGCCATATCGTAGTCCGAAATGGTAAACGCTTCATGAAACTCCAGTGCTGTCGGGTACGACGTGTAGCGCGGGCCAGAGTAGTTGTACTTATCCAATACCGCTTGATCCCAGACGATTTGCTGTTTCGATTCAGTGTGTTGATTCGACATGGTGGTACTTTCCGTTAAATGCTAGGGAGACGAAAGCCGTCGCCCGATATTCAGAAACCGTTATTTTGCCATACGACGATGACAACTACGGTAGTCGCTGTCGGCTTTTTAAGTATAAAACCAAAGAAGTGCTAGCGTGATCACGATACCCCCATTGGTTATAAGGAAACCATCGGGGGCACCAATTAGATCATCTGAATATTGATTTGGTTATTCAGTGGCTGAACGTCTTTTTGCAACACTTTGAGCTCTTCGATGATCGCGTCCGTTAAGCGCTGTTCAGCTTTGTGACGCGTCAGGTTCTGTTGCATACGTTCTTTTTTGGCAAGCTGCTGGCGCTCTTCGCCGCGCGCCATATCTTTCACGGTATGGTACAACTCAGAAATCGCAGGGTATGTGGCATCAAAATCGATACGGTCTTCACCTTGGACATAATCCATGATGTTGTAAACACGAATACTGATTTCCGACAAGTCACATTGCCCTTGGATGCCCGCCTGACACAAGGTATGCACGTTCTCAAAAATGTTGGCGTTACGCTTATCGATCGCCAATTTTTGATGCTTCAGCTGCAATTCCTTTTGCTTTTTCAATTGAAGCAGAAGGTAACCTGCATAAGAAGCCAGCGCGATAATAATCACTGCACCCGCAATCGCTAATAAGGTTACGTTCATGGATTACTTATCCTTTGTAGTCGTCGAAGTTGATATCGTCGAAGTCTGCAAGTAGATCGTCGTCGTTACGAGACCCTTTTACTGCTGGCGCAGTAAAGTCTTCGTCGTCTTCTTCCGGCTCTAGTAGACCTAGTTGATCCATTAGCTTCTCGATGCGATCTAGCTTCTCGTCTACATATTTCTGTAAACCAGTACCTAGGTTTTCGCCCGCTTCGATACGATCCAACAACACGTTCAATTGCGCATCGTTTTCTAGCATCTCTAGCTCTTGCTCAGCAGATAGACGACGCTCTTGTTTCGTTTGCTTCTTCGCCGGCTCAACAATCAGAGGAATTTTCTTCTTGCTGCCTAAGCGAGGATCGCGTTTTTGCGCTGCGGCTTGTTTCTTCTGCTCTTCCGCATCAGAGTTGCGGCTACCAGTCTTCAAGCCTTTACGCTTTTTCGCGCGCTTACGTAGACGACCTTCTACATCTGATTCTGTACGATTACGAGTTACTACAAACTCAGGTGCGCCAGAGGCACCTGGCTTTCTTGATTTCTTTTTACGGCTCATTACTGGGTCTTCCTCAGTAAAATTACATCATTACCAATAAATTCGAGTTCGAGCTTATCCCGCTCTGCTAGGAACTGGAACGTATCACGGCTAAAGAACACCACATGCGTTGGATCGTTCTTATAGTGCCATGTCCGAAAGGCTTCTACATCGATGACCATTTTCGTCATCAGGCCTATCCAGCCACCTGGCTTAACTAAATTCAACCATTGCTTCCACACCATATCTGGGTGGTAGAGATGTTCGATCACCTCTGTTGCTGTCATGAAATCGTACTGCTTTTCCAACACACAAGTATCTGGGTGATAGTAAAGATCGTACAACGCCATGTTGTGCCCCGCTTCTTCTAGCATTAAGGAAAGCGTAGGGCCCGGACCACAACCAAAGTCGATTCCGTTCGATTGTGGTGAAATTCGCTCTGCGATTGGGTCAGCAATTCGTGCCAAAAAACGGCGATATCCCATATCTTCAGGATTGTTCTCATGCAGATCATAGTGAGCTTTTTCAGTTTCCGCATCCAAACGTTGGTCTGGATTGACGAATACCAAACTGCACTGCTCACATTGAAGATACTCGCGTTGCTTATCTTCAAAAAAATGGTGAGTGCGCTGATTCTGGCATAAAGGACAGGTGTGCATGCTGACTTCCTCAAACAGGGATGCGAAACATACCAGAAAGTGGACTCAGATTGGAGTGTTACTGGATACTTTTTCAGCAGTTTTTGTTAAAAAAGTTTTTATCGGAATTGAAGGTATAAAAAAAGCGACAGTGAGACTGTCGCTTTCTGAATACCACCAATAGTGGCGAAACTGTGTTGCACTCATTTGGTGCACCAAGAATCCTTTTGTTTTTCGAGCTTTCCTTGCCAAAAAGTGTTGTTCTTCATCTTCCTGATGAGTTTTGGCTATCCGTTTACTTCCTGTCTACTGAGCTACTTCCTGAGCTTGATCCGTTTCGCTGTCTTAACCGTTAGACTAGATGACCATCCATATCTGATAGGCTCCTTGCCTACCTAAGTCCCTTTTCCGACTATCAAACGTCCTTCGTTTGCGTCCTTGGAGACCTTATATCCATGGTCTAAATTCCTGTCATTCACTCCTTGTGAACAGCCTCTACTTTACGGACTGGATAAAAACCGACAAGTCATTGAAAAAAATTATTGATAGGTTTTTTGGGTCAAAAATAAATAGTTCAATCTATCAATAACTTAAAGAAAAAGATGAGAAATAGTATCGAACAAGTATGGCAAATGTCTCACAAAGCACCGAGCTAACTATCACTTGTGAATGAAAATCCATATGTGATCAAGATCACTAACAAAAATGCCCCAGCAAAAAAGCTAGGGCATATTTGTATAACTGTGCTCGAACTATGTAGGGGTTTAGTGCAGACCGCCAACGTATTTCGACAGAACTTCGATGTCTTCGTCTGTCATTTTTTTCGCGATGTCACGCATCATGGCGTTCATATCGTTACCACGGTTACCATCACGGAACTTTTCTAGCTGAGCTTTGATGTAGTCAGAGTGCTGACCAGAAATTTTAGGGAAACCTGAAAGCTCAGTGCCGTTACCACGAGGGCCGTGACATGCGATACATGCGGTTAGACCGCGTTCTGCGTTACCAGCGGTGTAAAGTACTTTACCTTTGTCAACAACATCTTCTGGTGTTGAACTCTCTGAGATTGGTAGAGAGGCATAGTATGCAGATAGATCAGCGATGTCTTCATCGCTCAGTGGCATTGCCATACCACTCATCACAGGGTCGTAACGACCTTGCTTACCACCACTAGTCATACCTAGTTTTAGATCTTTTAACTGCTTCTCAAGATACTTAGCGTGTTGGCCTGCAAGTTTCGGGTACATTGCGATTGCACTGTTACCGTCCGCTCCGTGACAGGCGACACAAGTTTGTGATTTTGCTTTACCAGCTTCAATATTACCTTGGGCCCATACTGAGCAACTGGCTAAAAGACTCAAAATTAGCGCTAATTTCTTCATGACATTCCATTATAATTATCAAGCTTCCAGTACCACGGAATGTGAACATACCGCGTACACTCATGGTACAATAGGCGACCTTATGCCGAGCACGGTTATTTTACACAATTTCACAAAAAAGTAATCAATCGACTACACAAAGTCGAGATGGAGTTAACAGTGAGCGTAAAAATTCATTACCAAAACACGCATTTCATCACCAGCGCACCCGATATTCGTCACTTACCTGAGGACGAAGGTGTCGAAATTGCGTTTGCAGGACGCTCAAACGCTGGTAAATCGAGTGCACTTAACCGTCTTACTAACCAAAAAAGCTTAGCAAAGACATCAAAGACACCAGGTCGTACTCAATTGATCAACCTTTTCAAAGTGGAAGAAGGTTGTCACATTGTCGATTTGCCAGGATATGGCTTCGCTCAAGTACCGGTTGAGATGAAGAACAAATGGCAAAAATCATTAGGTGAATACCTACAGAAACGCGAGTGCCTAAAGGGCTTGGTGGTTCTGATGGACATCCGTCACCCAATGAAAGATCTCGACCAACAAATGATTTTCTGGGCAATCGACAGCCGCATCCCTGTTCAAGTTCTTCTGACTAAAGCAGACAAACTGAAAAGCGGTGCTCGCAAACAAACGCTACTGAAAATCCGCAAGCAAGTGGAAACATTTGGTGGTGACGTATCGGTTGACGTGTTCTCTTCACTGAAAGGTCTAGGTGTCGATCAGCTACGTGCCAAACTGGACACTTGGTTTGCACCAGCATTTGCACACTTGATTGAAGAAGACGAGCAAGGCGCTCCAGAGAGCGGCGAAGAATAATTAACAAAACTTGTTAAATTTTTTCGACACAGCCCTGCCTTTTGGTGGGGCTTTTGTTTATCTGTCATCTAAAAACGTGAATTTCAGGCAATAAAAATCCCCACCTTCCTGGCAGGGATAACGGGAGAGAAAAATTGGTAATTATTGTTATGTGGCGAAGCATTACTGAACTGAGATTCGATTTCAATAGGTTAAAAAGCAATCTTATTTCCTGCTCACCGACAAATATCCCCACCCAAACCATCCAATAGTCTTAACATTCAGATAGTTAAGTTAAACGAAGTATCAAAAAGACGTAACTTAGTTTCTTTCAAGAAAAAATAATAGTGTGACTGGCGTAAATTTACAGCATGAATAACGCAATAAATTTGAAGGAAAAATCGAGATTTTGCAGTGACTTAGAAAGGTCAAAAAAGAAGGTTTTTGAGGGTTTAGCTTAACTTACTGATCAAAAAGAAAATTTTTCTTTCGCCCAATAAAAAACGCCCCAGTCAAAAACTGACTGGGGCGGCTGAATCAGCCTAATCCAATAACGTGAAACAAAAGGTCTGAAAGATAGAACATCTTACCTCTGTACCCTACGAGAGATAATGTACAACAATTGGTCAGATTTGCAAAGAACTTTTGTAGTTTTTTTTCATGAAAGTTTTATTAAGCAACATTAAATCTCAGATCTGATTTGCTTTTTTAATGACACAAAAAAGCCAGCGTTTGTGCGCTGGCTCATACTAAATTGGCTAAATTGGCTTAAAAATGACTAGTGTGCTTGATCCCAGTTGTCACCGTGACCTGCTTCTGCCACTAGAGGCACTTTCAGCTCTGCTGCAGATTCCATCAAATTCTGTACTTTACTTTCAATTTCGGACAAAGACGACTCTTCAACTTCAAATACCAGTTCATCGTGTACTTGCATCAGAAGTTTCACTCGACCGTTGCCTTCTTCTTGAATCCACTGATCAACTAACAACATCGCTTTCTTGATGATGTCCGCAGCGGTACCTTGCATCGGTGCATTGATCGCTGCACGTTCTGCCGCCTTACGACGCATGCCGTTACGAGATTGAATTTCAGGAAGGTGTAGACGGCGACCAAAGATGGTCTCGACGAAGCCTTGCTCTGAAGCCGCACTGCGCGTGTCTTCCATGTACTGCATCACGCCTGGATAGCGCTCGAAGTACTTGTCCATGTACGCTTGTGCTTCACCACGAGGAATACCCAGTTGCTTCGCCAAACCAAATGCACTCATGCCGTAGATTAGACCGAAGTTAACCGCTTTCGCACGGCGACGTTGCTCACTTGAAACGTCTTCAATAGAAACGCCCATGATTTCTGCTGCCGTTGCTGCGTGGATATCTTTACCATCACGGAACGCATCAAGCAGTGCTTGGTCACCTGATAGGTGCGCCATAATACGTAATTCAATCTGAGAGTAGTCGACTGCCAGAATCTTATAACCTGTAGGTGCAACGAATGCCTGACGAATACGGCGACCTTCTTCATTACGAATTGGGATGTTCTGCAAGTTAGGATCGGTTGAAGATAGACGACCCGTTGCGGTCACCGCTTGGTGGTAAGAAGTATGCACACGACCTGTTGATGGGTTGATCATCTTAGGTAGTTTGTCGGTGTACGTTGATTTTAGCTTCGCCAGACCACGGTATTCCAAAATCAGTTTTGGTAGTGGGTAATCCAGAGCCAGCTCTTGCAGCACTTCTTCATTAGTAGAAGGTGTGCCTGATGGCGTCTTCTTGATAACTGGTAGACCCATTTTTTCAAACAGAAGTGCTTGCAGCTGCTTCGGTGAGTTCATATTGAACTCTTGCTCCGCAATTTCATAGGCTTTCTGCTCAAGCTCGTCCAGACGTGCAGCAATTTCTACAGATTGCGCGCTAAGCTTCATGTCATCAATCAATACACCAGTACGTTCAATGCGAGACAGCACAGGCACGAGAGGCATTTCGATTTCTTCGTATACGGTTTTTAGCTTTTCATCTTGCTCGATGTTAGCAAACAAACGGTTATGTAGACGAAGTGTCACGTCCGCATCTTCTGCAGCATATGGTGAAGCTTCATCCAGTTCGATTTGGTTGAAGGTCAGTTGGTTCTTACCTTTACCTGCGATTTGCTCGAATGAAATACAGCTGTGCTGTAGGAAACGCAGTGCCAAACTGTCCATATCATGTTTGCCACCTACGCTGTTGTAAACGTAAGACGCCAACATGGTGTCGTGCTTGATGCCTTTCATCTCGATACCGTAGCGAGCCAGCACAGACGCATCGTATTTTAGGTTTTGACCGACTTTCGCCTGAGCCTCATCTTCAAGAATCGGCTTAAGCTGTTCAAGTACCCAATCACGATCCAGCTGCTGAGGTGCATCTAGGTAGTCGTGAGCCACTGGTACATAAGCAGCAATGCCTTCATCAGTTGCAACTGACAAACCAACTAAGTTTGCCACCATGTAATCTAGGCTGTCAGTTTCGGTATCAAACGCAAATAATTCAGACGCTTTTAGTTTGTCTAACCAAGCATTAAATGAAGCTTCATCTAGGATGGTTTCGTACTGGCTACGGTCGATTTTTACTGCGGAGGTGTCCATATCTGCTTTAGATGAAGCAGAACCACCACGCGCAGCGCCGGTTGATTCATCCGCTTCTACTACACCTATGCCGCCTTCTAATAGCTCATTCAACCAAGACTTAAACGTCAACTGACCGTACAGTTTGATCAGTTCATCTGTGCTTGGTTCTGCTTTTAGCAATGATTCTGGCGTCTCCTCCAGCTCCACATCCAACTTGATGGTCGCTAGCTCGTAAGACAGCATTGCGTTGTCTTTGTTGTCGACTAGCTTCTTAGCCATGGTTTTTGAACCACGGAAGCCAAGCGCAGCGATATCGTCGAGGTTTTCATACAGCTTAGTCAGACCGCCAATGCCTTGTAGCAAAGCAGTAGCGGTTTTATCACCCACACCCGGAACACCAGGAATGTTATCAACTTTATCGCCCATCAACGCTAGGTAGTCGATGATCAATTCAGGTGGGATACCAAACTTCTCAACCACACCTTCACGATCCATCACAACGTTTGTCATGGTGTTGATCAACGTAACGTTGTCATCCACCAACTGCGCCATATCTTTATCGCCAGTACTAATCAAAACAGGCATGCCTTGTTGCGATGCTTGATAAGCCAGAGTACCAATCACGTCATCGGCTTCTACGCCTGGAATACAGATCAATGGCAGACCCATAGCGCGAATAACGTTGTGCAGAGGTTCAATCTGGCAACGAAGATCGTCCGGCATTGGTGGACGATTCGCTTTGTATTCCGGGTACATATCGTCGCGGAAGGTTTTACCCTTCGCATCGAAAACCACTGCAATACGATCAGAAGCAAACTGACGCATCATGCTGCGTAACATGTTGACTACACCGTAAACTGCGTTAGTTGGAATTTCACCGTTACTCATCGTGCCTGGGTAAGCGTGAAAAGCGCGATATAGATAAGAAGAACCGTCGATCAGAATCAACGGATTTTCAGGAATACTTGCCATAATTGTCTGTATCCAAATCAGTACTTAATAGATCTGCTTAGAATGCCATGACTGCTGATCCGAATCTATCTTGTTCGCTCGATCAAGGTCGCGGAAATTTTCCGATGTTATTCACGAAACTTGCACCTTCTTGTGGATAACTCTGTTTATAGAAATTATCCACTGGTTATCCAACGGAAATAAAACCAACAAAACACCAACGTAAGACATTGTTTTTAATAAAAATAAATACCAACAGGCGAGAAGATCAACGATCCTAAAATGATCATGACATGTGGAAAAGTTGCCAATAGAGGCGTCAATTAGAAATCTCAGAAAAGAAAAAAGCGACCCAATTGGGTCGCCTAGCAGAAGTGGTGAAGCTATTTCCATTTATATGGCAGCTTAACCAAGAAGCTATAAATTACACTGGAAGCAATGTGAGCAATGTCGTGTCAAAAAGAATTCGTGCAAGTTCTGGGGAAAATGTTTCATTACCTTCTCAACACTCAGTTAATTAGCAACTCAACGTCCTTGTGAACTTTCCTCATTCCCTAAGACAGGTTTAATAATAATGATTCTCATTTAACAGTCAACACCTAAATGAGAAAAAATCTCATTTATTTTTTATAGCGCCTTAATGAAGTGGACTCGAGACTCACGCAAGTTGTTTTTTTCTTCAAATTTTTCAATGATATAGTCGTTTCTTAGCAACAAACGAAGCATGGCAGGAAATTGGTTGCGTGATTTCACTTTTAACGTTTTGTAACCCTGCTCTGCGACCCATTCTTCTTGCGCTTCCAATAACATCTGTGCCACACCCTCATTGCGCGCTTCTGGCGCAACGCCACCAAACCAGCTGTAAAAGGTGTAATCATCTAACTCATAGCCGATTTTAAAGCCAAGGATAGCTCCTGCTTTCTCAGCGACTAAGATTAAGCTTTTTTTATCCCCAAGACGCTCCGCCATGGATTCAACCGTCTCACCACGTGCAAACTCAGTAACACGAGCCACCACTTGGATCGCTTCTTCCAGCGTGCCTTCACGAATCAGCATTGTCATTGTCTTACTCTCCAGAAATAAATATACCCAAGTAACTTCAAGCCGTGTGTATTCCGTCTTGAGGGTACTTGGGTATATTCAGACCGACAACAATTGTCGGTCTGGTTTTTCTCATTGAGCGATAATTACTCGTCTGTCGCTTCTTGAGTCTTTACTAGGTGCTCTGCAGCTTGTGCGTTTTCTTCCGCTAACCATTCTGCTACATCTTTCGCGAAGTAAGTCAGGATGCCATCCGCGCCTGCACGTTTGAAGCAAAGCAGAGATTCCATCACGGTCTCGCGCTCTTTTAGCCAACCATTCATGATGGCTGCTTTATGCATCGCGTACTCACCAGAAACTTGGTAAGCGAACGTTGGAACTTGAAGCTCAGTCTTAACACGACGAACCACATCAAGGTAAGGCATACCTGGCTTAACCATCACCATGTCTGCGCCTTCATTGATATCAAGAGCCACTTCATGTAGCGCTTCATCTGTGTTCGCAGGGTCCATTTGGTAGTTTTTCTTGTTGCCACCTTTTAGGTTCGCTGATGAACCAACTGCATCACGGAATGGACCGTAGTAGTTTGATGCGTATTTCGCAGAGTAAGCCATGATTTGAGTATGGATGTGACCCGCTTCTTCTAGTGCTTCACGGATTTTACCGATACGGCCATCCATCATGTCTGATGGTGCAACCACGTCTGCACCCGCTTCTGCGTGAGACAGCGCTTGTTTTACGAGAACTTCGGTTGTCTCATCATTCATCACGTAGCCATCTTCGTCGATGATGCCGTCTTGACCATGAGTAGTGAACGGGTCAAGTGCCACGTCTGTGATCACACCGATTTGAGGCACGTGCTCTTTTAATGCACGTACTGCGCGCTGAACCAAACCTTCAGGGTTGTAAGCTTCAGCAGCACATAAGCTTTTAGCGTCTTGGTTTACGACAGGGAAAAGCGCGATTGCTGGTACGCCTAGGTTTGCTAGGTATTGTGCTTCTTCTAGCATTAAATCAATCGACAAACGTTCTACACCCGGCATCGATTCAACACTTTCACGACGATCTTTACCCATCAGAATGAACATTGGGTAAATCAAATCGTTTACTGAAACTTGGTTTTCAGCCATCAAACGACGACTAAAATCGTGCTTACGCATACGACGCATACGGCGTGCAGGGAATGGACCTTGAATTGATACAGACACCACTTTCTCCTTGTCTGGAAGGTTACGATGATCAAATCATCTGGTGGCAAAATCATATCACTCTTGATACACCTTGCGAGCAGCAATATGGAAAAACGGCATGAAAAAAACCGAAAATGACCCCGCACTCACACTCAAGTATACTTCTCACTAATTCCATACACCGATAAACCATAGAGACCAACCATGATCGATACTCACGCTCATATTTACGCTAGCGAATTTGATAACGACCGCGACGAGGTAGTGAAGCGCGCTTTAGAACAAGGCATTGATAAAATTCTGCTGCCGAACATCGATCTTGAGTCTATTGAGCCGATGCTAAAAACCGAAGCGGCTTATCCTGAGGTTTGTCGTTCAATGATGGGGCTGCATCCATGTTACGTCGATGGCAATGTCGAGCAAACACTGGAAATCATCCGTGGCTGGTTTAAAAAGCATAACTTTATTGCAGTGGGTGAAATCGGTATTGATCTGTACTGGGATAAAACCTTCCGAGCAGAACAAGAGATGGCGTTTGTGACTCAGTTAAACTGGGCTAAAGAGATGGATTTGCCTGTCGTTATCCACACTCGTGATTCAATTGAAGAAACACTGACCTTACTTCGTCAAGAACAAGATGGTCGCTTGCGTGGTGTATTCCATTGTTTTGGTGGCAGCGTAGAAGAAGCACAGGCGATCAACGAGCTTGGGTTCCACTTAGGTCTGGGCGGAGTATCAACCTTCAAAAACGGCGGTATGGATAAGGTTATCCCGCATCTGGACATGAATTGGGTGATTCTAGAAACAGACTGCCCGTACCTTGCCCCTGTTCCACATCGTGGGAAACGTAACGAACCAGCTTACACTTCTTTAGTGGCGGCGCGCGTGGCAGAACTGCGCGGAGAAAGCCTTGAAGCGATTGATGCTCTGACGACCAAAAACGCAGAAGAGTTGTTTAGCCTGAAGTGATGTAAGTACTTACATAAACTAAAATCAAAAATTTCCTTATAATTCAATACATTAAACTTAAATATATAAGTAACATGCTATTGAGATATAAGCGCTTCTCTCCCTAAACTATTGCCCATATATTCAATGATATGGGCTGCTCATGAACACTTGCCAGCACGGTATTTACTTACAGCGTCAAAAACGCACCCTATTGCAAAAACTAATGGGCATCAAAGAGGTATACATCTGCTCAAGGTGCGGATACATCCGCAAAATTACATAGTCTTGGTATACCCAAGTAACC
>NZ_BCUF01000038.1 GCF_001591145.1 Vibrio harveyi NBRC 15634 = ATCC 14126 = KCTC 12724 | reverse complement strand
CGTGGACGAGGACGATTTAGCGACTATCGGTTCAGACCAAAGTAATCCGGTTTCCATTGGTGGTAACTTTACGACGACGCAAGGCTCAGACCGAGTGGTGAGCTATCAGCTTGATGGCTCTGCAACGCCAGTTGATGGTTTGAAATCGCAAGGTGTCGACGTGACACTAGCGGAAACCGCAAACCCAGATGGCAGCTTTACGTATGAAGCGACAGCAGGGACCAGTGCGGTCTTTAGGCTGACGGTAAACCCAGATGGTAGCTACAATTTTACGCTGCAAGGTCCAATTGACCATGCGCCAAACAGCGATGAGCTGATCCTTAACTTCCCAATCATTGCGACCGATTTTGATGGTGATACGTCAACGGTAAGTATCCCAGTCACCATCGTCGATGATAAGCCAACCATCACTGATGTTGATGCGATCAGTGTGGACGAGGACGATTTAGCGAGTATTGGCTCAGACCAAAGTAATCCGGTTTCTATTGATGGCAACTTTACGACGACGCAAGGCTCAGACCGAGTAGTGAGTTACCAACTAGACAGCTCTGCAACACCGGTTGATGGTCTGAAATCGCAAGGTGTCGACGTGACACTAGCGGAAACTGCAAACCCAGATGGTAGCTTTACCTATGAGGCGACAGCAGGCGCTAACGCGGTATTCACGCTTACCGTTAATACTGATGGCAGCTATAACTTTACGCTGCAAGGTCCAATTGACCATGCGCCAAACAGTGATGAGTTGCTCCTCAATTTCCCAATCATTGCGACCGATTTTGATGGTGATACGTCAACGGTAAGTATCCCAGTCACCATCGTCGATGATAAGCCAATCATCACTGACGTAGATGCGATTTCGGTGGATGAAGACGATTTGGCGAGCATTGGCTCGGATGGTTCAGACCCAATTTCAATTGGTGGCAACTTCACGACGACGCAAGGCTCAGACGGTGTGGTGAGCTATCAGCTTGATGGCTCTGCAACACCAGTTGATGGTTTAAAATCGCAAGGTGTCGACGTGACACTAGCGGAAACTGCAAACCCAGATGGCAGCTTTACCTATGAAGCGACAGCCGGTGCTAACGCGGTATTCACGCTTACCGTTAATACCGACGGCAGCTATAACTTTACGCTGCAAGGTCCAATCGACCATGCACCAAACAGTGATGAGTTGCTCCTCAATTTCCCAATTATTGCGACCGATTTTGATGGTGATACGTCAACGGTAAGTATCCCTGTCACCATCGTCGATGATAAGCCAACCATCACTGACGTAGATGCGATTTCTGTCGATGAAGACGATTTGGCGAGCGTTGGTTCGGATGGTTCAGACCCAATTTCAATCAATGGTAACTTTACGACGACGCAAGGCTCAGATGGTGTGGTGAGCTATCAATTAGATGGTTCTGCAAACCCTGTCGCTGGACTGAAATCGCAAGGTGTCGACGTGACACTAGCGGAAACTGCAAACCCAGATGGTAGCTTTACGTATGAAGCGACAGCAGGCGCTAACGCGGTATTTACGCTTACCGTTAATGCTGACGGCAGCTATAACTTTACTTTGCAGGGACCGATTGACCATGCGCCAAACAGTGATGAGTTGATCCTCAATTTCCCAATCATTGCGACAGATTTTGATGGCGATACTTCGACAGCAACGATCCCTGTTACGATTGTGGATGACAAACCAACCATAACTGACGTAGATGCAATCAGTGTGGACGAAGATGACTTAGCGAGTATCGGTTCAGACCAAAGTAATCCGGTTTCCATTGATGGCAACTTTACGACGATTCAAGGCTCAGATGGTGTGGTGAGCTATCAATTAGATGGTTCTGCAACCCCTGTCGCTGGACTGAAATCGCAAGGTGTTGACGTTACTCTCAATGAAACCGCTAACCCTGATGGCAGCTTCACTTATGTGGCGACAGCTGGGGTGAATGCAGTATTTACGCTAACGGTTAATACTGATGGCAGCTATAACTTCACGTTGCAAGGTCCGATTGACCATGCGCCGAATAGTGATGAATTGATCCTCAATTTCCCAATCGTCGCTACGGATTTCGACGGCGATACTTCAACGGCAACCATTCCTGTTACGATTGTTGACGACAAGCCAACGGTTACTGATGTTGATGCACTCACTGTCGATGAAGATGACATCACAACCATTGGTTCTGACCAAAACGACGACGCCTTTATGTCAGGCATGTTCACGACCACAGAAGGTTCTGACGGCGTAGTGAAGTATCAATTAGATACGACGGCAGATCCGGTTGCAGGGCTGAAATCTCAAGGTAATGACGTAACACTTGCTGAGACCGCTAATCTTGATGGCAGTTATACCTACACAGCCACGGCTAATGGTAGTGCTGTATTTGAATTAGTTGTTAAGCCTGACGGTAGCTATACGTTCACCTTGCAAGGTCCACTTGACCATGCGACCAACAGTGATAGTTTGCAGATTGACTTCCCGATCATTGCGACCGACTTTGATGGTGATACATCATCTGAAACGCTTCCTGTCACGATTGTGGACGATAAACCGACACTTGGCGGTATTATTGATACCAGCACGCAAACAGTGGATGAAGATGACATTCCAACGATAGGATCTGATGGTGCTCAATCGAATAGCATTACGGGTAACTTTATCGCGAATGATGGTTCTGACAGTATCGTTGAGTATGAGGTGTCCGATCTAAATTCTCCAGTTCAAGGTTTGCAGTCTGGAGGGCAAGACCTAGTGATGGTTGAAGTCTCTAATTCAGGCGGTGTTTCTGTTTATGAAGCGCGTATTGATGGGACCACGACACCAATTTTCCGCGTTACGCTTGATGCATCGGATGACAGCTATCAGTTTGATTTGCTTGGTGCGCTAGACCATCCTGATGCGGACGGAGAAAACCAGCTCGTCATCAATTTACCTATCCAAGCGACCGACTTTGATGGTGATGTTTCTAATACGCAATTGCTACCGATTACGGTTGTCGATGATGTTCCAATCATTGATGGCGTAGTGGCTGGCAGCGAGCAGATTGTGGATGAAGATGACTTGCCGGCAGGCACTGACGCGGCAAGTGCCGAAGATACTGTCATCACAGGCACGCTGGATATCAATGAAGGCGCAGATCAAGTTGCCTCTATCCAGCTTAGCGATTTGACCACGCCGGTTGCATCATTAATGTCTGATGGTCAGCCTATCTCTCTTGTGTTGAGTTCAAGTCTCAATGGGGTCAATGTTTACCAAGGCATTGCTGGTAACCCAGCAGAGGTGGTATTTGAGCTGACGTTAGATGCGACAGATAACTCTTATGAGTTTGACCTACAAAAACCACTTGATCATCCAGATGGTAATCAACAAAACACCATTGTTATTGACCTTCCTGTTACAGCGACAGACAACGATGGCGATACGTCACCAGTGTTTACGTTGCCGATTTCGGTAGTGGATGATGTTCCAGTCGTTACGCAAATTGATAGCTTGCAAGTTGACGAAGATGACCTTCCTTTGGGTTCAGATTCGCCGAAAGAGCCTTTGACCGTATCCGGTGAGTTTGAAGTAACCAGTGCCGATGGTATTGATTCGTTTGTTTTGGATCTGAGCACGAATCCAGTTCCAAACCTGAAATCGGGTGGGGAGGATGTCACCATTTCACCGGATGCAAGCGCGTCAACGGCAGATGCACTTGTCTACATTGGTCAAACTGCGAATAGAGCAACGGTCTTTACCTTAACACTCCACCAAGATGGTAAATACGACTTCGAACTGTCTGGTCAACTTGATCATGCGGTTAACTCAGACCAAATACTATTGAATCTTCCTGTTCATATTACAGATGGCGATAACGATACGATTACAGCAACGTTGCCTGTTACCATTGTGGATGATAAGCCAACGATTGATGCCATTCGTCCTGGTAGCATCTTGTCAGTGGATGAAGATGACATCCCAAGTGAAGGTTCAGATACCACGCCTGAATCCAATGTTATTGGCGGTAACTTCGATGTTACTGACGGCGCTGACTCTATCGTGAGTTTCCAATTAGATAGCTTAACATCGCCTGTTTCAGGACTAAAATCAGGAGGTCAATCCCTTGAGTTGGTTGAATTCTCTAATGCTAACGGTGTCGTTGAGTATCGTGCTTACGTCCAAGGGACAACCGACACAGTATTTAAACTGACGCTTAATGGCTCTGCAGACAGTTATGAATTCGAGTTATTGGGGGCTTTGGACCATCCATCAGGCAGCGACCAAAACTCGCTAGTGATTAACTTCCCTGTCAATGCGACCGATTTTGATGGTGATGTCTCAAACAACATTACCTTACCGATCACCGTAGTGGATGATGTCCCGGCGATTATCAAAGTCGCGGACACAAGCGAACAAACAGTGGATGAAGATGACTTGCCAGGAGGCTCGGATAGCACTAGTGGTGATTCTCGCGTACTTAATGGTGGTTTTGACGTTGTCGACGGTGCGGATGAGATTGTTAGTTATCAAATCTCAGATCTAGATGCGGTGGTATCTGGACTAACTTCGAACGGTTTAGATCTTGAGCTGAAGCCATTGCCTTCTGCCGGTGGTGTGACAGGTTATGAAGCCGTCATTGCGGGAACTTCAACGCAAATCTTCACGCTGACACTCGATGCGAATAACGACAGTTATCAATTTGAGTTATTGGGTCCGCTCGATCATGCGGTGGTTCAAGGTGAGAACACGCTAACGATCGATATTCCAATCACGGTCACCGATTATGACGGTGATACGTCTGCTTCACTTGATCTACCGATCACCATAGTGGATGATATTCCAGAAATTAAATCGGCGGATGCGCTTGCCGTGGATGAAGACGACTTAGCCAATGGCTCTCAAGCAACGGGTAAAGATAGCTTAGAAGCAACTGGCAATTTTGATACGGTTGAGGGGGCAGATACGGTTGTTTCTTATCAGCTTGATCTGACTTCGAATCCTATTCCTGGTGTCACTTCGGGTGGGTTAGCGGTGACTCTGGTACAAACTGGGGTAAGCAATAATAACTACACCTATCAAGGACAAACGCCAAATGGCAGCTCCGTGTTCACCTTGGTACTCAATGCAGACGGCTCTTACAAGTTTACGCTTGAAGGTGTCCTTGACCATTCTGTGCAGGGTGAAGACACTTTAATCCTCGACCTGCCTGTCTTTGCTACAGACGTGGATGGAGATACTGCGGGCATTAATTTACCTGTAACCATAACCGATGACGTCCCAACGTTATATGACGCATCGATTTCACGTGTTGAAGGTCAAAGTGGACGCACGGTTCGCTTGTTTAGAGACCCAGTAGAAGGCGACGATGATCTTGGCGCCGATGGTGCGCAAATTACCTCTTTCTCAGCGGACAATTCCGGAATTTACTTCAAGCAGAATGGTGTTGACTCCAGCTCAGTTGACCTCAATGGCAGCAATCAAACCGTCTCAGTCCATAAAGTATTAGATGGTGTCGATGCCGAAATCGGTGTTTTGATTGTTCGCACTAATGGTCGTGTGACATTCCGCCCTAACGACGACTTAGATCATACCGAAACAGATTCTATTGATTTCACTGTCAACGTTGTTGCTACCGATGGTGATGGTGATACAAGTGATGCAGATGTAGATATTTCGGTAAGAGATAGAAATGCTGAAATTAAAACGTCGACAGTAACCGCGTTTGAGGACCAAGGGCGCGGTGGTGTTGTCGCTGGTGTTGATTCAGCGAATACACAAGACAACCTGTCAACGTTAGATATCACTCCTGCAAAAGTGGACCTCGTTATTGATCTGCATGATATCGATCGTAATGAGAGTTTAGGCGATATCATTATTCGTGACGCGAACAGTTACGAAGGTACTTTCTTCTACCTAGATAGTGCTACCGGTAGCTATGTGGCGCTAACGACTAGCGGTAACAATGTTATTTTGGATGGTGCGAATGTCGAGCAGTCGTTCAACGGCGAACTTGTGTCACTCGATAATCTATATTTCGTTCCTGACCGCCATGCTTCAACAGATGCAGCAGGTGTTGACCCTCGTATTCGTATTGAAATCCTCAACAACGGCGTAAGAGATCACTTTGTTGATGGTCGTTTAGATATTGAGGTGGATGCTGTTGCGGATATTGCTACGTGGAAAGGGACCAGTGACTTTGCGTATACGGTTGATGAGGATGCTAACAACGTCTCATTAAACATTGAAGCTGAAACGCAAGATAACAGTAATCCAGAAGCAATAGCCTATGAGCTTGTATTTACCGAAGGTGGTGCGAGCGCAACACTTGTGTACTCAGATGGTTCCGCTATCCCAGAAGTGGGTGGTAAATATCTTGTTGACGCAAACCGAATTGGTGAAGTCCAGGTTGATCCTGCAGATAACTTCTCCGGTCAGATTAAAATCGATGTGACAGCGATTACGACGGAAGGGAATAACCCGCTTGCTGGTAAAGATACCGCTCGCTCTGTGACAGAAGAAATTGTGATTGACGTGAATCCGGTTGCTGATGCCGGTAGTTTTAGTGTTAACCGCATTAATATTTTTGAGGACAATGCGAGAACGCAAGACACCGTAGATCCAGTGACAGATCATGATCCACTTCAACTCAGTGAAGTGATTAAGATGACGCCTTCTGCAGATATAGATGGCTCGGAAGAGCTGTTTGTACGCATCGATAACTTCTCAATTGATGGTGTCACCTTAGTGTGGCTTGATAGCGGTAACCCAAGCCAAATCAACGTTGTTACTGACTCTGGTGGCAATGTTCTGTATTACGAAATTCCAGAATCGAATCTAGCGGATGTTGAGGTGCTTCCTCCAATTCACAGCAATGAAGACTTCACTTTCAATGTCGAAGGTATTGTGAAAGACAACGCATCACTTTCTTCTGGCGCCGCGCAGGATATCCGCTCATTAGGTACCCAGTCAGTGATCGTTTCAGTCAAAGGTGTTGCCGATATCCCGGACATTGAGCTGAACGATAAAACTGGGGTTTGGAGTGTTTTTGATGATGGTAACGTTCGTGGTATCGAAGCTACCATTGACGAAAATGGTCAAGTCGATCTTGCATTTAGCGTGGTTTCCGGAGAACTGAAGGATAACCCTGCAGACAGCTCAGAAACCATTACGGTTCTTCTGTCGAACATTCCTGACGGTGTTGAACTGTTTGATAGTGATGGCTCATCCATCGATTTGACGTTTGTTGGATACGATGGTGCTGGTGAACCGATTTACGAAGCGAACATTACGGACGCAAATGTGAATTCAGGTATTGTGATTCGACCTGAAACCTCATCTACGGAAAATATCACGATCACGGCGACCACTATCGTGACAGAAAACGATGGTCATACTCGCTCTGTGGCGGGTGAGATCCGCGTTAAAGTGGCACCAGTTATTGATGCTCAAGACAACTATGTGGTGAGCTCTGAAGGTAATGAAGATACTCGCATCAATATCGATTGGGAGCCAACTGCAACACAAAGTCCGGATGCGGACGAATTCTTTGCCGAGCTAACCATCAGTGGCTTCCCGAATGGCAGCACCGTATATGTTGGTGGTGTTGCTCAAACGGTAACAGGTGGCAGCATCACGTTGACGCCGGGAACCAATGAGTCAGAGCAAGATTTCTCGGCGCGAATAACCCAAGACGGATACATTCAGGTGCAATTGGAGCAAGACTCTAGTCTAGACTTTGATTTGAGCACGCAAGTGACGGTGAAGGAAATTGATGCTGAATACGTAGATTCGGGTAATCCGGGCGAGGGCATAGCATCAACGGTCATCAATGGTACGGTCAAGGTTCAAGTTAACCCAGTGGTTGAGCCAGAAGATTTAACCGGTCCAGTTTCAGGTCAAACACGTCTTCTTGTTGAAGGTACAGGCGGTGTTACTGACACGGTACAGTCCGATACTCAGGGGCGAATTGATTTCACTATTAATACTGCGGCCGGTGGTTCTGCTGATGCAAACATTATCAAGTATCAGGAGTTCGATAACTCTTCAGATGAAGTGGTCACCCAACTTGTGGTGCAGTTTAGTAATACTTCTCCAGAGATCTTGAATCAATTAGTTATTATTGGTGCTTCTAACGAAGGCGGTGGTCGTTGGACTATTACCGATGAAGAGAACTTCTCAATCATTGCGCCTGCTGGTTTAGATTTGACGCCAAACGACAACACGGATGACGGAGCAAACGGTGGAATCTCTTCGATTGGCCTTACCATCTATGCTCAAGTTAACGATTTAGGTGAGGATGCGTCAGAAGTCGACGCAACCGTCACGCGACAAACCGATATCACACTGGAGTTCCCAACTGATATCACGCCTCAAACTAGTGTAGCGGCTGATATAGAGCTTGATAACACGGTCCAAATTGATGGTAGTGAAGACAATGTCATTGATTTAGGTGTTCAGTTGGCATCGAAAGTCAGCACCCTAAATGGCGACACAGTAGAAGACGTGCTGACGTTAGTGATAGACCCAACATCTCCAAGTGTACCGCCAGGTCTTGTTATTGGTGGTACCGATGTCGACTTTGTTAATGGCAAATATGTGTTCCAAGCGACGGTTGATGCAAGTGGAAATATCACTGGTTTGGACGGTCTCACTCTACGTGTGGCAGAAGACTGGGCGGGAGACTTTACCCTACCAGTACTATTTGTAACGACTGACACGCAGTCCGGTGACGAAAACTCAACGCTTGAGTCACTTCCTGTTCAGATCCTACCCGTTGCAGACGTACCAGGGGCCTCTGTTGATCAACCTCTTGATAGCGACGTCACTCCTGATGTGACGGTCGACATCACTGGCACACTTGGCCTTGATGCTAACAAACAACCGGTTAATGACCTCAATAGCGATGTTCCAACGAACGATGGTGTTGGCTACGAAGATGGCTTGATTCAGTTGAATTTGAACGTTGATTTTGCTGACGACCGTAACAACCTTCAAGCAGGACAAGAAACGCTCACTAACGTGAAGCTTACGGTTGCCGATACAACACTGGGTGAGTTTGTTGATGCAAATGGCAATCCACTTGGTACAAGCATTGAGTTTAATGCTGCTGAGATTGCGGCAGGTGCACTTGATGAGGTGTTGTTTAAACCGAAAGAAAACTACCCTGTCGGTGGTGGTCAAAATACGGTTCAAATCAATATTGAAGGCGAGATCACCGATACTGCAGTTATTGACCAGACTACATTGGCAAACCCGGGTGATGATACGGACGTACGCAACTTCACCGACAGTGTGTCATTTGAAATCACTCCTGTTGTGGATGACATCACTATTAGCGGTGCCGATCCAACTCAGCCTATAGTGGTGACGGGCGATGAAGATACGTTGATTTCCTTAGCGCAATCAGGCTCTGGTGTGTCAGTGAGCCTGAATGACAATGATGGTTCGGAACAGTTTGTATCGCTGAAACTGACAGGTTTACCGACTGACTTTATCGTCACTTCAAATTCTCCTGATTACACCGTGAAGAACAATGGCGGCGGAGAGTGGAGTATTCAGTTGAAAGACTTGACGCAAACGTCAGTTGATCTCAGCGCTATTCAAATTCAACCGCCGAAAAACTTCAGTGGTGAAGCGGAGATCGGAATTACAGTCTTTACGCAGGAAGAATTACTTAAAGTTCCTACTGAACATACTGGTAATTTCAAAGTTGTGATTGACCCAATTGGTGATGATGTCGACGTTAACCCAGATACGCTTGTGTCAGGTAACGAAGGCGAAGACATCGATATCAACATAAATGCTCTAGTGGTCGACAATAAAGAGTCGATTGGTGATGGTGCAACGTATCAAGAAAATGACCCAGAAACACTTCGCGTAGAAATTTCAAACGTGCCAGATGGCGCAACCATTGCACTGGCAGATGGTACTCAGTTTGTGAACCAAGGCAGTGGTGTATTCGTCCTAGAAATCGATGCACAAGATTTGGATAAAGTGGTCTTCAATTCGGGTGATCGCAACGATAACTCTTGGAATAGTACGCTTGAGTTTAAAGTTCAAGCCGTGGATACCGGTCTAGATGGAAGCCAAAGCTTAGGCACTCCACAGCAATTTGATGTGAATGTTGAGGTTGAGGCAATTAACGACCGTCCTGAATTCGTTCATACCGTAGATGTTGAAACGCCGGAAGACACACCATTACTCCTTGATGGCTTTAGTGTTTCGGATGTTGATGCCGTTTTGGATGATCCGAGTGCTGAGTACGTATTGGATGTGACGGTCGACAGCGGTACGTTGGTTGTGGACCCTGCGCTTGTCACTACTTACAACTTAACTGTGCAAGGTGATGGCTCTGATACTCTTGAATTGAAAGGGACAGTGGCTGATCTCAACAATGCTATTGCCAATGGTTTGATAGAGTTCAACCCTGATTTGAACTTCTTTGGTGACGTTACCGTTGGCGTTACTGTCGATGACCAAGGTAACGAAGGTCTAGTGATCAGTGGCGTCGATGACACACTCAATACCAACAGCACTAGCTTTAATATCGAAGTGACTGAGGTCAATGATACACCAGAGACAACACCAGTTACCTTGCCGGATATCGAAGAAGACAGTGGCGTATTCTCTATTTCTGAAGCAGACCTAATTGCGAACGCGACGGATATTGAAAACGACAACCTCACAGTAAGTAATGTGCAGGTGGCGGATCCAAACGCTGGTAGCGTGAATTTTAACAATGTGACGGGAGAGTGGGAGTTCACGCCAGCGTCGGATTATAACGGTCCAGTCGAGCTCACTTACACGATAACAGATGATGGTACGACAGACGGCGCATTGGATCCTAAGTCGGTAAATGGCACCGCTTCATTCAATGTAACGGAAGTGAATGATGTACCAACCACATCACAAGTTGCGCTCTCTGACATAGCTGAAGACAGTGCGGCGGTCGAAATTACCCAAGCCGATCTGCTCGTTAACGCATCTGACATTGAAAACGACACCTTGACTGTAAGTAACGTGCAATTGGTTGATCCAAGTAGTGGCTCACTCACCTTTGATAGCATTGCGGGTACATGGTCTTTTACACCAGCACCAGGTTACAACGGCACAGTAAATCTGACTTACGACATTACCGATGATGGTACAACCAATGGCGCTTCTGACCCACAGACTGCGTCAGGAACAGCAACCTTTGAGGTGACGGAAGTCAATGATGCACCAGTGACTTCTGAAGTGACGCTGAGCAGTGCGGAAGAAGATGGCGGGACAGTGACAATTACGGCGACAGAATTGTTAAGTAATGCCACGGATCCTGAATCGGACAACCTGACCATTAGTAACCTTGCTCTTGCTAATCCTACTGACGGCGTTTTAACTCAAGTGAGCGCAACGGAATGGACGTTTGAACCTGCTTCAAACTTCTTCGGAGATGTGAATTTTACCTACGAAATCACCGACGATGGTACGACCAATGGTTCACTAGACCCAATTACGGTCGCTGGTACAGCAGTGATTAATGTTGAAGCTACCAATGATGCACCACAAATTATGGCAACATCGGTTACGGATACCATTAATGAAGCAGATGGGCAGAAAATCACAGGTATCAGTGTCAGTGATATCGATTTTACAGGTGCGCAAGCGAACGAAATTATGACAGTAACACTCAGCTTGACCGAAGGCGATGTTCGTGTTGAGCCACCTGCGGGCAGTGGTGTCACTGTTGGAAATGGGATGGCGGGTGAAGTTATTCTTATGGGGACGCCTGACAATATTAATGCCGTTCTTGGGGCAACGGATGCTGCTGAAGGTGTATTTGTGGATGCAGGAGACGTTAACGCGGCTTCTATCTCGTTGTCTGTCAAAGTCGAAGATAATGGCGTCTACTTTGAGAATACAGCGGGCACGGCGCTGGAGGCAAACCAGGACTTTGCTATCAATGTGACACCGGTAGCTGACGCTCCGACATTAGGTATTGACCCTCAGTTTAACTACATTCGTCAAATTGCGGCGAGCCAAACGGCGAGTGCTCAAGGTTTAGCCATTGTCGGTATCATGGCGGCACTGACGGATATTGATGAAGTGCTATCTCTTGAATTAACCGGCGTACCCGCGAGTGCGAACGTGACCAGTGGTATTGCACCGTCAAACATTACGTTTGATGGCACAACATGGACGGTTCCAAGTGATGAGATTGATACACTGCAAATTGTCGCAACGGATACAAACAGCGGTATCGATGTGGGTAGTTACGATATCTCCGTAACGGCGGTATCAACCGAATCTAATGGCGATGAAGCGCAATCATCACCCGTTCAAATTAGTTTAGATGTTAGTAGCGATGGAGACGACATTGATCAATCGAGCGCATCGGATGACAGTTACCTCGCTGGTGGCGATACGGGCATTAGCCTAACAGGTGGTGACGGTGACGACCTGATCGCTGGTGGTGATGGTGATGACGTCCTTATCGGCGGTTTGGGTTCCGATATCCTCACTGGTGGTGATGGTAGTGATATCTTTAAATGGACAATCGATTCTGTAGATGAGGGGGCGATTGATACCATTACGGACTTCACCCTTAACGAAGACAGTATCGACCTACGCGAAGTAATTTCTGACCTAAGTAGCCCAATGATCGATATGGATGATTTGTTGAGTCATATCTCTGCAGACTACGATGCGTCAACAGAGGCTGTGTCATTGAACATCACGACCGATGCCAATGTTCATCAAACTATCGTGGTTGAACATCTAGGTGATTCAATTGATTTCAATGGGTTAACCTCTAATGAAATTGTTGAGTCATTGTTGAATAATAACGTTCTTGCCAATGGTTAAACGAGTGTAAAAGCAAAAGCGCGATAGCTCATAGAGTTATCGCGCTTTTTTGTGTTCAGTTTGTTGCTGTTCGACCGCTGACTGCTGGTAGATTACCGTTGCTCGCAGGTATTAATTAGGAGTGGCTTAAACGTGGATATCGAGTAAGCTGCCGATGACTTCGTTGTTTTTATCAACAACGGAAGCACCAATGCGATTGTAGGTTGAGGCTTGGGTGAGACTTACCAAGGGTTCGATTGGGTTAGAAGGCAAATCAGAAGCCTTATTGAACTCAAGTTCGTTGCCTTTTACTAAATCGACTTTATTGAAGGCGAGATCATTTTCTTTTATGAAGTCTTGCTGAATTTCATGCGCAGCACCTTCAGCCATCTTATGCGATAGCTGAATCATATTATATCCGGACTGTATTCCTGATACTGGCATGGTTACTCTCTCACTTTTTATGCTTTTGTTAGCATAGGAAGTGTTGATAATTCGTGCAAGTGCTTTATTTGAACTGTTTGATTACGCAAACAGTTTTGAAAGCATATCACGCTCTTCAGAAGAAAGAAGCGGACTCTCTTTTTTATTAAGGGATAGATTAATTTCACCTTGAAGTGACTTTAACTGAGAAGCCGTCAGTTCATTAATCTTCTTTCTTAATTCATAAAATTCTTGAGTAGTCATCGTGACCTCCCCACATTTCTTGGGTTTCTCCTTCATCAACCCACCTCAGCAACCCTCATGGTCACAATCAAACAGTGTTCTAATATGGTTAGATTAGATTTTGAGTGGTGATTTTTTGTCCGAGAAATGTCAGATGGTGTCAAATGACATGTAAGAATATTCTTATGAATAAGTCTGCTAATCATAAAGGAGTAGAATCATAACCTACTCCTCTGGAACAGTGTTCTTAATCAGTTTACGCGCACGGCAAACTTAGAAGCCAGTGAATGCAACTCGGGTAACATGCGATAGATTAGGTGAAGCTGTTGAAGCACCATTCGTGCAGAATGATCATCTTCATCACGCCACTCATTTAATCGTTGTTCCAAATTCGTGTCATCGATCGAGGACAAATCGCATTCTTCACAATGTTGATGCAGTTGTCGGTGCAGTACGTCTAGGTGCTGGTGAATACAACGGTGTGCATCCAGAACGAGTTGGTGAATCGACTCATCCTCAATCCTTGTCCGGTGTGCGCCCAGTGCTGAAATGTAACTCAACATCGCGTGGTTTAGCGTTAGGAAGCGGAAACTCTCATCCACGGCTGTACGGTACTTACCCGGTTCCGCCAGCATAGTGCTGATGGCTGAAGAGAGGTTGGCATCGGTATTGTGCGCCTGGCGACGAGCAATTCGATAGCTCAAGTTATCTTTCTTACCAATTCGGTACTGACCGATGATCTGTCCAAGATATTGCTTGTTGGCGTCGATTGCATCAGACATGACTTTATGCAGACGTTTTGATTGCCAATCAGGCAGAATCACCATAACAGCACCAACCGCTAACACACAGCCAATCAAGGTATCTGCAAGGCGAGGGAGCACCACAGCGTAGCCTTCGCCCAATTGGTTAAATAGGAACAGCACGAGTAAGGTGATAAAGCCTGTCGCATAACCATAGTTGTTGATGCGAAACGCAAAGAACATCACGCCGGATATCACAATGAAGACCAACTGGCTTTCTTGGGAAGGGAAGAAGGTGAGCAGTGGTACGCCAATCAACAAGCCCGCTAACGTGCCAATCACGCGCGCAGTAAGCTTCTGTCTTGTCGCACTGTAGTTTGGTTGGCAGACAAACAACGTGGTCAGCAATATCCAGTATCCACGATCAATATCGAACGCTTGAATGATCCCATACCCTGCAGTAAGCGCAATCGACATGCGTAAGGCATGACGAAACAACATTGAATCCTTGTTCAAGTTAGCTGAAATGCGTTGCCACATTGCTTTAAGCGTGTGCGGATTGGTGTCATCCAGTACGTCTTCTTCCAATCGTTCAGCATCTGGGTTGTTGATGTTACTCAGCTGCTTTTCCACGGTCGCAAGGTTATTGAACAGGTACGTTAACTGAGCCAATAAGCGCTTCCAGTGACTTTGCTGTTGTTCTTCTAAATAACCCAATGAGTTTTGTAATTCCGCTAATGCCAATATGGATTGATCAGTGTGCGTGTACTCGTTTCCCAACCGAATCGCATGAGCGATATCGCGGCAAGCTTGGGCTTGAGACTCAAGCAAATACTTAAAGCGGAATAAGACGTCAGAGCGTTCGAATTCCGTCGCCAAATCTTGATAGCGATAATGGCTGGAACTCACGCGCTCGTGAATGTCTTGTGCAATAAAGTAGATATTGAGGAAGCGGTCACTCGGACCATCAATATGCCCGCGTTTGGAGCGGCTAAGCAGGGTTGCCTTACAAGCATTCAATGCATTTACGGTGGCTGCGTTTAATCTTGCTGCTTCAATACGCATCGGCTGCGGGGTTAAGTTCGTTACTGGATGAAACAGCTTGGCTTTCGCATCAAGGTAATTGGCGATTTGCAGGAACACAGTTGCCAGACTTTGCTGAACAGGCTGCATTGGCCAAAACATCTGCCAAATCATCGACATAAAGTAATACCACGCAGCGCCCGTTAAAAGCAGCAACGGTTGGAACCAAATATTGGTACTCTCATGTGCCCCAAGCATGGTGTAGATGGCGATCAACAATGAGCCAAATGCAATGCTGGCGTACTTAGGTCCGATTGCTCCTAGCATGATGAAGCCGAACGTCGAGATAAACAGACCGATCGCAAATGCCCATGGCGTATCAAATAAGATCTCTATTGAGAAAGCAGCGACCGCAAAACAGATAAAGGTGAGAAAGAGGGCTTTTATCCTACCTGTAAAGCTGTCATCACTCTCTGCAAGTGCAGCGGCAATGACACCTAGAATCAGGGGCGTGATTAATGTGTTTTGCTGGAAGTACCATGCGGGGATCACGACGCCTAGTAGAGTGATCAGAATAAGAATGCTGTAGTTGAGAGTTTTGTTTGCCCAAAAGAGGCGGAATTTTAAAGCTGCTTGCACGATGCGCCTTTCGTTGCCGGTGGAAAACGAGAGAAGTTTAACAAACTCACTATAGCGCGTTTATGACCTAATTTAATAAAAATCGTCACTTGCTTAGGAAATCAACAGATTTGTCATTGACTTAACGAATCTACACGGATGAAAGAATATACCGTTGTTCACAAATTCAACAGTAATGTGAATTTTAATTAAGAATACAGACAGAAGGCGATTTGTGCTTCATCCATCGCTACAATTTAGCGGTCTAAAATGATATAAAACGGGAACTTCTATATCAAAAGGCGCACCTTTCATGCAGCTTACTGCCTCTAATAAAGCACAGTTTTTTATTCAAAATGAGTATTACCAAGTCGAAATAAAAGAAAACAGTGTTTTATTAAGCTCAGTGGGTAGTGAAGAACACATCCCGTTTACGATTTGGAATGGCAAAGTTAGCGTGAAACGTGGTCTTCTCTGGAGCTCACTTCAGTTTTTTGCTCATGAGCAAGATGGCAAGCAACAAAGCTGGCTTGTGCAAGGTTTACCTTGGCCGCAGTGTCGTAAGTTTGCGGTCGAAGCCGTGCGTCAGTATCAAGATTGGCATAACACCCAATGTCGTAAACTCGCGGAATATCTACCCAAGTGGGAAGATGAGCTGTATCAACTCAAACATCTTCCAGCCTACTTACCTCACTCAAAAGTGCAGTCTTGGGTGACTCAACTGAACGAAGAGCTCATTGAAATCAAAACCAGTTTGGCAGAAGCGAAAATGCGCATGCCTAAACGTATGGCGGAGATTGAACCATGGCTTGCACAAACCTCGCAGACGTTGAGTGAGCGTAACCATGAATGGTTAGAGAACGAACGCCCAAACTGGGAAGTGCTGTTTAGCCGAATTGAATCTTCGCCGCTTAACCTTTCTCAGCAGCATGCGGTGCTCCTTAACGATGACCATAACTTGGTACTAGCCGGAGCTGGTTCAGGTAAAACTAGTGTGCTGACAGCGCGTGTGGCGTACCTTCTACAAAGCCATCAAGCACAGGCAGAAGAGCTGCTGATGCTGGCCTTTGGCCGTGACGCTGCCAAAGAGATGAAAGAGCGATTGGTCGACAAAGTTGGCTTGGCGGCAGAAAGTGTTCGCGTTAATACATTCCATCAACTTGGTTTGCGCATCCTAAATCAAGTTGAGACTCAACCCGTGGAAATCAGCCCATTAGCGCTTGATGATAATCAGCGCTCAGCCTGGTGTATTGATTGGCTTAAGAAACATTGGATGACGCCAACAAACTTTAAGCGTTGGCAAAAGCATCTAGATAAATGGCCGATTGCGTACTTGAAAGGTGACGATGAGCTCGGCAGTCACTCGGAAAATCCTAAACTGATTGCTTGGTTAGATAACCAATTGTCTCAACTTGCATCGGTTGGTTTAACTAAGAAACAAGTACAAGAAAAGCTAGTTAATCACCAAGACTACACTCGTTTAAACAGTGAGTTGGCACTTTGCTGGCCGTGCTTTAGTGCGTGGCAAAAGATGCTCAAAGAAACCAATCAAGTGGACTTCCCAACTATGATCAGTCGTGCGACCGATTACGTTAAGAAAGGGAAATTCAGTTCACCTTGGCGTTTTATTATGGTGGATGAATACCAAGATATTTCTCCTGATCGCTTGGCGTTGATTGAGGCTCTATGTGAATCCACAGAGAAGCAAGCAGGTGCAACCTTATTTGCTGTAGGTGATGACTGGCAAGCGATCTACCAATTTGCGGGCGCAGATGTGGATTTGACGACAGGATTCCAAGATAGATTCATTCATTCGACGGTGCATCACTTGGATACGACCTATCGCTTCAACAATCAAATTGGTGATGTAGCAAATACCTTTGTGCAAGAAAACCCGTCGCAATTACCGAAGACACTAAACAGTCACAAACAACGTAAGCAGAAAAGCGTTCATACAGCACCAAGCAACCAAGTTGAGAAGATTCTTGACCAGCTTAACCAACAGGCGAAGAAAACCAAATCTGTGTTGTTGTTAGGACGTAATCATTACCACAAACCAGACTTATACGATGACTGGTTGAAGCGATTCCCGAACTTGGATATTCGCTTTATGACTTGTCACGCGAGTAAGGGTAGAGAAGCAGACTTTGTAATTATTCTATCTGTGGACGAAGGGCAATTCCCTGCGAAGAAAAAACAAGCTCATATTGATGGTGCGCTATGTGAGTCGAAAGACAAGTATCCATACGCAGAAGAACGTCGTTTATTCTATGTGGCAATTACGCGTGCGAAGGAAAAAGTGTGGATCACGCACACGGGAGCAGGGTCCTCATTTGTTCAAGAGCTGGTAAATGGTGATTATCCCATCGTGACGTCAAGATAAGGTATACCTGTTATCTGATTACAACAAAGGCGATACTCAGTATCGCCTTTGTTTTACTTGTGATGAGTTTTATTTGTGACGAGTCGATCCGCTCAGAGGAATTAAGTGCGCTCTGCTATATATGCGTCGTAGTCTGGCACTTCAATATCAACTTCTTGGTCGATCAGTGGAGAGTTGAATAGGAACTTCGCTGTCGCGCGGTTCGTTGCTACAGGAATGTTCCAAACACTTGCAATACGTAGTAGTGCCTTTACATCTGGGTCATGTGGTACAGCATTTAGCGGATCCCAGAAGAACACAAGAACATCGATATTGCCTTCAGAAATCAGCGCTCCAAGTTGCTGGTCGCCTCCCATTGGACCACTGATCATGCTCTTGATCGCTAAGCCCGTTTCTTTGCTTAGCATGTGACCCGTTGTGCCAGTCGCATACAAGAAATGGCTTTGTAGCTTTTCTTTGTTCTCTTTTACCCAACGAAGCAGTTCAGGTTTGCAATTATCGTGGGCAACCAATGCCACATGTTTGTGCGCAGGCATGGTACGAGTTGTTTTTTGCATCAAGTTATTTCCGTTTTTATGATTTTAAAGTCGTTCCGGTTCAATAAAACACACTTTTTGCCTATCAATCAACAGCCTTAACGCTGAATGTCGGCCTATATTCTGACGGAGATAACGATTCTTCAATTGTATCGTCGTGAAGTGTCTTTGGCGTCAATGGTTTGATCTGTGGAGACGCATGTTTTTCATACGGTTGATGACGCAAATAGTGCGTCGCTTGAAGGACAGACAAACGGCCTTGTTCCACCATCTTATCGGTTGGAGCGAATAACACCTTATGACGCAATAGTCCACGATACACACCATGACTGAGATACACGGAAACCAAACCAATGTCCTTGGTTTTGTTTGCACTGCGTAGTTCACTGATCGCGGCTTCGATCGCAACGGCACTACCGACAATGTAGTCGATATCGCCCATATCAATAACACGCTGAACTAGGTTACGCTGTAACTCTTTGTCATTGTCAGCCCAGTAAGAATCCACGATGTGAATATCGCTGTTCTTTATTGCTTCGTAGAAACCTGTGGTAACCGGTTTGGTACCACCACGCGTTCTTGGACCAAGCAGTAGGGCAATATTGGTTTTACCCGAGCCTTTAGGGTGCTTTTCTGCAAGGTATTTGCCGGCTTCATAGCCCATCCAATACCAGTCCACACCAACTACGCCTTTAAGCAATTTGGTTTGCTCTGCATCAAGGTCGAGTTGATTTACGGTAGCAAATACAGGCGTATTACCAACCCAGTTTCTCAGGTTGTGCTCATAAGCTTGTGGATCAACGGTACCAAGGATAATGGCATCGGCACCCCATTGAGTGCACAAAGCCAATTGTTGCTCTTGGCGCGTTTTATTGGGATAACCGCCTGCCTCAAGTACGCGCAGGTTAACACCCAGTTTTTCCGCTTCGGAAACCATTCCATAGTTTACTGATAGCCAGTATGAATCCTTTAAATGAGGGTAAATGGCACAGATTTTCTCTGCTGCAAAACTCGGCACTGAAGCGAAAAGTGTCATTGCTAGCGCAGATTGTTTGAAAATTGTGCGAAATGAACGCTGATTTATAACCATGAAATGAAGTTCGTTGGCATAGATTAAGTAAACACTGCAAAATATAACGTAATATGTCGCCGAACACGAATATTAAGGTCAGGAAAATATGTTGCTAGCTACCGCAAGCATCGGTCGTAAACTGTTATTGTCCTTCATTGCGATGGCAATGTTGGTGATGTTATCAGCATTAATCGGTGTATCAGGGTTTTCTCTGGTGGCAAAAACGGAAAGGAACGTGGTAGATGCTGCCATACCAGCAATGATTGAAGCTCGACAAGTGTCAGAGCTCAGTACCCGCATCATTTCATCGGTTCAAATGTTGTCCAATGCGCAAAACGAACAGGAGCGTAAAGAGGCGGGGCGCGTCTTATTTGATCAGCTTGAGTCCTTACTTACTCACATCAAAGAGCTGGGTGGAGAGTCTTTTGATTCACAATTGCTAGAGGCATTGGAAAATAACGTCCAGAACGTCATTAACAACCTGGCGGAGTTAGGTGTCACGGTAGAACGCAAGCTTTGGCTAGCGAAAGAGATCGATACGCGTGTAGAAGAAATGCGCTTATTGAGTGAAGAGTTGGAGCAACTTACGCGTACTCAAGTGCAAAACACCAGTACCATTGCCGTTGCGAACGTGACGCATATTTATGATTTGCTTGAATCCAACAAGAAAGATCAAGTGTATCAAGCGCTAGATGCGTTAGTGGAAGTCGACCTAGACCTGACCGAACGACTTCACGAGCTGCATTTACTCGCCTTCAAGATGCTCAACCAAATTGAAGAAGCGCGCACACTGACTAACGTAGACCGCATTCAACAGATCCAAACTGCGTTCGAAGACAACCTAAAAATCATGAAACGCCGAGTGTTAGCGGTAGAAGACCCAACGCGCTCAGAGCAAATGAGCCAACTTCTTACTGAACTGGGTAAACGTCAAGTTGTCTTCACCATTTTGCTTCAACAATATGAGAACAACGAGCAGTCTCAGCAACTAATGCAAAAAACGCTTGAGCTTTTCTCTGAGTTAAACAGCACCGTAAACAAGCTGGTGGATGACTCTAACCAGACTACCCGTATTGCGGTTGAACAACTGACAAGTACTTTGAAATTTGCTCAGTGGTCGCTGACGGTCATTTCGATCATTGGTTTGATCATTGTTGTGCTTATTCTTTGGCGTGTGGTTTACGTGTCGGTCGTGAAGCGCTTGACAGAATACTCTTCGGCGCTGCTTTCTGTTGCGCAGGGCAACCTAGCGGTAGAGCTGGAAGTGAAAGGAAAAGATGAGCTGGCGCATATGGGGCAAGCCATCATTACTGCTCGTAATACGGCGCAAGCCCTCAAGGTGGTTGCTGAGGGCGAAGCGAAAGCCAAGCGTGAATTGGAAGAGCATAAAGAGCACCTCGAAGAGCTGGTTGAGCAACGAACTTCTCAGCTGAAACAAGCAAACCGCCGTTTGAATGAAGAGGTGTTGAACCACGCGAAAGCACGTAAGCAAGCAGAACAAGCCAGCCGAGCGAAGTCTGCCTTCCTTGCTACTATGAGTCATGAGATTCGTACGCCGATGAATGGTGTGCTTGGTACGGCACGTCTGCTGATTGATTCCGGTTTGAACCCAATTCAAAAGCGTTACGCAGAAATCATCAACCGCAGTGGTAAAACGTTGCTGGCGATTTTGAATGACGTTCTGGATTACTCGAAAATCGAAGCCGGACATTTGGAGATCCGCAGTTTAGGTTTCGACTTGCACCAAATGATTGAAGACACATTCCAGTTGATGAACGGCAAAGCGCAAGAGAAAAAACTGCTGTTCTCTTACCATATCGAAAGTGATGTAGGACGTTACTGGAAAGGGGATGTTACGCGCATCAATCAAGTTCTAAATAACTTAGTGGGTAATGCGATTAAGTTCACCGAACAAGGTGAGATTGACATCTATGTCAGCTTGAACCCAGAAGATGAATCGCAAGTTCTGTTCGAAGTCTCGGATACCGGTATTGGCATTGCAAAGAAAGACCAAAAAACCTTATTCGATGCCTTTACACAAGCTGAAGGCGGTTTGAATCAAACTGGTGGTACCGGGTTAGGTCTTGCTATTAGCCGCCGTATTATTCAAGCAATGGGGGGCCGTTTGGATGTGGATTCGGACGAAGGACATGGCAGCCGTTTCTGGTTTTCCATTCCTTTAGAAGAGAGTGAGCCTGTAGAGACGGTTTCCATCGCGAGCGCTCGTTGTAAAGTGAAAGCGAAAGTTCTGCTAGTAGAAGACAATCCTGTAAACCGTGTTGTGGCGGAAGGTTTCTTAGAGAGCATGGGACACCAAGTTATCATGGCAGAAAATGGCTTAGAGGCGGAGCAGATCATTGACAAGCACGATTTCGACATTGCACTGGTCGATATCAACTTGCCAGATTGTAACGGTGCTGATTTAATCCACCGCCTTAAACGCATAGAGCGCAACAAACCAGCGGATAAAGCACTTGCACCTACGCCAATGGTGGCGGTTTCTGCTCATGTATTTGCTGAAGAAGTGGAAAGCTATTTGGCGGCGGGATTTGATGGCTACTTACCAAAACCTATGGAAAAAGAAGCTCTTGCTGCGCTCATCCAAGATATGTTGGATGGCAAACAGCTGCTGCTTCCTCAAAGCGGGGAATGCATCCCACATGATGAAATAACAACAACGACCGACAACAACGAATCGGCGGTCACAACAGACACGATAGCAGAGGAGCCAGCAATGGTTATCATCAACCCTAATGTGATTCAGTCAGACATGAAGATTTTGGGCAGAGAAAAGATGCTGCACATCATTGATTTGTTCAGACAAACCAGCGCTGATGTACTAAGCCAAATGGAAACGTCTTCAGAAAGCGGTGACAGCCGAGGCGTGAAAGATCTTGCCCACAAATTGAAAGGCAGCGCAGGCAGTTTAGGTCTGACGGCATTAATGAATACATGCCAATGTGTTGAAATTGCCGCTGAGCCATTGGAGGCGTACGCTACACACCAAGGTGCACTAAAAGAGCAAGTTGATGAGTCGATTCATGCCCTTGATAACCTGATGGCTGAATAAACGTCTATTTTGCTACCTGCTTGAGCCAGAAGGTAAATTCGAGCAAGTAGATCAATGCCGATAAACAAAAACCTCCGGTTTACGCCGGAGGTTTTTTTCTATTCGGTCAGATCATCTTCCCACTCAAACCGAGTGTCTAATGCATAAGGATCATCTTCGAACGGATGCTCCATTCTGCCACGCAAGTATTCGAGTTGGTGCTCAAGCATGTTGACCGTATCGTAATCCCCCTCTGAGCAAGCAACGTAAATCTGTTGCTCGAGAGCGGCAATGTTGTCTCGGATACTCATGAGAACCCCCTTAAATCATCATCGATTCTCAAAACGATTATAGTCAAGTAAACCAAATTCGATCGGTTGATTTGTACGATACCAATCGTGGATACGATCGCTAAACGGCCAGAACTTTTCTGAGCTTCGGCGAATCGCAAAATTATCCAGTAACTTAACGTAATCTGACTCGGATTTTAGAGCACTAAATTGATCGACAAATTCTTTTACCTGATTTTCGTTAATTGAGAAAAACGCAGCTGGGTAACTGCCAACAACACCTCGAACGATGGTCATATCATCATTTGCGAAGTCACGGTTACTTTCTTCATCAAACAAACTAGAAATATTGATATGCGCGTTATTATGCAGCAGGGTAAACAGCTCATCTTGACCGGAATTACTGCGCACCATCAGCATGGTGATTTGCGGCACAGTTTGGAGTCCCTCTCCACGAACTTGGTTGATGCTTGCCAACTGCTGCTCACTCTCCACCGTTAGTGCGGTATCTACAATGTCATAACGTGGTAACAGGATAGGTGAAACCTGCTTGCGCAAGATGTCGAGCAGTTCGGATTTCGGGTCGTCAGTATGGTACACAACGCTAGTCGGTTGGCTAAATGGTGCGACATTACGCTGCAAAAAGTCGCTTAGCTGACGCGGTTGATCTTGGTACCAACTTGAGTGCTCTTGATGACGCATATCGGCAGGCAATAGGGCAATAAAATTACTCTCCCCTTCAAGACGAAGGAAGTCCATGAACATACGAGTGATCAACTGATGACCAAAGTTGCCGTAAACATCAAACCCAGCAACGAGAAGGTAGTGAATTCGCTCAAGTAGGGCATAGTCCAGCACCCAAGCTGTTTTTGGTTGTTCTCCGACTAAACCCTGCACGACAGATGCACTGTCAAAGTGGCGGAATACCGTTAGCGCTGCATTCGGATTGGTGTCGTTACCATCCCAAATCACATCCGTAGAAAGATGCTCGCCGTTTTTGAACCATTTGTTGATGAAGTCTGATTTAGCCTCTAGGTAACGAGCTTGCTGGCGTGAGTACTTCACCCAGTTTGTTACTGGTACGGTATTGCTTTCTAACTCGCCCGGAAGCTTCAAATTGTCTGCTTGGGAACGATAAAACTCGTTCACCTCGGGAATATCCGCTTTGTCTGGATCGAGGAAGAACACCCAGAAACGGTCGTTAATTACATTCAATGCTAATTGACCGCGACACACTGGACCTTTGATGTAAGCCATAATGGTGTTTTGTGCATTATCCAGCATGAACTTGAAGCGAGATTTCACTGGTAGGTCAATGAATGCAGTCATCGGGTTAGCAGCGACTTCTGGCTCGTAGCTTGGCAGTTGTGCCACTTTGTAATCGGCATCAATGAACCACTTTTCCCAGTTATCAATGCGTTGTTTATTCAAGGCAAACGGCATGTGGGTCTTATCCACGATAGTGCCTTGCTCTGGAATAATACGGTAGTAAACGCGTTCCACTTTGGGGTCATCATATGGACGACGTGTGGTAATGCGTTTTACAGGCTCGCCGGGAGGCGTCGCAGAGCGAACTAATATAAAGAATCGAGGTTGTTCTCCATCTAATTCAGAGAAATATAGGTGAGACAAGAACAGATGTTCGTAAATGTAGCGAGCAGCAAGTTGATTCTTACGAGAGCTCTTGTTGAGTAACGCTTCGTACTTGTCTACTTCTGTTTGTTGTTGCTCGGTTAACGGTACATGTGCGTTCATGATCGCGCCGTTCTTTAACCAAAGCATCAATGTTTGATACTCCGCGGAAGTTAAGTTCGGCATACCAAAAGGCATTCCCCATGTTGGGTTGTCTCGCTCATATTGCGCGTATTCTTCAATGGTTGGACAGGTTTGTTCACGATCGATAGAAAAATCGAAGCCTTCTAGCTGAACTTGGTCGGGAAGAGGGTGACGTTCCTTTTGTTGCAGCATTCGTGCAATTAGACCTGCATCCATGTTAGCCGCCATGCTCTGCTCACGTTCGTTAAGCACAGGATGGAAGCCAGCGTCACGCCACTCCTGAGTGGTTTGTGCATCTTCAAATAGACGAGTTGGGGCAGCGGCAGTGAGGCGAGTGCCTTCATATACTAAAGCTTTGCTTGCTCCGCGGTCTATGCCTTCTACGGAAGAAAGTTTGAGCTGACAAGGGGCATCGTAGCAGGCATGGCAAACCACACAGCGATTATCAACAATAGGTTTGACGTCATGTTGAAAGAAATCCGCTTGTGGCGTATCAATCGTTGCGGTTCGCTCGCGAACTTGCTCAGGGCCAAACAGTTTATCGTAGTTTAGTCCTGCATAGGTCGCACAACCCGCAAATAGAGTGGCAATAGACAGTGTAAAAATTAAACGTAAATTCATTGAGTTATTTTGAGTAAATTGAATTTGCGTTAATTAAAGCAAAATACGCCGCTAAATACCAAAAATCGGAGCAATTCGCCCCGATTTCTGAGTTGTTATCGTTAGCTCAATGGCAATGTACTCACTCGAACCTAGAACGCGTAAGTGACGTTAAATCGGAAGTCTCGACCAGGGCTCGCATACCCTTGTGCTACTGGGCTTCCGATGTATGCCATGTATGAGGCATGGTCGAAGTAGTACTTATCAAAGACGTTCTTCACCGATAGGGTTAAGGAAAGTTCTTCATCAGCTAATGGCATCCAGTATGCGTAAACGTCATGCACACCATAGCCTGGCTTTTCTGGATGGACGGTTGGATCCGCTACATCGGTCAAGCGTTCAACAAATCGAGCATTCCAACCAAACTCAAGGGTTTCCATTGGTTGGTAGATAAGATCAAGTACCCAAGTATCACCAATCGATGTTCCCAATGTGGAATCTTCATCAGAAAGCGGTGTGCCGTTTAGCTCTGGACGGGATTGGTTGTAACTCAATCGAGCTGATACATCAGCAATTGCATAGCCTAAGTAAGCGGTAACACCTTGGTTATCCAAATCGCCCACGTTGGTGTAAACCGCGTCTTGGTTTGTTACCACGTCTTTGATTGTGCTATCGAAGAAGGTGACGCCAGCAAAGAAATCATCGTATTGGTAATTTGCCCCTAGCTCTAAGTTGCGTGCTTCTTCAGGTTTACGATTTGGGTCATTTTCGCGGTAGTCGATAACAAACAGTTCTTTGATTTGTTGACCACGGAACGCTTCCGCATAACTAGCAAATAGGTTCAAGCCTTCCAACGCATTGTAATTAATACCTACGTTAGGGCTAAAACCGTTTGAGTCGAAGTCTTGGTCCTTGTTATCGGTTAACTCGTACCAATCGTAACGAGCACCAGCGGTTAGAATGATGGTTTCTGTTAACATCCAATCATCTTGGACAAACAGACCATAGACTGTGCCTTTTTCTTCATCATCCTTTTTACCATCGTAGTTGGTTTCAAATTCCGATTTGTCTTTCTTGTAATCCAAGCCATAGACCAAAGTGTGGTCAGTCAATTTACTCGTGTTGAATATCTTTATACCAGTAGTCTGGATCGAACCATCACTGGTGCCCCAACGGGGGTGATCTTTATGAGCTAAGCGACTATCGGTGTAGTAGAGCGTGGTGTCTAAATTAAACAATTCGCTTGCTGCGTATTTGTGATTCAGAGTAAAAGTAGAACGATCGGTTTCTTGATCGAGAGGCGCATTTTTAAAGCTTGGCTGGAAGTGAGGGCGATTTAAACGTCGACCATCATCATTGCGGTAATCGTAACTGATAGATAAGTAATGTTCGTCATTCAACTGACCAGAAAGCTTTAGAAGCGCAATTTGTTGCTCTAACGCTGTGTAGGGTTGTTCCTGACCTTTACCGTCTTCGATGTTATCGCCGTCGACGTAACCAAATGAAGCCAGAAGACCAAGCTGATCAGCGACTTCTCCGTATAAACTTGCTGAAACCTTGTAACCCTCATTATTGGTGTAATAACCGCCTTTTAGCATCGCACCATAGGTTTCACCTGCGGCAAGGAGATCGTGTGCATCTTTAGTGGTGAACTTAATCGCGCCACCGAGTGCACCAGGTCCGTCTGTTGCACGACCTGTACCAGCACTCACATCAACTTGCTTGAGAAGTTCAGGTTCAATAGAGAGTCGACCTTGATGGTGGAATAGGTTACCGGATTGCTCCGCACCGTCGATAGATACATTCAACATGGTATCTTCCAGACCACGGACATAGACCTTTTGAGAAACGCCAGAAGATCCACCGACGCTAACTTCTGCATCTTTACGGAAAATGTCGTTCAAGTCTTGCGCTTGGGATTTAGCGAGCTGATCGGAATCGATTGTGATATCGACGCCTTCAGGCGTGTGCCCAGTAACTTCGACAATTTCGATGTCATCCTTGGCGTATGTCGCTTGTGATGCAACCAAAAGCGCGATGGTAAGTGGGCTTAGCTTAAATACGGTTGAAGCAGACACCGTAACCTCCATTGTTAATGAGAATTATTATCGAGTGAGATTTTGGTTATTCTTCCACTCTGAGTAAACGACTTTTACAACTGTTACAATCCTTGCAGTGAGCTGGAGTTAGCGTCGTTTAGGTAATGAAATATCCATCGTCAATCCCTTTGGTTCTGCGTTGTAAGCGGTGATCTTGCCGCCTACTGCTTCGATGTGGCGCTTGGCGAGCGCAAGACCTACACCAAAGCCTTTTCGGGATGTGACTTGGTTATTTGCTTTAAAGAAAGGTTTGAAGATTTGTCGATACAGACTAGGGTCGATACCCGGACCTGAATCAGTAATCAAGATTTGATAATGATTGGATTTGGTGAGAACACGAATGTCTAACGTTTCTTTTGTTTGTGTGTATCGCAGACCGTTACGAATGATGTTCTCCAAAGATTGGCTGAGCGCCATTTGGTTCGAGTCTTGTAGAGGAAGAGAATGATCTTGCAGCAATGAAACCTGTTTATCCGGGTATTCAAAACGCGCATCTTCTACGATGATTTCAATTAGCTCGGCGAGATCAAACGACTCGGTTCTTAAGTTTGGTTGCTCATTTTCAATCCACGCAAGGGTCAGTGTGTCTTCGGCGGTCGCTCGCATTTTTTGAGTATCGCTTTTGATTCGTTCTAGCATTTGCTCGCGTTCGATATTTTTATCTACGCAGTCAATTGCCATCTCAATTCGAGCGAGTGGGGTACGTATCTCATGTGACATGTCCGCAATAAGGTTGCGGTTGTGCTGAATCACATCTGACGTTCGTTCCGCCATTTTGTCGAAAGTACGAGCGACTTGGCTAATCTCGTCGTTGCCTAGTTTCATGGTATGCCCAATACGGGCAGAGTAATCGCCCTGACTGAAAGCTTGACTGGCACGATGAAACTGCTGCAAGGGGCGCATGACATAACGGTACAAATACACAGTCAGTGCTAGTAGAGAAAGAAAGGGAATCACAAAGCGAAACAACCAAAACGCGTGAGACATGTAGGTTCCCGGTCGCATTCGATCTGGTAGCAGAATCAAAAAGTGGTATCCGAATGGAGAGAGTGGGACTTCCATAATTGGGTTGTCTGGGAAATCGAGGTGAATCTTCCACTCTACACTTCGACCAATTCCATAACCTTGCCAAAAACGTTGGTTGAGCGGGTTCCCTCCTTTCACGTCAAGATGGGATTGCAACACGGTTGCCCAAGTTGATTCTTTGATAGCAAGCTCTTCCAGCCAAACATCAAGTCCGTGCCAATCTTGTTGGTCAATGAAGGTTTGTGCGGTATTGCCCCAATCTAAAATTTGTTGACGATGAGACTTCTTTAAATAGCTCATTTTCTCGTTAGAGAGGATGGCAGCACTATGAATCAGAGAGAAAAAGATCACCACTCCAAGGGATAAGACGATAAATAGCCGCCAAAACAGCATTTTTTTCATTTAAAAATGTATCCCTTGCCATGAACGGTTTGGATGCGATCGTTAGACATTCCCTCTGCGATGAGGCGCTTGCGTACTCGGCTTAAGTGCATATCAAGAGCACGGTCGTATTGACTGAACTGACGCTCTAGAACGGTCTGATAGAGAAAGGGTTTACTTAACACTTCACCGCGATGTTCGATTAAAGTCCAAAGTAACTTGAACTGAATCGGTGTGAGTTGAACAGGTTCCATTTCTAGGCGGTGATGAAGCGTAACGGAATGCGTCTGCTTACTGAGAAGAAGCTCTCTATCACTGAGTTTTGTGGCAGAGTTAGGTTGTTGAATCAGTTGGGTTCGGCGCAGTATCGCTTCAACACGTAAGCTAACCTCGGTGAAGTTACAGGGTTTAGTAATGTAATCATCAGCACCACATTTAAGACCTTGAATCCGATATTCTTCCGCACCGTAAGCGGTGAGCATGACAACGGGGGTTTGCGACTGAGATCGAATCACATTGAGCACTTCAAATCCATCAAGGTTAGGTAGGTTCACATCTAAAATCACCAAGTCGAACGTTTGTTGATGAAATGCGCTTACTCCATCGTCACCACTGTACATAGAACTCACGTTGTAACCTTGCTCTTTGAGTAGTTCTGTGAGTTGAAGGTTGAGGTCGGGATCATCTTCAACTAACAAAATAGAAGGAGCAGTTGAGGGAGCACTAGAAGACCAGTTTTGATGAGAAGTGCTAGCGGCTGACGTTGGACTGAACATGTTGATGCATTACTCATTATTTGATAATGCGAACTATTATCAAAAATCAACTGGTGAAAATCAATGTGCTGAATGAGAAAGCTATCAGTTATTAGTAATAGAGCGTCAAAGTGCGACCTAATTAGAAGTTTCGTTATCTGAGAGGGAGGTGATGCGAACGTGTGATATAGGGCGGTCAATTAGTAAAGAACAAGCGACCAACGGATAAAAGTGAAAAAAGAAAACCCACCAAGGCTGGCGGGTTTTTTCGGTAGTAGCAAAAGAAACTATTTCATTTTCTTAACTTCTTGCTGAAGTTGTTCTAGCTGTTTCATTTTCCCTTGTAGACCAAGAGATTGGTAGCTAATTGATGCAGGGTTCATCATTTGACCTTGCTGCATTGGGTAATCCGGTAGTGTCTTGAAGAACTCACCTAGCACGTCTTGGATAGGTACGAACAACCACATGTTGTCAGCCATCCAGCGCAGGTACATACCAGACTCGTGAGGCGCTTTCTCGAATGGGTCAGCACGTAGGTGGATGATCTTCGGCCAGTTTGGTGCGAAGCGTACCGCGTCCGTAATGTTACCTTCTAGTGTTGCGAAATGCAGTTTCCAATCGTTCCAGCGAACTGCGTTTAGCTCACCGTTTGCTGTGAAGTACAGTAGTGATTCACGCGGACCTTTCTCTTCTTTACCTTGGAAGTAAGGCATGAAGTTGTAGCCATCAATATGTACGCGCCAGTCTTTGCCATTTGCTTTGTAGCCTTTAGCCAGTTTCTCTTTCACGTCAGGAACGCCTGCTGCTGCCATCAGTGTTGGTAACCAGTCTTGGTGCGCCATCATTTCGTTGATCTTAGTACCTGGTTCGATTACGCCAGGCCAACGAACGAGCTGAGGAACACGCATACCGCCTTCCCATGTCGTGCCTTTTTCACCGTGGAATGGTGTTGCACCGCCGTCAGGCCACGATACAGTCTCTGCACCGTTATCGGTTGAGTAGATAACGATGGTGTTGTCTGCGACGCCTAGCTCATCCAATTTGTCCAGTAGAATACCCACTTGATCATCATGCTCTAACATGCCGTCGGCGTAGATACTGATGCCAGATTTACCTTGGTATTTCTCTTGAAGGCGAGTCCATACGTGCATGCGTGTTGTGTTATGCCAGATGAAGAAAGGCTTGTCCGCTTTTACGGCTTTTTCCATGAACGCCAATGACGTTTCTAGGAATTCTTCATCGGCATGTTCCATACGCTTACGCGTCATAGGACCTGTGTCTTCGATCTTACCGTCAGCAAATGACTTGATTACACCGCGAGGGCCGTAGTTTTTACGGAATTCAGGGTCTTTCGGGTAATAATATGTTTCTGGCTCTTCTTCAGCGTTTAGGTGGTAAAGGTTACCAAAGAACTCGTCGAAACCATGGTTAGTTGGCAAGTGTTGGTCTTGGTCACCCAAGTGGTTCTTACCGAACTGAGCCGTCATGTAGCCTTGCTCTTTTAGCAAGTCTGCAATGGTCGGTGCCCAATCAGGGATACCGTGAGTTGAGCCTGGCATACCAATTGTAAGCAAGCCTGTACGGAACGGTTCTTGGCCTGTGATGAATGCTGCACGGCCTGCAGTACAAGATTGCTGACCGTAGTGATCAGTAAATAGTGCACCTTCGTTTGCGATACGGTCGATATTCGGGGTTTCGTAACCCATCATACCTTGGTTGTATGCACTGATGTTCCAGTAACCAACATCATCACCAAAAATCGCTAGGATATTCGGTTTGTCTGCCGCCACTGCTGCGCTTGAGGTTGCCAGTACGCCGAGACCGACAGCCAGCTTGCTCATTTGGTTAGCCATAAAAACTCCAAATTGGTTGAAAGTTGGAAGAGAAGCTTAGGGACCGCCTACGCTTCGTTGGCTATTAAGTTAATGATGCAATTGAAGAATGTCGCTTTATAGTGTTTATAACCATAAGTTATGCAGACGCGTAACTCTTTGTTTTCTTGGTTTAATATTCAAACCTTACCTTTTGTATGGAAAACTGAAGCGAGACTTGGGTCACGTTAATTCCCCTTTGGTTTAGAGCTTATAAGACCTTAGTTTTAACTTAATTTTAATTATGCTATTGGATTCGCATTAGTCTGTTTTGTGAGCTATACGTTTGTGTGCAGGATGCACTTTTCTAATACAGACAGAGGTTTATATGACAGCGAATTATGGCGTTAAACGCCGATTAGCGATTCTTGCCGCTGCTTTTATCGGCGCGACAAGTAGCAGTATCGCAGCAGAAAAACCGAACATTCTGGTTATCTGGGGTGATGATATTGGTCAGTCGAATATCAGCGCCTATACGTTCGGCCTCATGGGCTACAAAACCCCAAACATCGATAGAATCGCAAAAGAAGGTATGATGTTCACCGACTACTATGGCGAACAATCATGTACCGCGGGTCGCTCCACCTTTATTACGGGTCAAACAGTGCTGCGAACCGGCTTGAGTAAAGTTGGTCTTCCGGGGGCTGACTTAGGCTTGCAAGCAGAAGATGCAACGATTGCAGAAATGCTTAAACCTTTAGGTTATATGACGGGGCAATTTGGTAAAAACCACTTAGGCGATAAAGACGAACATCTTCCAACCAATCATGGCTTCGACGAATTTTTTGGCAACCTTTATCACTTGAACGCTGAGGAAGAACCGGAAAATGTTGATTACCCGAAAGACCCAGAATTCCGTAAGAAATTTGGTCCTCGTGGTGTCATTAAATCCTTTGCTGATGGCAAAATTGAAGATACGGGACCGCTCACTCGTAAGCGAATGGAAACCGTAGATGAAGAAACGCTAGATGCGGCACTTGATTTTATGGATCGTGCGGTGAAAGCCGACAAACCGTTCTTCGTCTGGTGGAATGCCACACGCATGCATTTCCGTACTCACGTTAAAGAAGACAACTTGGGCAAAACTGGCATCAGTTTTTATGCCGACGGTATGGTTGAGCACGATAACCATGTTGGTCAGCTATTGAAGAAAGTGGATGATCTTGGCATTCAAGATAACACCATCGTATTTTACTCCACTGATAACGGTCCACACATGAACTCCTGGCCAGATGCAGGTACAACGCCATTCCGTGGTGAGAAAAACACTAACTGGGAAGGCGCATTCCGCGTTCCCGCGATGGTTCGTTGGCCGGGTAAAATTGAGCCGGGAAGCGTGTCTAACGAGATCATGCATCATATGGACTGGATGCCAACATTCCTAGCGGCAGCAGGCGATGATCAAATAAAAGAGAAACTCCTAAAAGGCTATAAAGCAGGAGATAAGACGTTCAAAAACCATCTTGATGGTTACAACTTCCTGCCTTACCTAACTGGTAAAGAGGACAAAGGACCACGTGAAGAAATCTTCTACTTTACAGACGATGGTGATTTGAGCTCACTGCGTTTCCGCAACTGGAAGATCGTATTCCTAGAGCAGCGCGCGAAAGGTACGTTGCAAATTTGGGCTGAACCGTTTACACCGTTGCGTGTGCCTAAGATCTTCAATCTACGCATGGACCCATACGAAGTCGCAGATATTACGTCGAACACCTATTACGATTGGTTGATCGACCATGCGTATATGCTTGTTCCTGCACAGGCTTATGTGGGCAAGTTCTTAGAAACATTCCAAGAATTCCCTCCAAGGCAGAAAGCTGCGAGCTTCTCACTTGATCAGGTGATGGAGAAACTGCAAGAAAGTCACAATAAATAGATTGATTGCAACCAAATGTGGGGCTCTTCGGAGCCTCTTTTTTGCGCCTCGTTTGAGTTTTTCTTAAAACCTATGTAATTGCTTGTCTAAAAAGAAAAAACACTTCTATCTTTGATCAGAGAATAAAAAGAATCACACAAGGACAGTTATGACTCAGTGGGCAAGTTGGAAGCAGACCTTAACTGGTCTTGCAGCGCTCGTCAGTTTTTCTCTGTTTGCGCAGGAAACACCGCAATCAACCGAATCATCAACGCTAACTTACGTAGGCAGTGAAGCTTGCGTAGATTGTCACCAAAAAGAAACCAAAGCGTGGCAAGGATCTCATCATGAAATGGCGATGAGGCATGCTGATGCACAGTCCGTATTGGGTGACTTTAACGAGCACACGTTTACATTCGAAGGAAAGCCAAACCGTTTTTATCGAAAAGGGGACGAGTATTGGGTCAATATCCAAGGTCTAGACGGAGAGTGGCACGACTACAAAATTAGCTACACTTTTGCGTGGGAACCGCTTCAACAATACATGGTGGAGTTTGAAGATGGACGAGTTCAGCTCATTCCTTTTGCATGGGATTCGAGAACCAAGCAACAAGGTGGTCAGCGCTGGTTTCACCTATATCCAGATACCACGCCAAAAGATGAATTCTACTGGACGAATACGGGGCAAAATTGGAACTTCATGTGTGCCGATTGCCACTCAACGAATCTAGAAAAGAACTACGACGCCAAAACCAATACGTATTCAACCACGTGGTCTGAGATCAATGTGGGTTGTGAAGCGTGCCATGGTCCTGCCAGCGAACATGTAGAGCTTGCCAAACAAGCGGAAAAATCTGGAAATACCATCGTCTCAGCGAATCACTATGGCTTTGATCGAGATTTAGGTCTGGCTGTAAAAGAATGGGTCTACGAAGAAGGGCACAGTACGCTCCAGCCAAAAGAAATAGCGATGACGCACCAAGTTCAAACGTGCGCGCAGTGCCATAGTCGTCGTACGCAGCTCAACGAAACTGAAGATCACGTAAAAGGTTCGTTCCTAGATAAATATCGTCTTAGCTTAATCACACCAGAGCTCTATTATCACGATGGTCAAATCTATGACGAAGATTACGTCTACGGTTCATTTTTGCAATCTGCCATGGCAGAAAAAGGCGTTACTTGTACTAACTGCCATGATCCGCATACCGCAGAGTTGAAGATCCCAGAAGAAGCGGTTTGTGCTCAGTGCCATATTGCATCTGACTACATGCCGGAAAATCACACTTTCCATGAGGCAAATACTGAGGCATCGCAATGCACAACTTGTCACATGCCAGAAACGACTTACATGCAAGTGGACCCGCGTCGTGATCACAGTTGGCATGTGCCGCGTCCAGATTTGAGTATGCATATTAATACGCCAAACGTCTGTACGTCTTGTCATGAAGACGAAACCAATCAGTGGGCAGATAAGAAAATAGGCGAATGGTTCCCGAATTCAAAATACCGAAATCAACAACACTTCGCGGTCGCATTTTACGCGGATTCTATTGGTCATCGTGGTGCGCCTGATGCATTAGCATATTCGGCTCAAGACGCATCGTTAAGCTATATTATTCGTGCGTCTGCTTTAGAACGTATGGGTGGCAATGCCGGACAGAACACTTTGGTTTCATTAGCGAGGGCAGTAAAACATGAAAGCGATATGATCCGTTTGGGTGCCGTTGCTGGTTCTTCTGGTTATGAATTTAGCGATCGTTGGCAAATTCTCGAACCATTACTAACTGACCCAGTATTGTCCGTTCGCGCTGAAGCCGCGGCTGCTTTGGTTCGTCATTATCCAGAAATGAATCCACTGCAACGCGACAAGATCAGACAACCACTGGAAGACTATATGGAAATCCAGCGTTTCAATGCAGATCGAGGCTTTGGACGAACCAACCTAGCAAATGTCTATCGAGCTCTTGGAGAAACAGGTAAAGCCATTGCGTCTTATCAAAAAGCCATTGAAATAGAGCCTTACTTTGAGAACAGCTACGCTAACTTAGCAGATTTGTACCGTACACAAGGTAACGACAGAAAAGCATTAGAAACCTTGATGGCAGGGATTGAAGCGCAACCTAAATCGAGTGCTTTGCCTTATAGCGCTGGTTTGGCATGGCTTCGTGTTGGAGATGGCGTTAAGGCAAACCAATATTTGAAACAAGCGGCTGAAATGGCAGAACACAACCCGCAATATTGGTATGTGTATGGCTTGGCGTTAGAGAAGAGTGACATACTCGCGGCAAGCAAAGCACTGAGCACAGCCTACCAAGTGGGTGGAAATCCGCAGCATTTGTACGCCGAGTGTGAAGTGTTAGCGCGCAACTATAAACAAGGGACCGTAGCTTTTGCTTTTGAACAATGTGTTAAGCAGCTTGCAGAAGTGGCTCCAGCGGAGGTTGTTCAACAATTACGAGCTACAATTTCAAATTAAAATTGGCGGTAAGTTATTGGCTATAAATGGTTACAAATAAGTTGGGTATTAAGTTTATAACCAATAGTTATAGGGCTTGTGAGTAGGATGTACACAGCAAAAATTATGCATTTTGAGGGCACATTATGAACCACGCACAACAAGCCATTAATGAATTAATCGAACAAACTGAAAAAAGTGTCATTGGACAAAGCCATGTGGTTCAGGCTTTGGTGATAGGGTTACTGACCAATGGTCACGTACTTTTGGAGGGTTTACCGGGGACGGCAAAAACGCGCTCGGTGAAATCGCTTGCCAATCTACTTAATACCAGCTTTGGTCGTATTCAGTTTACCCCCGACTTGTTACCTTCAGACGTTACAGGTACCGAAGTGTACCAAGAACTAGATGGCAAGCCTCAACTCCACTTCCAACCAGGTCCAATCTTTAACAGCATCGTATTGGCGGACGAGGTAAACCGTGCGCCAGCAAAAGTACAAGCTGCACTGCTAGAAGCGATGGCAGAAGGTACGATTACAGTGGGTGATAAGACGCACGTCTTGCCAGAGTTGTTCATGGTGCTTGCGACGCAAAACCCAGTTGAACAAGAGGGCACTTACCCATTGCCAGAAGCGCAGATGGATCGCTTTATCATGAAAGTGACCGTCGACTATCCAGAAGATGAAGCTGAGCGTGACATTATTCGTTTAGTGCGCAGTGAAGAGCTGGGTTCAGAAACCAGTAGTGAATTAGTGACGCCAAAACACATTGAGCCAGAGCTTGTGATTGAAGCGCGATGTCAACTGCCAAATATTACTGTTTCCGATTTGGTCGAGAACTACATCGTTGCGCTTGTGATGGCGACGCGTAAACCAGAGCGCTACGCGGATTCCCAGCTACAAAAATGGATCGAAATCGGCTCAAGCCCTCGCGCATCAATTTCGTTGGACAAATGTGCTCGTGCTTACGCGTGGCTACAAGGGCGTGACTATGTAACGCCTGATGACGTACGTGCGATGGTGCCATCGGTACTTGGACACCGATTCTCACTTTCTTACGATGCACTTGCCGATGGTGTTGATCACCAGCGAGTGGTGCAAGAGCTGCTTGATTGTGTAGAAATCGGATAAGCAGGAGGGACTATGGCAAAGCCAACGCTTGCTCCTCAATCCCAAGGGCTCGATCCTCGCTTGTATTGTGATTACGCTCGCTTAGTGCGTTTACAAGCACAAGCCGAATCCTTCAGCCTGCTGCCTCACTTAAAAGCGGGCAGTGTGCTTTCTGGGCGGCACAACTCATTATTCCGTGGGCGTGGTTTGAACTTCGAAGAGCTGCGTCATTACCAGCTAGGGGACGACATCCGAAACCTAGATTGGAAAGTCACCATGCGCACAGGCAAGCCCCATGTGCGCAGTTACACCGAAGAAAAAGACCGCAATGTGATTGTTTGCGTTGATCAGCGCAGTGCGATGTTTTTCGCCTCTACCGAGGTCATGAAATCCGTAGTCGCTGCTGAAGTCGCGGCTATGTGTGGTTGGCGAGTATTGAAAGACGGTGATCGAGTGGGATTTGTTATCGCTTCTGACTCCGCTCTATATCACAGCAAAGCCCAGCGTTCACAAAACGATCTGCTTGCACAACTGAAACGACTCTCTCAAGTTAACCAGCGCTTAAATGTGGACTCGATTGATGCAGATAACGTGACGTTCAGTAAATGGATAGAACTCATCAAACGCATGAAACTAAAACAATCCACATTGATTTTTATTAGTGATTGGCGTGATTGCGAAGAGCACCACCTAGATCACCTTAAGCAGCTTCAACAGCACAACGATGTTCTCGCGGTAATGGTGAGCGACCCTTTAGAGCAGTCGCTTCCTCAAGATTTGGCAAAAGTGAAATGGGTGATTGGTGACGGTCGTTACCAGATCAACTTAGACAGCAAAGCCAAAGTCGACGCCGCCAGTGCCAGTTTGGTTGAGAAAGCGCAGTTAAAACGTCAATCACTGGCGCAACTAATGGCGATGAAAAAGCTGCCTCATATCGAAATCGATACATCAGGTGACCACATTACTCAATTCCAAAAACTCGTTGGAGGTCGATAAATGACAGACTTACACACGCCTCCAAGCACGTATATTCTGCGTGAGCTGCATGACGTTGCGGTGCCAGAAAGCGTAAGCTGGGTACCACAAACCATTGGTTGGAAGATCCTTGCCGTCATTGGTGCGATTGTATTTATGTATCTGGGTTACCGATTGCTGCACCATTGGTGGGATAACCGCTACCGTAAAGAAGCTATTGAAGCCATTTCTCGTTTGAATCCAGATGACGCGAGTATGCCCAAAGCCCTGTTCTCGATTTTGAAAATTGTATTGATTCATCTTGATAGCTCTCATGCTCGCTTGTTTGATACGGCGTTCCTGCGCAAGTTAGATGAGCTTAACCCTAAGCATAAAATGTTTGATGACGAAGTCTCGAAGCGATGGCTGCAAAGTATCGTTGACCCAAGTGTTGAACTGGAAAAAACAGAGTGTTTACAACTTCTTGAACGCGCCACTAAGTGGGTGAAAGAGCATGATGAGAACGCTCAAAATATTGAAAAGCGCACGCTTGCCTACAAAGCGCGTGTATTAAAAGGAGGTCGCCATGGGTGATCTTCTGGCTTCATGGCTGGGCATGAGCAGTTTTGAGTTTGAGCATCCGCTTTGGTTCATCATCTTGCCACTGCCTTTGGTAGTGTATTTCCTCGTTCCAGCTTACCGCACCAAACAAATGGCCATCAAAGTGCCGTTTTTTAGTCAGCTTGTGGATGCCATAGGTGAAACGCCATCAGAAGGTGCAAGTCAACTGACTCCGAGCTGGTGGCAGCGTGCAACGCTCATCATTTCTTGGCTTTTGGTCGTGACCGCAATGGCAAAACCGACAGTACTTGGCGAGCCACAGGTGCGTGAAAGCTTAGGGCGTGATGTCATGGTCGTTGTCGATTTGTCTGGCTCAATGGCAGAGCAAGACTTTACATCCCAAACCGGAGAAAAGATCACTCGCCTTGACGCCGCTAAAGAAGTGTTGAGTGACTTTGCCAAAACGCGCAAAGGCGACCGTTTAGGTCTGATTTTGTTTGGCGACGCAGCATTTGTCCAAACTCCATTCACCCCCGATCAAAAAGTGTGGTTAGAGCTGCTTAACCAAACGGATGTAGCGATGGCAGGGCAAAGCACTCATTTAGGTGATGCAATTGGTTTAGCGATTAAGGTGTTTGAGCAAAGCGAAAAGTCGCGTACCGACGTAGAAGAGAACAAAGAGAAAGTCGCCATTGTTCTAACGGACGGTAATGACACTGGAAGCTTCGTTGAGCCTATTGATGCGGCGAAAGTCGCGAAAGCGAAAGATGTACGTATCCACGTGATTGCCATGGGTGATCCACAAACCGTGGGTGAAACTGCGCTAGATATGAATACGATCAAACGTATTGCGAAGGAGTCCGGCGGTGAGGCGTTTGAAGCGCTCAACCGTGACGAACTTGCTAAAGCCTATGATGAGATTGGTAAGTTAGAGCCCCAGCTTTATGAAAGTACCACGTATCGCCCCAAGCAAAGCTTGCATCACTATTTAATGGCTTTAGTCGTTGTGATGTACTTGACCGCGTTCACGTTAGCGACATTTAAGCGTCGTCGACTATCAGTGACTAGTGGAGCTTCCACGCAAGCAGAAAACGGAAAAGGAGAGCGCCATGTTTGATTCTCCTTTCTCTAGCATGGGACTAGAACAGTTCTTCACACAGTTCCATTTCATTCGTCCAATGTGGCTATTGGCGTTCATCCCAATGTTTCTTTTGCTTTGGTTAAGGTGGCGAGAAGAAGCCAAACCTAGCTGGAAAGACATTCTTCCAGAGCACTTACGTAAAGCCTTAACGATTGGTGATTATGGTTGGCGAAAGCAACTGCCGCTCAAGCTACTTATGGTGATAGTGGCGATTGCTATCATCATCTGTGCTGGACCTTCGTGGGAGCGCCAAGCTTCTCCATTTGGCGAGGATAAAGCCTCCATGCTGGTGGTGTTGGATAACAACGATTCGATGTTGCAAAAAGACCTTCCGCCAAGCCGTTTGGAGCGCTCTAAGCAAAAGATCCGAGACCTCTTGGCAGCAAGAAAAGGAGGCAGTACTGGGCTAGTTGTGTATGCGGGGTCTGCTCATGTTGCGATGCCTGTGACGCAGGACAGTAAAGTATTCGAACCGTTTCTTGCTGCGATAACACCAGAAATCATGCCGGTTGAAGGTAAACTTGCTGAAACGGCGCTGCCTTTGATTGACCGACAATTACAAGACCAACCGGGTTCGACGGTTCTGTTGGTCACGGATGGGGTTAATCCTGCAACTATTACCGCTTACAAAAACTACTTCGCTGACAAGCCTTATCAATTGCTTATCTTGGCTGCGGGTAACTCAGACATTGTTTCTAACAACCCGGTCGATTTGGACTCGTTAAATAATCTTGCCAGCGCGACTGGTGGACGCCTTGTGGAAGTGACGGTAGACAATAGTGACATAGAGAAGCTGAATCGTTTTGTTGAGCGAAACATGCAACTCAATGGTGAATCCTCAATGCCTTGGAAAGACATGGGTTATCAACTGTTGTTCCCAATTGCGCTCATCATGATGCTTTGGTTCCGCAAAGGGTGGTTAGTGCAATGGTGTGTTGTCGCGATGGTGTCAACGTCTTTGTTTATGACGCCAAAAGTCATGGCGGAAACCGTCTCGCTCAAAGCGGATAAGCTTGAAGTGGTGCAAGAGGTTACGGTCTGGGATAAAGCGTCTCAATGGTGGTGGGATTTATGGCTCACGCCAAACCAACAAGGGCAGCGCCTGTTCAACAAAAACGAATACCTTGAGGCAGCAAAGCACTTTACGGATCCGTTGCGAAAAGGGACGGCTTATTACTACGCAGGCGAATACAAACTGGCTCATACGGCTTTCTTGGAGATGCAAAACGATCCATCAGATGCGGTAAAAGACTATGGCTTGTACAACGCTGCGAGTGCGTTGGCGCGTCAACGTGAGTACTTGGCCGCGCGTAATTTGTTGCAAACACTGGCAGACAAAGACACCTTGAGCGATCAATTGCGACCAGACGTCGAGCACAACCTAAAAGTCATTGGTGGCATTGTCGAAGAGATAAACCGCACCAGTGAAAGCCAAGCGGGGACAACAGACGGACCCGAAGAGTCGTTTGAACTGGGTGACAACCCGCAAACGGCAGATGGGGCAGACGAAAAAACCGCTGCTGAGTTAATGCTGAAAGAGAAACTCAATGCGAACGAAATTCTTGGCAGCCAAGAACTGGCGGATAAGTGGTTAAAACGCGTAGAGGCTGATCCCAAGTACTTCTTGCGTGCTAAGTTCCAAATTCAACTGCGTGAGCCCGTGAAAACGGAGCCGAAGCCACGACCGCAACGACAACAAGAAGAGGAGCAAGCACAATGATGAATGTATTCAAGCTTGGCGCTGACTCTATTGTTGGGCGTCTAAGCACTATCTTGATGGTGTTTACTTTGTTTTTTACTGGTTTGGCGAACGCACAAGACATTCAAGACTTGCAGCGCAGCGATAATGTTGAATTGTTAGCATGGGTTGGTAAGCAGGGAGCAGGGACCGATAGGAAGGAAGCACCTAAGTTCAGTGTGAATGAGCAGGTGATTTTGTACATCGAAGTCGCAACGCCTCGTTGGTTCACAGGTGGTACACGCATTGGCATCGTAGAAATCCCTAACGTGATTGCAAAGCAGCGTAACCAATTAGCAACCAACTATACCGAGCGTAAAGGGGGGCAAACGTGGTCTCGTCAGCGTTGGGAAATAACCCTGTATCCGCAAGTCTCGGGACAATTTGTAATTCCACCGGTCGCCGTTGGTGTGCAAGTCTCTGCGCCTGATGGTTCGAAGGTCGCTGGCACGCTTTATACGCAGCCAATTAAGTTTGAAGCGTCTATGCCTTCTGGATTGCTCAGTGATGAGTCTGAATGGTTTACTGCGACTAAGGTGAGTGTGGATCAGAAATGGACAACGTCTAACGATGAGCTGAAAGTCGGTGATGCAATCACTCGCACCATAACGATCAATGCACAAGACAGTTTGTCAGTGTTGCTTCCAGACTTGTTATCCAATGATTCTACTGCCGGTTATCAAGCCTACCCTCAACCAAACCGCTTAGATGATAAGCAAACGCGTGGCGATTACCAATCGAGTCGCATCGAAGAAAGTGTGTATGTGATCCAACAGGGTGGTGAGTTCACCTTACCTGAGCACACTTTCCAATGGTGGAATAGCCAGAGTAAACAGCTGGAAACGGTGGTTATTGAGGGTAAGACCTTCAAAGCCAAGCATACATTCAAATCCTTTGTTCGAGCTTATTCTGGCTGGTTGATTGGCTGCGCAGTGACGCTATTTGTTCTCGTTATCGCCGTCTTGAGCATTCACCGTTATTATCGTTCTCGTCCTACGCCTCCTTGGTTAGTGTTCAGACGAATGGTGAAAGCAAACCGATGGGGTGATGTTCGAGCAAGCTTGTATAAGCAGTTGAGAAGCAACACAGGTGGTCTTGAAATGAGTAAAGCCAGTGACTCTGACGTTTGGCAGAAGCGTTCACAGCGCCTACAAGAGGGGCAGGAGGACGCAAGCTTGATGAATGCTCTTTGGAAAGGGATACAAGCGTTGAAGCCAAAACGCTTCAAGTGGGTGATACCTAAAGCCTTGCCACAACTCGATAAGCAGGCAAGCAATAAGAAATAAAAACGAAAAGGACGCTAGTAAAGCGTCCTTTTTTATATCCTTTAATAAACGTCATGTTGTTATTTTTGCGTGCTACAATGAGCGTGATCAAATAATATATTCTACATATATTTAATTCTTGTCACTTCGACGTTCTGCTTTTGATCTATTTTATATTTATATTAAACAGGTTTATTAATCGGCTATATATTAAAAATAGTATTTTTAAGATTATATAACCAATAAATCACTTTAATTCCTTTCGTGATGGAGTGTCACTTCCATGTGACAAGCTTTTCGTCTTAACCCTGATAAAGACGGCTTATTCAATGTATATTTCATTTTTGATTTGTTCAAATAAAATAACACTTCAAAAATGGAATGATAATTTGCAAGTTTTTCGATTTAGATTATTAAAATTATCGGTGTATATTTCTGGGGAAACGGAAATACGGAGTGATTCCGTTTTGATTTTTAAATATGTGAATAATAATTATCAGATTAAATTTAATTCTGTGTATTAAATTTATCTTAATATAATTCGTCGTCACTAGGCAGCTTTATTTTGTGAAGTTTAATTATCAGAAGTTTTAATTCGATATTATTTTAAAGGGTGATTTATGGAAGCTAATATTCACGACGACCCAATATTGGTGGCAGGCAAGAGGATTCTGATTGCTCAAGCAGCTTTGGGTCTGGTATTCATTGCGTATGAGTACATGCGAAGCGGGACTCTAAGCGCTGAATCAGCAATCACTGGGGTACTGATTGCGATTCTTCCATCTCTGTTTGGCATGGTATTCGCGTCCATTAAATCTAGGGTGAAACCAGAAGAGAGTTTGCGTGACCTCATGCATCTGAGTCGAAATATCAAAGTCATTTACACCATAGTGATGTTTGTTTTGACGTTTCGATTTATGGCTCTTCGCAACATCGTGGTCCTGATAGGCTTTTGTGTGACGATGTTTGGTCACTTCTTAACGCCGCTGTTCAGAGACCGCTTCGAAAGGAAGGCATAAATGGAGACTGTCCAGTCCGCTCATGAATATATTGAGCACCACTTGACCTTTCTCACCGCCGGCGACGGTTGGTTTGGAATTAACCTTGATTCCATGATCATGGTCTGGTTGACGGGGCTCGTTTTCATCCTTTCATTCCGTTATGCGGTGACGAAAGGAACGAAAGGAGTACCAGGACGATTCCAGTGTTTGATCGAGATAATATTTGAGTTCGTCGATGACATTGTAAAAGAAATATTTCAAGCGAAGGACAAGTTAATTGGTCCTTTGGCACTGACAATATTTGTTTGGGTGTTATTAATGAATGCCGTGGATTTGTTACCGATTGATTTAATTCCTGCACTTACTCGTGCTGTAGGGGTTGAACACTTCCGTGACTTACCATCCGCTGACGTCAATATTACGATGTCGATGGCATTAGGCGTATTTATTTTGGTGTTAGGTTATACGTTTAAAAACAAAGGCGTGAAAGGTTTTATTAAAGAGTTAACTACTCAACCATTTTCACATCCGTTGTTATATCCAGTGAACTTAGTTCTTGAATTGGTGACGTTAATTTCTAAACCAATATCTTTAGGTCTTCGATTATTTGGCAATATGTATGCAGGTGAAATGATCTTCATTCTAATTGCATTAATGCCGTGGTGGATGCAATGGGCACTAAGTGTTCCTTGGGCACTGTTCCACATTCTTATTGTTGTTCTTCAAGCATTTATTTTTATGGTACTGACCGTGGTTTATCTCGGCATGGCTGTTGAAGAGCATTAATTTCAAAAATCTTGTTTATTAATTAAAAAATTCAATTCTAGGAGTTGTTATGGATATCGTTAGCGCAGTTCTTTACGTGGCGGGTGCACTACTGATCGGTCTTGGTGCAGCGGGTGCCGCAGCAGGTATCGGTAACCTTGCAGGTAAATACCTTGAAGGTGTGGCTCGTCAACCTGATTTGACCCCAATGCTTCGTACTCAATTCTTCATCATGATGGGTCTTGTGGACGCGGTGCCAATGATCGGTGTTGGTATCGGCTTGTACATCATCTTCGCTGTAGCGTAATTCGAATTAATAATTTTCATAACGTTATAGAAGAGAGGGTGCTATGAACTTAAATGCCTCAATGTTTGGTCAGGCGATCTCCTTCGTGATTTTCGTTTGGCTGTGCATGAAATATGTCTGGCCACCACTTGTAAAACTGCTTGATGAGCGTCGTGCTGAAATTGCCCAAGGTCTTGAGCAAACAGAAAAAGCAGCACAAGAGTTAGAACTGGCAAAAGCGAACGGTGAAGCGCTGCTGACAGAAGCTCGCTCAAAAGCTCAAGCTATCATCAACCAAGGTAAGCAACGTCAAGAACAGATGGTTGCGGAAGCGGTTGATCTGGCAAATCAAGAGAAAGCGCGCATTGTCGCAGAAGGCAAAGCAGAAGTGGAAAGCGAACGCAGCAAAGTTCGCCAAGAGCTGAAAGATGAAATGGCGGATCTGGTGATTGAAAGTGCCAGCAAGCTGATTAATCGCAATCTGGATAGCTCGGCTAACCGCGACTTGGTGAACCGCTTCATCAACGAAATGTAGGAGGGCACATGTCCGAATTGACAGTGGTAGCTCAACCCTACGCAAAAGCGGCGTTTGATTACGCACGCGATGCAGAATGCTTGGACGATTGGCAACAAATGTTTGCGATTACCCAAGTGGTCTTGGAACAACCTAACACGCTTCTGGTCTTGAATGACCTTGATGAAGACGGTTCTGAACAACCATTGTTGGATCTGATTCTTCATGCTGGTGGTGAATGGTTGAATCAAAACTTCGAGAATTTTCTTCGCATTATGGAAGAGAACAAGCGTCTAAAAGCGCTCAGTGAAGTAAACGTTCAGTTCCAAGAGATGAAAGCGGATTACGAACGAACCATGACAGTAACAGTGCGTGTTTCAGAACCTCTGGATGAGGAACAGATGGCAAGGCTTAAACAAGCGTTAACCGAAAAATACGGTAAAGCCATCACACTAGAAACACAACTGGATCCATCCCTTGTAGGTGGTGTGGTGATCACAGCAGGGCAGACCGTGTATGACGGCAGTGTCCTCACCAACCTAAGCCGATTGGCGACCAACCTACATGTGTAACGGGGTATAGAAATGCAATTAAATTCAAATGAAATCAGTGAATTAATCAGAGAGCGAATTGTTAACTTCAACCTCGAAAGTGAAGCGAGAAATGAAGGTACTATCGTCTCCGTTAGTGACGGCATCATCACAATTCACGGTCTTGCAGACGTTATGCAAGGCGAGATGCTAGAACTGCCAGATAACCGCTTTGCGTTGGCTCTGAACTTAGAGCGTCATTCAGTTGGTGCTGTTGTGATGGGCCCATATGCGGACTTGTCAGAAGGGATGAAAGTAAAAGGTACCGGTCGTATTCTCGAAGTGCCAGTTGGTAACGGTCTGCTAGGTCGTGTCGTGAACACGCTAGGTCAACCAATCGATGGTAAAGGCGCAGTGTCATTCGATCGTATGGACCCTGTAGAGGTCATTGCCCCTGGTGTTATCGACCGTAAATCTGTCGACCAACCAATCCAAACCGGTTACAAAGCGGTAGATTCCATGGTGCCAATTGGTCGTGGTCAACGTGAGTTGATCATCGGTGACCGTCAGACTGGTAAAACCGCGATGGCGATTGATGCCATCATCAACCAAAAAGAACTGGGCGTTAAATGTATTTACGTCGCAATTGGTCAAAAAGCATCGACGATTGCCAACGTGGTTCGCAAGCTAGAAGAACACGGCGCACTAGAAAACACCATTGTGGTGGTTGCGTCAGCATCAGAAGCGGCAGCACTGCAATACCTAGCGCCATACGCAGGTTGTACCATGGGCGAATACTTCCGTGACCGTGGTGAAGATGCGTTGATCGTATACGATGATCTATCAAAACAAGCGGTGGCTTACCGTCAAATCTCACTACTTCTAAAACGCCCACCAGGTCGTGAAGCCTTCCCAGGTGATGTTTTCTACCTCCACTCACGCCTACTAGAACGTGCAGCACGTGTTAACGAAGAATACGTAGAGCGATTCACTAACGGTGAAGTGAAAGGCAAAACCGGTTCTCTAACCGCACTGCCAATCATCGAAACCCAAGCGGGTGACGTATCGGCGTTCGTACCAACCAACGTTATCTCGATTACCGATGGTCAAATCTTCCTACAGACTCAGCTATTCAACTCAGGCTTACGTCCAGCGGTTGACCCAGGTATTTCGGTATCTCGTGTAGGTGGTGCAGCGCAAACCAAAGTGATCAAGAAGCTGTCGGGGGGTATTCGTACCGCGTTGGCGCAATACCGTGAATTGGCAGCATTTGCTCAGTTCTCTTCTGACCTAGATGAAGCGACACGTCGTCAGCTTGACCACGGTGAGAAAGTAACGGAACTCATGAAGCAAAAGCAGTACGCACCAATGACCGTTGCTGAGCAAGCACTGGCGATCTTTGCAGCAGAGAAGGGTTACCTCACTGATGTGGCGTTAAACCAAATATCTCGCTTTGAAGATGAGTTGATGGCATTTGGTCGTACAAACGCGCAGCCGCTATTGGACAAGATCAACCAATCCGGTGATTACAACGACGAGATCGAGAGTGAGCTACACAGCTTGCTGAAAGAGTTCACTGCGCTGCAATCGTAGGACCACTAACAGGAGTCCGTTATGGCAAATACCAAAGAGATTCGCACCAAAATTGCTAGCGTGAGTAGCACGCAAAAGATTACGAGTGCGATGCAAATGGTCGCCGCCAGCAAGATGCGCAAAGTGCAGGAGAACATGCAGGCGTCCCGTCCTTACGCGGAGAACATGCGTAAGGTTATCGGTCACGTCTCGTCCGGTACGCTGGAGTACAGCCATCCTTTCCTTCAAGAACGCGAAGTGAAGCGAGTGGCTTACATCATCATCTCATCCGATCGAGGTTTGTGTGGTGGCCTGAACAGTAATTTGTTCAAAAAAGTATTGGCAGAAATGCAGGACTGGCAAGAGAAGGGCGTTGAAGTAGATACGACGCTCATTGGTTCGAAAGCAATCAGCTTTTTCCAGTCCCTCGGGAAAGTAATGGCACAGACTTCTGGGCTTGGTGATGCACCAAAACTGGAAGATATGTTGGGTGCGGTTAACGCCATGATGGAGCACTACTCCGAAGGCAAAATCGACCGCTTGTTCCTCGTTTACAACCAGTTTGTAAACACCATGGTGCAAAAACCAACGGTATTGCAGATGTTGCCGTTCCCTAAAGAAGACATTTCACGTGATAAAGAGGCTCGTTGGGATTACCTCTACGAGCAGTCTCCTCAAGACATTCTCAACCACCTGATTCAACGCTATGTGGAATCGCTGGTTTATCAGGGGGTGGTTGAGAGTATCGCTTGTGAACAAGCCGCGCGGATGATGGCAATGTCTGCCGCGACGGATAACGCAGCGCAACTGATTGAAGACCTGCAACTGGTTTACAACAAAGCGCGTCAAGCGGCGATTACTCAAGAGTTGAGTGAAATTGTATCCGGCGCACAAGCGGTTTAGAGAGAGAATTTGAGGTTTAAATTATGAGTATTGGCAAAATCGTCAAAGTCATCGGTGCGGTGGTCGACGTCGAGTTCGAACAAGGCAAAGGTCCGAAAGTTTACGACGCACTGAAAATCAACGATGGAAGCAACGGCTCACTGATGCTGGAAGTTCAGCAACAGTTGGGTGGCGGTGTGGTTCGCTGTATCGCAATGGGTTCTTCGGATGGTCTGAAACGTGGCCTAGAAGTGGAATCTACGGGCAACCCAATCACGGTACCAGTGGGAGAAGAAACCCTAGGTCGTATCATGAACGTGTTGGGTCATCCAATCGATGAATGTGGTCCAATCGGTGAGCAAGTCTCTTACGAGATCCACCGTGATGCACCAAGCTACGAAGAGCAATCTAACAGCACTGCGCTACTGGAAACGGGCGTTAAAGTTATCGACTTGATTTGTCCGTTCGCGAAGGGCGGTAAGATCGGCCTGTTCGGTGGTGCGGGTGTAGGTAAGACGGTAAACATGATGGAGCTTATCAATAACATTGCTAAAGCTCACTCAGGTTTGTCGGTATTTACCGGTGTAGGTGAACGTACTCGTGAGGGTAACGATTTCTACTACGAAATGAAGGAAGCGGGCGTTCTCGACAAAGTAGCCATGGTTTACGGTCAGATGAACGAGCCACCGGGTAACCGTCTACGTGTTGCGCTAACAGGCTTGACCATCGCAGAGCGTTTCCGTGATGAAGGTCGTGACGTATTGTTATTCGTGGATAACATTTACCGTTACACATTGGCAGGTACTGAGGTATCGGCGCTGCTTGGTCGTATGCCATCTGCAGTAGGTTACCAACCTACGCTGGCAGAAGAGATGGGTGTGCTGCAAGAGCGTATCACGTCGACTAAAAATGGTTCTATCACGTCTATCCAAGCGGTTTACGTACCAGCGGATGACTTGACTGACCCATCGCCAGCAACCACGTTTGCACACTTGGATGCGACGGTCGTTCTGTCTCGTAACATCGCTGCTTTGGGTCTGTACCCAGCGATTGACCCATTGGATTCGACATCACGTCAGCTTGACCCTCAAGTGGTTGGTCAAGAGCACTACGATGTGGCGCGTAAAGTTCAGCAAACGCTGCAACGTTACAAAGAGCTAAAAGACATCATTGCCATCCTAGGTATGGATGAACTGTCTGAAGAAGATAAGCGCTTGGTATCTCGTGCTCGTAAAGTCGAACGTTTCCTAACTCAGCCTTACCACGTAGCTGAAGTGTTTACGGGCCAACCGGGTGTATTTGTTCCACTAAAAGACACCATTGCAGGCTTTAAAGCGCTGCTTGATGGTCAGTACGATGACATCCCAGAGCAGGCATTTATGTACTGCGGCAACATCGACGAAGTGCTTGAAAAAGCGAAAAAACTGTAAAGCGCGGGAGGCAATATGGCCATAGCGGTTTCACAAAATACGTTTCAACTGAATGTGGTAAGTGCGGAGGGCACTCTTTACTCAGGTCCGGCGCATGCTATCGCGGTAGCGGGTGCGGATGGTGAGTTAGGTATTCGTCCGGGTCACTCACCGCTTATCAGTAAAATAAAGCCGGGCGTTGCTCGTATTACTGGTGACTTGTCCAAGCCTGAAGAGATCCTGTATGTCTCTGGTGGTTTGGTCGAAGTCCAACCTGATGTGGTTACTGTATTAGCGGATACTGCGCTTCACGGTAAAGACATCGACAAAGCAAGGGCTGAAGAAGCTCGTAGAGCAGCGGAAGAAAACATTCGTGCTCATGTAGACGATATCAGCTTTGCACAGGCACACATGGAGTTGAACAAAGCATTGGCTCAGCTTCGTGCAGTTGAACTAACGATGAGAATTCGTTAGTCAACACTTCGGAATGCGGTCTGAAGGGTAACCAAACGGGGCAACTACGGTTTGCCCCGTTTTTATTTTTTAGGGGGATTAGGTTTAGCAATGAATCGTTTGTTGAGATAAGACGTATCAGTATTGCAAACACTTTTATATAGCGAGGAAAGCATGCTGGCGTTAGAATCCATCACCCAAATTCTGAATAACGAGTATCAAATTCAAATGAACCAACAATTTATGCTTCGTGCGTTGGAAGTATCACGCAACGCGCTGCCTGCCTGTCAGCCAAACCCGCCTGTCGGATGTGTGCTGGTCAAAAACGGTGAAATCGTATCAGAAGGGCACACACAAGCGATTGGTGGTAATCATGCAGAAGTGGAAGCCCTAAACGCATACAACGGAGACCTAAGTGACGTCACCGCGTACGTAACACTAGAGCCATGTTCATTTGTGGGTCGCACGCCAGCTTGCGCTAAAACCTTAGTGACTTGTGGTATCAGAAAAGTAGTGGTTGCTATGCTTGATCCTGATCCCCGTAATGCTGGTCGCGGTATCGAAATCCTAAAAGAAGGTGGCGTTGAAGTAGAAGTTGGCTTATGCGGTGAAGAGGCGAGTGCATTCTTGACCCCTTACCTAGGAAAATCTTGAGTGATTTTCAGAATATTCTTCGTCAATGCGAGGTTAAAACTCGCGAAAACATGCATAGACGCTCAAATCTAGAGTTCTGAGTCGTTAACTATCATACTGTTAGCTAAAATAAGGTCATGTCCTGTTTTATGTTTGCAAAATGAAGAGCACCGACTTAAACCTTATCCCCATTTTTGTGGCGATTTATGAAGAGCAGAACCTGTCTAAGGCTGCTGCTCGTCTTGATATCAGCCAACCTGCGGTGAGCAAAGCACTCGCTCGTTTGCGTGACATTTATGATGAGCCACTGTTCCACCGCAGCACATCGGGTGTCGAGCCGACCAGTTTTGCTATGGATATTTATCCTGCGATGGTCGCTGCGCTCAAAAACTTTACTTCTACCTTATCCGCCTCGAGCAGTTTTGATCCTAAAGTATCCAATCGTATTTTTTCCATCGCCTGCGTCTCAGTTGCCAGTTATGAGTTAATGCCGCAGCTCCTGCGCCAAATCCGTAAAAACGCACCGAATGTCGGTTTGGAAGTGCATCCTTTGTTTACGGAAGATTACGAAAGCGATCTGCGTTTACAACGATATGATTTGATTATCGATATGCCACCGCGTGGTCGTACTGTCCTCAAAGTAGAGCCAGTGTTTTCCGAGCGTTTGATGGTCGTGTGCAGTGCCGAGCATCCACGAATTCATGATGCTTGTTCTGTAGAACAATTTTTGGCGGAAGAACACGTCGTGGTTTCGCGTTGGCATGCGCGTAAAAGTTTGATGAATGAGGAAGATATTGCAGACCTAGCGCAAAGGAATATCGTGTATCGCGCATCTGGTGCAATGGAAATGCTGCCAGTCATTAATGGTAGTGAATACATCGGTATGCTGCCGTTGTCGACCATTCAACACTTTTCAAAAACGTATAATATTAAAGCCGTCCCGCTTCCTTTTAGTGACAAAATTCATGACCTTTGTGCAATCTGGCATTCTAGTCGTCACAATGAAAGTGCGCATCAATGGTTGAGAGCTCAACTCAAGCAAGCAGGGAAAGCAATCGAAGAGTAAAGGACCAGTATGAAGACAATACGAGCCATTCTAAACGGTAAGAAAGCCGGAACGCCTGAGCTTCGCAGTGAGATCATGCGAATGCGAGAACAAGGTGTGGATCTGCAAGTTCGGGTCACTTGGGAATCACAAGACATGACTCGTTTAGTGAGTGAAGCGGTCAATCAAGGAATGAAACGTATTGTTGTTGCTGGTGGCGATGGCACCGTTAACGAAGCGGTAACGGCTTTGAATGAGATTGAGGCGAACGTTCGTCCAGAATTGGCCATTATCCCAATGGGTACGGCGAATGACTTCGCGACTGCTACGAAAATCCCAATCATGATTCGAGAAGCCATCGAACTTGCCGTAAATGGTGACGCTGTTGCGGTAGACTGCGTTCAAGCTAATGATCGCTATTTTATGAACATTGCTGCAGCTGGCTTTGGAGCAGAAATTACCGCTGAAACACCAGTTGAACTGAAAAACTTTTTGGGTGGTGGTGCCTACACATTAACCGGTCTAGTGAAGGCGCTTGGCTTTAAACCTTATGATGGCTCCCTCACAATTGAGCAGGGCAGTTATCAAGGGGAGATCTTGGTTGGGGCGTTTTGTAATAGTCGCCTTGCGGGAGGAGGTCAAGAGCTTGCGCCAAATGCATTGATAGATGATGGCTTAATGGACATTACTTTGGTGCATCCATTCTTGCCCCATGAGCTACCTCAGGTCATTGATGAAATTCAAAATCCAACTGAGACTGGGCAGTTTGTTAAGCATACTCAGGCGAGTTGGTTGGAGATCGATTTCCCTAAAGCACTGCCTTTAAATCTTGATGGTGAGCCTTATCGTTCCCGTAAAATTCGATTTGATGTTAGATCTAAAAGTATTCGCTTGGTCCTTCCGCCCAATTGCCCATGCTTGAGCGTTTGTTAAGAGACGCACAAAAGCCACCCAATGCGGTGGCTTTGTACTTAACAAGAGTAAGGATCTCGTTTGAACGTGTGGCTTATAGCTTTTGAATCGTATCGACGTCGATTTGAGTCTTTGTCCATTCAGAGTCTACTTCACCACGAATGGCAACGCGATCTTGCGGTGATACGTCTTGACCCATCCAGTCTTCGTTATCGATCTCGACTTGAATCTCACCTGTGTTGTCTTTGAATAGGTAAGTCTCATTACCAAGTGCTTGAACGATGTTACCTGTCAACAGTACATAGCTATCATCAGATGCATTTTGCGCCGCTTTTACAGTGCTGATTGCTGCGGTTTCAGGACCGTTGAAGGCAGCCAATGCAGAGCCAGAAATTAGGGCTAATGTTGTCGTAATAATCAGTTTTTTCATGCTAATGGCTTCCTAAGTTAGAAGTAGTAAGTAGAGCCTACGTTGATTGATGCTGTGTTTGCGTAGCTATCAAGCTGGTATTTTGCGTTCGCGCCGATGGTCAATTGAGGGAAGATTTTGTATTCCGCACCGATAGATAGCATTGCACCGAGCTCATTATTTTTTTCAGAACGGTGGAACAAGGTGTTGTTCATTTCGACGTCGTCATTCATAACAAGCTCATGTTCTTCTGATTGGCTTGCTTTGGATTCGTACTGAGTGTAAGTCAAACCTGCTTTAACTTTTGTTGTCCACTTTTCGTTTAATGCATAGCTAAACACAGGCGCTAACGTAATTTGTTTGGCTTTGATTGAAGCGTCCCAATCCATTTCATGATGGTATTTTTGACCCTTGATATCGACAATTCCAAGATTTTTGGAACGACCATCATCAAGATCAAATTGGTTATAACCCAGTTCTACAGCCCAAGAATCATTGATAGAGTAGCCAATGAAGCCACCAAAAATACCGTCTTCCAATTCAGGATTCAGATTCACACCGTCAGCTTGAAAAGATGGTTCAAAATCGTGATCTGTGGTGCCGAATCCGTATTCCAAACCCACGTAAGGTGCTGCTGCAACCGAAAATGAGCTTGCTGCGAGAATCGTCAAGACTGTTTTTTTCATTATATATTTACCTCTTCGTTTCGATGGGAGGCATTTTGTGTGAAGAGTCGTGAAGTGTTCGTGAAGAAAAGACTAACGTTTGAAAATTAATAAAAAAACTCCTCACTAAGGAGGAGTTTGTCAGTTGCAAAGGTATGGTTAATACACCGTGCACCACTCATTTTTCATGTCAATGAGGTGCCAGTTATCACGCTGATTGGCTTCATCCATTGCTTTATCTAAATGACCCACACTGGACTTGCGGTCGTATTTCCACTCACGCTCTTCGTCGGTGTGGTGAACGATCATCGCCATAGAGTTTGGTTGACTGGTTGCCCATTGCATCATCGCGTGGTCACCGTCTGAGTTACCAATCGCGAGAACGGGTTTCTTACCGATGATGTGCTGAATGTTCTCAACTTTACCGGCTTTGTCATCAATCGTGAGGATTTCACCTAACTTGGTCACGGTTGGCTTACCGTCGTTGTAGTCGTACTTATATTTTAGCGCGCTGCCAATGATTTGCTCTTCGGGAATACCGTACACCTCTGGCGCCCAAACGCGCATAAAGTCCACACCGCCACCTGATACGATGTAAGTCTTAAAACCATGCTCTTGCAGGTAGGTGACCATTTCGCGCATTGGTTTGTATGTAAGTTCGGTATAAGCTTGGCCAAAGCGTGGATCTTTCGCGACTTTCAGCCAATCGGCGACTTTTTGCTGATATTCCTCTACCGTCATACCACTATGAGTGACCTTGACGATCTCAAGTAGCGCTTTTTCACCGCCTTTGAAGACGCCTTCAATATCGTCATTCAGTACAGATTTAAACGGTTCTTGTGTCTTCCATTCTGGATGGTCTTTTGCCATCAGTTTCACTTCGTCTAGCGCATACGCCAGTTGGAAGTAAAACGGTTTTTCTGACCATAACGTACCGTCATTGTCGAACACCGCGATGCGGTCTTGTTCCGCAATGAAGGTTTTTTTCGAAGCATCAGTAGATTGATCAACATAGTTAACAATTGCAGATTTACTCGCGCCATCTTTCCAAGAAGGTAGTAAGTTTGGATCGCAATCTAAAGCCATCGCTGAGAATGATAAACCAGATAAGACTGCAAGGGCACAGATGTGTTTCTTCATATTATTATTTACCTAAGTTTGAATGTATTGTTTGTATACATTGAGGTTAAATGAGAGCAACGTAGATTTAGCCTCTTTCCCCTAACCATTTCCCTAACCAAGAGACGTCTTAATTGGTAAGAATGCGGCAAAGGGGCAGTCACGTCGTTTCTCATGCGTAGTCGTGCTTAATCAGCATCTTTCGCAAGGCGAAGTCCCATGTCCGACATAATTATAGACTGGCTGGCGAAGTCTCGACGGAAATTCTCTGATTCATCAGAATCATAGGCAAAACTACCGCCTCGTACGGATTTGTGTGCTAAGCCTGCTTTTTCGTCTTTAGCGTTGTTTGGATTTTCGGTTGGACCAAAGCGGTAGAAGGTGTCGTCATAAGCATCAATAACAAATTCACCAACGTTGCCTGTCATGTCATAAAGACCGAGTTCATTGGGTTGCTTCTGACCAACGGGGTGAGCTTGGTTTTTAGAGTTGTCGGCATACCACGCCACATCAGCAATGTTGTTTGAGCCTGCGTAAGTGAAACCTTGGCTCTTCTTACCGCCTTTCGCGGCAAACTCCCATTCCGCTTCTGTCGGCAAGCGGTAGTTTTCACCTGTGAGTTCGTTCAACTTCTCGATGAAGTAATTCGCCTGCTGCCAACTCAAGTTATTAACCGGAATGTTTGCACCTTGGAAGTAACTCATTGAAGAACCCATGACAGATTCAAACAATTCTTGAGTGACCTCGAATTTGGAAATGTAGAAGCCGTCTACCTTTACTTCGCGTGCTGGGGTTTCTGCCTTCTTGGCGGAGTCGCTGTCCGATCCCATGACAAATGAACCGCCTTCAACCAACACCATGTCTTGATCAATGTTAAGCGCGATAGGATGCGATGATTGAGTTGCACAACCACTCATTAATACGCTGAATGATAGAATAGAAAGAGCGGTTAACGATTTGCTTTTAAATGATTTCATCAATAGTTTCTCGCCAAAAAAGTCACGATAAATATTAGCAATAAACGCTATGAAAAAAGGTTATAAACGGTATAACAAGCCTCTTGTATTAATGGGATTTATGATTAGGTCATCAAGGTGAGAATGGCACGCTTATGAGCGTTCTCAGCTGCATTTCATAACGAAAAAGGTGACGTATGCACATTACTCAAGGTCCTCAGTTCAACGGTAAAGCCTCTAAGCGTTTACATGTCATGGCAAAACCTATTGGGGCGGCTTGTAACATTGATTGCACTTACTGCTATTACCTCAGCAAACAGGACTTACTTGAGTACAAAAAAGGCTGCACGCCTGTGATGGATGAAGAGACGTTAGAAACCTACATTCGTCAGTACATTGAAGGGCAGAACACGCCGGAAATCATCTTCTCTTGGCAGGGTGGTGAACCAACAATGTTGGGCTTGGATTACTTTAAAAAGATTGTTGAGTTTCAATCTAAGTACAAGCCTGAAGGCGTGGTCATTTCTAACGATTTACAAACCAATGGCACATTGCTCAACGACGATTGGTGTGCATTTCTGAAAGCAAATAACTTCTTGGTCGGTTTGAGTATCGACGGCCCAGAAATGATGCACAACGCTTACCGAACCAACCGCGCAGGTCGTGGTACCTTTAACCAAGTGATGAAGGCTGTTGAACTGCTGCACAAACACGAAGTGAAGTTCGCAACGCTGACTTGTGTAAACAATCTAACCAGCCGCAATCCTCTTGAGGTATACCGATTCCTGCGTGATGAAGTACGCTCACCGCAAATGCAGTTCATTCCCATCGTGGAACAAAAAACGTTCCGTACTACCGCACCTCAAACATGGCAGCCGCAAGAGCAACTGAAACAAGGCGACAAGCGTCTTATTCCTGGTCACAAAGACTCTGTAGTAGAGCCTTGGTGTGTGGCAGACGAGGCGTGGGGTAACTTCCTTATCGCGATTTTTGATGAGTGGATTCAACACGACATTGGCAAAGTGTTTGTGCAGTACTTTGAAGCGAGTGTCGAGACTTGGATGGGGCGCAAAAACCCACTTTGTACACTGGGCGAGATTTGTGGCAAAGGCTTGGCAATGGAACCAAACGGTGATGTTTTTGCTTGTGACCACTACGTTTATCCAGAGTACAAGATTGGCAACATCCACCACGAAAAATTAGACAAGTTGGCCTATGGTCCTGATCAGCAAAAGTTTGGCTTTGCCAAGACTCGCTCGTTAACCAAGCAGTGCCAACAGTGTGATTACCAATTTGCTTGCTACGGTGAGTGTCCGAAAAACCGTTTCATCCGCACCAAAGACGGTGAACCCGGGTTGAACTACCTGTGTGCAGGTTGGAAAAAGTTCTTCTCTCATGCTGATAAGGCAATGGCATACATTCTTCGTGCAACGGGTAACCCTGTGGCACATGGCAAATACAGTGATGCAGTGTTACGCCAACAAGCGGTGAAGCGTCCTGTATTCGAAACCAAATTTTAAGGGGATTGATATGACATTCTCAAAAACACTGTTAGTTGTCGCTTTAGGTATCACCGCAAGCCAATCTGTCATTGCACAAGATGAAACCTTGCTCGCACCAGACCAAGTCTCATCAGCGAGCGTGACAAGCGCTCAAAAAGCAAACTCAGCGCAGATGTCGCCACAGCAAATGGTTGCGAAGCTGTCTTACCAAGCGCAGGACATCAAACAACCCGTTGAAAAGCGTATTGAAGCACTGCACGAGTTGGCGAACTACCCAAGTCAAAACGCGCTGGTAGCGGTTGCACGCAGCCTTCAAGACCAAGATCCTGCGGTTCGTGAAGCCGCGATTGTTGGAGCAGAGCCATATACGATTGAACATCGTTGGCGCATGATTGAGCCATTATTGAGTGACCAAGAAACCATGGTTCGCATTACTGCGGCGACCAACTTAGTGCGTGACTTTTCTAACGTGAGCAGCGAGCAGAAGCAAACGCTTGAAGCCCCGGTTGCTGAACTGATCAGCTATTTAGAGAACAAGCAAGATAACGGTTCCAAACTGTTATTGGCGGATGTCTATCGTTGGCATCATGAATGGGATAAAGCGGATAAAATCTATCAAGCTTTGGTGATCAATCAGCCGGAGAATCCACAAATCTGGTTAAGCTTGGCGGACAACTACCGAGCGCAGCAACGCGATGCCGATGCAGTAAAGACGCTGGATTCTGCAATTAAGCTTCATCCTGACAACGCATCTTTGCATTACTCAAAAGCGTTAACGCTTGTGCGTCTTGATGACAAGAAGAGCGCAGCTTTAGAGATTGAGAAAGCAGCCAACATGGCGAAAGATAACAGTTACTTCTGGTACCTCAATGGTGTATTGCAAGAAGAGTACAACCTAGACAAATCGGTGAAGTCTTTTGAGCAAGCGTATTTGATTTCTGGCGCGCCGGAGCAGCTTTATGCGGTTTGTGACATTTATGTTCGCTACGACAACCCGAAAACAGACGAGTGCTTGGGCGAACTAGAGAAAGTCGCACCAAGCTACGTGATTGATCAATTGAAAGAGAAGAAAGGGCAGAAGAACGCCAAAGTAAGTAACTAAGACCATTCTGGCTCTTTTCTAAGCTTGTGCTGTTATACCCAAGTAACC
>NZ_BCUF01000037.1 GCF_001591145.1 Vibrio harveyi NBRC 15634 = ATCC 14126 = KCTC 12724 | reverse complement strand
TTCGCAAGCACATCAATAGTAACGGCGGTATCTTCATCCGTTGTAACAGTGTCGTTTACTGCCACTGGTGCGTCGTTGATCGGGTTTACCGTTACAGTAACCGTGGCTTCATCAGTTAGTGCGCCATCTGTTACTACATAAGTAACCGTCGCTTCACCGTTAAAGTCTTCTGCAGGTGTGAATATCAACTTACCATCAATAATCTCTACTGTGCCTTGTTCTGCCGGAACAGTTGCCGATTCAATACTTAGTGAATCACTATCTGCGTCTTGGTCGTTAGCCAATACATCGATAGAAACCGAAGCGTCTTCATCGGTCAAAACGCTGTCATCTTCAGCAACCGGAGGACGAGGGTTGATTGCTGGCGATGTATTATCTGAATTTGCTGCGTTCAAAATAAGATCCGCAAGCGATAGGTTTTGAGTTTCAGACAAACCTAGTGCTGCGATACCCGTCGTTTCAAACAAAGTGCTAGCAAGTATTTCTGCCCCTGTACGCTCAACAGTCCCACTTTCTTGCAAACTGGAGCCGGCATTCTCACCCGCAGCTGGGGCAAACTCTTCGTTCAGTAATGTCGGGTCTTGCCCGTCTCTAAGAGCGTCAATAATTTGAGCAACATCTTGAGTGATGTCTTGCTCGTCTTCTTCTGTTGCAACTTTAACTTGAAGTTTTTGTGGTTCATCTTCGATGACTGCAACAATCAGTTCGCCCGGTAATGGTCGCTCATTCTCGGCAAGAACCTTCAATTGCCCATTCAAATCTAATACGACTAACTGCTCACCAACTGGAACTAAGGAAGTACGATCCATATAAACCTCTGACATAAAAATACTGTCAACATTTTGACCAATGATACTTATTAGCTATATATTGCCCGAATATATTCCGCAATAACAGCGCATTAACACTTAATTTCAACTTTTGAGTCACATATTACTTATAAAAGTGTATATAGGACCTGTTTGGGACTAGATCACAAACATACAGGCACCAATTCTGTTTAAACCATTGAAAACATGATCTTTATCCAGAAAATAATTAGAACAACAGCTCATAAAGTGTAAAACTAATTATCCAACATTAATTATAGCAACTAGTCACATAGTTGATTGTTAATAGCATTGTGCGTTAGATTATTGACGCCTATAGAGTTGTCCCTATTTATAAGAACAATTTCTCGCCTTCAGACATGACTAAATCTAGGAGAAACAAAGTGAAGTGGACTCGTGCCAACGCCATATGCTTTGGTGTGCTTGCCGTTAGCCCTGCTTTCGGACAAACACTTGAGCAAGCGGTTGAAAATACACTTATTAGCAACCCAGACATCAAAAGTGCGTTTAATGAATTCGTAAGTAAGCGGTATGTGAATGAAGCCTCGAGCGGTGCTTATCTTCCTTCTGTCGACCTAGATGCAGGCGTCGGATATGAAGGGATAAACCCAGCAGAGAGTAATCGTAAGTCTACTGATTTAACGCGAAAAGAAGCGACAATTACGCTAACCCAGCTTATTTGGGATGGTTCAGCGACGCTTAACGACATTGACCGTACTGCAGCGGATGCTGAATCCGTTCGTTACCAATTATTAGCAGATGCTCAAGATAAAGCATTAGAGGTAGCTAAAGTCTACCTGGATGCCGTTAAAGCCTATGAAGTACTGACGCTTTCTGAAAATAACCTGAAAGTGCATAAAAAAATCTATCAAGATATCAAGAAACGTGTAGATTCAGGTATTGGTTCAACAGCGGACTTAACGCAAGTAGAAGCTCGTTTAGCTAAAGCACACGGTAACTTGGTAGCTGCTCAGAACAACTTGTTTGATACGCACACGATCTTCACACGTCTTGTAGGTCAAGCTCCGCAAGGACTTATCTTCCCTCGCGCAGATCAAAACTTCATTCCTTACACAGTAGATGATGCGATTGATTTGGCATTTAATTCTCACCCAGTGATTAAGATTTCAAAAGCGGATGTTGATTCGGCTAAGTTCCAGTACAAACAGTCTAAAGGTAACTACTACCCAACAGTTTCCGTAGAAGCTTCGCAAACATGGCGTGATGACGCAGCTGGTGTCGAAGGAAACAGTGATGAAACAACAGCGATGCTGCGTATGCGTTACAACCTATACAATGGTGGCAGTGACTCTGCAAATGCCGAAAGTTTCGCCTACCAGTTGAACAAAGCAAAAGACTTACGTGAACGCGCATATCGAAATGTAGAAGAAGGTTTACGCCTTTCTTGGAGCGCACTGGATCTGACACAACAACAGAAACAATTTTTGTCCGATCACGTAGATTCAGCTTCTGAGACAGTTATTGCGTACGAAAAACAATACCGAATTGGTAAACGTACCCTACTTGACTTATTGAACACAGAAAACGAATTGTTTGAAGCTCGCAAAGACTACTTGGATGCGAAGTACGCAGAACAATACGCCAAATACCGTGTGATGAATGCGACTGGTCAACTATTGAATGCGCTTCGCGTTGATGTTCCGACTGAGTGGAATCAGAAGGTGGAGTACTAATTATGCAAGCAGTAAAGATTCTTTTCTCGTTGGGTCTTATCGTCGCAGCAAACCAAGCATTTGCGGAAGACGAGTATGAATACATGCAAACACCAAATGCTCAGCAAATTGCAGACCTACAAGATGACGATGATGATGGTGTGATTAACGCAAGGGACCTTTGCCCTGATACGCCGGCAACGTCAGAGATCGACAATGATGGTTGCGGTGAGTACATAAAGTCGTCTGAACAAATGCAAGTCCGTGTATTGTTCGCCAACGACTCTGATGAAATTAACCCTGTATTCCATCGCCAGATTCGCCAATTGTCTGAGTTTCTCAAAGAATACCCGACAACCTCTATCGAGCTACATGGCTATGCGAGTAAGGTAGGCGGCGCTTCTCATAACTTAGACCTATCAAAACGTCGAGCAAATAAAGTGCGCTCTGCGTTATTAGGTTACGGTATCAAACCAGATCGCGTTCGAATTGTTGGCTATGGCGATACTCACCTTGCTCAACAAGGAACAGACGAAGTGAGCCACGCACTTAACCGTCGTGTAACGGCCTCTGTTGTAGGCTACAAAGGTGAAATTAAAAAAGAGTGGACAATATTTACCACCCTTCCAGAGAACACACTTTAAGGAGCTTCGGCTCCTTTTGTTTTTCAACCTTGTTAAACCGTATTATGCTTTTGGAATCGGCACTTTAGTGTTAACCTACTCGCGTCATAACAATGAGAGTTTTGAAATGAGCAAACTTACATCAGATATCCAAGCAAACCTTGACCTTTTCGTTGCTGAAACTAAAGAAAACCAACTAGTTTGGGGTTTACGCAATGAAGAAGGTTGGCTATCTTGCGATTCAACTGAATTCGAAAACAGCGAAGTCATGCCTTTCTGGTCATCTAAAGAAGATGCGCAGGCACACAACGTTGAAGAATGGGCAGATTTCGAAGTACTAGAAATCCCACTAGATATCTTTGTTGAAGATTGGCTACTAACTCTTGCAGAAGACGGCGTTCTTGTTGGCACAAACTGGAATGCACAGCTAGAAGGTAAAGAGGTTGAACCTCAAGATCTAGCGAAACTATACGTAGGCTGATTCCCTAGGACCTCAGCACCGTGCTGGGGTCTTCTTTTCTATTACTTACCTTTTCGATGTAAAGCTCGACCGAGCGCATAGTTTTCATCACCCCACTATCTATACCCTTTGGCTTTTGTCACAATGACTCACTTCCAATTGGTATATCATACTGAACAAACAATATAGCAATAACATAAGGTTACATCACTATGCGTACGCTGCTTACTTTGCTTGCGTCTCTCCTATTAGGCAGTCAAGCAAACGCAAGTGACACTCAAAGCATCACTCAATGGCATTCTGTTTATCTAGCTACAATGAAAACAAATTCCAAATCTGCGCTCCACATGCTTCAAGACAGATACCACACTGCCGACTCTAATAGTGAGAAGCTTTACGTCAGTGGTTTGATTTACGAATACATGTCGAATATCAACCAGCCTTACTTTGGTAGCAGTCAGTTTCTGGAAAATCACTTTGCAAAGTTGGAATCAAAGTACATTCAAGCACTGTTAGAACGCAAACAGGGTGACTACGACGCTGCAGTAAACTTGTTCACCTCATTACTGCAAAGTGCTAAACAGCGCGCAGATATAGAAACAAAAGCGTTAATGAACTACCAGCTTTGCTACACCCTCAATCAACAGGGTCAGTACCACAAGGCTAACTTTTTCTGCTCATCGCTTAATAACCACTTAACTAACGACCACAAAGAGAGTATTCCTGCAGATCTTGCGCTGCGTGTAATCGCAAACAACTTCGACTTCCGTGGCGAATACGATATTGCACTTAGCTTGTACCGCCGACTCATTAATGAAATGCCAGCGCAAAGCGACCCCACAGGTGTTTATAACGATGTAGGTAATTTGCTGAGTGAACTAGGTCAATTCGAACAATCTGAACAGTACCTAATTCAAGCACTACTTGCTCGACAATTAGAAGCCACACCTCTTGAAGTAGCTCAAGTGGAACATAGCTTGGCATCCATGTATTACAAATCTAAAGATTACGAGAAGTCCATCAGTCACTATAAGAATGCGCTAACACTACTCGAAGAACTGAATTACCCATACGGCAAGGGACTAACTTATCTTGGGCTTGGTTCTGCCTACGTCGATTCTGGTGACTTAAAAAGCGCCGTTCCCCATATTAAAAACGCTTTAGAGTTGGGCAAAGAGTACGAAAACGAACGCTTACAAACTGAAAGTCACTTGGCGGCAGGCTTCGCTTACCTAAAACACCGCATGTTGAAAGAAGCACTGGAACACGCGAATGCCGCGTTAGAGTTAGCAAACAAGAACTCAACGACCGCGTTGCAATCAAAATCTCAATTGTTACTCTCGCAAATCTTCCAAGAACAGAACGAGTATGAAACAGCTCTATCCCACTACCGCGAGTACGCAACATTGGAGTTAGCAAACCGAGATGCCAACAATGTAAAAGCAATCGAAGCGCTAGACCTAACGAAAAGTGAATATGAATATGAGTTGCAACTCGTAAAAATTGACAACGAACGTAACTTAAAACTGCTTGAGCTTAAAAAGCTTGCCGAGCAACAGCGAGCGTACAACTTTGTAGTATTTGTGTTACTCGCTGTTTTGTTGGTCGCACTCTTTGCTCTACGAAAAATAAAGATGGAATCTCGTTTAGACAAGTTAACAGGCTCCCTGAATCGGAGTTCAATCATCGAGAAAATCCGTTCTCAATCGATCAGCGCGCCAGATGATATGCGCTACGTACTTGCACTATTCGACCTAGACAACTTTAAACTGATTAACGATAAATACGGGCATCCAGTAGGCGACTTAGTCCTAACTCAAGTCTGTAAGTCACTTCAATCTAAACTAAATAAAGGAGAATATTTGGGACGTATTGGAGGAGAAGAGTTTATCTTGTTACTAAAGAATGTGGATGAAATTGATGTGCCATTTCGTGTTCAAAGCCTTCACAAAACCATCTCAGAAAAGCAGATAAAAACAGACGACGGTCATTCGGTCAATGTCACAGCAAGCTTGGCCTATCTCTCTACATCAAAACCACTTAGTAATTTTGATGAGCTGTATTCGATATTAGACCAAGCTTTGTATCAATCAAAAAGAAATGGGCATGATGCCGTGATTGATGCTTATAACGAGCCTATTGATCTTCCGCTTTCTGCTTTTGAATCAACGACTGCATAACAGTGTCTTTGTTATTAAGGTAATCATCTAAGCCCGCTTTGCGCAGATCGCAAGACGGGCAATCACCACAGCCATCACCAATGATGCCGTTGTAGCAAGTTAGAGTACTTTCACGGACCAGTTGCAACGCATCGTACTGATCTGCCAACGCCCATGTTTCCGCTTTATTTAGCCACATCAGCGGTGTTTTGATGTCGAACTGACGGTCCATGCCTTTTACTAAAGCACTGTTCATCGCTTTCACAAAGTCATCACGGCAATCAGGGTAACCACTAAAGTCGGTTTCACACACGCCAGTAATAACGGTTTCAGCACCAATTTGGTATGCATAAATGCCAGCTAGCGTTAGGAACAAAATATTACGACCCGGAACGAATGAATTCGGCAAACCGTTCTCTTGAAGTTCATGAGAAACTGGAATGTCATCGCGAGTCAAAGAGCTGATTGCTAGTTCGTTCAGAAGACCTACATCCATGACTTTATGAGCAGCAACACCAAGATCTTTTGCTACTTTTTCCGCAACTTCGATCTCTAACTTATGACGTTGACCATAATCAAATGTGATTGCATGTACTTCATCAAACTCTTTTAACGCTTGAACCAGACATGTTGTAGAGTCCTGTCCACCACTGAAAACAACAACTGCTTTTTTCATCTTTTTCTCCGAGCTTAAGCAATACTTAAGTATTTATGAGTTTGAACTGACAAGCGCCAGTTACGTGCCACGCAAGTATCAATACAAAGCTGTGTTGCTCTTGGCTTTTGGCTAATTGGTTGCAGAGCGATGATGGTTTTTGAGTCTATATCGGCCATCGCAAGCAAGTTATCAAGATGATCTATATCTTTTTGTGTGCCAACAGGATGCTTAATTTCATTTGCGCGCTCCAACGCACTTTTAAGTACAGGCAATTTACCTTTCATCGCGACTTTAGGTGACACGGTCACCCAAGTATTTTCTGAAGTAACGACTTCTGAAGTGCCGCTGGTTTCAATTTGGCACTGGCAACCCATATCTTCAAATGCTGCGGTTAAATCACGCAAATCATAAATGCAGGGTTCACCGCCAGTGATCACAATGTGCTGAGCATTGAAGCCTTGCTTTTTGTATTCTGCTACGATGTCTTGTGCTGATGCGAAACACCATGTTGGGGAGTCCTCTGTTTTCACCAAGATATCGCCAATCTGGCGTTGGTCTTTCTCTTCTGCGTACCAAGTTTGCTTTGTATCGCACCAAGAGCATCCTACCGGACATTCTTGCAAACGCACGAAAACTGCTGGCACACCAGTGAAAACCCCTTCCCCTTGGATGGTTTCAAACATCTCATTTAGCTTATACAACGTAGAACTCACTCAACTCATAATACTTCGAGGCGAAGACCTTAATGGAGAGGCGCACTCAGGTCAATTTAAACCAAAAATAAATTGTTAAAATAGGTCTTTTTGTAGTTTCATACACGAGTTCCCAATTTTTAAGGTAAGTAAAGATGTACAAACTGATCGCCCTAGATATGGACGGTACGTTGCTAAACAGCGACAAAGTAATTTCAGAAGAGAACAAGCAAGCCATCACTAAGGCTCGTGAAGCAGGTGTGACCGTTGTACTTGCATCAGGTCGCCCTCTTGAGGGTATGCAAGACAAATTGGATGAGTTAAACATCAACTCTGATAAAGACTTTGTACTGTATTACAACGGTTCTATGGTGAAGAACATTGGCACCAATGAAATCATCCACCAGCAAATCATCGATGGCAAAGCAGCAAAGAAAATCGCTCGCAAAGCAAAAGAACTTGGGGCGTACGTTCATGCATTCAGTCAAGAACACGGTTTAATTACTGAAGAAAACAACCCATACACTGATATCGAGGCAAAAATTAATGGTCTTGATGTCACTGAAATGAACTTCGAGTCACTTTCTGATGATCACGCCATCATCAAAGCGATGATGGTTGCAGAGCCAAGCAAACTTACCGAAGTGATAGCAGCGCTACCGTCAGATCTAAGAGAAGAATTCACCGTAGTACAAAGCGCACCGTTCTTCTTAGAGTTTTTGAATCCATCAAGTAATAAAGGCATCGGTGTTTCAGCAATCGCAGAATACTTAGGCATCAAAGCTGAAGAAGTGATTTGTATGGGCGATGCCGAGAACGACCATCACATGCTTCAATATGCGGGTCTTGGTATTGCAATGGCAAACGCGATGGAAGAGACAAAAGAAATCGCAGACTACATCGCTGAGAGCAACGATGAACACGGCGTAGCAAAGTCTATTGAGAAATTCGTTTTGAACGCTTAACAAATCTGAAGTAAACGCCAATTAAAAAACCTCGCTATTAAGCGAGGTTTTTTATTACTCTGCGTGCTTGTTTTTACACGTTAGTTTTCTCGCTAACACAATAAATGTCAGCATCAATAGAGGATAATGGAAGGTGCTAAACACCAAAGACCAAAATCCGCTAAATGAAACCGTTGTGCTCAAGTAAAGATACAATTGCTCAACCAGCAATAACGCCAGAATCACAAACAACATCTGTTGACGGTCAAAACGTATTTCTGACTCTTTGAAGGTCATCACCAGCGCTGACGCAGTAATCAGAATCGCTAACCAGCTAGTAAATACGGGCAACGGCCAAATGACAGAAATCACTGCGGTAATCGCAGTCATCGTAAACCAAACACTTTTTGAACTGAGTAACTTGTCTACGTCCACATCGGGGTTGCCTTCGAGTCGGAGCACATGCCATGCAACCAAAGAACCCAACAAAGCACCAATCAACATATCTAGGATAAATGCAGTACCAAGGAAGAACTTACAAGCCAGTACGGTCAAAGTCACAAGGGCAACAAGCAACGTGATTCGGTTTAGACCAAAGGTATTTGTTCTTTGGAACATAAACGTCATCACACAAAACCACACCTCTACCGGCAAACTTGGAAAACTAAAGCCAAAGCTTTGAGTTAACTCTGCCATTGGTACATATACATGCGGTCTTGGTAGTGAGAACCCCTGTTGAGCAACGAGAGTCATCAACGAAGTTGCGGTAACAGCAAAGAACAGCCGATATACAAAACGACTATCGAAACGCATCATCACGAATGGAAACAAGAACAACAAAAATGTTGGATTGCTCAAACTCGTAATTAGGTCTGCGATTTCACACGCCGTATTACGACTACTCGATGAAAACGAACCTACCCAACTCTGTAGATCCATCATCCAAGACAACTCCAGTTGACGGAAATTGGGCGCTGACTCAATTAACTGTTCAACATAAACGACAGGTTGTTCAGTCGCTCTAGTGTAGAACTCGCCTACATCTTTCCACTGCTCAGGATAACGGTACAAAGAGGCTGACATGTTACTCGGGCTCACTAGCATCGCAGAAGCGACTTCAACGCCATAATGAGGAGCAAACCAGATAGGTAACTCATTACCATCAATTTTATTGGTCATCGAAAACGCAATTACGTCTGAATCCGATACACAATCAAAGAAAACAGCAGTATCTGTTCTACCTAACTCTTCACCAACAGTAACAACTAAACCGGTTTCTTCCCACGTTTCTCTCTGCGCAGCAAGTTTAGGCGATTCACCTTGAATAATGGTGCCACCAGGAAGGGAAATTTTATTCGTTAATATCTCGTGGATTAATACTAATTTGTTATCTGCGCGAACAACACAAAGCGCCCCTTTCACATCTTCTGGAAGAGGATTCGCGGCAGACAAAGGAGAAACAAACAGTGAAATGGAATACAGGATGAGAAAAAACAACTGTCTCAGCACAAAATACAACCTTTAAAAGAGAGAAGAATCACACCGTCATGATGGCAGGGTTGCCAATATTTTTCGACATAAATTAAGTAACCAGTTGTACATTTGGCGAACATGTCAAAAAAGACTTAATGATACTTTTCAAAATAATTCTGACAGAAATCAGACATAACTCGAAACATTGGCTGCAATTTTGCCAGTTATATTAATTTAACGTCAGGGTAATTTATGTGGATTTTACGCGTTCTCAGAATTGAAACAATAGAAGAGAGTTTATTCTCAGTGAGAAATAAACTCTCTTAAACGATTACAGCTTCAACCATGCATCTGTCCATGCATAGCCTATTCCAGGCTCATAAGCACTTGGAGTTGAGCCACACCATAAACTGTTTGGCCATGGCTGACATTGGTAACTTGCACCACGATTTGTCACCACATCACCCGCTGTGTAATTAGTCCCAGCTTGATAGGCATCACCAGAAGACGGAGGTGTTGGTTTAGTCGGTGGCGTCGGGTCTGTCGGCGGCTCTACCGGAGGTGTTGTTCCTGTACAATCTGACGCCCCTACTGCCTGCCACACTCCCCAAAGACCAGACTCTGAAGGGTTATCACCTTGCGTCCACCATTGTGCTTGCCATATTTGAGCAGCCCACGACACGGTTTCTCCAGTGTTGTAAACCGCACTAACTTGCCATTCATTTTCACAACTACCAGATGGCGGTGTTGTTGAACTCACTGCCGATGTTATTACGACTGCTTGATATGAGGTGCTGGTTTTATCAATACCAAAGTTCAGCGTAACGCTCGCGTCGCCAGCTTGAGAAGCACCAAACTCAACATCAACAACACATGAGCTTCTTGCACTAAGGGTCGATTGTGCACATTGGTCTCTGGTGATCATCGCAGATTTCGTGACACCAGAACTTTGCAGTTCCACACTTTCGACAGTAAACGCAACATTACCGATATTTTGAATACTGAAACTGTGTTGCTTCAGCTCGCCCACTTTAAAAGAACTCAAAGTCTGATTTGCGGTGTAACCAACAGAAACATTATCTGTCGGAGGCATTGTCGTACCTAAAACGCCATCAACAAAACTGCGCAACGCCGCAATGTCGCTATACACACCGTACTTACCCGGTCGGGCACAACCTATGCCCCAACTTACGATACCAAGTTGAGCCACAACGCCGTTATTATTCACAACGATGGGACCACCACTGTCTCCCTGACAAGAATCAATGCCACCTTGAGGTACTCCCGCACAAAACGAAACAGCCCCAACTGATGTGTAGTTCCCACCAGCTTGACGACACATTGCATCAGACACCAGAGGAACATCCACTTCTTGTAGAGCGGCTGGCGAACTGCCCCCCTCCGAAGTTCGGCCTAGTCCAGCGACAGTTAACCAATCACCGACGCCTGCATATTGCGAGACACTGCCTGATGCGATATCCACTTTCGTAACACCTTGAGGCTTTGAAGAGAGTTTTAACAGAGCGATATCATGAGACAAAGTAGAACGATTATAGGAAGGATGTACGTAGATTTGGCTGACATTAGAGCGAACGCCATCAGTACCATTATAAATCACACTACCAATTTTGACGGCAATTTGATTAGGAGCATCGCCATCAACACAGTGAGCAGCCGTGAGAACATAGCCATCCCCAATATAGCTTGCTCCACAGAAAGAGCGGTTACTATTACGGCTGACGATTTGTGTGTAAAACTTCCAGTCATTTGGGGTTGCGGTAATGCCACCAACAATATCCGGTTGAATTTCGTCGTATTGCGTCTGCGTGACTTGATCTGCACTTGCCAACATTGGCAATAACGCCGTTGCAAGTAAGGTTTTTGATAGATTCAATGTTATTTTCCTCTTGTTTTATGAGGCACTATTCATGTGCCACTTACAAAACAAGCAAACAAAAACAACATCACCAACTTGGATGAGAATGAGTCGCCGCACATTGCGACGAGACTAATAGTAAATACTGACCATTAGACTCAACTTTTGCACCATCAGATTACATAAGTCACTAAGTTACCGTCTTAGCTACGCATTAATTAACGTTCAGATAACGACTTTCTTAACCAATGAATATGATGCCCAAAACCTTGGTTCTCATAGAGAGAAATCGCTGTCTGGTTAAAGTCCCAAACCTCAACAAACATCTGTTTCACTCCATAATCAACGAATGTCGCCTCTATCTTTTCAATCAAAGCCTTTGCGGTACCTTGCTTACGATATTCGGGTAAGACGTATAGCTCATCAACGCTTCCCATCATGACAGGTTTACTAACCGTAGAAATAAGCTCGCAGAAATGCCCAGATACAAAGCCGACGATCTCACCCTCTACTCTAGCGACATACACTAAACATTCAGGATTATCGAGATAGCGAGCAATACTCTTTTCTTGTTCGATTTCTTCTGCGGTTTTAAACAGCTCTGGGGATTGGATATGGTGCTCATCATGCAGTTCGAACATCAAATCATTGAGTTGTTCAAGATCGTCAAAAAGCGCTGGTTTGATTAAAAAAGTAGACATAAGAAAAGAAGCCAAAAACAGGAATCCATATAGTGTGTGTTTAAACACGAGATTAGGCAAGCAGGAATGCAAAAGCCTCTTGCCGACAAAGCAAGAGGCTTCGATATTTACGATTGGTCGCAGCTAATCTAAGATCGTGCTTAATTAAAATCGTACTTAACTAGCCACGTTTAAGCACTCGTTCGATTTCGCCTAAACTGGATGGATCATCAATGGTTGATGGCACCACGTATTGCTCACCATCGGCTATTTGACGAATGGTTCTTCGCAAAATTTTGCCTGAGCGTGTCTTTGGCAAACGGTCCACAACCAGCGCATGTTTAAAGCAAGCCACAGCACCAATCTCGTTGCGCACTTTACCCACCAGCTCACCTTCTAGCGTTAGATCATCAATCTTCACACCATCTTTGAGAACCACAAAGCCAAGTGGTAGCTGCCCCTTTAACTCATCGTGAATACCGACTACCGCGCATTCCGCAATCGCCGGGTGACCACCAACGATTTCTTCCATCTCGCCGGTAGACAGACGGTGACCTGCGACGTTAATTACGTCATCAATTCGTCCCATGATAAACAGGTAGCCATCTTCATCTAGGTAACCGCCATCTCCCGATACGTAGTAACCCGGAAATTGACTTAGATAACCAGTTTCAAAGCGGTCATGGTTGCGCCAGACAGTTGGTAGACAACTTGGTGGTAATGGGCGTTTCAATGCCACAAAACCTTGCTGATTTGCTCCTACTGGCATGCCCATTTCGTTGAGAATCTCTACCTGATAGCCAGGAATTGGCTTGGTAGCAGAGCCTGCTTTTACTGGCATTACCTCGATACCGGTCGGATTGCCCGCGATAGCCCATCCAGTTTCGGTTTGCCACCAGTGGTCAATGACCGGCTTATCTGCTTTGCTTTCGACCCATTCTAGTGTTGGTGGGTCAAGACGTTCGCCTGCCATAAAGATAGAGTCGAGGTTGGACAAGTCGTATTGCTTAATGAACTCGCCTTCTGGGTCTTCTTTCTTAATTGCACGGAAAGCGGTTGGCGCGGAGAAAAGCACATCCACTTTGTATTCATCACAAACACGCCAGAATGCACCCGGGTCCGGTGTTCTCACTGGTTTGCCTTCAAATAGAATAGTGGTACAACCATGAATCAGCGGCGCGTACACAATATAGGAGTGACCAACAACCCAGCCCACATCCGATGCTGCCCAGAACACGCCATCTTGGGGGATGTTATAAATCGACGTCATCGAATATTTCATCGCCACGGCATGGCCACCATTGTCACGCACCACGCCTTTTGGTTTCCCTGTTGTGCCAGAGGTATACAGAATATAAAGAGGATCTGTCGCTAGCACAGGGACACACGCATGAGGCAAAGCTTGCGCGTATTCTTGCTGCCAATCTAAATCACGTTCAAGGTTAAGTTCGGCTTCGCACTGCGGGCGTTGAAGAACAAAGACTTTCTCAGGCTTCCAACGGCTGTCCATAATGGCTTTATCAACCATTGGTTTGTACGGGATCACCTTGTTAATTTCGATGCCACAAGACGCCGTCATGATGACTTTGGGTTCCGCATCTTCAATTCGAACGGCAAGCTCATTCGGGGCAAAACCGCCAAACACCACCGAGTGAATCGCACCCAATCGAGCACAAGCCAGCATCGCCATCGCCGCTTCTGGGATCATCGGCATGTAGACGACCACACGATCGCCTTTGGTTACGCCTTGATTAGAAAGCATGCCCGCGATTTTTGCCACTTGGTTGCGCAGAGCTTGATAGCTGTAAGTTTGTTTTTGACCCGTCACTGGTGAATCATAAATCAGTGCGGTTTTATCCCCTCTTCCTTGCTCACAATGATAATCCAACGCGAGCCATGACGTGTTCATTACGCCATCAGGAAACCAACGTTCAATCCCATGTTCGTCAGCTTGTAAGATGGTGTTTGGCGCTTCAAACCAATCGATGTTTTCAGCTTGAGCACGCCAAAAGTTTTCCGGTTCATTTTGTGCCCAAAGGTATTCTTTTTGATATGCAGACATATTGCTTCCTCCAGTATGTCCTGACATTGCTTTTTAATACCAATCGCATTAATTAGATGTTCAGAAGATTGCGTAGGTAAAACCGCTTAGAACAAGGCAAAGATTGCAGCTAGCTAGTTGCTCTACCTACACCTTCTTTAACTAAGAAATAGGTTTAACGAAGTTATCAGCGGTTTTAACAAGCAAGAATCATCAAATAATTGATGTGGTTGGTATAAGTATCACTACCATGCAATTGTGTTATTCAAAGACATTGGAGGGAACACGCACAAAGCCCTCCATCAGTATTCTCGCGCTGCGGCTCATGATGGCTTTCTCAACCACCCAACCTTGTTCTGTTTGTTTGGCTTTTGCCCCCACCTTAAGCGTTCCTGATGGATGCCCAAACGTCACTGACTCTTTCTCTCCGCCGCCAGCCGCTAGGTTGACTAGAGTACCCGGGACGCATGCCGCCGAGGCAATGGCGACCGCTGCGGTTCCCATCATGGCGTGGTGAAGTTTGCCCATAGATAAAGCCCGGACGAGAATATCGACCTCACCTGCTTCTACGGTTTTACCACTCGACGATAAATAGGATTTAGGCTGGGAAACAAACGCAATCTTAGGCGTGTGTTGACGTGTTTGAGCCTCTTCGAGCGAATCAATCAGCCCCATTTTTAGCGCGCCATGAGCACGAATGGACTCAAACCTCGCGAGCGCAAACTCATCGTTATTGATGTCATCTTGAAGCTCAGTGCCTTGGTAGCCGAGCGCTTCTGCGTCAATGAAGATCGTCGGTATGCCTGCGTTAATGAAGGTTGCGTTGAATGTCCCAACATCTGGTACGACCAAATCGTCTACTAGATTGCCGGTTGGAAACATGCTACTTTCGCCATCAGCAGGGTCGACGAAATCAACTTGGATTTCAGCCGCTGGAAACGTCACACCATCAAGCTCAAACTCCCCTGTTTCTTGAACGAAACCATTAACGATTGGTACATGAATCAAAATGGTTTTTCCAATATTTACCTGCCATACACGAACGGTAACGATGCCGTTTTGAGGAATACGATCTTCATCGATCAACCCTGCATGAATGGTGAAAGGTCCGACTGCAGCAGAAAGGTTGCCACAGTTACCACTCCAATCGACAAATGGCTTATCTATCGATACTTGTCCGAACAGGTAATCAACGTCGTGATCGACTCGCTGACTGCGTGACACAATCACAGTTTTACTGGTGCTGGAAGTGGCGCCACCCATGCCATCAATTTGTTTGGCGTACGGGTCAGGGCTACCAATCACACGAAGTAGCAGATTGTCTCTTGCCTTACCTGCGACTTGCGCTGGCTGTGGCAAATCTTCAAGGTTGAAGAAAACACCTTTGCTCGTACCGCCGCGCATGTAAGTCGCTGGGACTTTGATTTGGCTTTGCATCTTGCTATCCATATCTTGCTCCGTTATTGCGCTATCTATTGCGAGAGGAAATCTTGAGCAAAGCGCTGTAATACACCGCCCGCTTTGTACACGTGAACTTCATCTTCGGTATCGAGTCGACAAGTCACCGGCACATCAACCTTGTCGCGATTCGCACGAGTAATCACCAGCGCCAAATCAGCACCAGGAGTGATATCGCCGATAACGTCATAAAGTTCAGTGCCATCTAATTCGAGCGTCTTTCGGTTCACGCCATCTTTAAATTGCAGAGGAAGCACGCCCATGCCAACTAAATTGGTACGGTGAATACGCTCAAAACCTTCAGCGACAATGGCTTCTACACCCGCCAAGCGAACGCCTTTCGCCGCCCAATCTCGCGACGATCCTTGACCATAATCCGCACCTGCGACCACGATAAGCGGCTGCTTGCGATTCATGTAAGTCTCAATCGCCTCCCACATGCGTGTCACTTTGCCTTCAGGTTCGACTCTCGCTAACGATCCTTGCACGACTTCGCCATTTTCCTTGACCATTTCGTTGAACAGTTTTGGATTAGCGAAAGTGGCGCGCTGCGCGGTTAAGTGATCGCCTCGGTGAGTCGCGTATGAGTTAAAGTCTTCTTCTGGCACGCCCATCTTCGCGAGGTATTCGCCTGCGGCGCTGCTTGCCAAAATCGCGTTCGATGGCGACAAATGGTCGGTCGTAATGTTATCGCCTAAAACGGCAAGAGGACGCATTGAAGACAGAGTTCGCTCACCAGCCAGTGCTCCCTCCCCCTCTTTTTGCCAGTAGGGAGGTCTTCGGATATACGTACTCATCGGGCGCCAATCGTAGAGCGGATTTGGGTTACGAGCCTCATCATTCAGTTTGAACATTTGAATGTAGACTTGATTAAATTGCTCAGGCTTAACGTACTCCCCCACCACAGCATCAATTTCTTCATCCGTTGGCCACAAGTCATTGAGGTAAACCGGCTTGCCGTCTTTGTCTGTGCCTAAAGAATCACGTTCGATATCAAAACGAATCGTACCGGCTAACGCGTAAGCAACGACCAAAGGTGGTGATGCTAAGAATGCTTGTTTTGCGTAAGGATGAATTCGACCATCAAAGTTGCGGTTCCCAGAAAGTACCGCCGTTGAATACAGATCTCGGTCGATGATCTCTTGTTGGATTTTCGGGTCAAGTGCACCACTCATACCGTTACAGGTTGTACACGCATAAGCGACAATACCAAAACCAAGTTTCTCTAGTTCAGGGAGTAAGCCAGATTCTTCAAGGTATAATCGAGCCACTTTAGAACCCGGTGCAAATGAAGACTTCACCCAAGGTTTGCGCACCAATCCAAGCGCATTCGCTTTCTTAGCGACCAGACCCGCTGCGACAACGTTTCTTGGGTTACTGGTGTTGGTACAAGAAGTAATCGCTGCGATGATCACCGCGCCATCTGGAAGTTCGCCTTCTTTCTCTTGCCATTCACCAGAAACACCACGTTCAGCAAGCTCTGAGGTGGGTAAACGACGATGAGGATTAGATGGACCTGCCAAATTGCGCCCAACTTGGGACAAATCAAACTCAAGCACGCGTTCGTAAACGGCAGTGTCTAAATCATCCGCCCATAGACCGGTTTGCTTGGCGTACTTCTCTACCAAGTCGACCTGTTGATCATCGCGCCCCGTCAGTTTGAGGTAATTAATGGTCTGTTCATCAATGTAGAACATCCCAGCGGTTGCGCCGTATTCTGGCGTCATGTTTGAGATGGTCGCACGGTCGCCAATGGTTAGGTCTCGCGCCCCTTCACCAAAGAACTCGAGATAGGATGAAACCACGCGTTCATTTCGCAGAAACTCGGTAATCGCCAACACGATATCGGTGGCGGTAATACCCGGTTGGCGCTTACCTGTGAGCTTCACACCGACAATATCCGGTAGACGCATCATCGACGGGCGACCAAGCATAACCGTCTCCGCCTCTAAACCGCCGACACCAATAGCAATCACGCCAAGTGAATCAACGTGAGGTGTGTGACTGTCCGTGCCGACACAGGTATCGGGATAAGCAATGCCCTGCTTGGCTTGCACAACCGGAGACATCTTCTCCAAGTTGATTTGGTGCATAATGCCATTACCCGCAGGAATAACACTGACGTTCTCAAACGCCGTCTTACACCACTCGATAAAGTGGAATCGGTCTTCGTTTCTGCGCTCTTCTATCGCGCGGTTTTTCTCAAACGCCTCTGGATCAAAGCCTGCGTGTTCAACTGCCAGTGAATGGTCGACAATCAATTGCGTTTCAACCACAGGATTTACTTTCGCTGGGTCACCGCCTTGTTCGGCAATCGCATCACGCAAACCGGCGAGGTCGACTAATGCCGTTTGTCCAAGGATGTCATGACAAACCACGCGCGCCGGATACCAAGGAAAATCGAGGTCACGCTTTCGCTCAATCAACTGTTTTAAGCTTTCAGTGAGCATCTTTGGATCGCAGCGACGAACCAACTGCTCTGCTAAAACGCGTGAGGTGTATGGGAGCTTTTCATAGGCTCCAGGGGAAATATCGTTGACCGCTTCTCGGGTATCAAAATAATCGAGTTGGGTTCCCGGGAGCGGCTTACGATATTGAGTATTTATATTTGTGGTGATGCTCATGGGCTTGCTTCCGCTATAGTGTACATCATGTGCCTGAACGCACCGCGATACTGTTTTTGAAATGGATTCGCAGTGAAAGAGACGCCCCTTGTGAATGCCATGCAAGAAGAAACTCACAAAGAGGCGTCACGCGCTAGCGTTGTTCGATTGGCACCCAGTCTTGATGATCCGGTCCGGTATAATCCGCACTTGGGCGAATGATTCGGTTGTTCGCACGTTGTTCATACACGTGCGCCGCCCAACCTGTCAGTCGGCTCATCACGAAGATTGGCGTAAACAACTTGGTTGGAATATCCATGAAGTGGTAAGCCGAAGCATGGAAGAAATCTGCATTACAGAACAGACCTTTCTCACGCTTCATGACGGATTCCACACGCTCAGAAACCGCGTAAAGATGTGTGTCACCCACCTCTTTCGATAACGCTTCTGACCAACGCTTGATCAGTGCATTACGAGGGTCACTTTCACGATAAATCGCATGCCCAAAGCCCATGATTTTGTCTTTGTTCTCTAGCATTTGCAGAATATTGGCTTCTGCCTCATCTGGCGTTTGCCAATCTTGAATCATCTCCATCGCCGCTTCGTTTGCACCGCCATGAAGTGGACCACGTAGCGTGCCGATAGCAGCTGTGATACAAGAATGAAGATCAGAAAGCGTAGAAGCACACACACGCGCCGCAAATGTTGAGGCATTAAACTCATGCTCTGCATAAAGGATCAAAGAACAGTGCATCACCTTTTTGTGCGTTTCACTTGGTGCTTTATCAGTAAGCAGTTTCAGGAAGTAGCCGCCAATGCAGTCTTCGCTGTTATCGTGAGTTTTGATTCGTACGCCATCGTGGCTGAAGCGATACCAGTAACAGATGATCGCAGGGAAAAGCGCCAGCATTCGCTCAGTAGCATGGAGCTGTTGTTCAAAGTCCATTTCTTGCTCTAAGTTACCCAGCATAGAGCAACCTGTGCGCATAACATCCATCGGATGTGCGTCAGCAGGAATCAGCTCTAACGCTTGCTTAAGCTCCGCTGGTAAGCCACGCAGGCTCAATAGATGTGTCTTGTAGGCGTCTAGCTCTTGTTGATTAGGTAAGTGACCGCGTAACAGCAAATGCGCCACTTCTTCAAATTGAGCATGATTTGCCAAGTCCGTAATATCGTAACCACGATACGTTAGACCCGTCCCCGTTTTACCGACAGTGCATAAAGCTGTGCTTCCAGCGCTTTGACCGCGTAGACCTGCGCCACCTATCTCAGCTTTCTTTTCTACAGAATGAGGCATTGTTGAACTCCTTTTCTGTCTGATTTGGCTCTCTTAATGGGCTCTTTTGAATCAGACAATTTTCACGTTATTGGATTAGAGATTCTTTTCTTGGGCTTCCGTTTGTTTCTTTGTTGACCTTATTTACCCTCCGAGAACAGCTTGTCTAACTTATTCTCGTAGTCGTGGTAATTAAGGTGCTCATACAGCTCTTTTCGTGTCTGCATTGAATCAAGCAACGCTTCTTGGTTGCCAACTTCAAGCAAGTGTTTGTAAACCATCTCAGCCGCTTTGTTCATCGCACGGAATGCACTCAATGGGTACAAAACCATGTCCACTTTGGATTGGGCTAGCTCTTCACAGCCGTACAATGGCGTTTGTCCAAACTCAGTAATGTTGGCAAGAATTGGAACATGCTTCCCTGTCGCGTCTTCGAGCGCTGCCGAGAACTGTTGATATTGGTCGAGCTGATTCATTGCTTCTGGGAAGATCATATCTGCGCCCGCTTCCACACATGCAATCGCACGTTCAATCGCACTGTCCATGCCTTCAACCGCTAACGCATCAGTACGAGCCATAATGACAAAGTTCTCGTCATTACGTGCATCCACCGCCGCTTTCACTCGATCAACCATTTCTTGTTGGCTAACAATCGCTTTGTTTGGGCGATGACCACAACGCTTCTGCGCCACTTGGTCTTCCATGTGCACTGCCGCCGCACCGGCTTTTTCCATCGCTTTGATAGTGCGTGCGATGTTAAAAGCTCCACCAAAACCGGTATCGATATCAACCAATAACGGCAAATCACACGCGTTGGTGATGCGGTCTACGTCCACCAAAACGTCGTTCAATGTCGTAATGCCAAGATCTGGCAAGCCGTAAGACGCGTTAGCGATGCCGCCACCCGACAAATAGATAGCTTGGTGACCCAAGTTTTTCGCCATCATGGCGCAGTATGGGTTAATGGTGCCGACGATCTGCAGCGGGTTGTTTTGCTCAATGGCGAGTCTGAACTTCGCCCCCGGAGATAAGCTCATGACAATTTCCTTCTAGTCTTGTTCTCTATCTTTACTTTCAGAATGTAGAATCTGTAATTCGATTAGTTTTCGGCTGCCTGAGATGTGCCTTCTCATCAGCATTTCTGCCAGTTCTTCATCACGGTTGCGAATCGCTTGCAGAATGAATTTGTGTTCGTTGAGTGCTTCGTTAGGACGAGATTGCGCTCGTGGTGATTGGTAACGATACATGCGCAACAAGTGATACAGCTCGTCGCAAAGCAGAGAGATAAGCTTGCTGTTTCGGCTCGCTTGAATGATTCGATAGTGGAAGTCGAAGTCACCATGCTGGTGGAAGTAAGAAGATCCTTCGACTTCATCAATATGTTTGGAATGTGTCGACAATAGCATTTCCAAACTCAGTAATTCTTCTTGAGTGATATAGCGAGCCGCGAGCCTTGCCGCCATGCCTTCTAACGCTTCGCGGACTGAATACAATTCGATGAGTTTTTCTGGGGAGAAAGTGATAACGCGAGCACCAACATGCGGAATGCGCTCAATCAAGCCAAGTCCTTCAAGGCGCATCATGGCTTCACGTAAAGGACCTCTACTCACTTGATATTTCTTGGCTAATTCAGGCTCTGAGATTTTACTACCCGGTTCAATTTCACCACTCACAATCGCTTCCACTAACGATTCGGTCAGCGATTCAGATTTAGTGTGCTCTTTTTCAGAGACAATCACTTTATGACGAGTTTTCAATTCTGTATTCATATTCAAGGCACTCGTATTTAGAAATCAAAGTGTCAACAATTTGTTAACTTGAATATAAAATAGACGATCAGATTGTCGACAATCAAGCAAATTGTCGACAATTTAGACTAAGGTATAGTGTTATTGAGTGATTTATGAGTGGAAAAATATTCATTTCGATAAGAGCAAGACGAAATTGTCGACAATAAAAACTCAATAAATTCAGCAAGTAAAAAGAATCAGGGAGCACAACAGCTCCCTACTTGGGTTTAATTTGGTAACGAACGGACAGGTTTGTCTAGTTGACCAGTTTGTAGGTTAGGTCTTTTTCATCCAACAAGCCGGATTCAACGAGGTTTCTCTCTAGCATCATATCTTGCAGTTGTTTCAGCGAATTGATGTTGCCGTAACTGCGGCGGATCTGGTCAAACGCCTCTTCCAGTTGCGGTAAGTTTTGTGCGTTCATCTGGTCAGTAGTCGCTTCAGAAGCCGCCAAGAACCACTCCACATCCTTGGTGATTTCTTGTACTTGAATCAGGCTTTCACGCAATTTCGCTTGGTAGTGCTCCACCTCTTTGATAGCAGAAAAGAACTCCGTCCATGCTTGCATGTTGTCGATAGCCGATGTGGAAGACATGGTGGTTTTGTTGAGCTTCACACGGGATTCATTGATCGCCTCTTTAAGCTTGAATAAACGCAAACTGAGCTCATCAGAACGCTTTGGTAACAACTTCACCTCGTACTTCACTAGCTTACGAATCGCATGAATGTGTTCATCACGCTTACGGGCAGAAAGCGCCAGGAACTCGTGATCGACTTTTCCTACCGAGTTGGTTTTAAGTTGCTTGCGAGCAGATTCAATTTTTTTGTTAAGAAGAGATTTAACGCCTTTCTTTGAGCCTTCTTCCCACGCTTTGCGAGAAGCGGCTTTTAACGCTGCGCCACCTGCGACTTCCAAAAGGGCTGCCCCCTCTTTCGAGCCGGGAAATGGAATCATCCCGATACCAGTCCTTACCCCTTTTTGCGCAATATCCATCGCGACCATTTTCTTGTCACGTTTTACCCAGTTCTTGGCAGATTGGTATTTATTACCGAATTTTCTCGCCCAACTTTTGTGATATGACTTACTGTCCTTTTCTACATTTTGCAAAAATTCTTTCGCCATCTTTTTTGCATTTTGACTCGCCATAAAGAACTCCTTTTCTTTTAATAAATCGAATAGCGAATAAGATCTAATACTGCTATTTTTTGAGTAATTTGATTAATAATAGTATTTATATTTCAAATTTTTATTATTAAAAAGTTCAAGCATAAGGATATGCAATGGCTGATAAATACAGCAGTTCGGCTAGTTTGATGTCTGCAAAAGACTCAAGTAATCAAGAACATATCATAAGTAATGCAACACTAAAGCAAGCCTTGTCAGAGCCCTTTGAAATCAAAGCAATGCTGGTATCCAGTTGCTTTGACATGCAAGATCAACTAGGTCAGTTCCTTACCATAAACCGTTATTTCAACGAATCTGGCAGCAATACACTCAATCGTTCCTACAATGGAGTTGTGACATTGATCCAACATTTAGGAATGGATTCTAATTTGCAGAATCACCAATATGAAATAACGCTTAAACCGTGGTTTTGGTTATTAAAACACACACATTCTTTCCGGGTTTATCAAAATCAATCCACACAAGAAATTGTCAGTGATATTTTCGATAACGCTGGTTTCAAGGGTAACTATAAAATATCCAGCATGCCTTCGACCAAGCGTGAATATTGTTTGCAATATAACGAATCGGATTTTGACTTCGTTTCTCGTCTGCTCGCTGAGGAAGGCGTTCATTATTATTTTGAGCATGCGAGTGGTTCACACACTATGATTTTGCAAGATGCTCAAACTCCATTTGATAAAGCCAGCACAGCGAAATTTGATATGAAGGAAACGCCGACAGGCTCACTTCCTTTGCTTGAAGATTGGTGCCCTACCGTTGCTTTTCATGGCGCAAGTGTTGAGCTATCAAGCTACGATTATTCGCAGACGAAACTCATTACCAGCGGCAGTAAAACCTCCAGCAATACCATTGCCAACAACACTCAACTTGCCAACACGCGTTACCCGACTTTGGGTATCAGCGGGGACATGACGGATCTCTCTAGTAATCTTGCCAAGCGTCGCATCGAGTATGTTGAGCAGGATTACCAAAGTGTCATTGCCAGCGCAAAACACGATCTCTTCGAGCTCGGTACTTACTTCTCGCTCTCAAGCCATCTAGACAAAGATCAACTTGGTGACTTTTCGGTCATCAGTATGGAAGTGGATTACACTGAAAGTGCACAGAGCAGCACCAGACTGAAAGTAATTCCAAAAGATACCCCTCACTACCCGCAACCTCGCTCAAAACAAGTGGTTCAGGGCTTGCAAAGCGCAGTCGTTGCAGGCTCAACCGCGGGTGATATTAATCAGGACGAACAAGGTCGTGTGCGTATTCAGTTCCAATGGGATACAGACGCAACTGGCGACAAAACCAGTTGTTATGTTCGTGTCGCACAAATGCTTGCGGGAAGTAGTTACGGTGCTCAGTTTGTGCCACGAGCCGGGCAAGAAGTGCTGGTCTCTTTCATCGATGGCGATCCAGATAGACCAATCATCACGGGCAGCGTCTACAACAGCAAAAATGCCCCGCCATACGCAGAAGCCAATACAACAAAGTCTGGCATCAAAACCCAGCTTTCTGGACAGAGTAACGAGCTCTACTTCGATGACAAAAAAGACAATGAATTACTTTACCTTCATGCAGCCAAAGACCTGACACAAGAAGTTGAAAACAACCAAACAGAAACCATCAAGGGTGAATTAAGCCAAACAGTCACCAAAGCGGTATCAGTGTCGACAGAAGACAACTACTCGCTGAGCGTAACCAAAGCACTGAGCGAAAAAGCCAAGTCGATTTCGATTGAAGCTGACGATTCTATCGAGCTCAAAGTTGGCTCAAGCAAAATAACCCTGTCCTCATCATCCATTGCCATTGAAGCAACCAATATCGACGTCAAAGCCAGCAGCGCGCTGAATTTGGAAGGGACCAACGTCACCAGCAAAGCCACTTCAGCCAACATGGTTTCAGGTACCACGACGGCGCTTGATGCAACCAGTTCAAACAGCATTTCTGGCTTGAGTATTTCCATCAAAGCGGACACCACGCTCTCTGCAGAGGGCTCTTTGAGTGCGGAGTTTAAATCAGGTCTCAAAGCGACATTTGATGGCGGCGTAATGGGTGAAGTAAAAGGCGCAATTGTAAAGGTTAACTAATGAAATATAAGAAGATTCCATACCAAACGGCAGAGCAAATACTACCGAGATTCAAAGCCAGTGACGAGGCTAAAGCGCTACTCAACGAAGAAACCAGCATCAACGATGCAATTCAATCACTCACAGACAAAGAGCTCTACAACGATCTCGTTCAGTTTTTGACGCATGCTCTACCCGTCCGGGAGGCAATCTGGTGGGGAGCATTGTGTTTAAATCAACGCAATGAGGAATGGTCACCCCTTCAAAAACAAAGTGTCGAAACTTGCATGGCTTGGGTGCGGTCACCCTCCGAAGAATTGCGCCGCAAAGCCGAACATCTTTCTCATCGATTGGAACTGAATTGTGGGCCATCTTGGCTTGCTCAAGCGGTATTTTGGAATGGTTCGGGCAGCATCGTTGCACCAGATATTCCACCCGTTATGCCTGATCCTTTTCTGTATGCCAAAGCGACTGCAGGTGCAATTAATCACGCAGCCGCTTTGCCTCAATGGGACAAGACGAAACCTTACTATCAAACCGCAATCGCAATGGCTTTGGATATCGCTGCAGGCGGTCAAGGCACTTCAGATAGCCAATCACAAACTGCAGTACAAGGAGAAGTACGATGACATTACCTGCTGCTCGTATCACCGACATGCATGTATGCCCAATGCAGACACCTGCAACGCCACCGATCCCTCATGTGGGAGGTCCGGTCACCGGTCCCGGGGCACCGACTGTGTTGATTGGTAACTTACCGGCCGCGACAGTAAGTGACGTTTGCGTATGCGTTGGAACCCCAGATTCTATCGCGATGGGAAGCACGACCGTGCTATTAAGCAATAAACCTGCCGCCCGAATGGGAGACACCACTTCTCATGGTGGCAGTATTGTTGCGGGTATGCCCACAGTACTTATAGGGGGATAAAACCTCCTTATAAATCAGGCTATTATATTGATAGAAGCATTCATCCGACCAATTTTTTGGATCGACATCTTAGTTTTTATTAAATAGTTAATTTTTATCGGCTATTTAGGAAAATCCTCACTAGACTGAAGTTTACAAACTATGAAACCAGAGGAACGGAATTATCTCTGGCTTAATAAAACAATAATTCATGGATTGAATATGGTTGACATTGATAGTCTTTTGGCACCGATCACAGATGGATCGCCGAGCGGCGTCTATCTAAAACTCGATAGAAGTGCCTATCGAGCACTGAGAAACAGTTACAATGCGGCGCAATCGTCATTTCGCCAGTTGGTGGAAACGCCCGAAGCATCCAGTGATGAATCCTTACTTGAGAGTAATGATGAAAACTGGACGCAGCTGCGTACCGCGACATTTCACGCTCTCACCCAGTCAAGCAAAGACTTGGAGTTACTAGGTTGGTATATCACCAGTCAGTTGTTCACCGACGCACCCTATCGAAACCTTGCCGACGCAACGCAAGTTCTTCTAAGCACCGTGGAGCAGTTTTGGGACTCTCTCAATCCATTCCTTCCTGAAGACAAACTAAAAAGCGCTGAAGAGTCTGGCATAGCGAGAGAACGTGCAGAGTTCCGTATGAAGCCTTTGCTACAGCTTGTTGGTGAAACTCATGATACCACTGCGGTGTATATGCCTTTGCAGTTAATCGGCTTGATTGATGACATCACTTTTGCAGATTACCTACGTGCAGAGCGCAACGGTTCGCTTGGCGAAATCAAAACTAAAGCGCAAAACCTTTTCAGCGCAGACACGCAAGACATCTTAATGGATCTGGCGCAAACGTATCAGAATCTTGATGCTACAGAACAAGCCATCGCGAAGCATTGCCAACCAATTAACGCCACGCCAGTAAGTTTCAAATTCATCAAAGAAAACATCGCTGAACTTATAAATGCGATTCGTTACCTCACCGAAGATAATTTTTCCAAGTGGCCGCTGGATGATCAATTTAAATTGATTGCCGAAGAAGCCCAGGCTCCCCCCGTCGAATCAAACTCTCCTGAAACAACCTATCAAGCAACAGAAAATACAGAAGTAGCACCAACCTCATCAGAGCCAGAAGCAGAGCAAATTACGACGACGCCGTTGCTAGAGCCGATTCCTTCAAATGAAGCACACCAGCCAGCAGCACCCACTGCGATGAATATCGCAGGTCAGATCCAAAATCGCGACCACGCTTTTCATGAACTTAGAAAGCTTGCCGATTACTTCAAACAAACCGAGCCACACAGCCCTGTTCCGTTCTTGCTAGAGCGCGCAATTCGTTGGGGTTATCTGAGCTTACCAGAACTACTCCAAGAAATGACTGGTGGCAACAACCAAGTGCTCGACCATATCAATCAACTCACAGGAATGGACAATTTAGAACAAACCATTCTGAAGAGAATTCCTGAACCACAATCAGTGCCAGAGTCGGTTCCGACCGTACCACCTGCGACTGAGGTTCAAACTACCTCTAATGAGGAGTCTCAAAGTGCAACGTCAATTGAAACAACAACGTCAGAGCAAAGCGACACTCCAAATACAACCAACCAACCAGAAGTAAAAACTACTCAATCGTCGAGCGGTATTACCGATTTCGAGTGGTGAAGCAAAAAATGCTAAAAAGCAAAGGAGAACCAAATGGCTTCTATTTACATGAGAATTGATGGCACCACACCAAAAGGTGCTGCAACGGTAGAAAAGATCGGTGGCAAGGATGGATTTTTTGCTATTGATACAGTGAACTGGAGTGCCGTTCGTGGCGTTGGCATCGACGTCGGTAATGCGAACAACGCAGACCAAGGCATGGTCGCGCTAGGTGAAGTGAACATCTCTCGTGGCTGTGATGGTGCGACACCGTACTTGACGACTTTCCTTTACGCGCCAGGTGGTGAAGGCAAAACCATCGAAATCGTGATGACTAAGCCAAACCGTGAAGGTTCTGGTGCAGATCCATACCTAATCCTGACACTAAGTGCTGCGCGTATGTCGAGCTACAACATGGGCGCGTCGGATGGTCACCTACCAAATGAATCATTCAGCCTCACTTACACCGAGATTTCGAAAGCGTACTACATCGAAGGCGAAGGCGGCAAAATCGAGAAAGGTCCTGAAGTGGGCTTTGACGCAACGACAGCGAAAGTTACTTCGACAGCTTCTTAATGGAATAAGGAGATACCATTATGGCACTGAACTCCCAACACAAGCGAGTTAGCAAAAACCGTGTAAGTATTACTTACGATGTCGAGACGAATGGCGCAGTAGAAACCAAAGAACTCCCTTTTGTGGTGGGAGTCGTCGGTGATTATTCGGGTCACAAGCAAGACAAAGAAGACGTAGAAGATCGCACTTTCTATAACGTCGACAAAGACAACTTCGATACTGTCATGAAGCGTGTTGGCCCTGAGTTATCACTCAAAGTGGACAACGTTTTGGTTGATGACGACAGCCAAATCGAAGCGAGTCTGAAATTCTCATCAATGAAAGATTTTGAGCCTGAAGCCATCGTTGAGCAAGTTGAACCGCTCAAGAAGCTTGTTGAGACTCGTAACCAACTCAAAGTACTGCTTTCAAAAGCGGACCGTTCTCGTGATCTAGAGAAACTACTCAAGGAAGTGCTGCAAAGCGCAGACACTATCAACGCCCTTTCCGATGAGCTAGGCATCCAGAAAGAAGGAGCAGAATAATGACGACGGAAGTTGAAAACCAACCACAAGCAGAAGCGGCTGAAGCTTCGCTGAGCTTTCTGGATCGTGCAATCGAAGCGACCACACAAACGCCAGCGGACACAACAAAAGAACTGTTCTCAGTATTAGCAGAGCAAGCGCTAAGCGGTACAGTTACATGGGACAAGAACGTCACCAAAACGATTGAAAACGCCATCGTAGAGATCGACAAAAAGCTTTCTAAACAGCTATCGAAAGTCATGCAAGAAAATGACTTCCAAAAGCTAGAAGGTTCATGGCGTGGTCTGCAAAAACTGGTTAAAGAGAGCGACTTAGGACGCTCACTAAAAATCAAAATGGTCGACTACACCAAAGAAGAGCTGCTTGATCAGTTTGAAGATGCACCAGCCATCGACCGTAGCCCACTGTTTAACGCGGTATACCAAGGCGAATACGGCACAGCAGGAGGTGAACCGTATGGCACCTTCATCGGTGACTACGAGTTCAGCGCAAAAGATGAAGACGTCGCTCTACTCCGCTACATGGGCGAAGTAGCCGCTGCATGTCACGCTCCGTTCGTTGCCGCAGCAAACGCGGAAATGTTTGAGTTCAATGACTTCACTACCTTCGAAGAAGGCAAACCTGTCGCGGCTGGTTTTGATTCTCCGGCTTATGCTGCATGGAACTCGTTCCGTGAGAGTGACGACGCGCGCTACGTAACGCTAACACTACCTCGCACACTGGCTCGCCTTCCTTACGGAGAGAAAGGTCTTGGCACCAAACTGTTTAGCTACGAAGAGTTAAACACTGACCAAGATGGCAACCCGAATCCGTCAAGCAATGATGAGCTGGTTTGGTCAAATGCGGCTTACGAGTTGGGTCTGAAAATGACGCAAGCGTTCACCGCGTACGGTTGGTGTACAGCAATTCGCGGTCTGGATAACGGTGGTAAAGTGGAAAACTTACCAAACCTAACTTACAAGACCGAAGCTGGCGACTTGGTTCAGCAATGTCCAACAGAAGTGAACCTAACCGACGAACGCGAGAAAGAGTTAAGTGACCTAGGCTTCTTGCCACTGGTTCACTACAAGAACTCAAACTATGGCGTGTTCATCGGTGGTCAAACGACACAGCAACCGAAGACGTACACAGACCCAGATGCAACAGCAAACGCAGCGATTTCAGCGCGTCTTCCTTACATCATGGCAAGTGGTCGCATCGCTCACTACTTGAAAGTCATGGGTCGCGACAAGCTAGGTTCGAACCTAGAAGCGCCAGACATTCAACGTGAACTTCAACTTTGGATCGATCAATACACCAACGCAGGTGCAATTGGTAACGATCAACGAGCGAAAACGCCATTGGCAGAGTCTCGCATTGAAGTGGTTGAACAACCGGGTAAACCGGGCGCGTATTCAGCCGTTGCTCACCTAAGACCTTGGCTACAACTTGAAGAACTGACTACGTCGGTTCGTATGGTAGCGAAGATCCCTGGTTAATACCGATCACAGTAAGTAAGTGGTCAGAGTTAGCGCAGGAATAACGCTTGAGAACAAGGCTAAAATTTTCGGTAAGTAGTTATTCTACAATCAACTTACTTTAAACGAAAAGTTAACGAAGTTATCGAGTGTTATAACCAGCTAGAATGACCAGTTATTTACTACGATTGGTATACGCATGATAAAGCTTGGTCGAAGTAGAATGCTTCGACCAAGCCAATTCGATTTAGGTCACAAGGATAGTATGAGTAAGATTTATCACTCAGGTTGGCAGACCCAATTTACACAGCTAGACGATAAAGACAGCGACTTTTTACAAGAGGCGCTCTCTTTACTGTCTCAAGTGTCTCGCTCCGCGCTAGACCATCCCGATGCGCTTATTACTCATATTTCGCGCCTAATTGCAGAGATTGACAATAAGCTCTCGAAACAGATGGATACATTACTGCATCATCCAGAATTTGAGGCACTGCAAACCAATTGGGTAGGGCTTCAAGGCTTAGCCACCCTACCCGTAAACTACCAACGCACTCAACTCAAGCTGCTCAATATGAGTTGGGAAGAAGTGTCTTCCGACGTCAATCAAGCCTACAGCACCAAAACGTCTGAGCTGTACAACAAGATCGGCAACCAAGAGTTAAACACCTTAGGCGGACATCCATTCGGTTGCTTGCTGTTCACACAACCAGTAGCGGCAGATATGGATTTCGAATCTGACTACGATGATTTGTTCACCGTCGAGCTATTGAGCCGCTTGGGTGAAGCGACGTTATGCCCAATGCTATTTGCTCCTAATCGTGATTTCTTTGTCGAATCCGGCGCAGACTGGCTGTCTGATATCAACCGAATCGAGAAGATCCTCGCCAGCCCTGATTACCAATCGTGGCAGTCTTTACGCAGTAAGTCCTCTGCGCGTTTTGTCGGTTTAGTGATGCCAGAAATGTGCATGCGTACACGTTATCAAAACGCCAAAGTGGGATTCATCTACAACGAGAAGCAAAACGGGCTTTGGGGCAATGCGGGCTTTGCGTTTGTATCCACCATTATGCGAGAGCATCAACGGGTGAGTTGGTTTGGCTTCTTGAAATCTCGCTGGAACGACAACAACCAAGGTGCCGTGGTCAATCAAAGCCAAAGCGATAGCCATTTTCTGATTCAACCTCAAACCAAAGTGACCTTGTTTGGGCAACTGTCGACCTTCTACAGTCGCAGTGGTTTTATCCCTCTTACTAAGAGCCCTTTGAGCGATAAGTTTTACTTCAATGGTAACAATTCGATTTGGCACAACAGTGAATCTGATAATGAGAAAGTCCTCACTCAAATCCAAACATCATTGATGTCTTGCCGTATTGCACATTATCTCAAAGTACAAGTGCGAGAGATGATTGGCAGCTTCAAAACAGCGGCTGAGTGTGAGTTGTTCCTCTCTCAGTGGGTTGAAAAATTCTCTAGTAACGTCGCGTACGCCAACGAAGAAACCCTATCAAAATACCCATTGAGCTTCGCAAAGATCAGCGTGTGCGACTCTGACCATCATCCGGGCAATTTCGTCTGTACTTTGCGCATCGTACCGCAGTATCAATACGACCATTTCAGCGGCGAAGTGGTGCTGACAACAGAATTGGATGAGGTGGCGTAATGAGTTTTTGGCGTACCTTTGTGCAAACTGCCCCTACGACTCGTCGAGATGATATCGAGGACATCAAATATCACCTGACTCGCCTGTTTGATTCGGAAGCGTCACTGATGAGCATTGATGATCGGTTAACCGAAGTGCAGCGCTCTAACTACCGTTTTGGCATAGAGGATGTGCACCTATTGAGTGCCAGTCTCGACCACCAGCAATTAGCCCTCAAACTAGAAAACTACATTCGACATTTCGAGCCACGCCTTAGCCAAGTCATGGTTGAACTGGTTGAGCGTAAAGCGGGAGAAAACACCATCGCTTTCAATATCGTCGCCAAAGCCAAAACGGCACAGGGCGAAAAAGAGCTGATTTTTGATTCCAAGATTTCATTAAGCGACATGACCACCGATATGAAGGAGGATTTGTATGAGTGATCCTCTACTGCGTTATTACGAACAAGAGCTGACTTTTGTTCGCCGTGCCCTCGGTCAATTTGGCTCTGAACATCCAGAACACGCACAACGCCTAAATATTCATCAGGGACAAATCGAAGATCCAAGTTTGGCTCGCTTATTGGATGGTGTGGCACTGCTGAATGCCAACGTTGAAAAACGTCTATCTGAGCAAGTCCCTGAAGTTGTCGAAGGATTACTTGGCGTACTCTATCCAAGTTACATTCAAACGGTACCGAGTGTGGCGTATCTAGAGATGAGCACAGACGCGCCTTCCACCGACAGCACGACGCTTCCCAAAGGCACACGCTTTTCTTCCGAGTCTCAAGGCAAAACATGTTTGTTCACCACAACGGATGAACTCAAAACGACACCATTTGCACTGATTGACACCAAGGCAAGCAGTGCTCCTTTTGACTTCAATCGCCCACAAGGCAGTGAACAAACTACCGCCGTTATACAGCTCACTTTGTCAACTGGCGATGATGATGTGCACTTCAGTCAATTGGCGTTAGAAGATCTCGACTTCTTCGTTCAAGGTTTCGAGAACAATGCGGACTCCTTGGTTGAACTACTGCTCAGTGAAGCTCGTGCAATATCGATTTCCGACATCAATGGTGAGAATCACGCTGTCTTGGCTGCCAATCAGCTAAAGAGTCGAATTAGCGATAAGCAGTTTCAGTTTCTGCCACAAAAAGGCAATCAATTTTCTGGCTACCATTTGATGAATGAGTTTTTCTTCTTCAAAGAGAAACGTCAGTTCTTCCGTCTTAAAGGCTTTGGTGAAGCCTGTCAGCAACATGATTGTTCAACGGTGGTGTTAAACCTGTTCATGCACTCTTTACCGATGGAGTTTATCCGTCTTTTCGACAACCAAGTGTTTAAGCTCAATGTGGTGCCTGCGGTGAACCTCTTCGAGCAAACGGGCGAACCAACTAGTTATGATCAACGCAGCCTGACCATTCCCGTTAATGCCGATGCGCATACCGACAACGAGATTCAAGTGGTCGACATTTTGGATGTGTTTGAGATTACGTCGAGCGGTCAAAAACTGCTGACACCACTGTTTAAAGACAGTTACCAAAGCGACCCACATTGCGATTACTGGCAAAGCCGAAAAGATTCCACAGGTGAACTGCGATTGGCGATCAGCCTGAACGCCAACCAAGAGCTCGAATTCAACAAACTCTATGGCACTCGCCTTCTTTGTACCAATGGCAAACAAGCATGCACCATCAATGGTGAGATGACATGTTTAGAACCGATCGATTTACCCGGCGATTTTCATTCGCTCTACCCGCCGTCGGCTCCGATAGAACGTGAATCTGACGCCAATATGCACTGGCAATTTATCGGGCTTCTGAACAGTAACTTCTCGTCTCTGTTGCACTCTGAAGATCCTACTCAACAGCTTAAGCAAATGCTGCAATTGTGTAGCCGCAATCAGTTAGTAAGCGATGAAATTCAGATGATTCAGTCAGTTAAAGTGCGCTCGCAAGTTTCATCGATGCGTATTCTAGGCAAGAACGTCTTCTCTCCGGGCACAGAGATTGAAATCACTCTCGATACGTCTGGCAACTATCTGACTTTCACCGATGTGTTGAATCGCTTCTTCCAACAGTTCTGTAGTTTTGATCGCTACATTCAGCTCACAATTCGTCTTTATGGCAAAGATGGTATTGCGAGGCGTTATCCAAAAATCCACGGGAGCCAGCGCTCGATGTAGCGTGGACGATAGATGATGTCGATGTCACTGATTAACGATTTAAAAGCGAATCCACATGAGTATGACTTTGCTCAAGCAATGCGATTACTGATGCAAATGGCAAAACAGTCTGGGCATAAGCTGAAGTTAGAGCTCAAAGCGGAAGCCATGCCTCATGGTGATGCCGACGATATTCAATACTTCTCGTTCAGTGACCACAGCGCCAAGGTTCGCATCGCGCATCAAGCACTATCTGGCGCACAAGGTGTTATCCCCAACTACATCTATGAGGAATTGTTGTTTGCACTGCATAACGATGATCACGCACTGAAGGACTTTTTAGACGTATTCAATCAGCGCCATTTTGAACTTGCCGCGCAGCTAGAACTCGCTCCTCACCTCTTGGTGCAGAAAGAGCTGGCAAAAGAGAAAACCGATTTACTCAAACAACTGGCGAACCTAAAACACGAACACGGCGCGCTGTTCCAGTATTCGCTGTTGTTCGCTCAAGGGCATCGTAACTTAGAAACGTTAGAGCAGATCCTTAACGACTACTTCCCTTACCAGATCGATGTGTCGACTAAGAGCCATGAACGTCGTCAGTTACCAGCAAGTTCTCTTACCCGTTTGGGACAGAAAGACGACTACAACAGCAGGATCGGGCAAGGCTTCCTCATTGGCAAAACATGCATGACTTACAACCAACATTTGGTGGTGAGTATCCAGCCTGCCAACCGCAAAGAGCTACATCAAATTCATAGAGATACTCAATTGGCGAGCCACATGCGCCAGCTCATTCAACATTATTTACGAGACGCCACGCCGATTTCTATTTATCTCAACGTTAAGCGTGCGTATCTCGAAAAACCAAGGCTATCTGCTCAACCAGATCAAGCCGCAAAATTGGGTGAAGTGGATTGCCTCGCCCCAGAACGTAAACCTACAGAGCGGATTCGGATTCTTCTGAAGTAGCTAGGTAGACACCGCGACGACAAAGAAAGTTATCGCGCTAAAGACAAGGATAAGGTTATGACACAAGTAACGCTGACAAATTTAGTCGCCAAGTTATCGCCAGAATTAAAACGCGCATTGGAAGCCTCTGCGGGTGCAGCTATGAATCAAGGCGTTGCTGCCATTGAGCCGGAACATTGGCTGCTCACGCTATTGAATCAGCAAGACACGCACTTAAAAACTCTGATTGAAAGTCAGAAGATCAACCAAGATCAACTTGCCAGTGAACTAGCAAATCGCATCGAGCGCTTACCAAAAGTACAAGACAGCCAACCAACGCTCAGCCATGCACTGACTGAACTTCTAAAAGACGCTTGGATGATTACCTCCGTTAACTATGGTCATGGCGAAATCATCAGCTTGCATCTTGTTCAAGCGCTGTTGCAGCAGAACGTCATGGGCGTATCGAGCAACAATCTCGAATCACTACAGAACGTGTCGACCGAGTCCCTGCAAGGTTTAATCAACAAAACGCCGGTTAAGCGAGCAACACAACAAAGCGCAGGTGAAGCAAGTTCAGCCGCAAACACAGCAAGCGCGAACGACGCACTAAGCAAGTACACCATCAACCTTACTCAACAAGCGATTGAAGGCAATATCGACCCGATTTCTGGGCGTAATTCTGAAGTAAGAAAAGCCATCGACATTCTTTGTCGTAAACGCCAGAACAACCCTATTTTTGTTGGCGAGCCGGGTGTGGGTAAAACCGCTGTCGTTGAAGGCTTAGCGCTGAGAATCGCAGCAGATGAAGTACCAAGTGCGTTGCAAGGCGTTCAACTCCATTCACTTGATTTAGGTTTGTTACAAGCAGGTGCCAGCGTAAAAGGCGAATTTGAAAATCGCCTGAAAGACGTCATCAATGAAGTAAAAAACAGCGATGTGCCAATCATTGTATTTATTGACGAAGCACATACGCTGATCGGCGCTGGTGGCGCAGCAGGACAAAATGATGCTGCCAACTTATTGAAACCCGCTCTTGCACGTGGTGAGTTCAAAACCATTGCCGCAACAACATGGGCAGAGTACAAAAAGTACTTCGAGAAAGATCCTGCCCTGACTCGCCGTTTCCAAGTCGTCACGGTAGAAGAGCCAAATGCAGAAGATGCCAAACAGATGCTGCGAGGCATTGCGGCTTCATTGCAAAAGCACCACGGCGCGTTTATTACAGAATCCGCGATCGATGCCGCGGTCAACCTATCCATTCGCTACTTACCCTCTCGCCAATTGCCAGATAAAGCGATCAGCCTGCTCGATACCGCTAGTGCGCGTATTGCTTTAACCCAAGGTGCAAAACCAGAAGTGATTGAAGCGTTAGAGCAAACCATTCGCTATCAACAAAACGAGCAGTCAGCTTTAGAGAAAGAGTTTGATTTATTCGGCACAGGCGCAGAGGAAATTGCCGAATTGAAGCAAGAAATCACCACCAACCAATCTCAATTAGCGGACTACCAAACGCGTTGGGAGCAAGAGATTACATTGGTTGATGAGATTAAAGCGCTTCAACAAAGCATCACAGAAAGCGAAACGCCGGACGAAGCTCAGCAAACCCAGTTGAATGCCCTCCTCGACCAATTACATGAGCTTCAAGGTGAAGAACCGTTAGTTAATGCGATGGTGGATGACGCGACCATCGCTCAAGTCATTTCCGGTTGGACAGGCATTCCTGTCGGCAGCATGATGAGTGATGAAATAGCTCGCCTATTGTCACTAGAATCAGAGCTGGATAAACGGGTTATCGGTCAAAACGTAGCAAAGCAAGAGCTGGCAAAAGCGATTCGAATCTCGCGCGCTGGCTTAACTGATAATCGCAAGCCAATCGGTGTGTTCTTGATGTGTGGTCCAAGTGGTGTCGGTAAAACGGAAACCGCCATGGCGCTGGCTGAGCAACTTTACGGAGGCAGCAACGATCTCACGGTTATCAACATGACCGAGTTTAAAGAAGAACACAAAATCTCCATGTTACTTGGCTCGCCTGCTGGCTATGTTGGCTTTGGTGAAGGTGGCGTGTTAACCGAGGCTATTCGCCGCAATCCTTATTCTGTCTTGCTTTTGGATGAGATGGAAAAAGCGCATCCGGGCGTTCATGACCTCTTCTATCAAATCTTCGATAAAGGACATATCAAAGACAGCGAAGGTCGCACGGTCGATTTCAAAAACACCTTAATCATCATGACTTCTAACGCCGCTGATCAAGCGATTTGCGATGTGTGTGATGAAAACGCCGAACGGATCAGCAACGATGAACTGCTTGAAGCAATTCGTCCCGATCTACAACGTTACTTCAAGCCTGCGTTCTTAGGGCGTACCACCATCGTGCCTTATTACCCACTCAACGATGATGAGTTGGCGAAGATCACCGAAATCGCGCTAAACCGCATTCGCAAAAAACTGGCAGAACAGTATCAAGCGAGCTTTACGTGGGATGCAGGTTTTGTGGATTTGGTTGTAAGCAAAAACACCGACCCTACGACAGGTGGTCGCGCGGTTGAGCAAATCATTAACCGCTCTTTGATGCCAAAGCTGGCAGAAGAATGCATCGCGCGCCTGAGCACACAACAACCGATTAGCCAAGTGACGGTCACCGCAGCGTCGACGCCACAAGGCTTTGAACTGGATATTCAGTAGTAACGAATCATGATGTTTAGAAGCGTACATTCACCCCATCTCGTCACCACCTCGATTCTTGTTCAAGAGGCGGCGGTCGCCTGTGGGGTGAGTCTTTTCCGCAAAATAACCAAGCTGGTTTCATCGCTGTTTATTTTGCTTGGTGCCCTATTCTCGTTCGAAGCATGGGCGCAAGTTTGGATTGGTCCCGAGCGATTACTGCTTGCGACCCACAAATGGGCACCGTACCAAACTCACCAGAATCAAAACATGGATGGGTTTGCGCTCAACCGCGTCAAATGCGCGCTTGGCGAAATGGGACAACCTTACCAACTGACCATGACGGAATGGTCTGACGCACAGCTCCACGTACACAGTGGTCAACAGCACGGCTTTTTCGTCTCGCCGAAAACCAGAGAACACGACAGCTACGCAACGTTGTCTGCTCCCATTACCGAGCAAAAACTGCGTTGGTATTTTGGTCCCGGTGTAGAGCCTAAGCTTGATGATTTGTCAAAGTTGAACCTTAAGTTCTCGGCAGAATTTGGCTCAAGCACATGGTTTTGGCTGAAACGTAATGGATACAACGTCGTTAAGCAGCCACGAGATGCTAAGGTTTTACTAAGGCTTTTAAAACAAAGAGAAATTGACGTCGCACTGGAAGATGAACGGGTGTTCCACACGGAAATAAGCCAAGCCTCTCTTCCAAGCGATTACTTCTATTCTCAAGTATTCGAAACCAAGCCAATGGGCGTGTATTTCTCTAACCGCTTTTTGGACAAATATTCTGGTTTCTTAACCGCTTTCAACACAGCGTTGGCTAAATGCGAGGGATAACAAGTGGCGATCAGCATACATTTGATTTCTGTACCCTCTGAAGAGGTGGTGACTTCAAGAGTCATCTATCTGCCCGAGTCTGGCGGGCAGTTGGGGCGTTCTGCTTCTTGTGAAGTGGCATTGCCCGATCAATCAAAACGCATCTCGCGTATTCACGGACAAATTCGTCTCACTGAAACAGGTTATCTGGTGAAGAGTACCGGCAAGAACCCGGCTCGCCTCAACGATAAAGCCATGGTGAAAGACAAAGATTACCCACTCAACGATGGCGACATTTTAAAGATCGAAAGCTATTCGATGTTGGTATCAACACTCACGTCGAGCAAAGCGCCTGTCGAAGAGCAATCCGATGACCTCTTTGCGACCAAGTTCGACCTGCAACTGGAAGACAATGTCGATTTTCTCGATGAGGGAGATCTCGTCGAACCAGTGAAATCAGAAGTCCATTACTCTCACCAAAATGTAATGAGCGATGACCCCTTCTCCTCCGACCCGTTCGAAGACATCGATGATGATGAACTGGCGGATAACTTTGAAGTGGATGAAGTGTCGAAACAGCAGCAAGCAATGGAGCGTTCTACGGAGATTGAGTATCTTCCGGGAGACCACCTTCCAACGTCAGAGCTGGAAGCCTCCATCGAAAAGCTGATTACGATTACCGAGAAGAATCAGCAATACCTTCGCAACCCACCGCTTGCACATGATGCTTTGTTTGATGCGTTGGACAAAACGCTCGATCAGTTCCTCAACGAATTCGCGCCGAACCAACTAGAGAATCAATTTAGCGAATTTGTGTCTGGCGGACTGTTCAGCAGCAAAGACAAGAAGTATTGGAAAATCTACCGCAAGCACTTCCAACATCGGCAGGACAACGGTGATTTTCGTCGTCAATTTAAAGCGATGTTTATGGAAAACATGCAAAAGCAAAGCGAGGAAAGCTGATGAAGATTTGGCTTAGTTTACTCGCTTTCGCTTTGGTGGGGTGTTCGTCTGACCCAACACCGGGTGTCACGCAATATCAACTAGCGGTAAGCGCCGAGAAGACAATTAACCCCAGCGTTAACAACAGTACCAATCCCGTGGTGGTGCGCTTGTATCAACTGACCGATGCCCAGCAGTTTAAGCAATTGCCGTTTATCGATTTGTACAACGATGACGTGAGCCTTTTGGGCGCAAACTTGGTGTCGAAACAAGTTTTGCCTGTGGTAATGCCAGACAGCAATAGTAAACAAACCTTAGACATCAACAAGACCACTCAATACATCGGCGTATTGGTGGAATTTGCCGAATATGATGCAAGCACGGCGACGGTAGTAACAACCACGCCTCAGGAAGAAGAACAATATATCCAGTTAAAGATCAGCGGTAACAAAGCAGCATTGCAAACCGTGACACCAGATTCGCCTTGGTGGGATGTTTTTTAACTCGATTCAGTAGATAGGGAAATCTCGTGGACGCATATAAAAAAGTCGTTTGGCAAGAAGGCATGTTCATTGCCCCACAACACTTTCAACAACAAGACAGATACACACAAAACTACGTCAGACAAAACGTCGAAACGCTTGCTGGTTATGCCCCTTACTATGGTGTGACCGACTTGGCGATCAATCACGATCTACTTAAAATTGGCAAGCTTTCCGTCTCTTCTAGCGCGGGTTTGTTCCCAGATGGCACGCATTTCGAACTGAAACGCGAAATCGCCAGAGATGTGCCGCACGGTACGATTGAGAAAATGGCTTACTTAGCGCTGCCTGTCTCTCTGCAAGGCAATAATGATTACGCCAATGATGAATCGGAACAAAGCCGCTATCTCACACGCACCATCAATGTGTTTGATACTTCAACCTCTGAGAATGCCAGCGTTGAGGTGGACGTCGCGCAGCTCAATATAGCGATTAAACTAGAAGGCGAAGACACTTCTGGCTTTACCCTCATTCCTTTCGCCAAGGTGTTGGAATGCAGCGAAACGGGCGAAGTGATGCTAGACCGTTCCTTTATTCCTGCGTGTTTGCACTATGGTGCATCACAGCTATTGGTTGAACGTTTGAAAGAGATTCATGCCCTCACGTCCAACCGTGCCACCAGCTTGCTCAAACGTATTCAAGCTGGACAAGGACAAAAGAGTCCGCAGTCGATGATGCAAGACTACCTGTGGCTGCAAACACTCAACACTTGGCTTCCGTGGTTTGATTTATCTTTGTCGAACCCAAAGTTTCAAACCCATCAGCTTTATTTGGAGCTACGCAAGTTTGAAGCGCAAGTCATGGCATCCACACCTGCGATTCCAGAGCCGTGTCAGCCGTTAGATTTCCATCGTCTGTATGATTGCTTTAATCCGCTTTTTTCGAATCTGCGCAATATGCTCACGCTGGTTCAACAAGACTCTGTGATTGAGTTTGCGTTCGACACTTCGTTGTTTGAACGACGCCGCTTGCTTCGCACGTTGGTAAAAGATGGTCACAACCTGTCCGATCGCCGATTCGTACTCAGTGTCCGTTCCAACGTCAGCAGCACCGAGCTCAACGAATTGTTCCCTGCGGCTGCCAAACTCAGCAGCAATAACAAGATTGTCGAGATTGTGCGTAATGCCCTTTCTGGCGTGCAACTAACGCCGCTTCCTGTTGCGCCAAGCGAACTGAAACCGATGCAAGGCACAGCGTATTTTGAAGTGGATACGTCAGACCGCAATTGGTTAGAAATGATTGAAAACCGCGATGCACTGGCGCTACACGTCGATACACGTGTTGGCGAGCTAGAAGTGATGTTGTACGCACTGAGGTAGTAAGTTATGAACTATTTGGATGAAGATACCTTAGTTTGGGACAGCAGCGAAAACGACTTCGTAAGTAAAGACACCGACATGCCAGACGTAAAGTGGCATTCGGTCAACGCTGCGCAAGCCAACATAGGGTTCTTACATCATTTCGATAAAGCCGAGAATCAGCTGATCAACATCAGTTCTGAGTTGTTGGCAGTCACACTCAAGATCAACACCTTGCCGGAGCCCGAAGACATCACCACGCTTAGGCATCAACTTGTAGCTTCCATCAATGAGATCAAAACCAAAGGCGCAGAGCTGACCTACCCAGTCGCCGTGATCGACAAGCTGTGCTTCCTGTATGCCGTGGTTTTGGATGAATTGATTGTCTACACCGATTGGGGTGAAAAACGCGGATGGGAGAACAAAACCTTACTCAGTGAACTGTTTGGTATGCGCAACGGTGGTGAGCTTTTCTTTACTGTGGCAGAGAAAGCAGCGCGCCAACCGCACAAGCTGATCGACTTATTAGAAGTGGTTTACCTGTTTCTCAATATCGGGTTTAAAGGTCAGTACCGTGAAACGGGCAGCGAACAGCTAAAGAGTTTTACCTACCGCTTAGAGCAGATTTTAAGTCAGTACCGACAAGCCGGTGGAATCTATTGTCATACTAAGGTTTCGGTACCTAAAACACGTAAGCCTACACGCAAGAAACGTTACCTTGTCACTACGCTATTTTTCCTAACTATCATTGGTTTGAGCGTTGCTCTGACCTATTTCTGGTACAACAAAACCAAACCACAGCGGGCACGAGATTTTGTCCAGCTTGGTGAGTACAGCCAACGCTATATTGAATCTGGTCGTGCGGAAGATATCGTTTATGTCAGCACTGACGACGATTTAAAAGGCAATAAAGTCGCGGTAAACACAACTCAACCACCTCGTCCAGTCCCGAGCCAACCAAAAGCCGTGACGCAACAAGCGCAAACTTCCACGCCAGAGACGAAGAGCGCTCCAGTCACGAGCCCTGCAGCGGACACTGATTGGCTGGTGCAACTTGCGACCTTCTCTAACCTTAAAAACGCCGAGAAGTTTATCGCCCAGCTGCCGACATCCAACTATCAACCTGTCGCGGATAACATCAATTCATACGTTCGCGTCATTGTTCGATGTGACAACTCAGAACAAGCGAAAACCATCAATAACTGGTATCGAGAGAATGCCAACGTCAACGGCTTAGTGGTGCATAACAAAAACAAACAAAGCGAGGTTGAGTCACGATGACGCAAGACAACCCAAACACACCAACAAGAAAAAAGGCAATCATTTGGAGCCTTGTTACCCTTCTGCTTCTGGCAATCTTAGGCGGCTTACTGACTTGGTTTGTTGCGTATCCTGATTTCTTATGGGCAGGCGTCATCACGACGACCATTGTGGCACTGCTCTCTGCTGGGCTTTGCTTTTGGTTAATCAACCGCAAGGTGAAAAAGAGTCTTGAGCAAGACCAAGAACGTGCACTAATTATTAAACGCTCCAAGTTACTCGCCTTCCACTTCAAGAAAATGCTCGGCGTACAAAAACGTAAAAAGCGCTTGACCAGCCGTTACGATCAGCCGATTTACCTGTTACTCAGTGATAACCCAAGCAAAGACAAAAGCATCATCACGCAGATGGGTTATGAAGCTTATAAAGTGGATGATTTTGGCAACGACATTGAGTTTCCGATTCTATTTTGGCTCAGTGAACACTCAATTCTGATTTCCATCAGCATGGGTGACGATCAGCAACCGCTTTACTTAAAAACACTGTGCCAGTGCCTAAATAAATGGCGTCCGAGACAAGCGATTAACGGCTTGTTGCTAACCACAGAAATTGAACAGTTAGTTGGCAATAGTGAAACCCTGTCACAAAAAGCCGACCAATTGAAATCGCAAATCAAAGCATTTAATCGTTCATTTGGTTTGAACTTACCTGTCTACAATGTCCTAACCAATATGGGTCAAGTGAGCGATTTCTGTCAGTTCTTTTCTGCGTTTGATGAAGCGAGACGCAATGAAGTGTTCGGCGCCACAAGTCCAGTGCAAAAACATGGTGGCATTGATGCCGATTGGTTCAATGACGAATACGACCACCTCATCGGTCAGTTAATCTCGAACATGAGCAATGCGTTGGGAGCACAGCTTAACCAAGATTTCCGCAATGCCATTTGTGGGGCGCCTTACCAATTTGGTCTGCTCAAACAGAATTTGTGGCACTTCTTACAGCGTTTGCATCGAGGTGACCAATACACAGATGGGCTCAACTTCCGCGGCTTCTACTTTACCCACAGTGGCAGTGATTTCGCACAGCATGATTTACTGGCAAACGTGGTCAATCAATCCCTCGGCAATGAGCAATATCAGCAACACCAACAAATGCCTGTTCAACAAACTTTGTTTGCTCAGCATTTGATGTCTCATGTCGTGCTAAATGAAAACACTTTAGTCGGGGTTAACCGCCATAAAGAGAATTGGTTGTGGTTCAGCCAAACCGCCTACACCCTAATTTGGCTCGGTCTACTGGTTGGCACACTGACTATTCTCAAGCTCGACTTCGATTATCAAACCAATCGTGAAGCCAAAGCCGATGGCATGTTAGAGCGTTACAAAGAAGCGATCGCAGCACAGCCATACAGCAAAGAAGATTTGGTGGGCAATATTCCAAACCTGTACACCATGCATCGCATTTACGCGCTATATCAGGAGCCTGAACCTTGGTATACATTGCCATTCCTACCGAATGCGACCATCAAACCAGAAGTTGAGGCGGCTTACACCAAAGAACTGCAGCAAGTGCTGATCCCTTCTATGGCGCACACCATTGAGAGCGACTTGTATGTGTATGTGAACTTGGAAGATCAAGCCAGAACACTCGAATTGTTGAATGACTATCGACTGTTGTTTGATAAAAATCGTACCAACATTGAAGAGCTCAAAAGCTACTTCCTAGCAAACTTAGAGCACCAAGGCGAAGCGGACAAAACCAATGTAGCTCAGCTTAAAGTGCTGCTCGACGATGTGTTTAACCAGCACTTAGTGGCGACAACTGCCAATCAAGAGCTTGAGGGGTTGGCGAAGCAAGTCATCAATCAATCCAATATCGAGACGCTACTCTACCAACACATTTTGAACGATCATGCGTACGAGAAGCGCATTGATGTGCGTAAAGAACTTGGTTCCAACTTCAATCAGATATACCAATTCAAACCTGGCTACGTTGGCTATTTCGTTCCTTACTTGTACACACCGACTGGCTTTAACGAGCTGGATCTTTCGGTGGAATCCCCTCTTCTTATCGAAGCGTTATCCGCTTATGAAGGCATCGCAGGGCAAGCACCAAGCGCGCTAGAGATGCATAGAATCAGCCACGATTTAAAACGCATGTACCAGAACGATTACATCAATTATTGGCGCGATTTTATTAACAGCATCGAGGTGAAAACCATTTCTGGCTCTGAACAGTTGAATGCCAGCTTGAATGTGCTCAACAATGCCTCAAACAACCCAATATCTAAGCTGTTTACCACCATCAGCAACTACACTTCGGTTCTTCTACCTGAGCCAAAAGATGCGAAGAAGAAGACCGATGAAGAGATTGCCGATGCTGCGCAAGACAACGAGAAAAAGGAATCCGCTCGCCAAATCACACTGACGTTTAATGATTTCCACAAACAAGTGACATCAGACGATCAGGGTAAGAAGCCAATAGATTCCGTTCTGGAAGGTTTTGCGAACACGGCCAAATGGCTCGATCAGTTCTACAAATCCAACACGCCAGACAAAGTGGCTTACGAAACGTTATCTGCCGGTTTAAAAGCGCAAAATCCGGTCGCACAGTTGGCGTCATTGACCGATTCCCAGCCACCGCTATCCGGTGAAGTGATTGACTATGTGACAGTGCAAACCAATGAGTTGGTGATGAACTTAGCTCACCAATACCTTAATAGTATGTGGAACAGTGAAGTCTACCAGCCTTATGAAAACACCATCGCAGCTTTCTACCCGTTTAAGAAAAGTGCCAACAGCGACGCTAGCACGGCGGATGTTGCTGCCTTCTTTAAAACCGATGGCACATTGGACACCTTCTATCAAACCATGTTAAAAGGCTTCTCAACAGAGCAACGTGCGCCGTTTATGTCCGGCTTACTGCCAAATACTGGCTTTGCGTTAGATCCTGCGATTTGGCTGATGTTTGATAAAGCCAAAGACATTCGCTCTGCCCTGTTTTTAGCTGACCCGAAAAACGTCGCGATTCAATTCCAGATGAAACCAACAGAGATGAGCTCGGCACTGACTGAGTTTTCCATTCGTGCTGAAAAACCGATTTTCACCTACCAACACGGTCCGATGCTGTGGACACAACAAAGCTGGAAAGGTGATTCTGTCGCACAAGATGCACTAACGGTGCGTCTACAAAAACAAGCAACGCCGATTGCCAATGAACAGTTTAAAGGCAGTTGGGCATGGTTCCGCTTGATTGAACCGCGCGTCACTTCAACCTCTTCGCAAAGTACTCAACTTGAGTTTGATTACAATGGCGACAAGGTTCGCTTAACGATTAAAACTCAAGGTCAGAACAATCCGTTCGTACCGAACTTCTTTGCGGGCTTTGTGTTACCGGCGAGTATTTAGTGATGAACACGTTCGCCAATCAAACCCTGTTCAGAGCCTGTGGCGTTACTTATGTAGCGCCTTTGAGCGAAAACGTGTTTCAGTGCAAGCACAAACTTTATGGTTCTGTGATCATCAAGGTAGCGCGCAGCTTGGCTGAGAAACGGGCTTTGATGGCGGAAGCGGATTTTCTATCCAAATACGCATCGGATTACTGGGCGAACTTTCATGGTTACGGCTCGCAAAACCACGCCGACTGGTTAATGAGCCAGTATATGGAAGGCAAAACACTTAACGCGATAGAACCTGATTTATTACCGCAAGACTTAATAACCAAGCTTGAATTCGCTTTGCTAAACTTGCACAAAACGGGGCATCTGCATGGCGATATCAAGCCACACAACATCGTCGTGACGCCAAATAACCAAGTTCGGCTTATCGACTTTGGCAGTATGATTCGAGTTGATGCTAAATACCGAGAGCATTCACATACAACCGTCAGCCGAGCCTATAGTGCGACCCGCCCCTCTCTGCGTATCGGTCAGGCAAGCAAGAACGATGATTTTTATGCCTTGGCAATGACCTTGCTCAGCTGTCACGATCAACATCCCTTTGCTGGTCTCTCGTTACAAGAAGCGGCAGAACTGCTACCTACCCCAAGCTACATTGATTTACCAACACGCTACCACGTTCTGATACAAAAAGAGTGGCAACGAATGCGCCACTCTTTGAAGCTGTAGGTATTCAACGCTCTAAGCTCACTGGCTTACGCGTCCGATGATTTCGACTTCAGATACTTCTCAATATCCACCTCATCAACCTGTTCGGTTGGCATAAACTTGTTGGCATATTCACGGTAAACCCCGCTTTCTAAGAACAACAAGAACAAATCCATATCCAAATGCTCGTCCAGTGCCATCTTGTACATGATGTCGACCGCAACACTCACTGGCTTGGCTTTCTTGTAAGGTCGATCTCCCGCCGTTAATGCTTCGAAAATATCGGCAATCACCAAGATGCGTTCTGGGGTTGATAAATCTTCTGCACTCAACCGGCGCGGATAGCCTGTGCCTTTCAGCGTCTCATGGTGGGTCGAAGCGTAGCGCGGCACGTTACTTAACTCCGGTGGGAATGGCAGTGCCCCCAGCATTTTGATCCCACTGATCATGTGCTCGTTAATTTTGAAGCGGTCTTCTGGCGTTAACGTTCCGCGGGAAATGGTCAGGTTGTACACTTCACCCAAGTTATATTGATGCTCTGGCACTTGCACCTTAATGCCATGCTCCGGTGCAAATTCCATTGGGCGAACGCGCTCGATAATGTGGTCAGGCTTATCCGCTAAAAGGTTTTCAACCACGGGTAGCGTCACGTCAGATTTTGGCTTAATCATTTCTTCAAATGGAGAAAGACCAAGATGATCATCATAGTGACGCAACCAAGTTTGTTGGGCGATTTGTTTAATGCGCTCAATCTTATCGTCGCTCATGAACTCGCCACCCACGTTGGCGTTGGCAACAAATCGGAAGTCTTCGTCTAACTGCGCAACTCTTTGGTCGAACTTGGCTTGTGCCTCTTCTTTTGACAGTTCACCAGTAGATATCGACTTCCACATTTCCACCTCAGCGTCTCGCCTTAGTACTTCGAAACGAGTGCGAATCTCATTGATGCGATTGTAGTTGGCTTCTAACTTAGTGCCTTTATCAACGATGTGTTCTGGCGTGGTGATCTTACCGCAGTCATGTAACCAAGCCGCGATACGGAATTCACGTCGTTCATCGTCATTGTTGAACTTAAAGTCTTTGAACTTACCGGTGTCGCACTTCTCTACTGCCTCTGCCAGCATCAAGCCAATTTCTGGAACACGATTACAGTGCCCCGCAGTATAAGGAGACTTGTCATCGATCGCTTGCGCGATAAGGCGAATAAAGGCCTCAACAAACTCTTCTTGCTGTTGCTCGTGATGCTGAATCTCTTGCGTCATTTCGGTAACTGAGTCAGACAAGTCAGAAACTTCTTTGATACGCGTTTCTACCGGAGCTAATTGGTCAAATTCACGATTTTTGATTTTGATGGTTTCTTTTCGAAGCGCCAGAATCGGACGCACAATAGGTGAGCCAACCTTCCATGCTAATGGAAATAAGATAACCATCACGATAGAGGTAAACGCAATAGCCTTGGATAATCGACTGGTGACAGCATCAGTAACGACTTGCTCGGAAACTAACACCGCAAAGTAGTCACTTGTTCCACGAGTAGATTGCAACTTAGTGATATAGAGAAATCGATGCTCTCCCTCAATGGTCACTTTGTTCATCGTGTCGTGTTTGTCTTTTTGGGTTGCTAGCTCATAGACTTCTGGATAAGGCGCAAAACTGCCTCGCCATTGATGGGGTTTAAACCACTTCTCTTCCAACGCGGATTGTTGTTCTGGTGTAATACTGTCGATTGCCTGATTGACAACTTGCATCAATCCACTGTTTTCATCTTGCATGAACACAGAAAATTCCAGAGGTGATTCCGTCAATTTTGTCACATGGATATTGGTAATTTTCACTAGTCGCTTCATCTCGACCATGGTTAGGTAACTGTCTACAAGGTATTCAATATCCCCCATGTGCAGCGCTCGTTTTGCTAAATCGAGATTAGGTTGTTCAACAATATTGAGTGTCGGATAACGTTCGAGTAACCACTCCTTCATTCCAAAGCCAGCGACGACGCCCACTTTTTGGTTCGTGAGTTCAGTTAGAGAAACGGGCATCGGAATATCGATTTTGGCTGCGATAGCCAGTTGTCCGTAAAATATCGGATGGCTCTTGAGACCAAATTCAGAGGGAGCACCAAGCACTGGCTGAAGTATATCTATTTCGGCATTGCGATACTTCTTCACCAATTCTGCAGAACTGAAGCCATTTACGAACTCCACTGCCATGCCCGTTTTCTCAGCGATGAGTTTTAAAACATCGATAGCATAGCCACCAGGCTCACCACTCTCGGTATAATCGTATGGTCCCCAATCATTCTGGTTGGACACAACAAACTCTTTATCATTCAATAATGCTTGCTGTTCTTTTGTTAAAGTTAACGGTGGCGATGTCGGAATTTCAACCTCTTGAAATACGTTGATGCTTGAAGCGATCACTTCACCTCGATTGTTAAAAATGAACGACTCTACGCCATCATCTTTTTTCATTCCGAGTTCAGTCGCTGTGATTTTCTCACTCAGAGACGAGAGCACGGTATCGACACCGATCACTGCGCCTTTATTACTGCGAACAGAATAGGATTGACCGGTGATTTTTAAATGCTGAAATAAGTAGGGATCGGTCTTGTAGACACTGTTTTTTGAGGCATTGTCGAACCAAGGTCTCCGAGATGGATAGAAGTTACTACTTTGTTTTGTAGTACGAACCAGCTCAAGCGACTCTGAATAAAATAAGGAATATCTTGTTCGCTCTTCGCCTTCTCCTACAATTTTGATAACCGCCCAACGTTCATCAGGTGCCGCTCCTATTTTTCCTCTAACAATTGAAGAAGATTCCAAGTTAACTACTTGAAAGAAGAACTCTTCCTGATTCGCAAAGTAAATACTGTAAAAGACAGGGTTATCAATCAAGGTTTGGGTAAATACGTGCTGAATTTCATCTTCACTAAATTGTGTATCACTGTAATCAGCTACACTCCGCAGTATCCCCGCACTACTTGTTGCACTCGCATCAATTTGATGGATATGGTTACTGACGTCTTTAGCCGTCATGGTTAAGCGCGTCAAAATATGTTCCTCTGACATCTGCTTACCAAAGTAGTATTGCATACCAACCCCGAGTAACGCAGTCACTGCAGTAGCAAATATGAAGAGACTTCCGACGGTGAACTTAATCGAAAACTTACGAGGAGAACCTGATTTAGTTTTCATGCGATAACGCCCTCCAATGGCATTGACGACAAGAAAATTCGCTACCTATGTTGGCAACTTGAGGCATATTAATATCAAGTCTAGTACATATTTTTCATAGACTTGCACAAGGAGCGACCAAAAGGTTATTAATCGGCAAGTACCACTATCGCAACCACAGTCTCAGTTCTTTCATAGGTTTCGACTGTTGAAATAATCGGTCATCTCAAATTTATCCTAAGCACCTAGCTCGCTAACATTACGCTTCTTTTGTATGCCCCCTCTATCTGTAAGAAATATCTATGAAGCAAAAAGGATTCTCCTTAACCGAAGTGACTGTAGCGCTTATTCTCTTAGCCATAATAAGTTTGTTTTCAGCACCACAAATCATGCAGAAGCAACGTCAAGATCGACTCAACAGCTTGGAATCTTTTATCGACAAATTTCATGACATCAACCAGGAGATGATGACACACGCTAAGAGTCAAGGTGTCGCAGAAATGCCGTTAGCAAAACTGTCAGAACTGAACATTTATGTCAGATTGGGAACGCTAGCGTTGGATGATTTCAATGTAGAGAAAGCGATGGGCGTGCAAGGGTTGAACCTTGCCAATATCGGACCGACCGAGAAACCGTCATTACTTATTTACTTAGGCAAGGAAAAGTCACCTGAACAGATAAAAGAGTCAGGTTGTTTCCTCAGTATCAGCCGCCCATCTCACGGCGCTACGAGTCTAACTGCAACTACGAATAAGTTAACCATCACAAAGTTTTACGACTATTGCTAGAGCTCCATTTTAGAGAGATTAGATTACTACGAAATCTTATTCTTCAATCGGCGTATGCTAGCTAATGTCTTATATACCCTTAAGGTTTTATTATGATCGTCGTGAAAAAAGCAGGTGTCTCTGATGTCAAAAAGGTCTCTCCTCTTTACCTAAAATATCTTGAGTTTTATCAAGTCGATGTTTCAGGTAAAGACCCAGAGTCTTTTATCAAAGCTCGTATTGAGAATGAAGAATCAGTCGTGTACTACGCAACGGATGAAAGTGGGCGGACGCTCGGTTTTGCGCAGCTTTATCCACTCTTCTGTTCGCTAGAAATGCGTAAGATTTGGCTTCTGTACGATTTGTATGTGGATTCATCACAGAGAAAACGAGGGATTGGTGAACGCTTATTGGAACAAGCGGACCAACTGGCAAAAGAGACCGACTCTGCCTTTGTTATGTTAAGCACTGGTATTGATAATAAAACCGCGCAATCCGTGTATGAGAAACACGGTTACGTACGAGATGTCGAGTTTTATAACTATGTCCACATGCTTAAGTAATCAAACGAGCACGTGAGCAAAGAGCGAAAAGCCGAGTCAATACTCGGCTTTTAATGATCAACTTACACCACTTTGTACTTGCTGATAGACAATCAAAAATAAACCTGCAAATACCGCTACTGTCAGTAAAACCTTTAACCAGAGAAACTTCATTTTATCTACTCTTCTGGCGCGTATTGGTCAAAAACTTCTTGAGCTGTCATTTTCTTGCTGTGTGGTTGCAGATCATAGTATGCGGGCTTCTCATCAGTGAAGATCTCTAAGCTTAATTTGAAATCTGGCTCATTAAATAATCCCGCAGAAAGAATATATTCATCTGTTGCCAACAAGTGGTAATAGATATTCGTGCCGCATTCACCACAAAAACCTCGTACTGCCCATTGGGATGATTGATAGCGTTTAGGCTCAGCACCGTTAAATGTCACACCGGGACCACAATGCACCGCATGCAGAGGCCCACTTGACCACTTTCGACACATATCGCAATGACAAAAGCTCACTTCATTGTGTTGAGGTGCGGTCACTTCAATAGCGCCACATAAACATGTTCCTTTCATCTCTATTCCTCCCTATTCAACCTCCATCATTATGGCGGTTTTAGACACTCCATTGATGTGACCAACCTAGTCTTTCACCACATTCTTTGATGAGTATATTTGCGTGAACTTTATGAACAAAACGTCGTTTATGCTCAATATTCTCTTTATCTACGCATTAGAGACATCACGTTAACACCTTATTAACCTTTAACTCATCACTAGCGAGTCACCCTACCTTGCTAGGAGAACAAATAATAAGACTCTTCAAAACAAGAGAGTCACCAACATAAGGAACGTGAAACATGTTAAAGGTACTCAAACCAACGCTCGCCGCATCCATCATTGCAGCCTCATTTTCTTTCCACGCTTTTGCTGCTGATGTTGAAAAAATCCACTTTCTAATCCCTGGTGGTGCTGGTGGTGGCTGGGATATGACGGCTCGTGGTACAGGTGATGTACTGGTTAAATCCGACATCCTTGAAAATGTCTCTTTCCAAAACCTCTCTGGTGGCGGTGGTGGTAAAGCCATTGCACACCTCATCGAAACCGCTGAGCGCCAACCTGATACGTTGATGGTGAACTCAACCCCAATCGTTGTTCGTTCACTGACGGGTATCTTCCCGCAATCTTTTCGAGATCTCACGCCAGTAGCTGCGACGATTGCTGATTACGGCGCTATCGTGACTTCCGCGGATTCGAAGTACAACACATGGGAAGATGTGGTCAAAGATTTCGAATCTAACCCACGTAAAGTAAAAATCGCCGGCGGTTCTGCTCGTGGCTCGATGGATCACCTTGTCGTCGCAGCTGCATTTAAAGGCGAAGGTTTTGACGCGCGTAAAGTTCGCTACATCGCGTATGACGCTGGCGGCAAAGCAATGGCAGCGCTTCTGTCTGGCGAAACACAATTGCTTTCAACCGGTCTTGGCGAAGTATTAGAGATGTCGAAATCTGGTCAGGTAAAAGTACTGGCGATTACGGCACCAAAACGTCTAGACGCTGCACCAAACATCCCTACCCTGAAAGAATATGGCAATGAGACTGTGTTCGCGAACTGGCGTGGTTTCTTTGCCGCTCCTGGCACGAGCCAAGCCAAACTCGATGAATGGAACGCAGCTCTGACCAAGATGTACAAAACGGACGAATGGCAAGTTGTTCGTGACCGCAATGGTTGGATTGACAACTACAAAGCGGATAAAGAGTTCTTCGCGTTCCTAGAAGAGCAAGAGCAGCAAATGGGCGATCTAATGCGCGAATTAGGTTTCCTTAAAAAGTAATAACTCCCATCCGAGTTTGTGGGGTTAGCTATCCCTAGCCCCGTTGTATTTGCACTCTAATTTCACCGTATATGGGCATTGTCGATATTCGACAAGTAAAAACTCCTTTGTTTATTGATTGGTAAACACTAAGTAACTCGACTAGCAGCGATGCGCTTAATTGTTAATGACTTGGTCCTTCTTCATTAACGCCCATATACGGTCTTTTCCTGTTGTTCTAGGAGTTGGATATGTCTCATTCAACCAATATTTTTACCAAAGAGAACTTGCTGTGCCGCGATCGTGTTGGCGCGATGATCTTTTTGTTGTTTTGCCTATGCTATGGCTACCAAACTACGCAAATCCCTCTCTTTCCCGGGGATGAATACGAACCTTTCACGGCTCGCACTTTACCGACCATTCTGACCTACGTCGGGATTGGTTTAGCGCTAATGCTATTGGTCACTGGTCAGCCCGATAAACAAAGCGGCGCTGTGATGTCATTCAACTGGAAATTGCTTATCGCCTTTTTAGTTTTGATGGCGCTTTATGGTCTGGGTTTGACTTACATCGGCTTTGTATTAGCGACAGGATTCTTCCTGCTTGCGGGCTTTTACCTTCTTGGCGAACGACGTAAATCGGTGTTGTTTGGAGCCTCATTCCCGTTCGTTATCGCGTTTTACTTGTTGCTCACTCAAGGTCTGGATATCTACCTTGAGCCTGGTCTGATTTTCACCATCTGGTAGTCAAAAGAAAGGACTGAATTATGTTAGATGGAATTCTACAAGGTTTATCCACCGCCGTGATGCCAATGAACATCATGATGGTGATTGTTGGCTGTTTTGTTGGTACGTTTATCGGCATGCTACCGGGGCTTGGTCCTATTTCTGCCATCGCTCTGATGATTCCTATCACCTATGGTTTGGATCCATCTTCGGGTCTGATTCTGATGGCAGGTGTTTACTATGGTGCGGTATTTGGTGGTTCAACTTCCTCTATTCTTATCAACGCACCGGGTTGTTCTTCAACCGTAGTTACCGCGTTTGATGGCTACCCAATGGCGCAGAAAGGACAAGCAGGTAAAGCACTTGCACTGGCGGCTTACTCTTCTTTCACTGGTGGCACGCTTTCAGCAATAATGCTGCTTGTGGCGGCACCTGCATTGGCTAACGTCTCGTTAAGCTTCCAATCTTCTGACTACTTTGCGCTAATGCTTCTTGGCTTATCCGCAGTGGCTGCGTTCGCTGGCAAAGGACAAGTAATAAAAGCATGGATGATGACCATTCTAGGCTTGATGTTGTCTACCGTCGGTATTGATAAAGGCGTCGGTGTCGAACGCTTCACCTTTGGTCTAACGGATTTGATGGATGGCTTTAGCTTCCTATTGTTGGCGATGGCGACCTTTGCGCTTGGTGAAACGTTGATGGGTATTTTGAAGCCTTCTGAAGATACGCGTGATGAGGAACAAGATAAGCTGAGCAACATTGGCTCGATGAAAGTCACCAAGGAAGAAATCAAAGAAGTAGCGCCTGTTTCTATTCGCTCTTCAATTCTTGGTTTCTTTACTGGTGTTCTTCCGGGCGCAGGTGCAACCATCGCAGCCTTCTTAAGTTACGGTATGGAACGTAACCTTGCTCCAAAGGATAAAAAAGAGCAGTTTGGTAAAGGCAGCATTCGAGGTTTGGTTGCTCCGGAGTCAGCGAACAACGCGGCATCAAGTGGTTCTTTCGTTCCTCTTTTGACTCTTGGTATTCCGGGCTCTGGTACAACCGCAATCATGCTAGGAGCATTAATCGCTTACGGTATTCAACCAGGTCCTCGTCTGTTTGTTGAACATCCAGATGTGTTCTGGTCGGTAATTATCTCCATGTACTTCGGCAACATTGTGTTGGTGATTCTTAACCTACCGCTGATCCCATACATCTCGAAGTTGTTAGCAGTACCAAGAACCGTGTTGTTGCCGATGATTCTGTTCTTCTCCATTACGGGTGTGTATCTGGTTTCTTTCAACACCATGGACGTGTTTGTGATGTTACTTGTGGCAATGGCTGCCATCGCACTAAGGTTAGCAAACTTCCCTCTCGCACCGCTGTTGCTTGGCTTTATCCTTGGTGGATTAATGGAAGAGAACCTGCGTCGTGCATTGATGATTTCCGACGGTGAACTGAGCTTCTTATGGGAACGCCCAATCACACTGACATTCACAGTGCTTGCAGTATTGGTACTTGGCAGCCCACTGTTTGTAAAACTCTTTCAAAAGCTTAAAGCGCAACCAGTGAAAGTTGAGCAATAAGCATTCTATCTCTCCCTCAAGATAGACCTTTGAAACCAAGCCACCCTCTGCGGTGGCTTTTTTCTTGGACTAATCGCTACTTTATTTCTTTGGGTGAGTTGCGTAGTGTTAATCGTTCAGAAACAAAAACTATAAGAACAAAAAAGGACTTTTTATGCTGCTGGAATTTGCTCTCTTGTTTGCTGCGGGCGTCGTTGGTGGGATCATGAACTCCGTCGCCGGTGGTGGTAGCTTCATTACCTTCCCTGCATTAATGGCGGTTGGCGTGCCTCCCATCATGGCGAACGCGACGAATACTTATGCTTCTTGCGCAGGTTACATCAGTGGTGCAATCGGTTTTCGCGAAGAAATCATGAAGAACAAGCAAGAACTCGCTTTCACTATCTCTTTCAGTTTGATTGGTGGCGCTGTCGGTGCTTACCTTCTGCTGAATACGCCGGAATCTGTTTTTCTTGAAGCGATTCCATGGCTACTTTTATTCGCAACCGTGCTCTTTTTAACTGGCTCACGCATGACCGCGTTGATTAAATCTCTGACCAAAGAGACCAAACACGCCGGCATTCTGGGTGTGATTGCATTAAGTCTTCTTTTGATTAGCGTCTCTGCTTATGGCGGCTTCTTCAATGCCGGACTAGGCGTGATCGTATTAAGTTATTTAGTGGTTGCAGGGCACCAAGACATCAACTTAATGAACGGGCTTAAGCTGCTGGTTTCGACCTGTGTTTCTCTGATTGCCATCGTGATCTTTGTTGCTAACGGTTCGATCGATTGGACCAAAGGCAGCGTTGTAATGGTTGGCACATTGGTTGGCGGCTACTTGGCAGCGCGTGTATCTCGCCGGTTGAATCCTAATCATGTAAAAGGCTTCGTTGCCCTCTCTTCTATCGCGATTACCATTTACTTTTTCGTAGATGTCTATGCCTAACTCAATACCACGATATAACCAAAGCCAAGCGCTCATTGCTCACAAACAAAAACGCCATCGCAAACTACGATGGCGTTTTTATTAGTTCTAAGTGAAATTACTTAATCAAACCCACTTCTTTGTAGTACTTCTCAGCACCTGGATGAAGCGGCGCAGATAGACCATCTTTCACCATTTCTTCTTTCTTCAAGTTGGCGAATGCTGGGTGTAGACGGCGGAAATCATCAAAGTTTTCGAATACCGCTTTCACTACGTTGTAAACTACTTCGTCTGGCACGGCCGTTGAAGAAACAAACGTCGCACCTACACCAAAGGTTTGTACATCGCTTTCTGAACCGCGGTACATGCCACCCGGTACGTTTGCGATACGGTAGAAGCTGTTATCAGAAACCAACTTCTCAACTTGTGGCCCGGCTACCGTTACGATGTTGCTGTCACACGAGGTCGTTGCTTCTTTAATCGCACCACTTGGGTGACCGACCGTGTAAACCATCGCATCGATCTTGTTATCACACAGTGCTTTTGACTGTTCTGATGCTTTTAGCTCAGATACCAGCTTGAAATCATCATTCGTCCAACCGTACTCTTTCATTAGCACTTCCATGGTGCCGCGCTGACCAGAACCTGGGTTACCAATGTTCACTCGTTTGCCTTTTAGGTCATCAAACGTGTTGATGTTAGCGTCTTTACGAGCCACAACGGTGAACGGTTCTGGGTGTACAGAGAACACCGCACGAAGCTCTTTGAATGGTCCTTTATCTTCAAACTTGCTCGTACCGTTATAAGCATGGTATTGCCAGTCCGACTGCGCGATACCTAAATCCAACTCACCTGCGCGAATGGTGTTGATGTTGTAGATAGAACCACCAGTACTTTCTACTGAACAACGGATGCCATGATCAGCACGTGATTTGTTCACCAAACGACAAATTGCACCACCCGTCGGGTAGTACACGCCAGTTACACCGCCCGTACCAATGGTTACGAACGTATCTTTAGCAGAAACTGAAAAACTTGTACTGAGTGCAGCCAGAGAAGCCGCGACAGCAATTTGCTTGAGCTTTAACATTGAACGTCCTTATTTTTTCCTTTGTTTATGGCTTGGTAAGTATAGCAATCGTTAACAAATTGATAACGTTTAAGATCACATCCTGAGAATTATCACCACGCAGCAAAAGGCATTGATCGGTAAGCAATTATGAACCGTGTTCGACTTTAGTTTTAGCCCAACCAAAAAGCCCGCAGAATTTAACTGCGGGCTGTCCGGTATTTCAATAATACTTAGTCGGTCGCTAGGGCTCTCTCCTCGCTGTTGTCATTGACTGCGGATGCACTTTCATTCCCTCTCCTGTGTGTCCATAGGTAAATGGATGGGATCACGGTAAGCGTGACGATCATCGAGATCACGCAGCCCCAACCAACCACCAGCGCCATCGGCGACATGTAGTTATCGTAGCCACCCAAGCCGTACGCAAGCGGGATAAGACCTGCAACGGTTGTGATTGTGGTTAAGGTGATTGGTCTTACTCGGCTTTGCGTTCCACGAATTACAAACTCCAGCAAGTTGGTATCGTTACATTGCGCTTCGTGTTCTTTGAAGTGCCAAATCAGCACCAAGCTGTTGTTCACCATAATACCAATCAAGGCAATCATCCCGATGATGGAGAAAAAGCTCAGCACCTGATTATGTAAGAACAGAATAAACATCGCACCAGCGATGCCAAAAGGAATCACCGTCAACACAATTAAGGTTTCGCGCATTCGGTCAAAAAGAAGAATCAGAAGCAACGCAATGCCAATAAACGCCACACTAATCGCGATGACAAAGCCTTGCTGCGCTTCTTGTGTTTCTAAGATCTGCCCTGTCGCAATAATAGAGGCACCGCCGTATTCTTTATTGGCAAAGGCTTCTTGAACCGCAGCAAAAACGGCAACCGGATCAGTCACGGTCGAATCGACACCTGACGAGACACGAATCACTCGCTCTCCATTAAAGTGTTTGATTTGTGCTTCTGCATCGGCATTTCTCCATCGAACCAGCTCACTTAATGGCACCAGCTTGTTATTGCTGGCGCGAACCAAAATGTTATCCAGTTCTTTTAAGGATTTGTCGTCTTCTTCTAAAGCGACTCGGAAGTACACTTCTTCTTCACCATTAAAGATCCGCGTCACGCGTTGACCGTCAATCGCAAACTTAATGATATCCCCAACTTTGTTGGCACTGATGCCGTAGTACTTGAGCCAGTGATTTTGCAGCTCAGCTTGAATCTGTGGTGCTGGTGCATTTAAATCACGTCGTACTCGGCTCGTCCCTTCCAATGATTCAATGTACGCCGTCAAATCATTAGCAAGCTTTTCTCGCCCTTCATCCGTACCGCCAACGACACGCAAGTCCACTGGACGTCCTACCGGAGGACCGCCGCCATCAATATCGAACTCAATTTGAGCCAACCCTGTAATTTGCGTTGCTTTCTCTTCCCACTCTTCGACGATTTGCTCTGCGGTTCTTGTTCGGCTGTTTGGTGGTGTTAATGAAATCACCCAATAGCTATTTGGTGAGCTCACTTCGCCGTACCAATAATTCACTTCTTCAGTGCTTTTGATCAGCGCTTCGAGTTGTTGTGTTTCTTTCCAGACGTCATCCAAATCTAACTCTGGATTCGATTCAGCACTGATTTCTATCAAATACGCGCCGTCTGTTGGGAAGAACAAGAAGCTCAAACTCTTATATGAAATCGCTCCTAAAGTCAGAATCACTACGGTAATACATGGCAGCGCTACTTTGCTGTTTCGAATGACAAGTTCAATTAAACGATTCAGTGCGCTTAAATCTAAAAATGGCTTTTTCTTTACCTGACTCTTCTTACTCAAAATGCCCTTTAAATGGGCAGGAATAAAGAACAGCGCGTCGATAAACGAAAAGCACAACGCAATAATGACCGTAAGCGGAATTACATAAACCAATTTACCGCTGTTTCCCGGTAAGAAGAGCAAAGGTATGAAGGCAATCATGGTCGATAAAATGCTTGCTAGGACCGCTGGGAATACACTCTTCACACCTTGCGAGACCGCCTTATCAACTGGATAACCTTCTTCAACTAGTGCCACGATTTTATCGCTCACCACCACGGCATCATCGACAATAATTCCGACAATCAAAATTAAGGCGGACATAGTGAACACATCCAGAATCTGCCCGAAAGGAGGCAGCAAAGCCAGCGTGCCGAAGATACATACGGGAATAGAAACCGCGACCCAAAATGCAATGCGTCTATCAAGGAAAAGCGCCAACGTAATCAACACCAAGCCAAGCCCAACCAAGCCGTTGTCTTGCACGATGCGCGCTTTCTCTTGGATGTCTTCAGACAAATCAGAACCGATGGCGATAGTGTATTTGTCACCGAGCAGTTTTTGCTGATTTGCAATCAGAGCTTTCACCGCGTTAGAGGTGCTAATAACGTCCGCACTTTCATTGGTTCTTAAGTCAAAAAGAATGCTCTTGTTACCGTTGATTGAGCCATAAACCTCGCCTTTTTCAAACCCATCCTCAATGAGACCTGCAACGTCTTTAAGCTGAATATTTGGGCTGAATGAGATGAACATTTCACGCAGCTCTTCAATACTATCCAGCTCGGCAGAGGTCATCAGTTCAGGGTTGTTCTTTAAGGTTTCTAGACGACCACCGCTGATCAGCGTATTACGCTCTGCAATCAATGCCGCCACTTGATCCAATGTTAAGCCGTAGCGCCTCAAAGAAATTGGTTCGAGTTGGATTAAGAATTCTGGCGCACGTAAATCAACAGTGTAAACTTCACCAATCCCCTCTACGCGTCGCAATGCCAACTCTAGGTCTTTGGCTTTATCTCGCAGTGCTTTATAACCAACATCACCAGAAATACCGACCACCATGAAATCCAAGCTGTACGACTTTTTGATCGACAAGGTTGGCGCTTCGGTCACACCAGCGGGTAAATCCGTTACCCTTGCCAGTGCATCTCGAATGTCTTGATAAACCGCATTCGGATCAGAGACATTGCTGTCCAACACCACACTGATGTTTGAGACGCCAGTTTCCGACGTGGAGGTAAACTCTTTCAATCCAGAAATAGACAGCAGTTCTTTCTCGATTTTACTGGTGATGTTGCTTTCAATGTCTTTCGCACTGGCACCAGGGTAAACCGTGACGATATCGCCTTTTCCTAAGTCAAATCGAGGCTTCTCAGCAAGGGGAAGATTGTAGGCAGTAAGGGCACCAATGCTGATGATCAAAATGGTTAGGATTTTAGACGCAAACTTTCGATGAGAGAGCAAATCTAAGAAGAAATTCACATTGCCTCCTGATCATTGAAATACACGTATGATTCCATGCCCGGATTAAGCTCGCCGTTGGCGTTATCGACCGTCACTTCGACAAGGAAGCCCGGCTCACTGTTTTGGAACGCAGGAGAAAGCAAAGTGATGGTGCCATCTAGCGTTTGCTCAACAGAAGGCACTTCGACCTTAACCTTTTCGCCTTTGCTGAACTTGTTGAAATCAATCTCTAACAGATGAAAACGCACTTTCAATCGCTTCATATCAGCGATGGTAAAGAGCGCATCGCCCACCGAAATAAACTGCCCTAACTCAACAGAGCGATTGATGATTACCCCATCAAAAGGTGCATCTGGAGAGGCTTTATCCAATGTTCGTGCAGCGATTTTGTAGTGTGTATTGCTTACGTTGAATTGAGCTCGACCAATGTTAGTCACACGAATTTGGTTGTCCACGTCACTTGCCGAGACGCCATTACTGGTCAGCAAGGATTGATAACGCTTTAATTGCTTTTCTTGAATATCTAACTCGGCACGACTCACCTCTAACTCGTTACGGGCTAAGTCCAAACTCAATGCATAGTCTTCTGAGGACAGAGACAATAGCTCCTGCCCTTGAGTCACAGAGTCACCGTTATCATAACGATAAGAATCCACCACGCCGACGACTTCACTTTTTACCACAACACTTTTTTCAGGAATCAGTTGACCAACAACGTAATCGCTCGCTGCATGAGCAGCGCTTGATAAAAGAAATAAAGGAATTAGTACGGATCTTTTTTTCATTTAGTTATCTCATTTCCGATGAACCAAATGACTTGTGTAACCGTTCCTCCGACAAGTCACCACTGACAGGAACACACAAGCCTTTAGTGTTTACTAAGGCATTAACCAGAAGTACAGCAAACGATTAACGCTCTTATTTATTGATGCTTGATATATAAATTATCAGTGGAGGTGTGGAAAAAAAGTGAGTCCTGAATAAAGCGTTTAACTACTTAAATCGAGGGAGTCCTTTCTGATTTGTTAGTACTTCGTTCAATCAAAACCGTTGCAGGTCTGTCGAGAGAAACTCGCCATGATTTGATATATACCCAAGTAACC
>NZ_BCUF01000036.1 GCF_001591145.1 Vibrio harveyi NBRC 15634 = ATCC 14126 = KCTC 12724 | reverse complement strand
CCGCGATTTACCATAAAATAGCTAATATGGATCTATCAATCTGCGATTGCTTGCTCTGCTATTAGCACACTCTTTGATTTTTAGAAAAGTATGAGTTCTCGTCAGTATTCAATATTGATTATCTACTGAGATTGCATCCATCTAGTACAATCGTTTGGCTGACAGTGTTAGTTTGCGCTTTTAAGTATAATCACGCGGGAACATTATGCGTCAGCATTTACAATCTATCGAAAACTATCGAGGGTTCGCCATTATTTGTATTGTCGCAGTACATTGCTTTCATTATGGCATGAGCACTACTTCTGGACCTTGGTTGGCTTTTCAGAGCTTTTTCTATGGCTCAACTTCCTTGTTTGTATTTATTTCGGGATACATGTTTCATCATGTCTTTTACCAACGTGGGACAAAAACAACTGACTTTTATTTGAATAAGTTCAAGGCAGTTGTTTTGCCTTATTTATTCTTGGGCTCTCTAGCGACCATGTTATTGTTCGCTACAAAAACAGGATATTTCGAACCTGGCGTAGAAATTGATTCACGGATGCTCTTCAGTTCTGACGATTCTGTGTTCGCAACCGCAGTTAAGTACATTTTGACAGGACGTATGTTAACGGCTTACTGGTACATTCCTTTTGCTGTATTGCTATTTGCGTCTGCGCCTTTACATACTAAGTTCCTCAGACTTAAAGCGTACCAGCAAGTTTCAATACTCGTTTTACTATGTTTAGCGTCTCTGTTTATTCATCGTTCATACGAAAACACGAACCCACTTCAAATGTTTATTTATTTCACGCCAATCTATCTCATTGGTTGTAGTGTTTCTCAACATAGAAGTTCATTGCTAGTAAATGCTAAATCTAAGCTCCTGATTTTAGGAATAATAGTGCTCTGCTTATGTATTTACGAAGCATCTGTTGGTCATCGGGGAAATTACATTAAGGAAATGCTGGTTTATGGCGGGGTTGATACAATGTTCTTACAAAAACTATGTCTCGTGATCGCGTTATTTTACTTCTTCGAAGCCTTTCAGTTCAAATCACACTTGTTATCTCAGTTGGCAAAAACAAGTTTTGGCGTGTTCTTCATTCACCCATGGGTGCTTACTGTACTTAAAAGAACGCCGCTTTACCAATATGCAGAAACTCAAGATACCAACCTCCTACTCTTTCTGTTGACTCTTGGCTTTACACTCACGGTTAGCGTTTCTATCGTTCTTATTACTAAGCAGGTTTTCGGGAAAAAACGATATTCTCAATACATTACTGGATATTAAAAAAAAGAAGCCCTCAAAGGGCTTCTTTTTTACTATTAACCGCCGGCTAACTTGACTGTCATGCCTTTCTTTTCAAGGTGCGCTTTAATCTTATCACGCGCATCTCCTTGAATTTCAATGCTTCCATCTTTCACTGAGCCACCACAGCCGCAAACTTTTTTCAGTTCAGCTGCCAGTAGCTTTAATGGCGCGTCATCCAAATCTAAACCAGTTACGATACAAACGCCTTTGCCTTTACGACCTTTAGTTTGGCGTTGAATGCGAGCAATACCATCACCTTTAGGACGTTCGATCTTCTCTTCTTCAGGTTTGATTCGACCAGTTTCTGTTGAATATACGAGTGTCATATTCTTATTTCTTTTGTTGTTGAGCTTGTAGCGCTTTCTGTTTTGCAACTAAATACGCTTCGATATGGCGCTGAATCGCAGCTTTGCCGCCTTTGATTAGTTTGCCATTGAACATACAATACCAAGCGTTTGGCTCGCCAGTGTCGTTCTTTATCGTGTAGCCGTTAAATATTTCAGTTTGTGGACTGTTAGTGCTTTGTGCGCGTTGACCTAAAGTTGCAAACTCTTTTGGATCAATAATAGACGCGGTGTCGCACCACCAATCTATGCTCTTTTTTACCGCCGTCAAACTGCCTTGTAAAACGTGGTTTTTGATTTTTACCTTCCAAACGCTACCATCAGGTCCGCCTGATTGCAGGTTAAAACCTCTATAATTTGAAATTGCCATACCACTGAGCCATCTATTTAGTGCTTTTTTACAATCATAATTACAACTGAGCAATAATCAAACATTAATGTTGTTATATCGCTCAGTTATGCCTATTTCTACCACAAAACAAACGACGGTAACGTTATTTAGATTGCAGTATTAATACAATCTGCTAAAAACTCTTGGAACTTGTGACCGTTGTTCTGCAGCATTTTAGGGAACATAGAGATTGGAGTCATACCTGGGAAGGTGTTGACTTCATTCAGATAAATCTCATCATCTTCTGTTAAGAAGAAGTCAATGCGAGATAAGTGACGCAGATTCATCTGTTTAAAGACGGTTTCAGAAGCAATTTGAATCGCTTCAATTTGTTCTGCTGTTAAGTTCTTTGCTTCAACCTCTGTCAAAGAGTGGCTTGAGCTGCTGTACTTCTCATCATAAGAATAAAACGCGCCATCTGGAGCAATGACCTCTCCGGGCTTAGTAATGAACAGTTGACCATTCATTTCGTACGCTGCGACTTCTAGCTCACGCGGCTTCACAGACTTTTCAACTAAAACTTGCTCAGAGTAGCCAAATGCATCGTTAACGGCTTGAATTACACCATCCTTTTCAGTGACGCTGTAACAGCCAACAGATGAACCTTGTCGTGCAGCTTTGACAAAAACTTTACCCCATTTATCAAACGCTTGTAATGCTTGCGCATGAGCTTGCTCGTCGTTACGAGTCAAGAATAAGTAAGGTGTATTTGGGATGCCAATCGCGTCGTACCATAGTTTCGAAGTAATTTTGTTGAAGCTGTTACTGCTTGCTTCTGGTCCACAACCTAAATATGGAATACCTGCGATTTCGAACATAGACTGGATATCACCGGTTTCGCCAGGAAAACCATGGATACAAGGGACAATGAAATCGACTTCTAAGCTTAAGTTGTCAGAACACAATTTTTTGGTGTTGAGATCTAAGTAAACCAACTCACCTTGGTTAGTCACCCAACCTTCATTTTTAATTTCTACACGCGTAACGTTCACGTTTTCGATGAGGTTTAGCTGCTGCTCAACAAAATTAGCAGATAACAGTGAAATTTCGTGCTCAGAAGAGCCGCCACCGCATAGTAAAAGGATATTTTTAATCATGAATCAATCTTTCCGTGATCTCCAAAAGATACTATTCAGTATGATAAACCTTTGAGTAGTAACGTACAGTTATTTTACTGTGAGGAATGCTGTTCGAATAGGATTTGACCAAAAAAGAAGGGAGCATTTCGCTCCCTTCTCTTCGTAAATTAATTTAGCTTATTGAGCGTAGGATATGCCGAGTTCTTAATGGCATCGATACTCTTCACAAATGGCTTAAGCTGTTGAAAATGACCAGGCAGAGAAGAAATTGCCTGCTTTGCTTCTGCACTTGTTGCGTAGTCACCGTAAAGTACCGAGAACCACTTAGTACCGTTCACTACTTTGTAGTTTTCCCAAATTGGCTGACCATTTTGAGGAAGCTGGCGAGCGAACTGATCCACTTTAGCTTGGCTTCCAACCGCGACAACTTGAATGGTATAACCAAAACGCTGGATACCCGCTTGTTTCTTGCTTGGCGGTACGATCTTAACTGGTTTTACCTGCTCTTTCGGTGTCAGCTTAACTACCTTTTTCTCTTCAGGCTTCGCAGTCATTTTAACAACTGTTGGTTCTACATCTTTCTCTACTACAGCGCTTTCAGACGACATAATAGGTTTTGAAACTGAAGGAGTTTGGTAGTCCTCACGGTAGCTTTCTGAGGTTACATCTGTGATGTAAGTTTCCGAAGCACAAGCAGAAAGCAGTACTGATAAGCCGATGATTGCGATTTTTTTCATGGAGTAACAAACGCTCTAAATAAATATTACGATAAATCATGCCGATAGCAGGTCATTTTATCAAGCACCAAACACAATAAACTGTGATTTTCATGTGATGAGTGACACAAACTCTGTACGCTTGGCTCACTTTTGAGCCAATGTCTGCTTTGTCCATATTTAAAGAGATGCTTATTCGTTTATGATTGTATGAGGAGTGACCAACCGTTCTAGGCGTAAGAGGCCAAGGAGAAAGAATGAATAAATTACAAAAACTCTTCAAACCTAATTCTGTTGCGGTAATCGGCGCCTCTCAAAAAGAGTTACGCGCAGGACAAATAGTAATGCGGAATCTTCTTCAAAGCGGGTTCGGTGGTGCAATCATGCCCGTGACACCGAAATATAAGTCTGTATCTGGTGTTATCGCATACCCTAACGTCGCCTCCCTGCCCTATACCCCAGATATCGCCATTCTTTGTACGAATGTGTCACGCAATAAACAACTACTTGTTGAATTAGATCAGCGCGGCACGGAGTTTGCTATCGTCATTTCAGATGACGTTGAAAGTATCGATTTCTCTGATCTAAACATAAGAGTCTTAGGACCAAATAGCCTCGGGATAATTCTTCCTTGGCATAACTTCAACTGCTCCTTCTCTCCCGTGGCAGCGCAACCGGGTAAAATTGCGTTCATCTCTCAATCCGCTGCAGTGTGTACCACGGTTCTTGATTGGGCAAACGACAAGAATATTGGTTTTTCTTCTTTTATCTCAATCGGTCAAGGGCAAGACATCGACTTTGCAGAACTGCTTGATTATTTAAGCATGGATGCAAAGACCGAAGCCATTCTTCTCTATGTTGATTCAATTAAAGATGCTCGACGCTTTATGTCGGCAGCACGTGCAGCGTCACGAAACCGTCGTATCTTGGTTCTCAAAGCAGGTAGATCCTCACAAGCTCGCCCATTTAGCGATGGCAACACTGATTCATTGGATGTTATCTACGATTCTGCGATAAGAAGAACGGGTATGCTGCGTGTGGGTAATACGCACGAGTTATTTGCGGCAGTAGAAACGTTGACACATTCGGTTCCGCTTCGAGGCGAACGCCTAGCTATCGTAACCAATGGCGGCGGTCCTGCAATCATGGCCGTCGATACTCTATTTGAAAGAGGCGGCAAGCTCGCAACATTAAATGAAGAGTCTGTCGAACAACTAAAGTCCGCATTGCCTGTTAGTTGGCGTGGTGTTAACCCTATTGATCTTGCAGGAGATGCAACAAAGAAACGTTATGTCGATACCATAAACGCACTGATGAACGGAGACTGCGCTGATGCCATCTTAATAATGCATAGCCCTTCAGCGGTGTCGGATTCATTAGAAACCGCGAACGCTGTGATTGAAGCAATTCAAGCTCATCCCCGACATAAGCATTTCAATATATTGACCAATTGGTCTGGTGAGCAGACATCGAGAGAGGCTCGGCTAGCCTTTACACGTGCGGGCATTCCAACTTATAGAACACCTGAAAGTGCTGTCGTTGCTTACATGCATTTGGTCGAATACCGACGAAATCAAAAACAATTGATGGAAACTCCAACAACCGCTGAACCTTTACACTCCGGTAGCGTGAGTTCAGCTCGTGAATGGGTAAACGAACAATTACTGGACAAACAAACAGTAATGCTGGATACGCATCAAACCAGCCCTTTGTTTGAACAGTTTGGCTTTAATATTCTTCCGACTTGGATCGCTTCTGAAGTTACTGAAGCGGTCCATATGGCGGAAAATATTGGCTACCCGGTCGCGGTAAAGCTTCGCTCTCCCGATATTCCTCATAAGTCTGATGTACATGGTGTTGCACTCAATTTGCGTAATAGCCAAGAGGTATCTAGCGCCGCGCAAGCCATTCTCGACACCGCAAAGCTGAGCTATCCAGCGGCGAACCTACAAGGGTTGTTGGTCCAAGGAATGGCGAAACTAGGTAGCGCTGAGGAGCTCAGAATTAGTATCGCGGTTGATAAAGTTTTCGGTCCAGTGATTTTGCTCGGACAAGGAGGCTCAGATTGGAACATCACTCAAGACGCGGTTGCGGCATTGCCACCACTGAATATGAACCTAGCTCGTTATTTAGTGGTAATTGCGTTGAAATCAGGGAAAGTTCGCTTGCAAAAGCATAAAGACGCGATTGATGTAAACGAACTATCAAAGTTTCTGGTTCGCATATCTCAAATGGCGGTTGAACTACCAGAAATAGAGAGCCTGGATATACATCCAGTATTGGTGTCAGGTAGTGAATTAACCATAATCGACGCAGACGTGACACTCAAAAAGTATCAAGGAGATGCGCAGGAACGCTTAGCTATTCGCCCTTTCCCCGCAGAGTTTGTTGAGACAGTGACATTACGTGACGGGCAACCTATTCTGTTGCGCCCAATTCTTCCTGAGGATGAGCCAATTCACGCTCAATTTATAAATAGCGTATCTAAAGAAGACCTCTACAATCGGTTTTTCTCCGATGTTGGGGAGTTTAATCATGAGGCGCTTGCAAATTTAACCCAAATTGATTACGACCGTGAAATGGCATTTGTTGCTGTTGCCTTTGATGATAATGGACCTTCCATTATTGGTGTATCTCGAGCTCTGATAACACCGGATAATAGTGATGCAGAGTTTGCGATTTTGGTCCGATCAGATTTAAAGGGTAAAGGTCTGGGCAAAGTACTGATGCAAAAAATCATTAGTTACTGCCAAGCAAAAGGCACCAAGCAGATTTCCGGAATGACAATGCCAACCAATCGAGGCATGCTGTCACTCGCACAAAGTTTAGGATTTGAGTTGGACGTACAATTTGCAGATGGCACTGCAGATATGGTGTTACCACTCAAACGAAAATGATGTCTGATAAAGCAAAGATTTGGGCTGTAAGTTTTCAGCCCTACCTATTCTCCTAACTTCAGACTTTGTTGGATAACCTGAGTAAACATTTCATAAAATAATAAACCAATCGCAAATCATGCATAACTACCGCCATAACCCATGCACCACAACAATACGTAAACACCATTAAATCACACTGGCACATGCCTACTTTTTCATCAAACTGCAATTTACGTGACCGACATCTCATTTGCTAATTTTATAGAACTTATCGTCGAGCTTATGTTATAAAAAGCTATCCTGTTGAATTTTATATACTAAATATAAAAAGGTCATTTCTCTTACATACCTAACCACCACTTTAGTGATAATAATAATGATAGTAATTATCATTTGCTTGAAATAATATATCGCCCGTTGTTATTGCCTATCATGGATATAAGGTGTTAGAACCAATGTATAAAAAATCAATTCTGTCAGCATCAATTTTATTAGCTCTAGCTCACGGTGCACAAGCAGAAGAACACTCAACTTTTAACGAAGTCGTTGTTACTGCGACACGTACAAATAGCCAAATCGAGGATACTGCTGCGTCAGTTGCAGTCGTCACAGACCAAGACATCGAAGATGGCATGATTACCGGTCTTGATGATCTATTTAAATACACGCCAGGAGTTACCGTCGAGACGAATGCTCGACAAGGTGTTCAAAGTATCAACATTCGTGGTATCGAAGGCAACCGAATTAAAGTTCTAGTTGATGGTGTTGCTCAAGGTAACCAGTTCGATTCAGGCAATAACTTTATTAACTCTTCTCGTGTTGAAGTTGACACCGATCTTGTTAAAGCAGTGGAAATCGTAAAAGGTGCAGCATCATCTTTGCATGGTTCTGACGCAATTGGTGGCATTGTAGCTTTCGAAACGAAAGACCCTTCGGACTTCTTAAAGGGGCGTGATTTTGGTGGTCATGCGAAATTTAACTACTCTTCAGAAGACAATACATTCAGCGAATCGGTAGCTCTTGCAAACAAAACCGGGGACCTTGAGTCTTTAGTTGCTTACACTCGCCGTGATGGTAGCGAGCTTGATAACTTTGGTGATTTAGCGGATGCCGATACCTCTGCCAATAACCTTTTAGTGAAATTACAATATCAGTTAAACGAAGCACATAGACTTGAATTTAGCGGTAACTACATTCGCAATGAAGGTGATGGCATTCAATCATATGATGGCTACACGGATGGACGAAGCGAAGATACAACTGAACAATATCAAGTCGGTATTAAGCATATTTGGGATGCTCAAGCATCAATTGCTGACACATTAACGTGGCAACTAGATTACTTAAGTAAAGACGAAACTGGCATAACACATCGTGTCAAAGGCTTGAACAATCAACGCAAAGATTACACCTACAGCGATGAAGGCTTCCAGTTCGACATGCAGTTAGATAAGTACCTAACGCTTGGTAACACTGAACATTACATTGTTTATGGTGCGTCTTACTTAGATAAAGACATTAAGAACATAAACAAAGAGTTCAATAGCGCTGGGACGGATAAAGAGATCTTCTACATCCCTTCGGCAAGTGAACGTCGTTACGGAGTCTTCCTACAAGACGAGATTACCGTCGGCAACTTCATCATTACTCCTGGTGTTCGTTACGACTCATTCGAAACCGATCCTGGAAACGCTAGCGACAACCCAAGTGGTAACCCTGATAACGAATACAAAAAGTTCTCTGACTCCGCGTTTACTGCTCGTTTAGGCACGATCTACAAACTAAACGAACAACACCGTTTGTTTGCCCAGATAAGCCAAGGTTTCCGCGCACCTGATTTTCAAGAGCTGTATTACTCGTTTGGTAACCCGATGCACGGTTACATAAACAAACCAAACCCAGACTTGAAAGCAGAAGAAAGTATTTCTTATGAGTTTGGCTGGCGCCACAACAACGACATTTCAAGCAGTGAAGTCGCGGTATTCTACAGTGACTACGATAACTTTATCGAGCGACAACAAGTTTCAGGTAGCTTCATTCCAGGTATCGACCCTGCGGTTTACCAATACGTTAACATTGGTAAAGCAACAATCAAAGGTATTGAATTTTCCAACCAACTGTCTTGGGATAAGTTCATGCCAGTAAAAGGCTTTAGTTCTCGAGTTGCTGCAGCCTATACTGAAGGTGAAGACGGAAACAACGATCCATTAAACAGTGTTAACCCATGGAATCTAGTTGCTGGCTTCAACTACGACTCTGAACAGAACTGGGGTTCTTCACTAACGGTTAACTACACTGCGTCGAAAGACAGCAGTGATATCAATGGTGATGACATCCTACCAATTTCTTCAGCAACTGTTGTTGACGTAACTGCATACTACAAGCCAATTAAAGATCTCACCCTGCGAGCGGGAGTATTTAATGTGGCAGACGAAGAATACTACAGTTGGAATGATGTAAGCGGAATGAAAACTGAGAATAAAGACCTAACACAAGCCGGTCGTAACTGGGCTATTACAGCGAAGTACGAATTTTAGTTTTCAACACACACTTCTTAACGAAAAATCCCAGCATCATATGCTGGGATTTTTTTATTTGAGACGCCAATTTTTCTTAAGGTATTGTACGCACCAAGATTTGGCTTCGCCCATCGTATTTCTGCGCCACGCTAAAATAATATCAATTGGCTGTTCTTCCGTACCTTCAATGCGTTTAAGAACGCCACTCTCAATTAAAGGTTCCGCGATTTGACTTGGTAGCGTCCCGATACCTAACCCGGAAGTTAGTGCTTCAACTTTGGCAGGAAAGTTGGTTACTGTGAGTCTTGGCTGTTTTTGCATTACATTGATTGATAGCGCTGGCTGCTCTCTTGCCGTATCAGCAATCGCAATAACGCGATATTTTTCTCGGGCATTGTCATCAAACGCCCCACTTCGCTTATGCACATAATGATCAGAAGCGGCGACCCAAACCATACTCATTTTACCAATTTTTTCGGCCTTAACATCTTGCGGAAGTGTATCGAGAGCCGGACATATCAATAAGTCTGCCCTTCCGGTATTTAGCGACTCCCAACTTCCCGCAAGAATCTCTTCTTGTAACCTCACCCTTGTACTACTCACGTTAGATAGCGCATCTACCATTGGGAAGAAATTTGAAATAGGAATAATTCCATCAAAAGCCACCGTAATATCAAGTTCCCAACCATTGGCCAGGAGCGTTGCATCATTAACAAGCTTCTCACTAGCTTGCAGAATTGCCCTACCACGCTCAAGAATTAACTTCCCGGCTTCTGTGAAATGTGCTTTGTGACCTGAACGATCGAAAATGATGATATCGAGATCTTGTTCCAGTTTCTGAATTTGATAGCTAAGCGAAGAAGGCGCGCGATCTAATTCGTTCGCAGCAGCAGCAAAACTTCCTCTTCTATCAATAGCATCCAAGATATGAAGTGCTTCTAAAGTGATTGGGCTCTGCACTATAGCTCCCTATTTGCGTGATTTAAATCACAGTAGTGGTATTTAAAAATTTATACTAGAAAATGACTTTAAACAATATAACAGATTGATAAATAAAGACTAGGTTGCGCATAGCACAAATTTCCATTGACAAAAACAACACTAAATAACAATAGTAATGATAGTAATTACCATTTGTATAAACTAAGATACCGCACGTTGTTATTGCCTATTATGGATTTAAGGTATTGAAGCCAATGTATAAAAAATCAATTTTGTCAGCCTCTATTCTCATTGCCCTATCACAAGGTGCATACGCAGAAGAAAGCTCAACTTTCAATGAAGTTGTCGTCTCTGCAACTCGTACCGAACAAAACGTTAATGATGTTTCAGCTTCAGTTGAGACCGTATCGTCAAAAGATATTGACCGCACACTTTCAAAGAACCTTTATGATGCCGTTCAATATACCCCTGGAGTGGAAGCAACGACTTCCGGTCGTTTTGGCATTTCGGGCTTTAACATTCGCGGCATGGAAGGCGACCGCGTGAAAGTTGTGATTGATGGCGTTCAGCAAGCTACTCCTTTCAATCCAGGTGGCGGTGCGGTTCAAGCAATTTATCCGAACGCGATTGAACTCGACACACTGACCAGTATAGAGATTAACAAGGGTCCATCCTCTACCCTATATGGCTCTGATGCAATGGGTGGCGTTGTTGTTCTTAAGACAAAAGATCCTTCAGACGTTCTAAAAACTGACGGTGACGAGACTCGTTTTGGCATTAAATCGAGCTACTTCTCTGCAGACGAACAATTCAAGAACACGTTAACTTGGGCAATGCGCCGTGGTAAGTTTGAAACACTATTGATGGGAACTTACTCTACCGGCAGCGAGCTTGAAACCTACGGTGATGGTTCCGACATTGATGGTTCAGCACGTGGTCTTGAGAACCCAGCAGACAAAGATCTAAATAACATTTTGGCAAAAGCTTATTACAACATTAACGATGTCAACAAACTCGGCTTTGTCTTCGAGCGCTATAACTACAACTACGATGAAAACGATCGTCGTGGCAACTACACACTTAATTTTGGTCCAAGACCTGGCGTTACTTATGCTAACGCAAAAGCGAGTGATGAAATGACACGTACGCGTTATGGCGTAAACTACGAACTCACTAAAGCAAATGCAGCTTTCGACTCAATGAAATTAGACCTTAACTATCAGGTCACAGAGAGCGAAAACTCTAACTTCGCTAATGTCACTGACCATTTAGGTTACATTGGCTATAACGGGGATCGTACTCGCCTACGTCAAGCTGAAGACGAGTCACTTCAGTTTGATGCTCAGTTCGACAAGGTAATCACAACCGGAAATGCAATTCACGAACTGACCTACGGTCTAAATTCTGTGGTGACAGATTTTAGTCTAACGAATGTGGATATTTACCACGACAATGGGACTAGTAAACCTGGCTCAACGACAATCCCTGATGCCACCGTCACCGAATGGGGTATTTTCCTTCAAGACAATGCATTCTTACTTAACGATACACTAGTACTAAATGCGGGCATCCGTTACGATTCATTTGAAGCGGATCCAACATCTGACGCAGGCTTTACTACCGAACGAGGTAAGAACAGTAATGACGCATTTACTGGGAAACTGGGCGCGGTTTACCACCTTAACGACAAACTAAGTACTTTTGCCCAAATCAGTCAGGGCTTTAAGGCACCTACAGTTGAGCAGCTTTACTATGAATACGACACTGGTGCTGAATTCGTTCCTAACCCAGATTTAGAAGCCGAGAAAAGCCTTTCTTACGAAATTGGCTTCCGTGGTCAAAACAACTTTGCGCAGTTTGAACTCACAGGCTTTATCACTCAGTACAAAGACTTTATCGACTCAGAAGAACTACCAAAAATCGATCCAAATAAAGACCGATTCACGATCGTAAACCGAGATGAAGTCGACATTTCTGGTGTTGAATTTAGTTCTACACTTTTGCTAGATGAAGCTTTTGACGCCCCTAAAGGTATGTACACGAGAGTATCTGTGACATACCTAGATGGTGAAGATAAAACAACAGGTAAAGCACTAGATAGTGTCGCTCCTTTGTCTTCTGTACTTGGTTTAGGTTACGACAACGTCGAGCATCATTTTGGTGGTCTTGCGTCTCTTAAGCTTGCAGCTAAGAAAGACGACTGGTCTAGTGATGACCAAATTGATTCGGCAGGTTACGGTGTAATGGACTTAACCGCATATTACATGCCTATCAAAGACCTAACGCTGACAGCAGGCTTGTTCAATGCATTTGATAAGAAATACTGGACATACCAAGATGTTCGCGGTCTCGAAAGTACGGACAACAAAGACTTCCATAGCTTACCGGGTCGTAACTGGGCAATTTCTGTAGATTACCAGTTCTAAGTGACATCAATTTATAAAACTGTTCGTAAAGCACCCGCTTAGTTGGGTGCTTTTTTGTTTTTCCACTTTCAAACAAAGCTAACTATCTGCAGCGACATTGCGAAAATGATTGATAAATGAGTCATAAACGAAGAACTTGCGCTACAAAAATAAAAAAGCCAGCAATATGCTGACTTTTTTACGCGTTTTCATTTCAAAAATGTTAAGAAAAGAATGAAAAATGAAAACTTACTGCTTTGCCATCTCTTTTTTCACCATGATTGCTGCTGCCACGATGAAAGCGATGATTAGACCAAGTTCCATGAACTACCCCGATAGTCTTAAGAAAATTTACGACCTAAATTAAGAGTCGGACATAGTTTAGCAGTTCTATTTATCTAAGCTACCTTTTAACCAGTAATTTACGATTTTTTCCGATTTAGATCAAAAAAGGCGCAGAAGTGCGCCTTTTTGTTATTAATATGTAAAACTTGATTTTTTAAGCGTCAGGGTAACCTTGAGGGTTATTTGACTGCCAACGCCAAGTATCACCTGTCATTTCTTCTAACGTGCGCTCAGCCTTCCAACCAAGTTCGTTTGCAGCTTTTGAAGGGTCAGCCCAACATTCCGCGATATCACCAGGGCGGCGATCAACTAACTTAAACGGCACTTCTTTGCCAGATGCGTTTTCAAATGCTTTAACCATTTCAAGAACGCTATAACCATTACCGGTACCAAGGTTGTAAATATGCAGACCAGCTTTATTGCCAACTTTTTCAAGAGCGGCGACATGACCATCAGATAGGTCCATCACATGGATGTAGTCACGCACACCAGTACCGTCTTTTGTTGGGTAGTCACTACCAAACACAGATAAAAACTCACGACGACCTACTGCGACTTGCGAGACAAAAGGCATTAGGTTGTTTGGGATGCCTTGAGGATCTTCACCTAGCTCACCCGTTGGATGAGAACCAACAGGGTTGAAGTAGCGGAGAAGCGTAATACTCCAATCTGGGTTCGCTTTTTGGAAGTCTGTTAGACACTCTTCAACCATTAACTTACTACGGCCGTAAGGGTTAGTTGCGCTAGTTGGGAAGTCTTCAGTGATAGGCACAGATGCAGGATCACCATATACTGTCGCTGAAGAACTAAATACGATGGATTTAACTCCTGCTTCACGCATAGCATCAACAAGCACTAGCGTACCATTAACGTTGTTATCGTAGTACTCAAGCGGTTTTTCTACCGACTCGCCCACTGCTTTTAAACCGGCGAAGTGAATAACAGCTTCAATGTTGTGCGCTCTCATTGCTTCAACAAGCGCGGCTTTGTCGCGGATGTCCGCTTCAATAAACTCAGGTCTTGCACCACAAACCTTTTCAATGCGCTCAAGCACTGTAGGTTTGCTGTTGTATAGGTTATCAAGGATCACTGGCGTCATACCAGCTTCGATCATTTGAATACAAGTGTGGCTGCCAATGTAGCCCATACCACCCGTAACAAGTACTTTCATGTTATATATCCTTCTGACGCGAATCGCGCTAGTCTAAAGGTTTTTAGCCCACAGTTAAACAGTCTCTGGGGATTCGCAACCCATTAAAATTGCTTGACCTTTACCTGCTTTCTTAGCTTGGTACATTGCTGTATCGGCACTCTTAAGAATACGCGTTGCGTCACGCTCGTTAACGCCAACCAGTTTCACACCAATGCTCACGCCAACTTTAAGCAGGGAGCCTCGGTATTCAATTGGAGAGCAAACCGATTCAAGTAACTGTTCTGCAATCCTTGTTACGACCTTCTGATTTGCTGGGTTGACCAACATGACAAATTCATCTCCCGATAAACGAGCAATCAAATCGCTATGTCGAGTTGCCGCAGCCATCCGGTCTGCCACTTGTTTGAGCACTTCGTCACCTGCATCATGACCATAAGTGTCATTGATATTCTTAAAGCCATCTAAATCCAAGTAAAGTACCGCGAATTCGTCGCGCAAATAGCCTGATCTTTGTACCAATTCTTCTAGCTCTAGGTGGAACTTAGAACGATTTGCCAACCCGGTTAAGGCGTCGTGATGTGCAAGATACTCCAAACGCTCCATCTCTTTTGCACTTGATAGGTCGGTTAGAATGATGACCATGTCATAAGTGTTTTGGTCATCGCTCTTGTTAATGCAATTAACCTTTGCAAACATTGGAACGAGTTGACCTAGATGGTTCTTCTCAATCACTTCTCCTTGCCACATACCATAGTTTTCAATAGATTCTTGAATGCTCGGCATCATAGCTTGTAGCTTTCTCCAGCGAATTGATTTGATGAACGGCTTACCCACTAATTGGTCAGCTTCTACACCGACGAGCTTCGTCACCGCTGGATTAACCATGGTAATAATACCTTGGTGGTTCAACACCACTAAGCCATCTTGACTGCTTTCAAATACACGACCCGCTACTCTTTGACGATTCATTGCCTCTTCAATCTCGGTGATGTCCTGAATTACGAAAAGCATATAGCCGTTTTTCGCTAAGCGTCGGCTGGTTAAACTTAGCTGTTGCTTCCCTTCACCACTTTCCAGGTGGATATCATCACATTCAAGCCCTCGGCTTAGTATTTGTCCAAGCTCGTTTGGCGTCTTGGTCTGGATTAGATCGCAAATGTTTGCCGTTTCTATCCCTTGGTAAGTATGTTCAAAAATACGTTGCGTAGCAGTATTACAATGAATCACTCTCCCTAAGTTGTCCGTGACTATTAACGAATCCTGAATAGAATCAATCACTTCTTCGGCGAATACCTTACGGCGCTCTAGCACTTCCAAGCTATGTTTGCGCTGCTTTTCAAGTCGCTGCTGTTTTTCAACCATAAAGTTGAAAGAAGCGACCAATGCACCGACCTCGTCTTTTGATTTATGGTGAATCCTTCCACTAAGGTGATGCCCGTTAGCTAAATCTTGCAACGCTCGATTGACTTCCTCTATGGGACGAAGAACTCGTCGTTCAACCCCAAAGTAGAACATAACCCCACCAGCTAAAAGAATGACTAAGAACAGCCCACCGTCTTGTAGCAATGCATCTCGTACTTCGAACAATGGAATTCGTGACAACGTCACCCTAATCGATCCGATGACTTGTCCTTCGTGAATAATAGGCTCAAAAACGTACAGAAAGTGTGCAGATAGTGCGTATCCTACTTCATGCAGACGACTTCGCTCTTTAACTGTCGGCGAAGGTGCAGCAAAGCCATCCAAAGCAAATACAGCAAATGGATTATTGTCTTTGTCGTAAAGCTTTACGCGTGATACGTTTGGCTTCTTAAGCAGATCAGCCAAAATGGTTTGCGCTTTTGGTTTGTTCTTTGTTGCAAGCGCATCTTTAATTGAGTGAGAAGCATCATTGATCAGAACTTTGGTCTGTTCGACCAATTCATGTTTGGCGGACTGATAAGTGTTATATGACGTGTAACTTTGAGATGTAACAAAGATGACCGTGATGAAAGCGAGAATCGGCCATATTAGCTTTGCTCGTAATGACATATATATTCCTGTCGCAGAAAGCAATCAAAATAACGAAAGGATTGCTATGCAAACTATCACACAAAAAAGAAGAGCCAAGACTAACACGACAAATCTTGAAATGAAGCCGTAAATCTCAATTATTAGACTGATTAGTCATGATTTTCTTAAAATTTCGGATCATTTCAAAGAACACGACGATCTTTTCACCACTTCATTTGATAACCTTCTTCTTGAAGAATGAAGTTAGTCACTGAACTTAAACGTAATTTCCTGCATTTTTAAAGCATACTTTGGACTTTTATAAACGTATGACATTGAATAACCAGCAACTGACACTGAATTGCGACATGGGCGAAAGCTTTGGCGCGTGGAAAATGGGTGCCGATGAGAGTGTAATGCCTCACATTGACATGGCGAACATCGCTTGTGGATTTCACGCATCTGATCCTAATGTCATGCACGATACGATTACTCTCGCTAACCAACACGACGTTGAAATTGGTGCTCATCCTGGTTATCCCGACCTACAAGGCTTTGGTCGTCGGAGCTTAAAAATGACCAATGATGAAATTACCAACATGGTGATTTATCAAGTTGGCGCGTTACAAGCTTTGTGCAAAGCGCAGTATACCGACATAGGGTATATCAAACCCCATGGTGCGCTTTATAACGATATGATGCAAAGCGATGGCGTTTTTCTCGCCGTAGTGAAAGCAGCGGCACTTTTTAAAGTTCCACTAATGATCCTCGCCTCTCAAGAAAATGAAAAGTATCTCGAAATAGCAGATGATTTTGATGTACCTCTGTTATTTGAAGCCTTTGCGGACCGTCTGTATCAAGATGATGGAATGCTCACACCCAGAACACAACCTAATGCGGTCTTAAACAGCGAACACGCTATATTAGAACAAGTCAAAATGCTTGCTGAATCAGGAAGAGTCAAAACGGCATCGGGTCAATATATTTTGTTAGAAGCTGACACAATTTGTGTCCACGGAGATAATGACGAATCCATCGCATTGATTCAAAAGATTCGCCAAAGTCTCTACACCGGAGGAAATTAATGAATCAAGGGCAGTTTTCAATCTCTCCTATCTCTGAATGCAGTATTCTGATTCGCTTTCATGAAGCGGTGACCGTCGAACACATTGGTGAGTTAGCACATCAGATTGCCGATAAACTTAACCTCATAATCATGAATGTTGTTCCGTCATACCGAACTATTTTGATCGATTACCTGCCCTTTAGAATTAACGAATCCATCATCCTCAAAGAATTGAACCAACTCGTTACTCGTTTTGATGTCCGCTCGATGGATAATAAGCAACCTAACTACATTTCCATTCCGGTTTACTACTCAGAAGAGACCGCGCTCGATTTAGAACGATTCAACGATGCTGGTTTGCCGTTGGCTGAATTGATCGAGCTGCATACCAAAACGGTTTACACGGTATCAGCAATCGGCTTTGCGCCAGGCTTCGCGTTTCTTTCAGACTTACCAAAGGCATTACACATGCCACGACACAATACCCCCCGCACTCACGTTCCAGCCGGCAGCGTCGCGATAGCGGACAGTAAAACCGCTGTCTACCCTTCAGATAGCCCTGGAGGCTGGAACATCATAGGTCGAACACCCATCTCGTTGTTCACTGATACGCCACCATTTATTCCTTTTGAAGTTGGTGACAAGGTCACTTTTGGTTCAATCACAAGACAGGAGTACATCAATTTAGGGGGCAAATTATGAGTTTTTCAGGTTTAATCGTAGAGAAGCCAGGTCCACTCTCATTGATTCAAGATTTCGGTCGTTTTGGGCTCGCGCATATTGGTATTACACAAGGCGGTCCGGTTGATGATTACGCTTACAGTTGGGCAAATCATCTATTAAAGAATCCTGTAAATTGCTCAGTCATTGAAATTACGCTTGGAAATGCCACCTTCAAAGCACTAGAAGACTGTCACCTTTCTATTTGTGGGGGCGATTTAAACGCTTCTATTGACGGAATAGCACTCACCAATTGGTCTGACTTTTCGTTAAAAAAAGGACAAACACTTAAGTTTGGAATACCACGCAATGGTCTTCGAGCTTACTTAGCCGTGAAAGGCGGTTTTAATGTCGAGAAACATTTAGGGAGTTCATCAACAGTATTAAGAGAATCCTTAGGAGGCATCGAACAAAATGGCTTGGCATTGAAAGCTGGAGACATCATAGGTTTCAACCCACACGCACTCCCTAGCCGAAAGTCCAAGCAAATGACTTTTCGTTTTAAGCCTGATTATAACCTTCCTATCAAGCTTCGCGTTATTGAGGGTTATCAATACAACGACTTCTCTCAAGAAGCGATCGACCGTTTCTATTCCACGATATTTGAAATATCGCCAAACTCGAATCGCATGGGTTATCGCCTAGAAGGTGAAACTATCACTCCTCCTTACGATGGCATTTTATCTGAGGGTATTGCGCTTGGGTCTATCCAAATACCAAACGACGGGAAACCAATCATTTTGTTAAATGATCATCAGACTATTGGGGGGTATCCTAAGTTTGGCTGCGTCGCTAGGATTGATTTGCCGCGCTTGGCTCAGGCAAAACCGGGACAATCCGTGAGCTTTATACGAGGAGATAGACAAGGTCTACAAGATGTATGGTGTCAGTGGGCTCAATTTTTTGGTTATTGAGCCCTTCTAGTAGTTTAGTATCAAGCGCGGATGTTACATACCGTAGCGCTCTGCTAATGCTTGCGGATAACCACGCTCATAGGTCAGTTTGATCGCACAATCCTCTACTTCTTGAACAGTCCAATGGACAGTCACAGGATGCTGCTGCTCGACGTTATCGCTAGGTTCAATATCAAACCAATATTGCGCCATTTTCTGCGCAGCGAGTAATGTAGACGACGCTTTAACCACTTCGATACGCGCGTAGTTATTTTCTTCAAACGTGACGTCCGCGGCTCGCAGTACTGGATCTGTCCCTGGGATCTGCTGAGCACCAAATAACGCCTTACCACCTCTTACTGCCGTGTGATAATCTGGAATGAACTGAGCCATGTGTGCTATCGCATTGTCGGTACGTTCATCAAGTATCTCTTGACGCCAACCATGACGTATTTTCGACAACAAACTTGTCGGTAGTTCTGGCTGCGCAGAAGCCTGTGAACTTTCGACTAAGCCATCGTCAAACAACGTAATACCTTTGGTCATCCCATGTAGTTGAAAATAACCATCGCCATAAGGTGTTAATTGAGCCATGCCCTTATCAGTACCACGAGGACCATGGAAAATAACCTCTGGCCACTGTTGAGTACATTCGTTCCAACGAGTGACGTATGCTGCCTTAAACTCAACAAGACGTTCACGCCGGACACCTACCTTGTCGTCCACGACTCCGGTTTCAAAACCGCACGCATTCACTAAGAAGTCGCAGTTCAACGCATGTTCAGAGCCATCTTTTGTATAAGCCAAAGTCCAAGCAGAACCATTCCAATGAGACTCCACCAATTCCGCTTGTGTAATTACATCGACGTTTGGCATCTGCTCTAAAGTCATGTTCGCGATTGCAGCAAGACGGAATACGCTCCAACCATACTCTTGAACCGCCACAACCGGGTATTTAAGCTCATCTAGATCGGCATGCTGAGCAAATGGGATGCACCATTCATCAATGCTTTGAGGCTGTTCTGGTTGAGCTTGGCTCGCAAGTTGTAGTAACGCTTCCTTCGAGTAGAGTTTGTAGTACTCATCAGGTTCACCTAGAACTTGGTTTCGAGAGTCTTGGGCAACCAGCGTTTGGTAAGCACGTTTAATCACTTCCAGTCGTGGTAACAAAGTTTCTGGATCACCACCGTCTGAATACGGAACAGCAATAATAGTCGGACGAATATTCAGTGAATGGGGATACAAGCGAATCGTCTCAATAGACTGGCTTAGAAGATCTAAACATTGTTGTTCAGAAATCTCTCGATACAAGTTGCCGCCGGCATGCAAATGGCATATTGGGGGACCATTCACCAACGATACCCCTTTTTCGATTACGGACACTTTAAAACCTAACTCGGCAAAGTGAATCGCAGCAGTTGAACCTGCTACGCCACCACCAACGATAGCGATGTGTTTATCTTTACGATTTGGAAACTCAGACTTCATTGCTTCACTGAAAATTTTATAAGGAGAAATCTTTACTTAGTGTCGATTCTACTCGGGTTTGAGTATGATTAAAATCACAAAAAGTTCATGGGTTTGCGTTTGTTAACGGTATACGTCAAAAGTTACTTTTGAGAGCAAAAAATTTCCGAAAAAAGTGCTTGACGAGGTTGTTAGGAAAGCGTGTTTTTGACCCTGTGTGAATAATATTTTTACGCTAACACCCATGGCATAAAGCCTGCGGAAACACCCCACTTTACTAACGACTCAGTTATCCCAAAAGTTATCCACCGTTTTTGTGGATAACTAAAATAAAACTGTCATGGAGTGCATCCGCGGTAGTTAAACGGAGGCTAATTAAGTGTTTACTGGCGTTAACAATCTTTTCAAAAGGCTCATTACCACTAAAGCAAGAACAACAAACGTAGCGAAAGGTAAAGCTATCCACAATTCAGGGTGGATCTGCGCATTAAGCTCAAAGCCATATTTCATCACAGCAGCGACACAGACCTCTGCTGCAAACACTGCAACGCCACTCGCCACCATTGCCATAATGCCGTATTCAGCCCATAGCGTAGTGTTGATACGCTTCTTACTTGACCCCAATGTTCGATAGAGTCGAATTTCCTGCTGGCGTTGAGACAAACTCAAACGAAGCAATGTAAATATCAGCAAAAGACCAGCCACTACACCAAGCAATGCCAATATGGTGATTGCCGATACAATTTGTTGGATAAGTGTTTGGATTTTGTCACCCATGGTTCGAATATCGAGTACGGAGACCGTCGGATGTGCACGTGACATCGACGTCAACAATGCATTGTTATCATCGTCGATACGATAACTGATCAAATAAGAGCCTGGTAAGCTTGCCATCATGTCAGACGAAAAGATGAAATAGAAGTTAGGCTTCATATCACGCCACTCAACATGACGAATGCTATCAACAGTGGCATCGAAGTTTTGGCTGTTAATAACAAACCGCAATTTGTCACCAAGTTCGATACCCAGTTCATCTGCAACCTGTGCTTCTACCGATACACTGGCTTTGTTTTTCCACTCACCAGATATGACATCGTTGTACTCAGGAAGCGTCTCCCCCCAAGTGAGGTTAAGTTCACGACTCACGGCATCTGAGCCTTGCCCCTCTGATTTAATCTCTTTAACGCTTACATCATTAATTTCTGCTAATCGGCCACGAATGATTGGGAAAGCTTGTGACCGCGTCACGTTGTTTTTATCCAATGTTTCTAGATAACTGTCTAGTTCGTAATCAGCGATATTCAAAGCAAATACGTTAGGTGCGTCCGCAGGAAGTGTTCTCGACCAATCAGCAAGAATATCGCTACGTACTAACCAAATTATCGAAAGTAACATCAGAGAAAGCGATAAAGCGCCAAACTGCAAACCACTGGTAACTGGTGTGCGATTGATTCGACTGAGTGCAAGCTTCATTGCTGGTCGAGTAGAAACTCGAGCAAATAACTTAGTGAGCGCAACGCTCGTTGCCGCAAGCACGACAAATAACATCGCAATGCCCGCAAGTACAATCCAAACCAGAGTGTTGTTTGCATAAAGGATAAGCAAAGGCACGACGGGCACTAAGATAAGCCACATGCGTTTCCAAGAGCGTTTGCTAGAACCTTGTTGAAGAACTTCTAGAGCAGGTGTTTTGATTAATCCGAGTAAGGGAATCCCAAGCGCTGGAACAGTAATAAGAACCGCTGATACAACTGAAATCAAGATAGGAGTGACACCGTAACTAGGCAGTGGATTAGGCAACAAATCCCTGAGGGGAATTCGCAACAAATACTCCAAACCACTACCTAATAGCAGACCAACAATACTGGCACTAAGCAGCAAAATGGTGACTTGAATCAAAAGCCACTTTTCAATCCAGCGGCGACTCGCCCCCAAGCTTTTCAACATTGCGATGGTTTGCGTTCGGCTGTTCACGTAGCTTTGGCAAGTCAAAACCAACGTCGTTGCCGCCATGATGATAACAATAGCAACCGTCAAAGACAGGTATTGAGTTGTTCGTTCGAAGACTTCGTTACTTCGACTTGCAGTATCTTGCGTTCTCCAGCGATCACTTGGTGACAATTCAGTACTGTCTTGCAATTGCGTTAATGTTGCATCGTCGCCTTTTAAAAACAAACGATATTGAACACGGCTCCCCAACTGGATTGCCCCTGTTTTTTCAACGTCGCTTTGATGAATATAGGCTGAAGGCATTTGTTGGAATGGGTTAAAGCTCAAACCTGGTTCCATCAAAACTGCACCTGAAACGATAAAGTCCGCATCGCCAATGGTGACAGCGTCACCCTTTTTAACATCAAGCTGCGCCATGATGCGTTCATCAAGCCATAGCTGGTTTTCTTTGACGTGGCCGGCTGAGTTATTGTCCAAGACTAATTCACCCATCAGAGGGTACTGCTCATCAACGGCACGAACAGAGATAAGCTGCATGCCAGTATCACTGAATGCCATGGTAGCGAATCGTGTCATGGTAGAGCGTGGCATCTCGTCGGTAGCAGCCAACAAAGTATTTGGTATAGGATTAGCAGACACAAAAACAGCATCTGCTGTTAACGCATCTTTACCTTGCTTAACGATCACCTGCTCCATTCTTTCTGCCAGAGCCGAGAGCGCAAAGATACTGGCAATCACGAGAATTAAGGCAACACTGATCGGCCATAAATTTCCTTGACGGATTTCACCGAAACTCCAACGTACTAAGCTTTTGTTTGGCGATTGTTTAGCCTGCTTAGGCATCTGAGTTGAGTCTTGCTCACTTGAAGAGATCACGGACATATCACCTCCTCCTGCAACTCGCCTGCTTCCATTCGATATACACGGTCACAACGACTGGCTAAATGACTGTCGTGAGTAACCAGTACTAACGTTGTGCCATGCTGTTCATTCAAATCAAACAGAAGCTCGATGACTCTTTCGGCGGTTTGATGGTCGAGGTTTCCCGTTGGTTCATCGGCAAACAGCAGTTCTGGCTGAGTCATAAATGCCCGTGCAAGAGCGACACGCTGTTGTTCTCCCCCCGACAATTGACTTGGTAAGTGGTCGAGACGCTTTTCCAGCCCAACCGCTGTCAGCAATGCTTTTGCTCTTGCATCATCTTCAGCTTCACCACGTAGAAGACAAGGTAACGTGACATTTCGTAATGCGCTCAAACTTGGAATTAGAAGAAAGCTTTGAAATACGAAGCCCAACGAGTCCGCACGAATTTTTGCACGAGCTTCATCGTCTAACTTTGAAAGCTCATGCCCTAATAAGGTGATTTCGCCTGAGGTTGGTGTATCTAATCCAGCGAGCAGTGTCATCAATGTAGACTTGCCCGCGCCAGAGGTACCAACAATGGCAATCTTCTCGCCCTTTCTAATGTCGACATTTACATTTTTAAGGATTGTTAAATGTTCTTGATTAGTAGAGACTTGTTTAGAAACTAAATTAGCTTGAACAATGGGTGCTTTAAGTACAGGTGTTTGCATGATTCGTATACTTTCCTTAGTTCTTTTTTTCTGTCTTTCCGCTTCTACGCAGGCGAACGAAAAGTTGCTTGTTTTGGGTGACAGCCTAAGCGCTGGCTATCAAATGCCAATCGAAGAGAGTTGGCCTAGCTTACTTCCTGATGCGTTACTAGAACATGGTCAAGATGTAAAAGTTGTAAATGGCAGTATCTCAGGGGACACCACAGGTAATGGTCTTGCGCGTTTACCAGCTCTCCTTGAGCAGCACACTCCTGACGTCGTCCTTATTGAACTCGGTGCCAACGATGGTCTTCGTGGATTCCCACCTAAACTTATTACGTCGAACTTATCGAAAATGATTACCATGATCAAAGATTCTGGTGCGGATGTTGTGATGATGCAAATCCGTGTGCCACCAAACTACGGTAAGCGCTATAGCGATATGTTCTACGATATTTACCCTAAGCTTGCTGAACACCAAAAAGTGGCTCTGATGCCCTTCTTCTTAGAGCACGTCATCATTAAACCTGAATGGATGATGGATGATGGTCTGCACCCAAAACCAGAAGCTCAGCCTTTTATCGCAGACTTCGTTGCGCAAGAATTGGTTAAACATCTCTAATTTTGATGGTCTAGCTCAATAAGTTTTACCAAACTTTACGTTACTCTACTCGGCATCTTATTCACCAAGGTTAGATAATAACAATGCAAATAGAACCGTTAATTCAAGGTGTTGTAGCTCGATCGGCGCATCCGTATGGGTGCCGTGCTTCCATCAAAGAGCAAATTAATTACGTAAAACAAGCTCCGCAGATCCAAAATGGTCCCAAACGGGTTTTGATCATCGGTGCGTCTTCCGGTTTCGGATTGGCTGCTCGCATCGCCCTCACCTTTGGCGGCGCTGAGGCTGACACGATCGGCGTTTCATTCGAGCGTGGACCATCTGATAAGGGCGTTGGTACTGCTGGTTGGTACAACAACATTTACTTTAAAGAAGAAGCGACTCATCACGGTCGAACAGCAGTAAACATCGTGGGCGATGCTTTTTCTGATTCTGTGCGCAACCAAGTAATCGAAGCTATCGAAACTCACTTTGAAGGTGAAGTAGATTTAGTCATTTACAGCTTGGCGACTGGTGTTCGTCCGAAGGCAGAATCTGACGAGTTTTGGCGCAGTGTCATCAAACCTATTGGTGAATCTGTCACTGGTGCATCGATTATGCTGGAAAACGATCAGTGGATAGACTCCACTCTTGCTCCAGCATCAGAAGAAGAAGCTGAAGCAACAATTAAGGTGATGGGCGGAGAAGATTGGGAAAGCTGGATCGATACGCTGATCAACTCTGAATCGGTGGCAAAAGGCTGCAAAACGATCGCCTTCTCTTACATGGGACCCGAAGTCACACACCCAATTTATCTTGATGGCACGCTAGGTCGTGCAAAAGTCGATTTACACCAAACCAGTCATGCATTGAACATAAAGATGGCAAACTTTGGTGGTGGCGCTTACGCGACCGTGTGTAAAGCGCTTGTCACAAAAGCGAGTGTGTTTATTCCTGCTCTCAGTCCTTACCTACTCGCTCTGTATCGTGTGATGAAGGAAAAAGGCACCCACGAACGTTGTATCGAGCAAATGCAACGTCTGTTCACGACGAAGTTGTACGACCAAGAAAAAGTACCTGTCGATGGTGAACGTTTGATTCGAATCGATGATCTGGAGTTAGATCCTCAAGTTCAGAAAGAAGTCAGTGAACTTCTTTCACAAATGAACGCAGATGACTTCAAACAAGTGGGTGACTATGCTGGATTCAAAGACGAATTTATGAAGCTAAATGGCTTCAACTTTGAAGGCGTCGATTACTCTCAAGATATATCGATGAAAGCACTCAAGGCGCTCAAGCCATAAGCTTGCACTTGGATTCTAGCGTCTCACTACTGAGATAGTGCCAAGTATTTCAAAGTCCTGAAAGGTTTTCAGGACTTTTTTTTGTTTCGGGTTCTGCCGCCCCTATACTTAAACTAAACGAATGGTTAAATAACTACTCAACAACAAGAATAAGCTCACATAAAAATTACAACGACTTTCATTCACAGGACGTGAACTTACGGGAAAGGATCACCTTTATGGGCACATTGCAAACCTTGGATTATGAGATCCCCGATTCGATGCGGAGAAGTTGGCAAAACATCGTCAACTTGTTAGCCCGCATTGCGGATGTTCCCACTACGCTTATCATGCGTGTGCATCCAGAGCATATCGAAGTCAATACCTCTAGCGAAACGGAAAATAACCCCTATAAAGTGGGTGACAAAGAAGCCCTTGGACATGGTCTGTATTGTGAACATGTCATTCAACACAAGCGCGAACTCCTGGTCTCGAATGCACTCAAAGACCAGGAATGGAAAGACAACCCGGATATCAAACTTGGTATGATCTCCTATTGTGGGCTGCCTTTGTACTGGCCGAACGGTGAAACCTTCGGTACCATCTGTATGCTAGATACTAAAGAGAACCAATACAGCGACACCTACCGTGAGTTATTAAGTTCTTTCAAAGAATCTATCGAGGCACAACTTGCGGTTGTATTCCAGCAACACAAATTAGTAAGGCTAAATAGCGAACTAAAAAACAGAGTCGAAACGCGCACTACCGACCTTGCGCAACTCAGTTATTCATTGACGAAAGAGATCGACAGACGCAAAGCTGCCGAGAAACAAGTCAACTATCAACAAACTCACGACCAAGGCACTGGCTTTCTTAACCGCGCTGCTTTAGAAGAACAACTAGACGAAGTCATTGAGTCCATCAACCATGACGAGCAATCTTTGGTCGTGATTAACATTGGATTCAGTAACGCCCGTAGCATCCAAACCAAATACGGATTCGAAGCTTTCGACGAAGTGTTGAAGGAGTTTCGCTTTCGTCTTGGTCACAGTGAATCCAGTTATTTTGTCACAGGGCGACCAAGCTCCAACGATCTTGTGCTCATTGTTTCAGGCGAAGATATCGAGCCGAAAGTCCAACATTTACTTGACGAAATTACTCATGTGAGCGTTGGCAATTTTTATATCGATGACAATGAAGTGCATCTTCATTCTTACATTGGTGTCGTCCAAGCTCATCGAAACAGCCATGCCAAGCAACTGCTGCAAAATGCTTGCTATGCAATGTTGTTGTGCAAAGAGTCTGGCGAGTCATACAATTATTTCTGCGAAAGTCATACGCAAGATCTCAACAACCACAATCAACTAGAAAGCTACCTTCTACAGGCAGTTCGTAATGATGACCTGATGTTGTACTTCCAACCTAAGGTGCTTCCCCACACACACAAATGGATAGGTGCAGAAGCGCTGTTACGTTGGCGTCATCCTGTCTTAGGTGATGTCTCAAATGAAGCGCTAATTCATATGGCAGAGCAAAACGGCTTGATCTTTGAGGTGGGTTCATTCGTTTTACGCACAGCCATAGACAAAGCCAAGCAATGGTCTGAGTTAGTGGATAACTTCAAAATTGCCGTTAATGTTTCGCCTATACAATTACAAAACGTTAACTTTGCCGAACAGATAGAACATCTACTTGAAACCTTCCATCTACCAGCACACTTCCTTGAGCTAGAAGTGACTGAGAGCGCTTTAATCGCAGATGAAGTCGTTGCACGTAACACGTTGAATAAACTACACAAGCTCGGAGTTACACTGTCACTAGATGACTTTGGGACGGGCTATGCCTCTTTCAGTTACTTGAAGAAATACCCTTTTGATGCGATTAAAATTGATAAAAGCTTTGTTCAGCAGATGGAAAAATCCGACGATGACAGAGCCATTATTTGTTCCATTATCCATATTGCTAAAAAGCTTGATCTCCAAGTTGTCATTGAAGGTATTGAATCCAGCCAACAAGAGCAGTTTTTAATTGGTGAAGGCTGCGATATCGGACAAGGTTTTTTGTATGGTAAGCCAATGCCTTGTAATGAATTCGAACAAAGTTTGTTTAATCAAAACCTATTAGGTGGCCAATACACCTATTCTTCCTAAGCATTTCCTTTACTCTGTTGGCGGTGGTTTCTATAATCGCCGCCCGCTTCCAATAAAAAGGCCATTATCTTCATGGATCAGTTGACTGCCACGCTTAAGAAAATCGAAAAGCAGAACTACCGCGCATACCAACAAATCAAAGGTCAATACGACTTCGGTGATTTCGACTTGTACATCGACTACGTACAAGGTGACCCGTACGCATCTGCTTCTCGCCTACGTGCAACTCGCGCGTGGTCTTTGACCGGTCTCGAATGGCTAAAAGATGAATCTCCAGCATTCCAGCGTGCAGCTCGTGACTTCATTGCGCGTAGCTTTGATGAGTTTGCAAAGCAAGAGAATACCGTAGCTATCTCACTTAGCGGTCAAACCGTTTTGGACAATACGGCAGTACTTTTCACTGAAGAAGGTATTGAGCTTCGCTTCCGTGTTAACCTGCCAGCTGAAGGTCGCTCTGTTCTTGGCAAAAAAGCGAATAACATTCTGACTTTCTACTTGCCGAAGTTTATTCGTCGCGCAACATTAGAGCGCGAGCTGAACAAAGACGCATTGATTGAGCACTGTAAAGTGGTTGAAGACCAAGCGTCTCTGCGCGAGCAACTTGAAGCAAACAATATAGTCGCTTTTGTGGCGAATGGCAGCATCCTTCCGCGTATTGCAGGTAACTGTGACTTGCCGATGAAAGACGCGGTTGAATTTAAAGCGCCAGAGTCACTTCAAGTAACTTTGCATGCGCCAAACAAAGGTTACGTAACAGGTTTGGGTATTCCAAAAGGCATCACATTGATTGTTGGTGGTGGCTTCCATGGTAAATCAACGTTGCTAAATGCAATTGAACGCTCTATTTACGATCACATCCCTGGTGATGGTCGCGAATACATCGTCACTGATGCGAACGCGATGAAGATTCGTGCAGAAGATGGTCGCTGCGTTCATCACTTGAATTTATCTAACTACATCAACCATTTACCAATGGGTAAAGATACGGCAGATTTCTCTACGCAAGACGCTTCTGGTTCAACCTCTCAGGCTGCTTGGTTGCAAGAATCTATCGAGGCCGGCGCTAGCTCACTGCTTATTGATGAAGATACGTCAGCAACTAACTTTATGATTCGTGATGAACGTATGCAGGCATTGGTTGCCAAAGGCGACGAGCCTATCACGCCTTTAGTAGATCGCATCGGACAATTGCGTGATGAGCTTGAAATCTCGACCATCATCGTTATGGGTGGCTCAGGTGACTACCTAGACGTTGCAGATACCGTTATCCAAATGCACGATTACCAAGCAGTTGATGTAACAGAAAAAGCGAAGCAAGTTATTGCACAGCATCCGACTCAGCGTCACAACGAGTCAGAAGAAAGCTTGCAAACATTCCGCCCTCGTGCGTTAAACCGTGTAGCGCTAATGAACATCCTGACAGACGGCAAGTTCCGTGTGAATGCAAAAGGCAAAGATTCTCTTCGCTTCGGTAAAGAATTCGCAGATCTAAGTGCGCTTGAGCAACTTGAGTCAGCGGATGAAGTAAACACGATTGGTTGGTTGTGGTTCCAAATTGCTCAACTTCCGGGTTGGTGTAACCACCCTGCAAAAGAAATCGAAGACATGCTTACTGGTGAATGGTACGCGACCTTGCCTAAACAAGGCGACTTAGCGAAACCTCGTACATTGGACGTAATGGCAGCGCTGAATCGTATGCGTAAGTCTCAGTTCAAACCTTCTCGTTAATACCCAACGCTCAGCTAACAAAAGGCAGCGATAAACGCTGCCTTTTTAATCTTGTACGAATCATGACGCCCAATACGTGACAATGTAACTTAAAATGAATTCATTATCCGTTTCGAAGTACGTTCCAAGCATTGCATAGCACTCTAAACCTATCTGCATTACCGTTCTCTCGGTCTGGGTGCCAACGTAATGCCAGCTTACGCCATTGTCGGCGAATCTCAGTTCGGGTTGCGTCTGCATCTAGCTCAAACAAATGTAGTGCTTTACTTCGGTCTAGGTCATCAGAGACATTTCCCCCGATGTAACGTTGATATCGACTCCAGAAGTCATTAAGTAGTCGGCGCACCTCGCCTTCGTCCGCTTCGTAGTTCTTCCAATCAAGGTAATACTCTCTTAGAGGATCATTGGTATCAACGCTGTGGCGAGAGGCTTCTATGGCGGACATAAGCACAATATTCATTGCTTCGACTTGCAACCAACCATCGGGATAAAGCGTTTCTTGCAATTGATAGAGCGCGTTCATTAATAAGAAATTTCGCTTGAAAAGATCTTTATCCGGAGATTCATCTAACTGTTGTATGTAGCCCTTTTGGCTGAGCTCATGAGCTAAAGTATGCACCTTCCAATTTGAAGGCTGCTTTCTGAGGATGTCTAAAATGGGCCACAATAATGGGTTTTCCATGTATTGCTGACTGTTTTGGCAAACATTGAGTTGTTCGTCCATGTATCCCCTAACCGTTTAAGTACCTGTTATATAAAGCTAGTCAATTTGTACCATAAACACAAAAAGGCTGACAGTCATAAACCATCAGCCTTTTGAAGCAAGATCTCGTTAACTTAAATAACGCCTAATTCTCTTAAACGTTCCATCAGGTAGCTGTGCGCAGTGTAACGCTCTGAAAGTACCGTATCTGGTTTCGGGTGCAAGAAAAGCGGAAGCGAAATACGCGACTTTTCTTGGCGACCGCCGGTTGGGTTAATCACGCGGTGCGTTGTTGACGGGAAGTAGCCACCAGACGCCTCTTGCAGCATATCACCGATGTTAATGATCAAGTTACCGAAGTCACATGGCACATCTAACCAGTCACCTTCTTTGCTCATTACTTGCAGACCAGGTTCGTTTGCTGCTGGCAGAACCGTTAGTAAGTTAATGTCTTCGTGCGCGGCAGCACGAATTGCGCCAGGCTCTTCTTCACCCGTCATTGGTGGATAGTGAAGAACACGAAGTAGCGTTTTATCGCTGTTGTTAATCATCTCTGACAGCGCAATTGAGAATTTCTCTTGAACGTCTTTTGGTGCGTATTCTTCTACCCAACCAAGCAGTTCTTGAGCGAATGCATTAGCGCGCTCGTAGTACTCTAAAATCTCTTCTCTTAACTGTTCTGGCATCTGACCCCAAGGGTACACGTGAAAGTACTCTTTGATGTCTTTGACTGAATGACCTTTCGCAACTTCAGAAACTGATGGTGGAAAATATCCGTCTTGTGTTTCAACATTGAAGTGGAAATCGTTCTTTTGCTCTGAGCAGAAAAACTCGTACCAGTTTTTGTAAATAGATTCGACCAGCTCTTGAGGAATTGGATGGTTCTTAAGAACACCAAAACCCGTTTCGCGCAGTGAGGTGACGAACTGTTGAGCAGCATCGTCAGCAAGATAATCGACAGTTTCCAGTTTCATGACTTTACTTCTTTTTTATTAGACTGAACGGTGAATTCTATGGATGGGTATGTTGTAAATCAAACTTTAATGAAATGTTTACGCGCAAACGTTTTATTGTTGAGCAGTTTGGCAATATATCAACATAAAAAGTAATCATCTCCTTGTTAAATTAAATAATTGCACACCGTTCAATTAAGTGTAATCATAGAGTCAGTATTTAATTGAAGGATCAATTTCTGTATGAAAAGCACTTCTACCCTGTTGGGTTTGACCATTTTCTACGCCATCGTTTTTCTATATTCTGCACTCGAGCCAAGTTCACGCGCAGTTTGGTTCGCGGAAATCGTACCAGCTATCGGTATTCTTATTGCCATTTGGGCACTGTCTATTCGCTATCAGTTTAGTAACACAGCCTATGTACTGATGTTTATTTGGTTATGCCTTCATACGGTCGGCGCAAAATATACCTTCGCAGAAGTCCCATTTGATTGGTTTAATAACTTAATTGGCTCTGAGCGTAATAACTTTGACCGCGTCGCTCACTTTTCTATCGGCTTGTATGCCTATCCTATTGCTGAATATCTAATTAACAAGAAAAGAATCAGTTCCGGATTTGCATCTTGGTTTGCGTTGTTTGCGATTATGTCACTCGCAGCTGGTTACGAAATCATTGAATGGTGGTATGCGGCAATAGCTGGTGGTGATGAGGGTATTGCCTTTCTGGGTTCACAGGGTGATATATGGGATGCCCAGAAAGACATGTTGTGCGACACCATGGGAGCAATTGTGTCGTTACTTTTACTGACAACTCAGCGTCGACTGGCGAAGCCATTCTAAATACGGGTTAAAACCTTCGACAATTGGGACCTGTACGATTTGAGCGACCTCATACTCGTGCAGGTCTTTTATTTTATCTTCTACTAATGCATAGAGATCTTTGCGTGTCTTGATGATCAACAACCATTCATTGTCGCTGCAGACTTCACCTTTCCACACATAATGACTCTCTATTGCCATCGTCTGAATGCAAGCGGCTAACTGCCCTTCCAGTAGCCCTTTGATGATTTCGTCCCGGTTCTTCTCTGTACCAGAAGTACTCAAGACCATACAGTATTCGTGTTGTTCGCTCATAACTTACTCTTACTTCATCGTTACCTTACCACCAATCATCTTGTAAGCAGGCGTTCCTCTTACTAAGGTGTCTCTTGCAAACTCTTGTTCACAACCAGGGCAAATGCAAGGCGTGTTGGTAAAGTCTTCAACAATACGTTCCTTAAAACATTTAACGAGGGCACCTTTGCCGCCCTTGCGGTACTTGAACAGCTGCGCTTTACATTTGGCGCAATATATCTCGACGGTTTTAGTCGGTTGCTTCTTATTCGGTTTCGCCATCTTTCTTTATTTTTGGTTTTACCCATACGTTGCTGAAATCGAACCACCCTAGTGCATTGCATTTGGCGTTTTGTAGCGCACCACTATGGTCTTTGTTTACGCCTAGCCAACAATGGAACATAGGGATCACTTGGCAGCTCTTCACAAGTTGCCTACCTAACTCACGAGCTGGGAAATCGCTGTGTTGACCAGCACGCCATTGATCCACCAGCCCTGCCCAACCAGAGAAATCATATCCAGCACTGAATTTGTCAATGTCACTGTAATCTAACAACCATCCTGCGAGCGCATCGTTACGGTTGGTGGCGATCCCCATTGCTTTGATCCAAATATCCACTTCTTCTGGTGACGGTGGTTGCGTGTCATAACGGATGAACTCAACCTCAACACCATGTGGCTTTAGCAAGGTTTTGATCGCTTTAGCAATAACAGGAAACATTGGGTGCTTCTTTTGGTAAGCGACGCAAATGACTTTATCTTTCTGAGGTACTTCCCCCGCAGCACTTGGTCTCAGATCGATCCAGCCCGGCTTCAAACCAAAGGCTTGTAACACACCCAGCTCTATGATTTTGTCTTGAGGTACATGAGCATACACCTGGTAACTGTTTAATGTTTGACTAAGAAACTCAGCCCAACGTGGGTCTTTTGCAACACCTGTATTTTTATTCAGTAGTAAGAAGGTGCAACCGGGATCCAGCTCAACCTCGTCAGTAGAGGCTTGTTTATCCATTTGGGGTTTGGTCAAGCTTGGGTAAACCATTGACGAATAGGCTTCATCGATCACCCACACCTCTACTTGGTCTAACAGAGGACGTAACCCAAAGTAGCCATCAAACGCAGTCAAAATTAAGCGCTTGTCGTCATTTACTTTCACTTGGAATGGTCCAGTCCCTACTGGCTTTCTATCGAATTCTTCCGAACGCAGCGTGCTCGGTAAGAGTACTTTTGCTTGGGATTCACTCAGAGCAAGTGGTAAGTACTTATCTGGACGAACAAGATGAATATCCACCGTCCAAGGCTCTGGCGACATTACATTTTCAATATGAGAGAAAAGATTCAACTCGCTTAACGCACTAATACTCTCAATGACACAGTCGGTGGTCAGTAGTTCACCGTTATGAAAACGAACACCTCGACGTAAATAGAAACGCCAATGAGTGTCTGAAAGCGCTTCCCAATAATGCGCCAAATCCGGTTGGAGGTGTTCATTATCATCCAGTCTAGTTAATCCACTGAATACCTGACGCGCGATATGCTGCTCAGAACGGCGCATCGGCTTTTGAGGGTTCAACATCGCAAGTGGTCGGTAGTACGGCAAACGCACAACTTGCTCACCTTGACGATGTTGGAGACCAAGATAACCTTGAATAACTTGGGTAAGCTTGGCGGCGTCATTATCTAGCGCCTCCAACGCTTGACCAATTTTACCTTCATCTAGATAACGGCGTGCGAGGTTCTCGCTAACATCACTGCGATTACGTTTAAAAATGAGTGTAGAAAGCTTTCCTCGACCAGCGGCAGGATGCCATTCAATCCACCCTTCTTCCTCTAATTTATTGAGGACGATTCGAGCGTTTCGGCGAGTACAGAAAAGTGCATCGGTAATATCTTCGAGTTGAACTTCCGTGTTATTACCAGAGAATTTTTCAAACAGTGTTTCGAATTGAACACGTAAACGAGGGCTACCCATAAAGAGGAAATTTTAGTTTTCATAACGATAAACTAAGTTTCCTCATTTTTTGCAAAAAGTGCAAACCTAGACATGCAAATTATTGAATGTCGATACCAATTTCTTGCGCTAGTTGGCGTAATTGATCTTCATCATCGAGTTTGATCGACCATTTTGTTTCTGCACCATGTGCCAAAACAACGTTTGCACCACGACCAAGTAACTGAATCGCATCGACTTGTGCTTGCATTGTAACCATGCCGTTACCATTGAGTTTAATAACGACTTCTCGCTGCGTTGCGATGATTTTACCAAGAGAAAATTCAATAACCATGTTCGTCTTCTACTCGTTAATGTGACTTTTCTTTTTGGTGTTTCACGGCGATCGTCAGTCGGCTGGTGCAAACTAATCGACCTCGTTCATCAGCGATGTCGATTTGCCACACCTGAGTTGAGACGCCGAGATGAACGGGCTTTGCAGTGCCAATGACATAGCCGCTACGCATTGCACGGACGTGGTTAGCGTTAATATCTAATCCAACGCAATAACTGCCTTCTCCAACACAAAAGTTTGCAGCGAGCGAGCCTAAAGTCTCTGCCAAGACGACAGACGCACCACCATGAAGCATACCCAGTGGCTGATGTGTAAAACTGCAAACAGGCATGGTTGCTGATAGCGAATCATCAGTAAAATCGGTGTAAACGATTTGCAGGTGTTCCATCATGGTGTTTTTTGATGTGGCGTTAAGAATGTCCAAGTCGATTGGCTTTTTCCAGATACTCATTTGTTCGCTCTTATCTCATCCAGTGTTGCACTGGTGCTCAGTCTTTAAAAGTGCGTCTAGCATAGACCTGAATGCATCGTTACTTCAAGGCGCAACGCATCACATAATGTGATTTATGTATTCCCAAATAACCTAGAGATACGTCGTTAAGCGAGAATGGCTTAAAGTTTCTTTACTAAGCGTTATACTATTGGTACAAAACAGAAAAAATACTTATGGACCCCATTATGAGAACATGGATTAAAGCCTCAATTCTTATGACCGTTGCTGGCTTAACAGCATGTAGCGCTTCACCGACAGGTCGAAACCAAATCTTGATGTTTTCCGACCAAGAGATGTCTTCTCTCGGTGCCAAATCTTTCGAGCAAATGAAGAAAGAAATACCGATTAGCAAAGACAAAAAGACCAACGCTTATGTTCAATGCGTGGCGAAGCAAATCACAGACACTATCCCTCCTCAGCCGGGCTTTAAAGATTGGGAAGTGGTGGTTTTTGATAGTGGCCAAGTCAACGCCTTCGCCCTTCCTGGAGGGAAGATTGGTGTATACACGGGCTTATTGAAAGTAGCGAAGAACCAAGATCAGCTAGCGACCGTAATTGGTCACGAGGTTGCACACGTACTTGCTGACCACAGTAATGAGCGTCTGTCTCAAAGCCAATTAGCAAATGCTGGATTGTCTCTAGCCAATGTCGCAATTGGTGCATCTGAATATAAACAATACCAACAAATGACAATGGCAGCGCTTGGTGTTGGCGTGCAATATGGGGTAATTTTACCTTACGGTCGTACGCAAGAGTCCGAAGCAGATATTGTGGGTTTAGGGTACATGGCGAAAGCAGGTTTCGATCCAAATCAAAGCGTCGATCTTTGGAAAAATATGAGCGCGGCTGGTGGCGCCCAACCGCCAGAATTTTTCTCTACTCACCCATCACACAGCACGCGTATTCGTGATTTGCAGGCGACGATTAAAACGCTGCCTACTTCGAACGTAAAAGCACCGAAATGTGGTTAAATTGCTTAGCCAATCTAGTGTAAGCAGCTTACTACTCTCTAGCTCGCTTTCTCAAACGAGTTAAACGAGCAAATAGAAGTCAAAAAGAAAGCTCCATCGGGAGCTTTCTTTTTATTTAATTCGCATTAGCCCTTTACGTACCAAGGATTTGCAGCGGCAGGCTTAGCAGGCTGTCGCCAAGACCCGCAAAATACCAAATGATAGCAATGAAGCCTCCAATGGACACTAGATACCAAGCGAAAGAGAAAAGCTGCCCATATCGAGTTAAAGGCAACAAATGACTATGGTGTCTTGTGCGCCACTCCACCACAACTTCCAACATCCCCATGATGAGCAAGAACCCCAACAACGTTAAACCGAATGCGTAGCTAATATAGATACCCAATGCTGCAGTCGCGACGCTACCGGCTAGACCAATCCATGAGTTCATGGAGAAAGTAATACTCTTCAGTACATGTCCACCGTCTAGAGGTAAAATCGGCAATAGGTTAAAGAGGTTTAACAAGGCGTTAAATACCGCAAGACCGGCAAAGATCATCTCTCCCGTCACCCAGTACAAAATTGTAAATACAATACTCAACACCAATCCAAAGAAAGGTCCCATGATCGAGATAACAACGTCTTGCCAGCGTGTATTGATCTTTTCATCGCTCAGCGCCAACCCGCCCAAAAAAGGAATGAGATATATCCCCTTCGTTTTCATACCGAAGTATTTCATTGCACGGATATGCCCGTATTCGTGAAAGACCAGGCATGCAACGAGCGCAAGCGCGAACTCTATCGAGAACAACCATGAGTAGGCAGCTAAACTCGCAGACGCTAACGCAACCTTAATCACTTTCGCACTCTTAAGCGCTTTCATTCCCAGCGACACAAGACCAATGATGCTAAAGCGCTTTTCTGTTGGTGGCGGCTCAACTGGAACTTGTTGCTCAATATCCTTTTCATTGCGAGTTCCTTCAGCCACAAGAGCCTCATTAACCGTAGCTTGATATTTGAAGTCAAAAGGTTGCCAATTTAACTCACAGCTCAGTTGGCAGTTCAATACCTGCTCTCCAGAAGAAAGTTTGAATTGATGTTGCGTCTTGCCGGAATCATCATCACTAGCATCAATTTGTGATACCAAAGTGTTATCCCAAAACAGTTGTTGCCAACCCGCCATAGAACCTTCCAGCCTAAGCGATTTCCCCAAAAATTCGATGTGTAGTAATTCCAACGCGATTTCCAATGCGATAAGCACAAAGTGGGAATTATGCCTGTAATGGAATAGAACGCAAAGCATGTTAACAACAGGTGTTTGGTTAGCGATTAACCATAAGATTTACAAAACAAGTCTGGTCGTACCATTTGCTATAAAAATATCACCATAATACATGACCTTATTAATTGCTGTTTGACCTATGCATCAAATTTAAAACGCAATATACGTCTAATCTTTGACAAGATAATAAACATACAATTAACATTATATTTACATTGCAGTTGTAATTCTAACCGACAGCAACTGGTGTAAAAGGCATACAACAAATACAAAGACTTCGGTCTAACATAATGACACCCTAGGAGGGTCAAGGATGAACAAGAAGCACTGCTCTCTGCTTACAATTTCAATATTGTTTGCGTGTAATGCCCAATCTGCGGGCTTTCAGGTTGCTGAACACTCGGCATCTGGTCTTGGTAGAGCATTTTCAGGTGAAGGCGCGGTTGCGGATAACGCAAGCGTTTTAGCGCGTAACCCGGCTGCGATGACACTTTTTAAAGAAGCTCAGTTTTCAGGTGCGCTATCCATCGTCGATCCTGAAGTTAACGTCTACGACACTTACCATAAAGAACATGCAAAAGACGTAGCTCCGCTGCAAATCGTTCCTGCTGGCTACTACATTAGCCCTATTAACGATCAATGGGCTTGGGGTCTTGGTATGTTCACAACCTACGGTGTTGCCACTGACTACCCGAATGATATCTCTGCCGGTGATATGGCAGGCGATACTTCTTTGCTGTCTGTAAATATCAACCCTAACATTGCTTACCGCATCAATGAACAATTCAGTGTTGGTGGTGGTATTAACCTTGTCTACGCGCAAGCGGAATTGACTCGTCATAAAGGTGCCCTAGCTCCCCTATTTGGTCCTGGTAGTAAAAAGTCTGACAACCTAATAGGTATGGAAGGCGATACGTTTGCCTGGGGCTGGAACATCGGTGCGCTATATGAGTACAACGAAAATAACCGCTTTGGTTTCGGCTATCGCTCTAAAGTGGATTTAGACTTCGACAATGGTGAGTTCAGTAGCTATGACTCTGGCATCGCAACGGCACCAAAAGTCGATGGTCGACTACAAATTTCGCTTCCTTCTATCATCGAACTATCTGCATTCCACCAACTAAACGACAAGTGGGCTATCCACTACGGTTGGCAGCAAACAGATTGGAGCACATTTAAAGAACTAAAAGCGACGAGCCCACAATGTAACGACGGCACCGCTGGTCAATGTTTCTTTAAACCTGAGAAATACGAAGACAATAACCGCTACTCTTTCGGTGGTACATATACTCTGAACAATCAATGGACATTACGCGCTGGTATCGCATTTGACGAACAAGCGGGTAAAGCGACGTTGAGTATTCCTGATAGCGACCGTTTCTGGTACAGCGCGGGTGTGACTTATGTAATGCAAGAAAACTTAAGCTTCGATGCTGGTTTTGCCTTTGTTAAGAGTAAGTCTGGCTCGTTCACTGAAACAAACGCAGCAGATCAAGAGATCACATTTGATTCAGAAGGTACGGCTTACATCAGTGCTGTACAGATGAACTACACCTTCAAATAATCAGGATTAACGGAGTAAACCAATGAAACATACGTTTAAATTATCACTGCTTTGTTCTGCAATCCTACTTGCAGGTTGTGGTGACGACACTTCTAGCTCAGGCACTTCAGATACCGCAACGTTTGAACCTGCGGTTCAGGCACTACTTGATCGTAACACGTCGGTTAGTTTCACGGTTCAAGGTTCGAATGCTGATGTACCAGCGCCTTCTTACTTGCTAATGGATAAAACAGATGGCACGCTCGGTCTGCCGACTGGTGGTGATGATGCGCTAACCAACCCTCGCGCCGCCATGAACACCATGGATGGTTGGTCAACATCAATGCCAATCGTTCTGAATTTCAACGGTGCAGGCTTCGCTGATGGTTTAGTAACGTCGGGTATTAGCGTTATTAAGCTAAATCAACGCATCACCGATTGGGATGGTAAGACAAACCCAATCGAAAAAGTTTTAAAGATCCAAGATGGCGCAACTGCTGATGCAGACTTCCAAGTCGTATCAAGTGGTAAGAGTCTTTACATCCAATTCGCAGACTCATTCGATGAATCAAGCGAATACATTTTTGCAGTGACTCAAGCAGTAAAAGATGTAAATGGTGACGCAATCGGTACATCCGGTAGTTACGCAACGGCAAAATCGAAAGAAGTCGTATACGAATCTGGTGATCTTGCTTCTCTACAAGCTGCAACAACGGCGGTTGAAGGAATCTTTGGTCTTGCTACTCAATCTGGCTTACTAAACGTTGTACCTTCAGACATCATCTACTCGTCATGGTTTAGCACACAGTCGGTAGGTGACACACTTGCAGCAGTGAAAGGCGTAACCGCAACCGGTTTTGCTACCGGTGCAAACACGCTCAACACGGTTTACAAGAATGACACTAACCCAGGTTCGGTCGACCTTGCGACTGCATACACGATGTCATTGGGTGCGACTCAAGACTTCATTACTGCGTTAGACGCAGATGAAGACTTCAACAAATACATCAGTGACTTAGACTCAACAAAGACCGCAATAAAAGGGCTTTACGCGAATGCCGGTGTTTCAGTCAACGTAACTCAGGGTGTGGTGAGACTACCTTACTATCTAGAGAAAGGTGCTGACTGGAACATGCAGCCAATGGTTTCAGCAATGCCAAGCCTTGTGAAACTGCAAGCCGCCTTATCAAACAAAGATGAACAAGCAGGCATAATTCAGCAGTTGTCTAGTGGTGAATTTGCAAATGACCCTGTTGATGTGAGCAAGCTCGCTACTGATCCTACTGAGCAGCTAAAGCTTGTTGGCGCCAATCTAAAACTATCTGACGGCACTCCATTGGATAGTGACCGAGTGATCACTCGATACTCACCAGTGCCAGCGGTTAAGTCTCTAGAAGATGTCGAGTTCCTGTTGTTCACTCCAGAAACTGGCACGCCGACCAACGTTGTGATTTATCAACATGGTATTACTTCAGCAAAAGAAAATGCTTACGCTTTTGCCTTTAACATGGTTAAAGCTGGCGTAGCGGTGATCGCTATCGACTTACCAATTCATGGCACTCGTAGCTTGGATGACCAACGTTCTGCAAATTCAAACGTGTTAGCATATTTGAACTTGTCTAACTTGGCAGTAGCGCGTGATAACCTTCGCCAAAGTGTCCTTGACGTATTAGGTCTTCGCGCAAGTCTTGTGGTTTCTGCTCAAGCGGGTCTTCTTGCGAATAGCCCACTTAAAGGGTTTAACCCAGCAACTGGCTCAAAAGTTAAGATGCTTGGTCACTCATTAGGAGGCATCGTTGGTACGTCAGTCGTTGCAGCAGCAAACAACTCTCTGGGCTCAGTATCAGCAGATGCGTTGTACAACTTCAGTAGTGCATCTATCCAAAACTCTGGTGGTCAAATCGGTAACTTACTGCTTGGTTCTTCCAACTTTGGTCCGCAAATCAAACATAACCTAGCGTACGCGGCGTCCGCAGACTATGCGAGTTATGCAGATGCATCTTGTGCAGAACTTAGCGATAAAGTGTGTTACGAAACGTTTGAGAAAGGCGCAAGCCCTGAAGCTCTGGCTCAATTAAACGCTGGTTTCTCTAGCTTTATCTATGCTGCGCAAACAACACTTGATACCGTTGACCCGTTCACAAATGCTGCTGATCTTATGAAGACTGGTTCGTTATCAACACCATTCTTCATGACAGAAGTAGATGGTGATGCAACCGTTCCAAACAACGTACCTAATGCGCCATTTGCAGGTACCGAGCCACTTGCGAAGAAGCTAGGCTTGAAAACGGTTAACAGCTCAGACACTGCTGTGAATGCAACAGCAAGCTTCGTCCAATTTAACGCAACGGCATCACACAGCACGTTTGCCTCTCCGGCAGGTACGTTGGCAGACCTTCCTCACCACGCAGAAATGCAGGCTGAGAATGCTGATTTTGTAGTGGATGATGCACTAAGCAAAGTAAGTAATGCGACAGTACTAAAATAATCTTGTACATCCCCTCAAAGCCCAGTTTCTACTGGGCTTTTTTGTTTCTATGCCTTTCAGACCCACTCATAGTTTCCTCTGCTATAGTTAAAACGATGTCTTTGTCTAACTCACTTGTTTGAAAAGGAAAACTCTATGCGCGTATTGACCGTGATTGCCACTGCACTACTTCTTGCCGCTTGCGGCAGCAGCCAATATCTTATGTCAACGAATGAAGGGAAAATCATCACCTCGTATGGCAAACCAGATCTCAATGAAGATACTGGCATGTACGAGTATGAAGACGTGGATGGCAAAGAAATGAGTATCTCACAAGACCAAATCGTACAAATTATCGAACGTTAGATCCTTTGCCTCCTGTCAAGTCAGGGGGCATTTTCAATCAATCTCCCTACCATCGATAACATTCATCAATGCAACTGATTCATCATTCAAAACAATCAACACCCTTATTTATATTCTAGATATTATTTGTTTAGCCAATATTTTACATCTTCACTCCTTTCAGGTTGGAATATTGTAAAATCTCGCCTTTAATTCTCTAACACCCTTTTATTTCTCAGGATAAAGTGGATAATACCGCCACCAAAAAACATTACTAAGGTGAGTCCTTATGTCTATCGAAGCTACTCTGCTTGCTCGCTGCGAGTCAAAATGTGAACTGTGTTCTTCTGAAACTCAACTAACTGCTTACGCTGTGCCACCACACGGCAACGTAACGGTTGATACTGCTATCATGGTTTGTGATAAGTGTCATGGTGAGATCGAAGACCCTAAAGACATTAACCACTGGCGCTGCTTGAACGACAGCATGTGGAGTCAGGTTCCTGCAGTACAAGTAACTGCATGGCGCCAACTTACTCGCCTAAACACAGAAAGCTGGGCTCAAGATGCTCTTGACATGATGTACATGGAAGAAGAGCAAATGAACTGGGCAATGAAAGGTATGTCTGCTGACGATAAAACTGTTGACTGCAACGGCACTGAACTTAAGAAAGGTGACGATGTAACAGTAATCAAAGACCTACCAGTTAAAGGTACAAACCAAGTAATCAAACAAGGTACTGTTATTCGCGGTATCAGCCTTGGTGATGATCCTAAACTTGTTTCAGGTAAGGCAAACGGTGGTCAGTCAATGTACGTGATCGCTGAGTACTGCCGTAAGAAGTAATCCCAACATTACTTTCGAATTGAACGGGGTTCCAGTTGGAACCCCGTTTTCGTTTCTGCAGTCCTGCACCTTTTGTCTTATCTAGCTCACTACTTACTACCCACCTACACGACCTATCCTTTTCCGCTCGTCACTTTCGCTCATAGCCATTTTCATTTAAGGTTCAACAAGGAAGAATTAAGATGGACTGTAGTATGAAAAAGTTAACCATCCTTGACGGCGGTATGGGAAGAGAGCTGAAACGCATGGGAGCCCCATTCTCTCAACCACTTTGGAGCGCACAAACACTGATTGAATCGCCAGAATTCGTTTACCAAGCGCATAACAACTTTATCCACGCTGGCGCAGAGATCATCATTACCAACAGCTATGCTTGTGTACCATTCCATCTGGGACAAGAACTTTACGAACAACAAGGTAGTGAACTAGCACGCTTTGCAGCCCAAATTGCTCGTGAATGTGTAGATAAGTCACCGGAACGCGTTCTAGTAGCTGGTTGTATGCCACCAGCGTTTGGTAGTTATCGACCAGATCTGTTCGAACCCAAATTAGGTGAAATCATTTCCAAGACTTTGTTTGAAGCTCAAGAAGATTATGTAGACCTTTGGCTAGCGGAGACCATATGCAGTTTAGAGGAGCTAAAGTGTTTACAAAGAGTCTTCACAAGCAGCACCAAACCTACTGCGTATGCCTTTTCTTTAAGTGATGACTCATTGGAAACCGCGTTGTTGCGCTCTGGAGAAACCGTTATCCAAGCCATTGAGCATATTGCACAAAGTGCTGACAACACCAATACCATCAGCGTTTACTTTAACTGCTCGGTACCTGAAGTAATGGCAAAAGCGGTCAGTGATACCAAAGCAGTTTTAGACCAACACAAGCTAGATATTGAAATTGGGGTTTACGCGAACAACTTCACCGCAATCAAATCTAATCACGAAGCCAACAGCGCATTACAAGCGATGCGAGAACTCTCACCAAAAGAGTACTTAACTTTTGCACAAAAATGGCATCGGTGCGGGGCAACCATTATAGGTGGGTGCTGCGGTATTGGACCAGAACACATCAAAGCGCTTTCGGATTGGAAGGCATCCCTTTAGTTCATTTATCGAATCTCACCCGCGACAGTCTGCACACGATTAAAAGTCCCTGGCTCAGTCACCCACGCCGCAACAGCATCAATGTTGTTGATGGGCTGATTGAGCTTAAACGTCCACTCTCCACTCTTTGAGCGCCCTTGTTGTTTCTCCAATGCAACGAAATTATGTTCTAGTACTTTCCCTCGGTTTTCACCGCGCTTAACTGGTGTGGTTTCATTACTTGAGAGAAACACAATCGTTGCATCATACGAGCCTTTCTCTTCAAACCGTAAAGAGAATTGGTTGCCAGAGCGCTCTAGTGTCAATGATTGGGCTTTTACGTTGTCGTTGCTGGGTAATACGCGCTTGCGCCAATTAAAAAAGCCGCGCCATTCTTCCCTATCAACGACAAATGCTGGAGTATAGACACTCCCTACCGCGCCATAAGCGCGATACAAACGTTGCAGCTGAGAGAATTCAGGCTTTGCAAATTTGTCTTTCCAACCAAGATAGTCCCAATAATCAACGTGGTATGCGACAGGAATGTACTTTTCCCACAAATCAGGGCTGGATTGAAACGTAGAAAGGTATTTGTCTGCAGGTGGGCAACTTGAACAGCCTTCTGAAGTAAATAGCTCTATCACTTGTGCGGGCTGTCCTTCATGAACCCAACTTTGTGATGCAGAAAGACTGGTAATAGCAGCAAGTGCAATCGCGTTAATCATAGGCAGCTCCTTTTCTTTGATACTGACTATGACCGTACGAGCAAGAGATAGCTTTCAATGCGGTCTTAGGTGTAGCGATTTCAGATACAAAAATGCCGGCGATTAAGCCGGCATTTCGAATTCGCTTTCCATTCAGATTAACGGTACATACCGATGTCTTTCTGAATGTGTGCAGATAGGTCTTCTGCGTAGTAGCTGCGAGGTGCAGAGTTATCTACGAAAAGAATATCCAGTAAGTGAGCAATCAATCCTTTGAAGTTAACCGCGTAGGTCTTCTTATCCATAGAGGTTGGTAAAGCTACATTTGTCATTTGCATTGCTTGTGCCATGATTGCCTCTCTTTAAAAGCAGTAAATTGTTTTGTTGGTCGTATATTAGTCATTTTTTCTCTGAGCAAAAAATGACAAAATTTGGTTATTCAGATTAGTTTTTCTTATAAAACAATTCCGTTACAAACCATAAGAATACAAAATCCAACTAACCGCATACTTATTCAAAAAAGCGAATCTTTAGTTGAATAACTTGGATTTACACAGGTAAACCCAAGTTTATTTGCAACATTTAATTAACCAAATATTCTTTTAAAGGATTTTGAATTTACAAAATACTTAAGAGTTTTGATTAGTAATTTTAACGCTAGAGCTATTGGTTTCTTTGTTCTTATAGATAGAAGCAATAACCGCTGTCGTCATCACTGTCACTAGGAAAGTTAATGACCAAACCGTTGGGATTTCGTATTGCGTACCAACCAGTAGCATCTTCACACCAATGAACATCATGATCACTGACAGCGCTGGTTTTAGGTACACAAACTTGTCCAACATTGCTTGCAGTACAAAGTACAGAGAACGTAAACCAAGCAGAGCGAACACGTTAGCTGCTAATACCAAGAACGGTTCACGCGTTACCGCAAAGATTGCAGGGATCGAATCCAGTGCGAACATCACGTCCATCACTGCAATCACACCAACAACGATCAGCATTGGCGTTGCAACCCACTTACCTGCTTGTTTCAAGATCAAGTGGTTACCTTGATACTCTTCTGTCACTGGTAAGAATTTACGAATGAACTGCTCAGGGTATGGGTTCACCTCTTCTTCTTCGCCTTTATCTCGCGCCAGTTTAATACCAGTCCAAATTAGGAATGCTGCGAATAGGTAAAGCACCCAATGGTATTGAGCAAGTAATTGAGCACCTACTGCGATCATGATTGCACGTAGAACTAACGCACCAATCACACCCCACAATAGAGCGCGTGGACGCAAATGCTCTGGCACCTTGTATTGCGCAAAGATGATTGCGAACACAAACAAGTTATCGACACTTAACGATTTCTCAAGCAAGTAACCAGTTAAGAATGATATGGTCGCTTTTTCGTGTGTATAAACGCTATGAGGCGCGTAATAATCCCAAAAGAAATAGATAGAGCCTGCAAAGACAAACGCTAATAAGAACCAGAATACGCTCCAACCAATTGCTTTTTTCATGGTAATCAAGCCGCCACGAGTCTGATAGATATCGAGAGCGACTAAAACCAAAGTAAATAGGCCGAATACACCGTACATTGTCAGTGATTCTTGCAGTGGAACAGACTGGGATAATTGGGTGGTATTTTCGATAAGAGACATGCTTCCTCCCATGCGGAAGGACATTATTCGGGCTGACCTTCCGCAAACAATACAAACCAGCAGTCACATTACCCATGTGTCTGCTAGCCAATGAATGCGTTGGTCTCGTTGAAGTGATCACGTGATGAATCAAGTGACACCTTTATTTACCGGATAAGCTGATGCTTAACGAGATGACGATAAATAAACTTGCGCTAACTACTCCCCAAACGCCGCCATCATACCCCTGCTTGCGTCGATCTCCAACAAAAAATCGTTATCGATAAAAACAAAGCATTTTGTGAAAAATGTTTATCAACATCATGAATTCAAGCCGGTTCAGATACAAAAAAAGGAGCACTTATGCGCCCCTCATTTGTTGAATAGTCGATCTTTAAAAACCAGTTAGCGGTACAAAGTAAACCAGTGTTGACCAAACTGCGACCCAAGCAACGACAACCGCTGCGTCAGCCCAATCTTTTTTCCACATACTCTCTTCCCTCTTCATCGCATGTGCATTAGGGAGTGAGCAAAAAAGATACCAATAACGGTTATTGATTCTTCTGCGAGTAAAGTTTGTGACTTTGGTTCAAACAGTTTGGTTCGTCCGTTAGTAGTTCAACAAAGCAATCTGCCATGGAAAGATTACTGACAAAGCCTTCACCTTTCATATCCAGCAACGCTTCATAACCTTCTTTACCTTTCATAGTATAAGCAGACGAAGTACCACGGTACCAAAGCTCATCTTCCATCTCACACCAACGCTTACCATCAAAAATTTCTAGTTTTTTAATGCGTTGTCCTTTTGGCGCATCGGCTTGATATTCAAAGTTCACATTATGTGTGTATGGGTAGCTGCCAGAACCAGTGCCTTCAACACCATTGTTAAGTGCATTATTGATCGCGCCTTCCAATGCTAAACGAACAACTTTGCCTTGTACGTCATAAAAACCGATAGGAACGGCAAATGGCAACAATCGTCCGGCAACGTCTGCCACGGTAATATTTCCCGGATTGAGAGAAGTACGCACACCTCCCGCATTATGAATGGCAAATTGAACCTTGTGCCCACGCTTGTTAAGCGCATACAAGAATGAATGCGCTACTGCTGGAGCAAGTTCGCTTCCGCCAAATTCGTCAGGAATACGTACATGGCGCTTCTTCTCTGCCACATTTGCAATTACTTGTGATTGAAGCTTACGCACTCTTGGGATGTACTTATCATTTAAGATCGCTTGTGTCTCTGGGTGCTTTTTACAAACAACTACGTTTGGTTGACCATGAATAAAGTCACACGCTTCTTCAAACACACCTTGGTCAAGCTGCTCATTTAGTGTCGAATCCCAGAAAATGCGTCTTCCGAGTAGCAATTCATTTTGACCACTTAACATGGTCGCGGTGCCATTTTCATCAAATTCAAGAACACAATGCCCCATGGTTAATGCGTGATAACCAGCTTGAACGACATAAGTATCGTTTACCTTGACGCCATATGGGTCATCTTCGCCTAAGCCAATAGCGGTAAAGTTACCTTGTAACCTATGACTGTGACCACCGACTATGATGCCAATGCCATCCACTTGAGCTGCAAGCTCGAGATCCCCGTCATAACCTAAGTGGCTCAAAAGGATGATGTTTTTAATACCCGCTTGGTGGATGTTTTCAACAGTATGTTTTGCTGTTTCTATTGCAGAGATAAATGGTGTGTCGGCATCTGGGTTGGCAATATCGCTCATCTTATCGATAGACAAACCAAAGATGGCAACTTTCTCTCCGTGAAATTCTTTCACCAGATATTGCGCGCTTTGAGTCTCAGTGTCGAAGCTCAATACGTTATCGCAATCGCCCATGCGGTGATCTTTAGTTGGCAATTCATTGGATAAGTCCCAGTTACCTGCAAGCAACGGGAAGTTGGTACGCTGACAAAACAAAGCAACCGGTTCATTACCCATATCAAGTTCATGATTGCCCAGAGCCATCGCATCGATGTTAAGCGCGTTTAATAGGTCGGCGTTTGCTCTGCCTTTGAATAACGAGAAGTACAGAGTGCCCTGAAAACAGTCGCCAGCGTGTAAAAACAACATGCCCTGACCTTGACGTTGGGCATCATCACGAAGCTGTTCTACGCGTGTTGCGATACGTGAAAACCCACCAGCGCTCACGTAAGGCTCTAGTGTGCGTTCGTTATTAATATTGAGTTTTAGCTGTAATGACGTTGGCTCAAAGTAGGAATGAGTGTCATTGATGTGTGCCAGTTTGATTCTGACTGGCTTATGATTTTTATTCATTGTCATCTTCTCTCTTTTCATTCCGAAATGCCCAAGTGACCTCAAGACGCAGTATTCAGAGCGATGTCACTGATTTAAGTTCAAGGACAACGATGCAGCGTAATAGTCATCTATTTCCCAATTGTTTGACAAAGAAATTGAATCAGTGACACGCTCCCTTCGGGCGAGTTGACTTGGTTTGTATAGGTTGTTAACGCTTTTTAACTTAGGGCCACTAGGTTTTCAAATCGTTGCCTAGTCTACAAACCAAGTCATTCTCGCTGAACTAAGCATCTCGAGGTTACTTGGACATCATTATTAGAACTGAATCATGACAGAATCATGAATTTTATGAAACAGAGAAATTGTCATTTCATTTTTACGTGATCAAGATTCATTTTGCGTACAAGTTTGAAAGTGACTTTACGCCTAAACGGTCTCTATTCATAGGATGAATGCTCTTAAATTTGTGAACTGAGCTTAACTTGCCATGATCAATTTCATATATGCTTATGAGGAGCAAAAGAACTCTCGATAATTCAAATAATTGCAAGGAGGAGTGAGATGAGACTAGAACGCATCGAAATCTCTGGGTTTAGAGGCATTAAACGCCTTTCACTCTCTTTTGACGAACTGACGACCTTAATCGGTGAGAACACTTGGGGTAAATCCTCCCTACTCGACGCCCTGTCTCTCGCCTTACCTGCAGATGGCTCTCTCTATCAATTTGAAATGACGGACTTCCACGTCGACTATTCCATCTCGCACCCACAAACACAGCATCTTCAAATCGTACTCTGTTTTAAATCTCAAGATAAACAAGAAGTGAATGCTGGACGTTATCGTCGCATTAAGCCTACATGGTGCATCAACGAAGACAACGAACACGTCATTTATTACCGTTTAAGTGCCAGTAGAGATGGTCACCACATCACAACCAAGTACGCATTCTTGGACTGTGATGGCGAAGCGAAGCAACTGCATCATGCAGAGAAACTCGCAATTGAACTGATGACTCTTCACCCAGTAATCCGATTACGCGACTCACGCCGTTTCCCCGAACCCAATCACATTAATGGTGACAACAAAAATGCTCGTATAGAAAAACGCATTAATAATACCTGCCGTCGCCTGTTTGCTATGCCTGGTCATGTGAACAAAGGTGAAGTTCGCAGCAGTCTTGATTCAATGCACACGTTAGTCGAGCACTATTTTGCATTCCGAAGCGTGAAGAAAGGTCACCCGAGAAAACCGCGAGACGGTCTGTTCTATGCCAGCCCTTCTGCTGAAAAAGGGTTATCGCAGTTTTTGAAAGAGACGAATAACAAGCAAACTCGCTTACTACTTATGGGATTGTTAAACGCGTACCTACAAGCCAAAGGCCCGACAGACTTAAGACGTTGTGCACGTCCCATCTTGATCATTGAAGATCCAGAAGGTCGTTTACATCCTACTCATCTATCCCGCGCTTGGAGCTTGTTGCAACTGCTTCCGATGCAGAAGATTCTCACCACAAACAGTGCCCGTTTACTCGGCTCTGTACCGTTGGCATCGATTCGTCGATTAGTTCGTTTGTCAGATCGAACCATTGCAAAGTCACTCAACACAAACCGCTTTAGTGTCGACCAACTCCGTCGGATTGGCTTCCACATTCGTTTTCATCGTGCTGGTGCCCTATTTGCTCGTTGCTGGCTATTGGTTGAGGGTGAAACAGAAGTTTGGTTATTTAACGAACTGGCACGTCAATGCGGGTATGACTTAGCGGCAGAAGGCGTACAAATCGTTGAATTTGCCCAGTCTGGGTTGAAGTCTCTGATCAAAGTCGCCAAAGAATTTGGGATAGATTGGCACGTCGTCACTGACGGAGATCCTGCGGGTAAGAAATACGCTCATACAGTAAGAGCGCATTTGGATAACGACCAAGAACGCCATCGCTTAACGGAATTACCTGACAGAGACATCGAGCATTTTCTCTATAACAATGGTTTCGAACTTTTCTTTAAGGACATTATCAAAGTTCCTCATGAGCACCCAATCCCAGCAAAGAAAGTCGTAAATCGCGTTCTGAAGAAACAAGCAAAACCCGATCTCGCCTTAGCGATTGTCGCTCATTGTGAAGAACGAGGTGTAGATTGCATCCCTGTGCTACTGCGCTGGACGTTGAAACGTGTCGTTACCATGGCAAACGGAAACACCTAACAAGCGTATAAATAAAAAAAAGCACACCAACCTGGTGTGCTTGTATCAAGAATCAGTAATTTTGATTAACTGTATTGAGCGGGATAAGTCTCAACACACAGCGGATACAAATAAGATCGGGGGTTCACTACTGTACTTGCTCAGCGAGCGAAGAAGTAGCGGCTGATTTCGCATGTAACCAAAGTCCTGTTGCTTTCATTAAGTAGCCAAACACGCCACCTAAAATCAGCGATGGCACTACAAGTTGCCAATTGCCGTCTGCAGCAAAAGTGGCGCATGAGCCAATGAAAGTGCCAGGGATGTACGCTAGCCAAGCTTGTTTCGCTTGAATACACATAAAGAACGCAACTACAGCAGTAATTACATAACCGATAATCTCTACACCTACGTAAGTTGAACCGTAAATGATTACCAACGCCCAAAATACGCCTGTCATATTGGTGATCAAACTTTCTGCTAGCCCTTTTAAGCCACTTGTCGGGGATGCAAAGTAACTTGTACAGCCAAGAAAGCCTGCCCAAGACAACAGACCAAGGGAGATAGCGATCCAGCCCCATACGCCAGAGAGAATGCCAGTTGTAATTGAAATTGCTAAAAGTGTGGTCATGGTATTCTTACCCGCTTGACTAGTTTCGTACCACTTGGTTCGAAAACTGCCTTCATACATTGAAATCAGGCAGTCAATACTAGGCACATCCCTCATTGACTTCGGTGATCAAGATCGCAATAACATCCTATAACGTTGCATGTTTTACACGTTAAATTTGACGCAACCGATAAATCAACAGATTTCGAAAATAACAAAATCACAATAAATTGGGCGAAATAAGCAATAGATGACAAAAAAGGCCCTGCACAATGCAGAGCCTTTACTAAGATGCGATCATTTTGTTTCGAATATCGCTTAAAGCACTGAAGGTTTGCCTTTCATCATGCGTAAGCCTTCACGTTTGATGCAGTCAACCAATGGGTTTTCCGCCATATCAGCACGCCATATAAACGATAATGTTCGATCCATCTTCAGATCAGGTACGTTCAGCGCAACCAAATCACCAGCTTCAATGTAACGTTCTACATCAAGATAAGGCAGGCACGTCAAATACTGACCATTGGATACCAAGCTTCTTAGAACTGGAACATGTTCGTATTCACGCCACACGTCCAAATCTTCAATAAGATGGTGAATCGAACTATCAAAAATCTTGCGAGTACCAGAACCATGTTCTCGCAACACCCATTTCGCTTGTTCAAGTTGAGCTAAGCTCACTGATGAGTTACGCGCAAATGGATGGTGGGACGCTGCGACTACAGTAAGATGGTCTCGACACCAAATCTCTTGGTGTAAACGGTTATCGTCACAGCGACCTTCAATCACGCCCAGATCGTATTTGTAATCCAAGACACCATCGATGACGGCCTGAGTACTCTGTACGCCTAAGGAGATACGCATCTCTGGAAAATCATTATCAATGATACTGATAAGGTCAGGAACTAGGTGTTCTGCAGGTGTTTGACTCGCGCCTAATCGAATGTGCCCACTCAACAAGTGTTGCTCGTAAAAACCCATTTCAATTTGTAGCGCGTCTTGCAGTAAACGCTTTGCTTTTGGTCTTAACCACATCCCCCAATGTGTTAAAGCCATTTGTTTGCCTTGCCTTTCAAATAAAGGTCTACCAAGCATTTTTTCCAACTGAGCAAGCGACATGCTCGTCGCCGATTGTGTCAGAGCCAGTTTATCCGCGGCCTGGCTTACACTGCCGGTATCTGCAACAGCGTCAAAAACCGCTAATTGCTTAAGTGAGTAGCGCAAAGTGTCCTCCCTAATTGGCGAGTATTCCCCATACTCTCGCAACCCAAAAATACATGCGTCGATACGCAATGAGGTTCATTTTACCTGCCTTTAAGAACTTATCAAATAATTTGATGAGGATTCTAAATATTATCAATTTTACCTGTAGCTCTGACCTGCTTAATCTGGATATGCGGTTCGGGAACACCGCAACAAAAAACAATAACACCTTCTCTTTCGAGTACAGAAAACGTCTCGATTTCATTAACCAAGGAGTTCATATGGAACCACAGACTAAGGAGTCATTATGGCGGTGACCAGCTCTCAAAATATCCAGTATTTCTCTCCAAAAGAAATGATGGCTGAAGCTGAGAAGTTTGCACTTAGTAAAGCAAACAAAACCAGCGGCATGACACTGGGTTTGGCAATTATGGCAGGCGCATTCATAGGTTTAGCATTCTTGTTCTACATCACAGTGACAACAGGTAGTGCGGATGCAGGTTGGGGTCTTAGCCGTCTTGCAGGTGGTTTAGCATTCAGTATGGGTTTGATACTCATCGTCATTTGCGGTGGTGAGTTGTTTACCAGTTCAGTGCTTTCGAGCATCTCATGGGCAAACAAACAAATCTCATTCGGCAAAATGTTGTCGATTTGGGGCAAGGTTTATGTAGGTAACTTCATCGGTGCAATGTTTTTACTTGCATTGGTAAGTGCGGCGGGCTTGTACCAAATGGATGCAGGTCAATGGGGCTTAAACGCACTCAACATCGCACAGCACAAACTACACCATACATTGGTACAAGCTTTTGCATTAGGCATTTTATGTAACTTATTGGTTTGTCTTGCAATCTGGCTGACATTCAGCTCGGCAAACGCTATGACCAAAGCAGCAATGACCATCATGCCAGTCGCGATGTTCGTTAGCAGTGGTTTTGAGCACTGTGTGGCAAACATGTTCATGGTACCGCTAGGTATCGTTATCGCAAACTTCGCACCGGAATCTTTCTGGACTGCGGTTGGTGTACCAGCTTCTCAATATGCAGATTTGAATGTCGGTCACTTCATCACTACAAACCTAATTCCAGTGACTCTAGGCAATATCGTTGGTGGTGCAGTATTGGTTGGTTTAGCTAACTGGTGCATTTACCGTCGACCAGAACTTAAAGCAGCAAAAGTTGCATCAATTACAAACACTACAACACTCACGTCAGTTAAGGAACGCACTATGAAAAACGCATCGATTGTAAAAGAGATCATGAACCCTAGCCCAGTTACTCTGAGCGTAGAAATGCCAGTATCAACTGCACTAGATACCCTGTTGGACAACAATCTAATCAGTGCACCTGTTGTTGACATTGAAAACCGTTTGGTTGGTTTCTTCTCAGCACACGACGTAATGGTTGAATTATGGTGCCAAGATTACATCCCAGCTCAAGAACAAAAAGTTGTCGATTTGATGAGCCGTGACGTAGTAGCAATTGATGCAAATGACCGCTTAGTCGACGTTGTTGAGTTCTTATGTATCGATAAAGAACAACTTTACCCAACGACGAGCATGGGCATGGCGACTCGCTTTACTTCTCTTTCTTTAGAAGAACGCGCGAAAAGTATCAAAGTAAGCAAGCCTCAAGTGCTGCCTGTACTAGAAAACGGTCTCATGGTTGGCGTGGTGACACGTAGTGAAGTTCTTAAAGCTCTTCGTCCGGTATATGGCGAACGTCTAAACCTAGTTGAAGATAACGTTCTAGAAACAGCATAAAACTATTACAACTAGCAACTAACAACTAACAACTAACAACTAACAACAAAAGTTGGCACCAATAAAAAAGCGCTCTATTTAGAGCGCTTTCTTTATTTATACACACAAGAGCAAGAAATTACTTCTTAATACCTTCGATGTGCAATTCCATATCAACGTAGCTCGATGAGCCCATTACAGGGATTTCGAAATCAGCAAGCTCAAGACGGGTTTGACCAATGAAGCCCGCACGCTCACCACCCCATGGGTCGTTACCCGCGCCAACAAATTCTGCTTCGATTGTGATTGGCTTAGTGACACCGTGAAGAGTAAGATCACCTGTTACATCTAGCTTACCGTTGCCTTTGTCTACAACTTTTGTACTCTTAAACGTCGCTTCGCTGTATTTACCTGCATCGATGAAATCACCGCTACGGATGTGTTTATCACGCTCTGCATGGTTTGAATCAAGGCTAGTTGTATCAACCACTACGTTTACTTTCGAATCAGCAATGTTGTTTTCATCAAAAGAAAAGTCACCAGAAAATGTATTAAAACGACCTTTGATGAAACTGTAACCTAAGTGGCTTACTTTAAAGTTAATAGATGCGTGAGCGCCTTTCGTATCGATAACGTAATCTGCAGCGTTAGCACCAAACGGTAGTGCCATAGCGATTGCTAGTCCTGTAGCGAAAAGTGACTTTTTCATTTTGAAGCTCCTAACATTTTTCTTAATGTGTTGTCTTTATCGATAAAGTGATGTTTTAGTGCAGCAGCGGCATGCATACCAGCCATTAGGATTACAGCCCAAGCTGCATAGAAGTGAATTTCACCCGCAATATCTGATTGACCGGGAAATAACTCCCCTGCGCCTGGTACCGTAAACCAATTAAAAACTTCGATACCGCGACCATCAGATGTTGAGATAAGGTAACCTGAAATAAAGATAGTGATGAGCAATAAGTACATCACACCATGTGCCGCCTTTGCTGCAGCCACTTCATAAGGTTTACCTTCTACTTTTGGTGACGCCGTCACATGTTTCCACACGATGCGAGCCAAAGTAAGTATTGCCAATAGAATGCCCACAGAGCGGTGATAATGTGGCGCCGTACGATACCATTCGCTGTAGTAGCTAAGGTCGACCATCCACAAACCCACAGCAAACAAACCGATGATGCAAAGTGCTGATAACCAATGCATAAATCGTGCAGGTAGGTTGTAATTCTTTACCAGTGTTTCCATCTCACGTTCCTAGATATGTTCCTAAGTTGATGTTGAGCAAGAAACACAACATTAACTTATTTACCTTGTATGAAACAGATTATTTACCATCCTTTACATCTAACCAATATTGCTTGTTAAAACATCTTGTTCGAAAAATTTGAAGGAACTTAAAATCGTTTGTAAAACGTAAACTTAGATCTGAACTTCTTGTTCTATTTCATACAGTTCATCGCTCATTTCTAACATACGCCGTTCAATTACTGTTTTTGCATCTTCAATCCCTTTGTTGTAATAGATCGGTGCGAGTTTTTCTGTGATGAAATCAATCAAAAATTCGCTGTCAAATTGCCCGATTTCAAGACTCAGTTCGTCCTGCATGTAATCTTGAATGGCTGTCGCCAATGTTTCTTTTTGTGCTCTTTCTAGTTTGATCATATTTTACCTACGGAACTCTATTCTCAATTTTGATGTTTAGATCAAGAAGTTGCCTATCTAAATTAGTCTATCCTAAAAGGACTATGCTAACCTTTCGCCGTTCATATTGTTAACCGTTAAGGGATATTCTTTGCTACTCGACTTAGTCATTCAAAGTGTCAATGATTTTCAGGACGATTGTCTCAAACTGTGTGAGAAGCATTATCCTGCGGTACATAACCAAGGTATGAGTGAACACCATCTCGGTCTTGCATTTGCACGACGTATGGAGCACACATTTCGTCACTTTGGTTACAGTAGTATCATCAAACCAATTGAAGTACTTGATGCCCCAGATTTACCTCACCATTATCGCATCTCATCTGAAATTGGTACGGTCTGGGTATTAAGCCATCATATGGTCAGTGCAGGCAATTCATGCCGCGAAAACCTACTTTCTTCTATCACTGAATGGCAAAGTGAGTACGGCTATGCATTACAGCCGAATGATTTACTATTTTTGGTGAGCGATCATTGGATCAGCCGTAGTAAAACCAGTCGAGAGTTATTACATTGGTGGATGGGTGAGCTACCTGAGCCAATTAATGAATATACCGAGCAAGGCATCACATTGTTTACCAGCGAGTCACAGCTTACCCATTCCCTGGATACGCGCTTTGGTATCAGCCCTTGCTACATTAAATTTGGACATCCTTTGCGCCGCTCAAACAAGCAACAACTGGTCAGAAAGTACCTTCAACTGTACGCGGTTTTACAGTGGTAACATCAAATTGCAACAGGTAGATTATCAGCCTATTCATCTATTTGTTTGAGGCTGATCGATATTTCCATTCAATACAAGCTAACTCTCTTGCCTTGACCCCTTCAGCACAATTAGATTCGACTTACTGAAGTAAAACTAGATGCACAACAATCAGTTAGGCATCAGTGAAAGTATCTTGGTCTAGGTTACAAACAATAATGATGAGTATCTCGCAGCTACTGGGCTGCATTTCAAAACAATTAGATGGACAATACGTCGCACAATATAAGCAACTGACGTTGAGAAGCGTATTTCAACCCATCTATCAGAAAGATCTTTCTATCATCGGTCTTGAGGCGCTGGTACGTATCAGCAATCAAGATGGGCTCATGATTAGACCAGACCAATTCTTTCACTCAACGAGCATCCCCAGTGAAGATCAAATCAATGTTGAGCGCTTAAGTCGACTCATTCACATCAGCAATTTCGGTCAGTCCAAGTTTAGCAATAAAAAGCTGTTCTTAAATGTCTTACCAAAAGCAGCTGAGATGCTGGCAAAAGACGTGTCTTATAGTAATTTGCTAAATCAATCCATCGTCGAAGCCGGCTTGCGCCGAAAGCAAATCGTCATGGAGTTAGTTGAACTTGATGCAAGTGACGAAAACTTCCTCTACAAAGCTACGAAAGAGCTCAGTGATAATGGCTATATGCTTGCCATTGATGATTACGGAATTGATGCCTCAACGATTGAGCGCGTTAGATGCGTAAAACCGAACATCATAAAAATAGATCGATCGTTGCTATTGAGGTACGAAAATGGCGACTTTTCGTGTTTGATGGAAGCACTCTCGCTAGCGAGAGATGTGAACTCAAAAACCGTTATTGAAGGAATTGAAACCGAGCATCAACTTAACTTAATGAAAAAACTCGGTTTCGATATGTATCAAGGCTACTTATTAGCGATGCCTCAAACGCTTGAAGCGTACCAAGAAGCAAAGACTGCGTAATCAACGTTATTGATAATCGCAATCACCTTTTTATTTTCGGTTTTTTCCGCGGTTTTTATGGATTGCCAGTTTTGCCTTCATCTTACGTTTTTCTGCAGAACGACTCTTACGACGACCACCACCACTATTACGTTCAGGTTCAATTTCTTCTATTAAGCTTGGTTCAAAGCCTTCTAACCACTCTTGCGGTAAGCGTTGGTCAAGCAGATTTTCAATGGCGTGCAATAGATACTCTTCATCACGACTCATCAAAGAAACCGCAAGACCAGATTTACCCGCACGTCCCGTACGACCAATACGGTGGACGTAATCTTCCGCCTTAAAAGGCATATCGAAGTTAATGACTTGCTCAAGTTGTTGAATATCTAAACCGCGAGCGGCAACATCAGTTGCAATTAACGCACGTACTTTACCTTCTTTGAACTCGTCAAGCGCACGCTGACGAGCACCTTGAGATTTATCTCCATTGATAGAGACCGCTTTAATGCCATCCAGTTTAAGCTCTTTAGCCAGTTCGTCACTACCTTGCTTAGTCTTGGTAAATACCAATACCTGCTGCCAGTTACGTGAACCAATTAAGTACGCTAGCAGTTCGCGTTTACGCTTCTTATCGACTGGGTAAACCATTTGTTTCACTGTTTCTGCCGTCGTATTTGCTGGTGATACTTCCACCTCGACCGGAGAATCCATCAATTTGTAAGCAATGGTTTTAATGCGCTTCTCAAACGTCGCTGAGAAAAGCATGGTCTGTTTCGTTTGTGGTAAACGACGAAGGATACGTTGCAGATCAGGCCAAAAACCCATATCCAACATACGATCCGCTTCATCCAAAACAAGGATGCCTGTTTTAGAAATGTTTACGTTGCCATTAAACAAATGGTCAAGTAGGCGCCCCGGTGTTGCGATAAGGATGTCTGCGCCCTCTTCAAGCTTTTTCTTTTGTACGCCAATACTCGTGCCACCGTAAACACACACTATTTTAAGATCAGTATTTGCTGAGTATTGCGTGAGGTTGTCCATCACTTGCTGAGCCAGTTCTCGAGTCGGCACGAGAATCAGTGCTTGCGGCGTGCCATTACGTTTCTGTTGCTGAACAGTCTGGATGATTGGCAAGCCAAATGCCGCAGTCTTACCTGTACCAGTTTGTGCAGCGGCAAGCAGATCTTTACCTTCCAGCACGTGTGGAATCGATTTTTCCTGAACAGGAGTCGGCGTAACAATATTCAAACCACCTAGGGTCTCAACCAACGGTTGTTCAATGCCAAGATCAGCGAAATTAACGGACATGATAAACCTCTTAATTTTTGGAGCGCAGAGTTTACCAGAGCGCCTTTGGGCATACTACCTTTAGCAGTCAATGCGTTATGAATTAATTAGCTGTTGATGATACTCAGCAGATTGACTCAACACATCTCGATACAGCGCAGCAAACTTCCCTTCCAATTGTTCATATTCATTATCCAGAACCTCAAACGTCGTCGTGAGGTCTGCCATACGCGGCGTTCTTTGCGACATCCGATGAAGGGCAAATTCGATGTTTTCTAAGTATTGATAAGACTGCAACCAACCACCACTCCACATACGACTATGTAACAACAAAAATCGTGGAGGCAGTTGTTCTGATATTTGTTCATTCACTTGGAGATAAGCATATTGAACAAAGGAATCTAAAGATTGCTCGCTAAATGAATACCAATGCTTGGCTAAACAGTGGTCCCAAAACATATCAAGAGCGATAGGTGCAAAGCGTCGTGCAACGCCAGTAAAGTGTGGTTTGCATTCTTCGACAATAGCGTGGTGATCGGTGATACGATCCACAAAACGATGGAGTTTAATACCATTGGAAATATCAGCTTGATATTGCTTGCTTGGATCTCCCTTTACGAAATCTCCAAGCAAGTTTCCCATTAAATGGCTATTACAGTGATCTGCAATATGCAGGTGGGCTAGAAAGTTCATTAGACGCTGTGAGTGGCCTTTTGGCTCGTCTTACATGAACTTAGTATAACGTCTGTAGTGACGCGGTGAGAGTACTAATTGTACTTATTCGGCTTCTTCTTCTGAGCCAATGTAGTCCGACAAGATAATACCGATTTCGAGTGCATCAAGCATCTCTAGGCATTCGTCGTTTTGGTATTGGTCGCTCATTGTGACCTCCTTTGTTTTACATCTCCTGAAGCATTCATGCTTCGATTCTACTGCCATAACTTCTTCTTTATCGATGACAGCAACTCCTTTTTATAGCCTTTATATGACACATTCATGACAGCGAAAAGTAAAGTTTTGGAAAGCTATGACAGAAATCATAAGTAAACGTTTGCGGTCAATATTCCCAAAAAACCAGACACCAACGCCAAAGCACTACCATTTCATATGCATGCAATTGTCAGATTTTAATTAGTTTTCTGTCATTAATGGATATGATGTACCGTTATAGGTAGCTTCAGATCTCATATTTTGAAATCGATTAGCCACTTGTTACATATTTTGCTGATAAGCCGCGCATATTTTGTTTCGATATAACTATAAGTTTGTTCAACACCGTTTTCATCTCAAATGGAGCTATAAATGAGAGAAGTTGAGTTTAGAACGATAGACAGATTGTTTATCAAAATGTCTATCAACGACAAAATGTGGGTCATTTTCCTTCTGTTCCTAGTGACTTTAACTTCAGTGGCAGGCAGCCGCTATTTCAATGACATTCAACAATTTGAGCAGCAGTCGATCATTGCTGCGCAAGCTCGGCTTTCGGGTGTGGTCGAATCACAACCAGATAGCCTACGCAGCATCAATGGCGTTGTGAACGTAAGCTCGGTCAACGATGCGAAGTTTGAAAACGGTACGGTGACCGTTTATTCTTCATTAAAATCAGGTCAAGCTATTCAACTCACTGAAAACTTATCTAGCCAATATCAACAAGCGAAGTCAGGGGCTTTAACTACGTTCCTTCTAAGCTTACTTTGGGCTGTACCGTTCGCCCTATTCTCTTATTGGGTAGCAACCTTTATTGGTGGTGCTTTGTGGGTGTTGTACACAACAACTGAAAAGATTGGCGACGGCGATTTAACGTCACGATTAGGTTTTCATCCAGGGCGCGATGAGTTCGGCACTATCGGTTGTGCGCTCGATAAGTCAATGGATACTCTGACCGAGCTAGTAAACAGCGTAAAAGATAACGCAAATACCCTAAGCGAAACATCGGCTTCCTTCGAACAAGATATGAAGCTAAGCGAAACGCAAATCGCACATCAATACCAGACATTAGATTCTGTTGCGACGGCAATGGAAGAAATGACAGCATCAGCCAAAGAAGTATCGAGTGTTTCTCAGCAAGCAACGCTTCAATCAGACCAAGATGCGCAACAGATTGAGAACAGTCGTAACCGCGTACAGAGTGTTATCACCGAAATTGAAACTTTATCGAGCTACATTGAGCAAGCGTCAGCTTCTGTTGGCAGCTTGAACGAAAACACAACGCAAATTAACGACGTTATCACCACCATCAATGCGATCTCTGAGCAAACCAACCTACTCGCACTAAATGCAGCCATTGAAGCGGCCCGCGCTGGCGAACAAGGTCGTGGCTTCGCTGTGGTTGCTGATGAGGTTCGAACACTTGCAAGTCGCACCCAACAGGCAACGGTTGAAATTCAAGCTATGATTGAGAAGCTCCAGGTCGAGAGCCAAAACATTGCTTCTATTACAGATCGTACCGTTCAACAAGCGCAAACTAGTAGCCAACTGATTGATGAAATCGGTGGTGATGTAACAGCAATTGCTGACTCAGCACGTTCACTGATGGATATGAGTATTCAAATCTCAACCTCTGCGGAAGAACAAAGCGCAGTAGCAAACGACATTGCATCTGAACTGTCAGACATTCGTTCTCAATCTAATACGATCAGAGAAGTAGCAGAACAATCAACAAGTGGGGTTGCTGCGTTAACGCAAGCGTCTGTCTCGCTTGGTGATGTATTGAAACGCTACCGCACAGCATAATCGAAATTAAGACCAAAAAGGGCTCCGAGTAAGGAGCCCTTTTTATTTGTTGTGGATTTTATTGTTATACCCAAGTGACTTCAAGATGCAGGGTTCAGAGCGTTGTCATTGA
>NZ_BCUF01000035.1 GCF_001591145.1 Vibrio harveyi NBRC 15634 = ATCC 14126 = KCTC 12724 | reverse complement strand
CAATGACACGCTCCCGAAGGGCATTCTTTACAAATAGTAAGGTTACAAATAGTAAGGACCTTGGCTTGTATACTTTGTTGCCGATTCTTGATTTAGAGTGACTAGATCTTTAAATCGCCTACGCGTCTACAAACCGAGTCATTCTCGCTGAACCAAGCATCTCGAGGTTACTTGGGTATAATGGAGATTCGAACATGATTTATCTTTTCGATTGGGGGAACACCTTAATGGTAGATTTCCCTCACGCACAAGGAAAAATGTGCGATTGGGAACACGTCGAGACCATGCCTCTCGCCAGAGAAACGCTAGAAAAACTGTCACAGCAGCATAGCGTTTATATCGCTACCAGTGCATCAGACTCCGCAATGGAGGACGTGCAAAAGGCATTTCAGCGAGTCGGACTGGACCAATACATCAGTGGTTACTTTTGTTTTGCCAATCTTGGTATTGCGAAAAATCAACCTAGCTTCTATCTCGCGGTCGCTGAGCAATTAAACGTAGTACCCAGCCAGCTCACTATGGTGGGAGACTTACCAGAAAAAGACATTTATCCCGCAATGGATGCAGGGCTAAACGTCATTTGGTTCAATCCTAAAAACATTCCTGTTCCAAGTAAGCCTATTCCGTCTCAAGTGCATTGTTTATCGGAGCTGATACTAGGCTAACCAACAAGGCTTTACTGGAACTCTCGTTTAACCAACTACACTTAATGCACTAATCAAGGAAGATGAATGCAGATCAGACCGATTACTCTCAACGATATCGACCATTTTATTGCGCTCTGGAACCGTGTATATGAAGAAGGCGAGTATTTACGATCTCCTGCGCCTGACCGAACAATGTTGAGTGATGTGATCACGCGAGTAGAAAAAGAATCCATCCCTCAGTTTGTCGCCTTTGATGGGAGGCAATTAGTGGGAAGTATTGAGATCTTCCCTGCCGAAATGTGCGGTTATGAAGGTGGAGAGTTTACGAAAACTGGTATTCTTGGCATTCACATTGATCGTCATTATCGCAACCAAGGACTAGGAACAAAACTTCTAGCAACCGCCATTCAAAGTGGTTGGAAGTATGGTTATGATACCATTGTTCTCAATGTTTATAAGACCAACCAAGCAGCGATTGCTTTGTATGAACAATTTGGCTTCGAACATGGTGGTGAGCTAGGAGAAGTGTTACTACCCAATGGCAAATATCTGATGAGTCAAAAAATGGTGTTAAAGCAAGACGAAATGAACGCTAGCAGCAAAAGCCATTCTTGATAAGCTAAGAATCCAAGGCTACTTGGGTACAAAGGCGACCTTTCGATATACTCGCTCGCCCAACGACTTAACACGTAATTGTGATGATTGAATTTAAACCTTTACCACCAAACCAAATTCCAATGACTTTGCTGTTAGAGGCAGACCCTAATCAAGACAACATTGAGCGATATCTTGATACATCCATTGGCTTTGCCGCTATTGAAGACAATCAAATTGTTGGTGCATGTGTGATATTACCTCATTCGAAAACACAAGCTGAAATCATGAACGTTTCAGTCGCGCCAATACATCAACAACGCGGCATTGGTTCAAATCTATTGCGTTTTGCAATTGAAGCCATGAAAAGTCAATCATTTCAAAAACTGATATTGGGAACGGGTACCTTTGGTTATCAACTGACGTATTATCAACGATTAGGTTTTAGGGTAGAGAGCGTGGACAAAAATCATTTCTTACTCCACTACCCAGAACCAATTTGGGAAAACGGCATTCAACATAAAGATATGCTACGCCTGTATCTTGAGCTTTGAATAAAGAGACTTTCGGTTAACTTTTCATATCTAACTTTTTACCCAAGTATTCAATTTCAAATGTCGCATAGCCAAGCTGAACCGCTTCAAAAGAGTACATTAGGTTTTGTGCCTGCTGCGCATCCTTGGCTAACACAGCGACTGAATAGATTGGACGCTCAATGCCATTGTCGAGTACTTGGGTATTGATATAAGACGAAGTGATTAAACCAGAGTTGTTCAGATTGATAACACGCTGTAAATCGACACCCAATACGCGGTCCATTTCTAAAGCCTCAACCCCCTCTTTCCAACGCAATGTCACACTGTAGTTATCACTCTCAGGCGTGTTATCTAACCATTTAGCACCCATAGGTTGGATACTCGCGATCTTCACCAAATCTTGTCGGTACATGGGTAAGTCTTGCAGTTTTGCTTGCACTTCCGCTTCGTTTTCTGCTGATAAAACAAAACGCAGAATTTGTACCACTTTACCATCAATACTGCTTGGTAAAACGAACATGTCTTTCACATCACCTTGCTCGATAAGTTGACTAAATTCGGCTTTCTGTTTTGGTAATGTCTGTAAAACCTGCTCCACATCGTTAGTATTCCAGGCTAGTTCAACGCCGTAATCAGCAGCAAAACTTGAGAAAGACGCAACAGCAAGTGTGCTCAATAGGATGATTCTGTTCATAAGGTTACCTTTCATTTTACGATTTTCTTATCTGCTTCAAGTTAAATTCAATGTGGTTGACTCTATTACCAGCGGCTACGATATGCGCGATGACAACTACGACAAGTACTCTGGGCTTGTTTTAGTCCAGCCTCGGCTGCTGAAACTTGTTGATCTTGCGCTGCTTGATACAGTTGAACGAACCCTTCATCCATTTGCACCATCAAACGATTGAAGTTCTCTGGCTTGCTCCACACTTCTTTCTTCGCTTTGCTATCAGCTTGGCTACCTTGCGGAAACGCTTGTAGCAAATGTTCGCTATGACGAGAGAGTTCATTGCCGATCTGCGCTAAAGCTTGCCAATCGGTATTACTGCCATTCAGAGTCTTGTCCGCTTGCTTCGATAGAGATTCAATTTGCTCAAACGCATTCTGGCGCATGTCGATTTGAGAGCTGAAGTCTTGAGCAAAAAGCGTTGTTGGTACAAAAATGGTCGGTAAAAGTGCAATCAGTGCCAGTGTCTTTTTCATGTCTTTCTCCTAATCGTTCTTCATTGTTGGGTTGTTGGATTTAAATTTACACAACAATCATTGCGTACGCAACTATTGTTGTGTAAATTACCGTAAAGAAGATCATCACACAACAAAACGATCGAGGTAAATGATGAAGATTTGGGACTTAGCAACAAGGCTCTACCACTGGAGTCAAGTTTTACTTTTTATAGCATTGATGACATCTGGGCTGTCTGGTAACGGTCCTCATATCCAACTTGGATTGGCATTATTCACACTGCTAGTATGGCGAATGGTATGGGGATTCATCGGCAGTGAGACTAACCTATTTCGTCAGTTTCTCCGCTCCCCTGAAGACGTCATTTCTTATTTAAAGGGAAAATCGGCAGCCACTGCTGGTCACAACCCTGCTGGCGGCTGGATGGTAGTAACCATGCTGACAGCACTCTTGCTTCAATGTATTTCTGGAATGGCTCTTGGTGGCGTATTCGACACATGGCCTTATTCGGAAGTTTGGCTTAACGGTGACGTATTCGCTGGCATGGAGTGGCTACATCTAACCTTGGTCGATCTTTTACCAATATTGATCGCTTTACATATTGGCGCGATCCTTCTTTATAAATTAAAAGGCAAACCATTAGTGAAAGCCATGATCACTGGTAAACAGACCAAAACAATCAAAGAAACCTCTGTTGCTGAGCAAAAAATTGTCTATCTCGCACCGCAAAGCCGTGCGTTGGGGGTGCTAGTTGCCGCAACATTGGTTACCATGGCAATCGTTGCTTTATCATAAGAGAAAGAAAATGAGCGAACAGTTTGATAGACAAGACAGTTTTGGTTGGATGATCAACGTGGTTGCACACGATGCGGCAAAGCGATTTGAGATCGAACTCAAGAAGCATGGTCTCACAGTAGCGCTTTGGCCAACCATGATGTGTTTATGGGAAGAAGAAGGCGTAACACAGCGCGATATTGCGGCGAAATCTAAGGTAGAAAACTCAACCACGACTCGCACTTTGGACAAGCTTGAGAAGCTTGGTTTAGTGGAACGCCACCCTGATCCAAATAGCCGCCGATCATTCCGAATTTACCTCACGGAAGAAGGGCGAAACCTCAAAGAAACCTTGCTGCCAATTCCGTTGAACGTCAATAAAACACTAATGAGCCCGTTAGAGCCGGCTGAACAGAAAGAGATGTTACGCCTACTAAAAAAGTTGGTCGCAGAGATTTAGCGCTTCGCTGAGTTTTCCAACCAAGAATAAACAAAGCCCTAAGTTCTGAACTTGGGGCTTTGTGTTTTTAGGTGAACGCCAAGTTTGCCCGTACCTAACACCCTTCAGTAACATGCCCTCTTACCACTGAGCGATTTGATGCTTGATTAACGTAATAGAAATAACACGCCTCACTTTCCAAGGTATAGCCCTGCGGCCAGATGTACACCACACGATCTAGACCAGAGTGATCAATAAATTGGTATTTTGGGATCTCAACAAAGTGTTCACTGTTAGGAAATTGATTGCCCATAATACAAAAATCGCTGCCATGGCACGGCTTATCGATGGGTGAATTGCCCTTGGCGGGTAATCCTATTTCCAATAAAGCACGGATACTGTTCGCACTTGCTTCCGGCATGCCACTGAGCATCTTCACTTGATGGTCAACATAAGTGATTTGTTGACTATCCTGTGCATCATCAATAACAACTTTGGCATGAAAAAACTTAAGAGATGTCCCCAGAGAGGACTGTGAACTGTGCAGCATAGACGCGTATGCTTGGCGGTGGATATCGAGCAAGACAGGTAAAGCTGCGAGAGCAATGGATCCCAATGTTGCGAGCACAATGGTGATTTCCATCAACGTAAATCCTTTTGCTTTCACTTCTTATCTCTCGGCATACAGACAAATGATAGTTACCCAAGTAGCCTCTTGATGCTTGATTCAGCGAAATGGCTGAGGGTAAAGGTCGTCGCTCCCACTTCCATGTGAGAACCGAGCCAATATATCGCTGAAATTACGCAGAGAAACGCACTAACTGAGAGAAAAACCGAACCAATTAAGAACTTGAGACCAGCCGCTAAATTGTGCTGAAACATACTCAGCAATTAGCTAAAAAACTCGACTAAATTCAAACTACTACGGCACAAACGATCAGGTTAAGTATTTGTTTCTAAAATAAGAATCTTATTTAGTTAATACTTTTGATGTATTCAAATATGTCATTGACTTCGTTTTCACTCAGCACAGTTTTGAATGGTGGCATTGCACCGCCCTGCCCATTACCACCTTCCAAGACAGAACCAATCAGCTCCACTTTCGTCCCAAACGGGTTTAAGAGCTCGGCAGATATATTATCGGGTTTAATGTTCATGGCTTTGGCAACAAGACCATCTCCATGCCCTTTATCACCATGACAAGAGACACAATAAGACTCAAAACGCTGCTTTCCTGCGACTAGGTCCGCTTCGCCGTATTGGTTATCGGTAAACCATTTATAGCCTGCAAATCCAGAGCTGGATACAAGCAAGAAAAAGAATTTACGCATGGGTGCCCCTTGTCTTCATTTGCTAAATCAATGAAGACAAGGTAACGAAGGGGATGTCGAAAAAGTGTTGATTAAGCGTTCAACAAAGGGACGTTATTACGTACTAGACCTCGACGCACGCTGGTGCACATTTTGCCAAAGCGACGAATTTCATCAAATTGAGGAGTGATACCGCGTTCCATCGCCGATTCCCAATAACTCAATTCTGAATCGACCATCTCCAACAGTTTTTTAGGACAACCAATGCATTGTCCTTCAGGACCACAAACAAACGTCTCTGGTTCATAAATCGGCAGTTCAGCTTTTACTTGTGCAATGATATCGCGCATTGCGGTCATTCGATCTGGCTTGACGGTCATTACCAGGCTCCACACAATATTGAGAGCCGGATTGTACTCTCTGGCACGCAAATGTCCCTACCTAATTTAGGTATATTTTACGTTTTTGCTTTGCAAACTTTGATTTAAGCGTTGGAAATTCAGGCTTTTTCGCCACCAAATATACTGCGGTCGCTGCCAACACAAAGCCAATAATACCCATCCAATCAAATGACTCACCGAACGCAAACCAAGCTTGAAGCGCCGTGGTTGGAGGCACAAGGTAAAACACAGAAGCAACGCTTGATGCCGCACCATTCTTGACCATGTACAGCAACAATAAAATTGCTACGCAAGACAGAACAACCACTAACCAAATCAAGGTGAAAATAAACTCCGCTGTCCATTGCACCTGCATGGTTTCAAACTGCATTGCAACAGGTAGAAACATCACCAATGCCGCCAAATATTGCACCGTTGCGCCTCCCACCATGTCCACTTGTTGACAGTATTTCTTTTGATACAACGTGCCGACGGTAATACCAAACAGAGATGACAAACACACACCAATCGCTAAAGTTTTGTGCAAATCCGACTGCCATTCCATCTTACCCATCAGCACCATCGCAATGCCGACAAAGCCCAATGACAAACCAATCCATTGTGATGGCTTAAATTGCTCAGAAGCGAACACTACCAGCAGCACGGCAGTTAAAATGGGCTGTATACCTACCAATAACGAGCTTAGTCCTGCTGGCATACCCAAACTAATAGCAAAGTACGTCCCACCTAAATAAAAACCGTGAATCAATACACCAACCACACAACTGTGCCAAAAGTCCTTGCCCGTTGGAATACGACGACGCAGCAAGACCACTATCACTAGGAACAGCAAAACATTAAACGCCATGCGAATCGACAATAAGGTTGCTGGTTCAGCGTATTGCAAACCAAAGCGCGCGCCGACAAACCCAGAAGCCCAAAGGATAACGAATACAAAAGGAATGGCTCTGATTAACATGATGCGCCCTCACTCTACCTGTTTTTAAATTTTGAATGTTTTTCAATCTCGAATGTTGCTAATGTAGTTAGGTACAGTGTTTTCAAAAAGTGACAGATGGAAGTGTTTTTATGGGTACAGATTTAATCAGTACGCTTGATGCGAATAAGTACTTGATCGTCGAGCATCACCTCAAACAAGCGATCAGTAATGGGGTCTATCAACCGGACGATAAGTTACCTTCCATCCGTCTATTAAGCACCGAGCTTAAAGTAAGTAAAAACACGGTGATCCGTGCCTACCAAGAGCTGGAAGCGCAAAGCATGGTTTATTCTGTGCCCAAATCCGGTTATCGCGTAAAACCCACGGAACAAAGTGAAGCCAAGATCGCCAAGCCTACGCGTGTGGATTTACTTTCCGTGTGTAAGCAAATCCTCACTTACCCTGAGTATCAAGAGCGGCTTCCGACTGGTTCTGCACACCCAAATATTGATGCCCCAGCAATCAAAAGTCTGTATGCCGAAATTGGTCGCCATAGTCGCCAGCAAAGCCATATATCCAGCCATTATCAATTGCCACCAGGCGATGATTTGTTGATCAAACAGTTGGCTAAGATCACTCAAGATCTGGGAACCCCTGCGAATGTTGACGATCTTCTGGTAACCCATGGTGCCCAACAAGCAATCAGCCTTGCATTAAGAGCAACAACACAAACCGGCGATATTGTCGCTGTCGAATCACCGTGCTATTTCGGTAACTTATTAATGCTTGAATCGCTTGGTTTACAAGTGGTTGAGATCCCAAGCTGCCCCCGAGATGGTATGGACCCAGACGCACTAGAAAAAGCAATGGCAACATGGGAGATCAAAGTCATTGTCGTCACACCGAACTTTACCAATCCAACCGGCTCTCTGATGCCACTTGAAAGACGAAAGCAGCTACTCGCGGTCTCTGGAGACGTTCCCATCATTGAAGATGATGTATTTGGTGCGTTGAGCTTCGATAAGACTTTGCCAAGCCTACGAAAATTGGATGAAAAACAACGAGTGATCTATGTGAATTCTTTATCGAAAACGCTCGATTCACGGCTTCGCATTGGTTGGATGCTGGCAGGGCGTTATCGCGCTCAGGTCGAGCAGTATTTATTGTGTGAAAACATGGGCAGCTTGAACTTGATGCAATCAGCGGTAGCGACCTTTTTGACGTCGGGGAAATATCGCACGCATACGGCGCGAATGTGTCGCGTGTACCAAGCAAACGTCCGTCGATATTTGCAAATGCTAAATCAATGTTTAGACGTGCACTTTGAATTAAAAAATAATTATCAAATCAATGCAGTACAAGGCTCATTCTTACTTTGGTTACGCTTACCACCAAAAACTGACAGCTACGCGCTCTATCAAGCCTGTAATGAACACAAGATCAGTATTCTACCCGGCTCTGTATTTGGCACGCAGGGGCAGTACCAAAACTGTATCCGCCTCAGTGTGGCGAACTTCGGAGCTGAAAAAAACTGGCAGCCAGCTATGGAAACCCTCGCCAAGCTCATCGCGAAGTTCGCCCAATAAAAACAAAGCCGCCCAAGTGGACGGCTTTATTAGGGTCTGTTGACGAGATTAGTTACCCCAAACCATTTCGACAAATTCCGGATGATCGATGTACGGGTTACGGTTACCCTGGAAATCAAATACCTGTTGGTTACGATTGATTTCTTTCGCGCTCACCGGATCGTTTTTGTGCCAACGCTTAAGCATGTTAAGCATCCATGGTTCAAATACCGTCGTGCTTGTGCCATTTAGTACAGCGTCTGAACTGCTTGAGTTCTTTTCCCAATTACCAATCACGTTTTCGTATCGTGTTGCCATGTAGAAGTAAGCACGAGCGAAGTCACCTTTAAACTCATCAATTGGCTCAAATACTGTGCCTGAGTAGCCCAAAGATGTGCTGGCTGAGCCTAATTTTGAGCCATTATTAGAAACATAAGTGCTGCTACCCACCTCGCCAAATGGCCAGTTGCTACGCTTAGCATTCACATAACCATCGGTCGCAAACAAATGGTGACCGTCTGAGTTCATTGGTTCAACTTTGCCACCAAACCAGCTTTTCGGGAATGAGTGTTCGCGGTTATAGCAATCCCCTTCAGCTTTGTATTGACCACACTGATCTGTCACTTTGGTAAAGCTGACAGCATCATTACCCAATGGTTTTTCTGAGTACATGTCTAGGATTGTGCCGTCTTTTTCATAGTAGTTGTCCAGATCGGCATCTTTCACCAATGTCCAAATCGCAGAGTAACCACGACCAGTGTGGTTATTGATGATATTGAACAACGCCGTTTTCAATGCAAAACCTGTTTTGCCTTCCGCCGCTTTGTAATATTCCCCGACGACCGGTGGTGTAGTTGTTTCACCAAGCGTGAAACTGGTGGTTTGCGTTTTAGTAAATTCACCACCCGAAGCAAGCGTTTTTTGACCAAGCATCAAAGCGTACGAGCCGTTACCGCTGCTGCAACAAATGCCGTCACCGTAGCTATCATTGATGGTAAATTGATAGTCACCATCGGTTAAGCACATGGTCTTTTCATAGGTTTTAGAAGAGTCGAAGCTTTGACCAGAGAAGAGCACTTTTGATTGACTGTCCTTCAGTTCCCAACTGGTTTCTGAGCCGTAACTATCAGTCGTCAAAGTCAGTTGGATTTCATTATCATTACAGCTTTCAACCGGAGGCTGAGTACCTCCACCGCTTTGGTTAGGTAGGAAGTTATCGACATACACTACTTCAGAGCCATCAAAGCCCGATTCATCATAGAATCTCAGACCAACGTTAATGGTTTTATTTGATGATGCGGTATAACTGTGTGTGAGCTGTTGCCATTGATTGGTTTGCTTAGGGTTTGAATAACCATGGTACCCATCAACAATCAGACGCGCTTTAACATTGCCTTCAGTGTGATAAACAGACACTGCAAATGGATAGGTTTTCCCTTGCTCCACATTAATGGTTTGCAGAAAGTCCGTGTTGCTTTGGGTACCCGTATTCACGACTACTTGCGCCGCTAAACCACCGGACTGCACTTGGTTACTAGTGGGAGATACCGCAATACCAGAGTCAATCACAGTCCATTGTGTTGGCGTATTGCCATTCCACTGTTCGAAGTCACCGTTGATGACGTCACTGTAGGCGAATGGAGAGCAAAGCAAAGGTAGGATAAAGAGGGGTTTCGCTATGGATTTCATTATAATTTTCCATTGGTTATATAAATCCAAGAAAAGATAAACATAATGATCACATATAAATAAGCGTTAACTCACAATTTTACGTTGCACGAATGTGAATATTCTCATTATCGTGCAGAGCATCTCACAAATTGCGTACTGTTTCTCGATTTGGATAGCATCGTTTGTTCGATATAAAACAGTAAGATAGAACATGCGTATAGAGATAGAGATAGAGATAGAGATAGAGATAGAGATAGAGATAGAGATAGGAATCGAAACAACAGAGCTTGTCATGCCCAATTAACTTCAAGATGCAGGATTCAGAGCGTTGTCATGGATTCCCTGTTTCCCGAAGGGCACTCTTTGCAAACAGTAAGACCTTATCCTGTATACTTTGTTGTCGGCTCTTGATTTAGAAGAACTAAACCTTTAAATCGCCGCCACGTCTACAAAACTAAATCACTCTCGCTGAGCCAAGCATCTCGGAATTAGCTGGGGATATGATTTCTAAAACGTACAAAAAAAGCCAAGTGAGTCTCTATGGGGGTAGAAGACTGCACTTGGCTTTGGATAGAAATAAAATACTAATGAGCAAGTAGCCTTAGATGCTATTGCACACTCGGCGTTACTTTAAAGAATCGCCCTTGTAGTGCGGACATTGGGATCTGGTATTGCCCATTACTTGGTGTGATTGTTTGGTTCGTTAGCAAGTCCACCAGCGCTTGAGAGCTACCCACTTGCGCCTCGGTCAAAATAACGTTTCGAGCGCTTTCTAATGTATTAAGCGCAAACAACACCTGATCACTGCCAGACTTTTTCAGATCGACATAACTACCATTGCTCGCCGCTAAGTTAACGCGAGAACCTTGATACAGGGCAGGATGAGCTGCACGCATCGCCATCAAAGACTTAACGTAATTTTTTAGGTCAACTTGATTTGCATCCAAGGTTGCTGTCACACCCTCAATCTTAGCGCTGCTGCGGGCGACATGGTCATCGCACACGCCTCGCACGGCGCAGGTGTTATTGTCTTCTTTCGCAGCAAACCCATCAACTTGATCGCCAATTTCGTCGCCGTAGTAGAGCGTAATTGGTCCGGTATAAGCCGCTTGGAAAGCAAACGCAGCCTTATGACGTTGCCAATACTCGGCGTCATTAATATCAGCCATACCACCGCGTTGAAGTAAGTCACCAAAACGAACTAAATCGTGGTTGCCAATCATTAAGTTTGGCTGCGCATGGGATGGATACTGATTGTGCGTTTGGTAGCCATTATCCAACCAATCAACACCTCGCCCACCCACGCCACTTTCATTTACCGCTAACGTTTCTACGATGCGGTAACGCATTGGGAAGTCGAACGCCGAGCACAACGCGGGTTCATCCGCAGACCCATACGCTTCACTTGCGATATCAGATTCGCCCTTCCAAATCTCTGCAACCATATAGCCAAGAGGGTTAACGTCTTTGCCATCAGCATTTGTGTAAGTCACACTTTGCGAAGCATCATCGACGGCTTTGCGGATCTGTGTCCATGCATCCGTTGGTACTTGATACGCCTGATCCAAACGCCAGCCGTCGATCTTCAGCTCTTTCACCCAATAGGTCGCCACTTCTTTGTAGAAGTCTAAGCTGGCAGGATAATCAACAGGATTACTACCACCAGTAGGCAGCAAGCCAGACGGAGAAGGTTTGATCAATCCATCTTTGTGGTGACCGAATACGCCATCAAAAAAGACATACAAACCACGCTTGTGTGCCTCATTAACTAAGGTTCTTGCCGTTTCTAAATCGCCAAAGCGAGGATCAATCTTAAAATAATCCGTAGCAAAATAACCCGTTGCATCCAAGCGATCTGCCCAGTGATCTTGTCCCGTAATCGCTTGAGACTCAAAAACTGGCGTCAACCAAATCGCATTCATGCCTAAGTCTTGGATATAATCCAGGGAATCAATGATGCCTTGTAAGTCGCCATTGTGATGACTGGTACCATATCCGGTCCCATGACCTATGTTTGAATCACCATCGACAAAGCTCTCAACCATGATCTGATACGTGCGAAGCTGATTACTCTGCTCCATCACATTCGTTTGGCAAGCATAACTCGAATCTGGAAGTGGTGTACTGCCACTATCACTGCCGCCAGAGGAATTACATGCCGATAAAACACCGACAACACTCAACGCAATAAGCGATTTACCAAGCAGTTTATTATATCGGATATTGTGCATTAAACTCTCCAAAATAAAATTAACCCCGACACGTTCTCCATGTAGGGGTTAATAAAAAAAGCAAATCTAAATAACGAAATGGAATATTATTGGCACTTATTAACCATTACATGAAGTGGTTTGCCTTCGCCTTCAAATTGAAGACTCCAAACATATTTACCATCTTCTTTAATATCAACCGCTGTATCCGTTCCGTAGCCACCGAAAGTCAGTGGTGTTAATTCACCCACGTTCATTCGATTGCCTTTCGCAGTAAATTGTGGGAACCACAACTCTGTCGCGTACTGCATTTTGTAAGAGCCTACTTTTTCTTGCGTCACAACTTGGTAGAAGTTATTACCTTTATAAGTGTATTGGCGTTGAGGTACATGCTTCCAATCTGAATCAGCAAACGTACCAACAACAAACAGTGGCTTAGAAATTGGACCTTTCGCCGTACTATCTGGGTTATCACAAGCCGCCATAAAAGCGACGACTTCATCTTGAGATAGATTAACAATAGGCTCAGCCGCCGCTTCTGGTTCTGCCGTTGATTGACAACCAGCAAGAGCAACAAGTAAGGCAGCAGCAAGTGATGTTTTCATCATGTTCATTTTCACGTTAATTCCTTTTTAATATTCCAAAGTAAATAAAAACTCACCAAGTTGGTAAAAGTTTAATATTTAAAAAGAACAAAATATCGAACCACCGATAAAGAATATTATTCTATATCTTGCTGAGCCAGATTACTTTGATAGGTTTAATTATTTCCTAATCGATGACGAGTAAGGTTAGGAACACAATTTAATTATTGATCTGTTAAATATAAAAAACAAAGTAAAACAAATAAATTTGTGAATAAGCTAACTATATGTAGGGGTGAGTTTTAAACACTCAAATAGAGTAATAAAAAAGGTCAGCATATCGCTGACCTTTTTTTAATTATTTTGTATTTACTGCTTTCACAAATACTTCTTGTGCACCTTCGATGCCCAATTCTTTCGCTTCATCAAGCAGTGTTAGTGCTTTCGGAATATCATTAGCCGCGACCGCTGCTTTAATCGAGCTGTGGTAGTAGCTGGTTAAATCCGTACCTTGTGGGATATTGTCGTTTTTCGTGACAATTTTAGTATTCACGATATCGTTCGCGGATACTGAGAAGCGGAACTGACCAAGTGGGCTGTGTTTCGCTTGAGGATCTGCAATATCTGGCGGCTGAGTGTGATTTGCCAGTGCGAAGGCTTTTGCAGGGTGAAGAACTTCTGAACTTCCTTTTAGATCATCGGAAGTGGTGTAAACCAACACATGCAAATCGTTACCTGTCATGTCTGGAATTACATTCATTTCAAGTACGAACTTATCGTTATCCAGTAGTTTTGCTGGCACGTACTCAAACTTTGAAAAATCTGCTTGGTAAATAGGTTCACCCGCCGCATTCATTACAACGACGTTTGGTGCATAGAACTCTAGGTTCTTGTTTACGAATGTCTCTAGTTTGATATCGAGACTGCCGCGATTACCCGGTAGAGCGAACGCTGCAATTGCGCCTGCGCTATTACCATCTAATAGCATTTGGCTTTTATCAGTCAAAGCGAACTCAGTAACCGCAGGTACATCAATTGGTACCCATTGAATATCACCCGACTGCGTGATCACTTGTTGCTGACCTTTCGGGCTCATGTCTACTTGTTCTACAGAAGAACAACCCGTAGCCAACATTCCCAACAGCACGGGAGCAAGCCATTTTTTCATTACCGTCTACCTCGACTCGTTATTGTTTTTGAAATAAATACAGCCAGATAGGTTCTGGCTGTATCATTCTAGGACAATTTAGGACTTAATGGTTAGATGATTACCACCAAGCTTCCGCTTGTACACCGAACTGGAATGTATCGTCAGAACGACCGTTGTCGAATGTGTTTGAGTTGTCCGCTTTATCCGCTGTTAGGTAAGAAGCGTATAGACGGATTTCAGGACGAGCCCAGAAGCTAGAACCAGCAGACCATGCTTGAGCAACTGTTAGCTTACCGTATTTGTTTTCGTCACCGTCGTTATCATCAATCGCGTAACCCGCTTCGAAGATAGTTTTGTGGTTGTCGTCCCATTTGTACATTGGACGAACGACTACAGACATAGTTTCCCACTTGTCTTGACCAGCCCACATTTCTTCACCAACACCGTATACTAACTGGTGACCCATTTCCCAGCTGTCACCCATGCCGATTACACCCCAGTTGATTAGGCGGTAACCAGATGCGCCATCTTTCGCTTCTGCACCGTACCAGCTACCGTCACCGTAAAACGCCATTGTTTTAGAGTAACCTTCAGTACCGTACTGAACTACAGTTTTGTTGAAGCCTGAATCTAGACCTTGAGTCAATTCAGCTGTGAACATTACGCCATCTTTTGCATCTTTAGTGCTGTTTGGCGCAGCGTCAGTTTCGTTAACTAGTGCGTAGTTAAGACCTAGCTCTAGAGAAGCGTTGTTCCATAGTTGAAGACCTGCGTAACGTGCATCAAGTGTGTTTACGTTTGCAGCTTTACCGTCGTTACCTGGGTCAGTGATGTCGCTACGGTCGTTACGTACCCATGCTAGAGATAGTTTACCTGGACCCGCTTCGATGTTTTCGATACCAGCGCCAGCACCAGAAATGTTCCAGTAGTAGAAGTCAGAGATATGGATATCGTGACGTTGATAGTAACGTTTACCAGCCCATAGCGTTGCTTCTGGAGCGAAGTCTAGAACGCCTTTAGCTTGAACGTTGAACTGACGTAGAGCAAATTGTGCATCGTCAACACACTCTACTTTGTCGCCCTTAGCATTTAGACCACAGTTAGCCGAAGTGCTTTCCCAGTCGTTTGAACCGTTAGAAGTCATTGCGAACATTGAGTCAACGTAGAACGTTTTACCGTTGTTGTTGTAAACTTCTTTACCTAGTTGAACTTCACCGTATACATCGCCTTCGTTACCTAGACGACCGATTTTGTTCTTCTCAAATGTTACTTGTTGGCCACCATCAGCGCTCACACCAACACCAGCACGCATGTAACCGTGGAAATCCACTGCGAAAGCAGAACCAGCAGCTAAAGTTGCAGCAACAGCAGCAGCAATTACACTTACTTTTTTCATTCTTAACTCCATTAAGGGTATTTATAATTCTGTCTTCCCTGCTCACTCTTTTAGGTGAATATAGGCAGTAAAAATGCACCTAAAGAAAGAGAGGTAAGATGGGAACAAGTCCCCGTTTGTTTCAACAGTCTTAAGATTACCCAAGGCGTACAAGGATGACGTCCTCCACCCCAAACTAATTTAGGGGGGATGAGAAAGGATGAGAAAAATTACCGAATGGTGTTTTTTCGAGTCAGATCACCAATCTAGGGAGGAATTAGTAAGTTTCTTCGGTTTATAGTGGCTACAAAGTGATAGCCATTTCATATTTTCGTCAAAAATAGGACGTAGAAAGTAATTTAATTACAGTGATAATTTTCGTTCTAAGGTGGTTGACCTAAGTAAGACAAAGTTTTTTACTTATAGTTTCTTAAAGGTAGCAATAAATATTAAAAAAAGTATCTCTGATGACACGACTTCACTCTCGCCCCTACCCACTTGGTGCAACCCTAAATAAAGAAGGTTGTAACTTCGCTATTCATGCGCCAAGCAGTAAAGACATTCAACTTGCGCTCTTTGCAGAAGACGGCAGCTATGCACTGCACGACTTACCAAATGAATATGCAGGTATTCGTCATACTTTTATTCCAGACATTAAATCTGGGCAGAAGTATGGCTATGTGGTGACGCATCAAGACCAACCTTTGCTGATTTCTGATCCTTACGCAAAGTCGATTGATAAAGCCCTCCACTACCAACCTCCTTTCTCTCCTGCAAAAAGCTTTGATATGCCTAAATGTGTCGTTATCGAGGATCACTTCGATTGGCAAGACACCGATCACCCTCGCATACCAAGAGAAGAGATGGTGTTATTTGAAACCCACGTAAAAGGGTTAACTCAACAACACCCAGAGGTCCCAAGTGATGACAGAGGACGTTACCTAGGTTTATCGTCACCTGAGATGTTGGCGTTTTACAAACAACAAAACATCAATACGTTGCAATTGCTACCTGTTGCTGCGTGTATGCACGAGCCGCATTTGCTTAAGATGGATAAGGTGAACTATTGGGGTTACAACCCTTACCTTTTCATGGTGCCAGATCCTCGTTATGCCGAAAAAGATGCCGTCACAGAACTCAAAACTACCATTCGAGAGCTGCACAAGCACGGCATCGAAGTGATTCTTGATGTCGTGTACAACCACACGGCGGAAGGCGGTGAAGGTCCGACTATCTTCAACCTAAAAGCACTCGATCCTCGCTGTTACATCAAGCATGGTCCTCACTATGCGAACTTCACTGGTTGTGGCAACACGGTGGACCTGACTTATCAGCCAGCACTTAACCTCGTTATGGATACGCTGCGTTACTGGGTGAGCGAATTTAAAGTTGATGGTTTCCGTTTTGACTTGGCTGCAACACTCGGTCGCCAAGGGGACGATTACAACCCTGAAGCGGCATTCTTTAAAGCGGTCGCGCAAGACCCAGTTCTTCGCGAGACAAAGCTTATTGCAGAACCTTGGGACATCGGTCCTAATGGCTACCAAGTGGGTAACTTCCCATTTGGTTGGAACGAGTGTAACGACAAACTACGAGACATCTCCCGCAGCTTCTGGCGCGGCGATCAAGGTTACCTAAAAGAGTTTGCGACGCGCTTGATGGGCTCTCGTGATATCTACAGCGCAGCGAACTGGCCTTACAAACTCACAGTCAACTACATCACATATCACGACGGTTTTACCTTGCAAGATCTCGTGTCTTACAAGCAAAAACATAACGAAGCCAACGGCGAAGAGAACCGTGACGGTCATGGTGATAACCGCTCGGAAAACTATGGCGCTGAAGGTGAAACCGAAAACCTAATGATCATCGCCACACGCGAAAAGCAAAAACGCAACCTGATTGCTAGCTTGCTGTTCGCGTTCGGTATTCCTCATATCCTGACTGCAGATGTGCTATCCCATACGCAAGGTGGCAACAACAACGCCTACTGTCAGGATAACGAAACTAGCTGGTTGAACTGGGCGACATCTGAGCGCAAGCAAGATTTCAAAGCATGGATTTCACAAATGGTGGCAAACCGTAATCAATACATGGTGCCATTCATTCGCGCTTTTAGTGGTGAAAATCGTAATAACAACCGCATCTTCTGGCGTCGTATTGATGGCAGCTTGATGGAACATGACGATTGGAACCGTTTAAGCTCAGTAGCGCTGCATTTAGGCATTGGTAAAGAAGGGCAAGAGTTGGTTTACTTGATCAACCAAACCAATGCACCAGCGCGCTTCAAGCTGCCAAGTGAGCGTGGTCAAGAATGGGTTACAGTATGTGATACCAACGTACGTAACCTAAACCCAGGACATGCGGAAGGAGAAGTCTTGTTGTCTCCAACTTCGATGGCAATTTTGCACTATAACCCAAAGCAAGAAGCCTAACGGATTCGCCGTTCATTACTACAAGTTCTTACAAACCCAGCTGCATGCTGGGTTTGTTTTATGGACGTTTCGAGCAGATATCCATCAATCAGGTCAAAGAACACACCATACGCATTGATGCAATAATGAAACTAATCTAATATCGTTAGCCAAATCACATTTATAATATCTACAACGTAATTTGGCACCATGGCTTTACCTAAATTCTTAATCCGTATTCTGCGGCCTTACCTGCTACTTCTTGCAGGATTTATGGTCTATCTGGCTTATGCTCAGTTAGTTGATTCTGAGTCGATGGTTTATCGGCAATCTCAAACCAATATCATCACCGCCGAGCGGCTGATCCACTCCCAAATCGAAGCGGCTTTCAGCAAATTCTATCTACTAGAAACCGCACTAAAGACGAGCAAGCAAGACCTTAATGATCCTGACTTTCATGAGCTAAGCCAAGGCATCATCGATTACTCACCACAGTACTCCAACATTCTCTACACCACGACAGATAGTAACATTGCCTATGGTCTTTCTGGTCAGGTAAAACAAGCGGATATCAGCAAGATCTTATGGCATAAGCTGAATACCGTCAGTGATAAATTTTCCATCTCTTCGCTATACCAAAACCCGCAACAACGCTGGGTATTTGCCATCAAACATGACAACCCAGACCTCAAACACCAACTTTGGTTAGAGTTCGATCTCCTCCATACGACTCAGCAGCTACGCGGTCTTAAAACTTTGAACAAAGGCTATGTGTTTGTCGTAGACAGAGACACCGAACGCTTGGTGTTCCATCCTGATCCAAGCCGAATTGGCGATAACTCTGTCAGTTATCACGGTGGCATTAGCGAGAAAGTAGCCGCAGGATTGTTGTTTGGTAAACATGAATACTATTACCAAGATAACTTTAAGATTTCGGTCTTCGACGCAGACAACGGATTAAACTGGGTGTTTGTGGCGGGCACAGACCGCGCCGACATCCTCAACAACAGTTATCCATTTACTCTTACTGCAGGTGTCATTGCTTCTTTATTAGCTCTAGCGATTGGTATCAATTACCTCACTTACCAACTGCATTTGTCACTCGCACGCCTAAATGGCACTGAGAGCGTTGATGAGTTCAAAACCCAACTCAAGCATGTTTTGGATCGTTTCTGCTATCACCGAGGCATACAGTTCTGTTTATACGACAGCTTGAATTACAGCTTTTACACCCTCGATTATCACGGTAACAAAAAGCTCGTCTTAAACGATGCCGAACTCGCGGCGCGTTTTTCTCATAGTGCGTTGACTTACCGCAACAAGAAGTACGGCGACGAGTTGACGAAAAAGCTCAAGATCAACAGTAACCACTACTGCATTCCGTTGTTTGATGGACGAGAACTGCTTGGGGTGACTTACGTCAGTTGCCGATTCCCAACCTACAAATGCGTGCTCAGTTTGATTCAGAACTACGCCCAAGTGGCGTTGGCAAACCTCAAATTGCATGACCGTTTACGCCATCAAGATCCAATGACGCAACTCGAAAATAAAGCGTGTTTAGCTGCAAAAGTGTCGAGAGAGCTTCATTCAGAGAACCGTTTTATCGCGATGGTCGATATTGATAACTTCAAATACATCAACGATAAATTCGGTCATCCAGTGGGCGATTTGGTCATCCAAAAAACAGCTGAAGTGATGCGCGACTGTTTCCCTAAACCAAAAGGGATTTGTTTAGCGCGCTATGGTGGTGAAGAGTTTGCAATCGTGTTCCAAGCCAATGACGAATTCGATGCCAAACACCAACTGGATAACTTCCTAACGGTGCTGCAAAGAAGCCATCTCACTTTGGGTTGTGGCGATGTGCGATTTACGGCAAGTGTTGGATTTACACCATTAGAAACCAGTTACCATCACGTGGTGGAGCAAGCTGACAAAGCACTTTATCAAGCAAAAAGATTGGGCAAGAATCGCGTCTGCCACCTAAAAGCAGCATAACGCTTTTCTTTTCCAAAAACGGCAAAGCCAGAGCAAACATCGCTCTGGCTTTTTTATTTTCATTACAGTCAGTTAAATCAAAAAAACTGACACTCCCCTTTTCTCTTTCCCGTCTTTTAACCGACTCAAGTTCTGCCCCCAAACACCCTCTCGTTAATCAGTTCTGAACAGGTGTTTATTTTTCTTTGATTTAACTTAACGGCTCTCACCAATAACCTTAAATGCATCAGGGGATTGCATGAAGCCAATTGAAAATGAAAGAACTGGACGATTACATAGAGCAAATAAATTTAGACCTGACTAACGAGATGTTAGAGGAGCTAGGTTGGATTAGCGACAACGTTCATCAAGTGTTTTATTGGCTCATTGCCGCCATCCTATTCGTTGTATTGATTTGGGGTATTTTTTAATGAAGGCATCCAATCCATCTTATGGTCAGGTTTATTTGGTTGGGGCGGGCACAGGCGATGCATCACTGCTCACCATTAAAGCATTTCGTCTGCTCAATCGCGTTGATGTTGTGCTTTATGACCATCTGGTTTCGGAAGAAGTCTTGGATGTAATTCCACGAAAAACCCTAAAAATCTGCGTAGGCAAACACTACGGTAAGTGTTCGCAAACTCAGGCAGAAATCAACCAAATGATGAAGGGCTACGCAATCACAGGTCTGACGGTATGTCGCTTAAAAGCGGGCGACCCGTTTGTATTTGGTCGAGGCGGTGAGGAAGCGACCTATTTAGCTCAACAAGGTATCAACTATGAAGTTGTGCCGGGTGTAACTGCAGCGCTCGGGTGCTGTGCTTATGCGGGGATACCGGTCACTCATAGACAAGTTTCGAGGGGTGTCACCTTGGTAACGGGTCGAAACTGTAATGATGCTAGCGAACCAAATTGGAGCGCACTTGCCGCCATCGACCACACCCTAATTTTCTACATGGGGCTACACAAAGCAGAAGCGATCGCAGACAACCTGATTGCTCACGGTCTCACGCCAGATACACCTTGCGCTATCGTCAGCAATGGGACACGAGAAAATCAAAACAAGATCGTCACTACCTTAGCTGGACTGTATGAAACCTGCAAAGCGCAAAAACCACCACTGCCAGCAATCATAGTGGTGGGAGACGTGGTTTCCCTTTCACAGTCACTGGAGTGGTTTGAGTCCACCGCCGAGCCCTGTTTAGAACGCACGATTCATTAGTTTTTGAAAATAACGAGATAGAACAATGCCTAAGTTTTTAACTACTCAGCAAATGGGTTCGGCGATCGAGGCGTTACGTCAGAGCTATAAGGTGATGGCGCCCGTCTATGAAGAATACGCAGGTCGTTTTGCCCATACCCCAAATTTGGATTACCAAGAACTCGAACGTTACGATCATACGATCAACTGGAGTGGAAAGAGAAAAGCCATTTCTCACCCAAAGAAATCGTCTTCCCAATTACCGAAACCCTGTTTTGGTTTAACGCCGACGAGTTGCGAGAATCCAGCGTCGATGCGCGTCCTGTGTTTCTGTTTCTCAGAGCTTGTGACATCAATGCGCTCAAAAGCCTTGATTACATGTTTTTAGAAAACGGCGGTCACGAAGACTTCTATTACAAACGTCTGCGCCAGAAACTCAAACTCGTACTGATTGAATGCAGCGAAAGTTTCGAAAACTGCTTTTGTGTCTCCATGGGCACCAATAAAACGGACAACTTTGCAGCTTCAGTTCAATTTAGTGAGCATGGCGCAATTGTCACTATTAAAGATCCAGAGCTAGCGCCCTACTTTTCACAAGGCAAAGACGTTGAGCACAGCGTCAGCTTCGTCAAGTCCAATCCTGTCAAAGTGCGTACGCCAGATTCGGTTTGCGATGATCCGGCTAAAGTACGCGAAGTGTTACTCGGTCATCCAGTCTGGTCAGAATACGATTCACGCTGCATTGGTTGCGGTCGCTGCACTTCCTCATGCCCGACTTGCGCCTGCTTCAACGTGTTTGATGTGGTTTACAACCAAGAAGCCAAAGTGGGTGAACGTCGCCGCCAACACGCCAGTTGCATGATTGATGGCTTCTCGGATATGGCAGGCGGTCACAGCTTCCGTCATAAAACTGGAGAGCGCTTACGTTATCGCGCCTTACACAAGGTCAACGACTTTAAGTCTCGCCAAGGCGAACACCATATGTGTGTCGGATGCGGGCGCTGCGACGACCGATGCCCTCACTACATCTCATTTAGCAACATCATCAACAAGATGACATCGATTGTAGAGGAGGCGCTCTAATGTGCGATTGTGAAAACAAAATGCTGCCGCAAAGCTACCCGATTATTCATATCGAAAAGCACACCGAACTGGAATGGAACTTTCGCGTTGCGTGCGACTTTCCGGTGCACTACGGACAATTTGTCGAAGTGGGTTTATCCCTTGTGGGCGAAGCACCTATCTCCGTCTCCGATTACGGCTTAGGTTACGTCGACTTGCTGATACGTAATGTCGGCAAGGTAACCAGCGAGCTGTTCCAATTAAACGCCAGTGATCGCGTGATGATGCGCGGCGCAATGGGCAATGGCTACCCGATGGAAGAGTACCAAGATAAACACCTCATTGTGGTCGCGGGCGGCACTGGCGTTGCTCCGGTTAAAGGGCTGATTAACTACTTTCACAACAACCCAAGTGATGTGAAGAAAATGTCTTTGATCCTCGGATTCAAAAACCAAGATGCCGTGTTGTACAAGAACGACTTGCTGAATTGGTCTTACTCCAATCACGTCATCACCACCTTGGATGACGGTGGCGACGAACACTTCTATGAAAGCGGCTTAGTTACCGAACACATCAGCAAACTTGATCTCTCTGACAAGGAAAACATCCGCGTCATCGTAGTGGGTCCACCGATCATGATTAAGTTCGTCGTGCAGGACTTCTTATCCAGAGGCATTCAAGAGGACCAGATTTGGGTCGACTACGAACGCAGAATGGCTTGCTCAGTTGGTAAATGCGGCCACTGCCGAATTGGCGACAAGTACGTGTGCTTGGATGGTCCGGTTTTCCGTTATGACCACGCCAGAACCATGATCGATTAGGAGGGAATCACAATGACGATGGACGTAGATATCATCAAAATGCGCGCCAATGGCGATTACCGCCTATCGAAAGTACGTGGCGAGTGCATGATCAGCGTACGCATTCCAGGTGGCATTATGCCTGCTTACCTGCTCGGCGCTGCGCAAGAGATCGCCGAAAAGTGGGGCAATGGTGTTATTCACCTCACCACGCGACAAAAACTGGCGATGCCCGGTATTCGCTATGAAGATATTCCAGAGGTCAACAAAGCGCTGGAGCCCTTCATCAAAGACATCACCGTCGATACGTGCGGCATTGATGTCGAAGACACACAAGCAGGTTATCAGTCGATTGGTGGGCGTAATATCGTCGCGTGTCAGGGCAGTCGAATCTGCCAGAAAGCCAATACCGATACCACTGGCTTAGCACAGCGAATGGAGCGTCACGTTTACCCAAGTAAATACCATTTAAAAATGGTCATGGCAGGCTGTCCGAACGATTGTGCCAAAGCCAATATGGCAGATTTCGGCATCTTCGGTATCGCCAAAATTAATTTCGAAAGTCATCGCTGTATTGGTTGTGGTGCTTGCGTCAAAGCTTGTGCGCACCACGCAGTAGATTGCTTGTCACTCAAAGACGGTAAAGCGGTGAAGGAAGAAAGCAAATGCATTGGCTGCGGCGAATGTGTGCTTGCTTGTCCGACACTGGCTTGGCGTCGAGATCCAAAACAATTCTATATGGTCAAACTGGGCGGTCGAACTTCGAAGAAGACCCCTCGCGTTGGCAAGATGTTCCTCAATTGGGTAACGGAAGACGTCCTACACCCTGTCATCGACAATCTGTTCGAATTTGAAAAAGAGATGTTGGGCGGTAAGCCGATTTACCTTCACATGGGACATCTGATCGATAAAGGCGGCTACTTGCGTTTTAGAGAGCGTGTCTTAGATGGCGTTAGCCTAAATCCAGAAGCCAAAGTCGCCGAACGTATGTATTGGGCAGAAGATGAATACGTAGCGAACATGCACGTGAAATAGGCATAATATGAACAAACTAGAAGAAATGTTTAGAGAGGCGTTAGCCCCGGCAGGTATTACCATTAACGGCTCGAATCCGTGGGATATCCAAGTATTTAACCCAAAAGTGTATGAGCTTGTGATGCAGTCAGGCTCCTTGGGTTTAGGGGAAGCGTACATGTCCAAGATGTGGGATTGCAGTCGCTTGGATCAGTTCTTTGAACGCGTACTTTTAAACGACATTGAAGGCAAACTGGGGCTGGCTGAAAAACTCAAGTTTGCCTCTTCCGCTGCGAAACTAAAATTGAAAAGCTGGGTTAACCCGCAGAGCATTGAGCGCTGTAAATTCGATGTACCGCACCATTATGACATCGGCAATAAGCTTTACCAAAAGATGCTCGATTCACGCATGACTTACACCTGCGGATACTGGAATCGAGCTTCGACACTGGATGAGGCGCAAGAGCACAAGATGGATTTGATTTGTCGCAAGCTCGATCTGCAACCAGGGATGCGTATTCTCGATATTGGCTGTGGTTGGGGAAGCTTTATGATTTACGCAGCGAAGAAGTATGGCGTTATCTGCGATGGTCTCACTCTATCCAAAGAACAGAAGAAGCTCGGCAGCAAACTGGCGATAGAAAATGGCGTAGTCGCGAACTTCATTTTGAAGGACTACCGCGAGTTCAAACCCACCGTACAATACGATCGCATCGTTTCTATCGGTATGATTGAACACGTGGGACCGAAGAACTACGCGGAATACTTCGAGTGCGCAGAGCGCTTCATGAAAGATGATGGCGTGTTCTTGCTACACACCATTGGTTCACACCACAGCACTACCGCATCGGACCCGTGGATCTCGAAATACATCTTTCCAAATGGTGTCATTCCATCGATGAAGAACCTCGCAGAGGCAATGGAAGATCGATTCAACATCGAAGATGTGCACAATTTCGGTGAAGACTACGACAAAACCCTGATGTGCTGGTTCTCCAACTTCCAACAATCGTGGAATCAAATCAAAGGCGATTACAGTGAAGATTTCTACCGCATGTGGAAATACTACTTACTCAGCTGTGCTGGCGCCTTTCGCTCACGAGATTTGAGCCTATGGCAACTCGCCCTAACTAAGATTGGTCGCCGTCGTCCACTGACCGTACGTTCCATGTAAGCAATCTGCCTCCAGATTGTGTTTTGAGCACCTTCGTTTGGCTCCAAGCCAGAATGGGCGGTTTCATTCTGGCTTTTTTTACAGTTCACTTCCACAGTCCGAAAAGTCCCATTTAGGGAGCTTTTATAGTGACTCTCCTCGCAAAAACTAATACTTAGTAACGTCTAGTGTTACTTTTAGTCTTGTGCGCTATGACTTGTTGAGCATTGATGGTGCCGTTCGCTCGACTCAGGCAATCTTCCTCTCAACCAAGGCTCATCCCAACAAACAAAACCAGAGCCAAGATACCATTTTGAGAGTCACCACTATGAAAGCCATCAAATCAATCATCATCGCACTACTGTTTACATCGACACTTCCTGGGTGCGTTTCAACGCCCGGTCACTATCGCTTGGCACCCAACGTTCGTCCTACTTTGATGAATGCCAATATCAACGTTCAACCACTGGTCAACACCGCAGTCTCCGTTGGCAAAGTCGTACTGCCTTATGCGATATCAGCGGGACACGCTTACGTTAATACGCCTTACTTCTTATTGCGATAAACCCGCCAAACTCATTCATTTCCCAAAAAACTAGCCAATTTCTTCGGCTAGTTTTCATTTATGTATCATAGAGATAAAAAATCATTACCTTATATATGGGTCATTTGGTGTTGTGAGAACAAATGAACCAGTGTATATTTATGGACCATTACAGTATATGACCCATTCAGACGAGGCAATTCGCGATCATGAACACCTTTCTCTATACGCGCCACTCACCAAAGAATCGAGCTTACCCCGAACAGCTTAACACTCTGCGAACTTTTGCCCCTAAAGCCGTTCACTTTGAAGACAAAGTACGTGGCTGCACACCACCAGCAGAACGACACGCTTTTCAGCAACTCATCAACACCGTTCAATCCGGTGACACTGTCGTACTTTGGTGGCTAACCGCGTTTGGGCGCGATTTCAACCAAGCATTAAACACAATACAAGCTCTACTTGATCAAGGCGTCACCCTAAAAACGATTTGTGAGCCGTTGACCTTTGAACCAGGTTCGGTACAAACACAAACCTTGATCTCACTGCTTTCTGGCTATGGGCAAGTCCAAACTCAACACCGTCTATTTGCCGCGGAACAAGGTCGCAAGGCGCTCAAAGACAATCCACAGATGTGGAAGCAGAAATTCCGAGGCCGTCCGGCAGATAAAGCAAAACATCAACACATCGCGACGCTATTGTTGGAAGGAAACACGCTCCAAAGTGTCGCAGAGCAATGTGATGTGAGCCTATCGACGGTAAAACGGGTGAAAGCCAAGCTGAATCAGTTCGATGAAGAAGGAAGCCTACGTCGCCGCGGTGATGGTGAAAAGTCATGACTCGAACATTCGAATTTAAAACCATCTTGCTAGCTTGTTTGATCATCAGCGTTGGTCAACTCAGCATGGGCTTGGTGTTTCCATCATTGCCTTGGATTGCGAAAGACTTTGATATCTCCCTCGACCAAGCTCAGCTATTGGTAAGTGTTTACTTACTTGGATTCGGTCCCTCTCAGTTTATCTACGGCCCAGTATCTGATGCACTAGGTCGTAAAAAAGTCCTACTGACCGGCTTGTTGATTGCTATGCTCGGCCTGTTGATGATCATCTTCTTCAGCACTACCTTCACTGGTATGGTGATGGGGCGTTTTCTGCAAGGTCTGGGAACAGGTTGTTGCGCCGTATTAGCTCGTGCATCCACCCGTGACCGCTTTAGTGGACCAGAGCTGCCTGTCGCCCTTTCCTACATCGCAATGGCTGCGTCTATCACACCATTAGTTGCCCCCGTTATTGGTGGCTTCATTAACGCCCACTTCGGCTGGACCATGGTGTTTATTTCACTGCTCGGTTACGTCTCACTAGCTTGGATTGTTATATTGGTGCGCTTTAAAGAGACCATCACACAAACCTCCCCACTGCCATCACCGAAAAAAATGCTGCTGCAATATCGTGATCTGTTGACTTCTCGTTACTTCATGAGTTTTGCCAGTATCGGTTGGCTTAACTTCAGCTTGATGATCACCACTGTTTCGGTAATGCCTTTTATCATGCAAAACCAAATTGGCATGACATCTGATCAATACGCGATGTGGGCACTGATTCCTGCATTTGGCATGATTTGCGGCACCAGTATTTGTAACCGTGTGCGCCCAATCATCGGCACGAAGAAGATGCTACTGGCGACGCCTATCCTGCACCTAAGCTCCGCAGTGTGGCTGTTCTTTTGCCCAGTCGAACCGCTATATTTGATGCTTGGTCAACTGCTGATGATCTTAGGCAATGCGATCGCTCTACCTTGTGCTCAAGCCATGGTTATGCAGCCATACAAGAAGCAAGCAGGAGCGGCGGCTGCCATGTCGGGCGGTGGTCAAATGGTGGTGTCATCCTTGGTCAGTATGGCGCTCGTGCAGCTCGGTTTGAGCCAAGCGTGGCACTTGTCGTTAGTGATTGTGGTATTCGCGACAATTACATTGACCAATATCTTGCGAGGCTTTGCAACTGAGCAGCCTTCAGAGCAATAGCAAGGATAGATAAACAAAAAGACAAGTTAATTTTGCTTAGCTTGTCTTTTTGTTTTTTAAAGCAGGAACAAATTAATCGTTATTTTTCTTTGCGTCTAAGATAGCTTGAATACGAGGATGCAGCTTATTACCGTGCTCATGTTCGTATTCTTCACGCTTTAAGTCCGTCATGCTTTTCACCGAGTGAGTCGGTAAAGCAATAGGTGCTGTCGTGAGCTTTCCTTTCTCAAGCAATTTCATCGCCTGACGGTAGTATTCACGGAATTTCTTTAAAATCAGATGCTCAGGCAGTCGACGTAGCTCGTAGAACTTGCTTTGCATTAACCACAATTCAATATCGTCATTTGGCGTACGTGCCACGACTCGGTTTAACGCATCCTCCAACTCAGATTCCGTTGGTAAATCTTTCAATACCACCAATTCACCCATAATTGGCGGCCATCGGTCCCCCGATTGAAGACGCTCGCGACAGTGCTGGATAATTCGCACTAGCTCTTTATCTGTAAGCGAATCCGCGAAATCTAAAAAGCGACCTGTTGGACGTTTACCGTAGCTTTGCACCCATGTTGATTCATAGATACTAAAGAGCGTACCAAACACCTCATTGCATCGATCGCTCGCTTCTTGAGTAACGACAAGCGCTTGCTCAGAAAACGTCGGCTGAGGTTCAGAGACAATGGGTTGCTCCCAGCTTGTGCTAGGTTCATTTTTCACAGTAAGAGATTGACTGGTAGATACTTTATCTTTGTTCAAGTGATCCACGTTAGCTTCAATACCAAGTTCACGAAGTCGACTTTCGAATGACGAAAAGTCCACTTTTTTTGGTTTTTTAGAATAGCTCATAGCTTCTATCTCTTTGGGTCCAATTAGAAGGATGGTTTCTTGCCTTGCTCTCTCAAAAATTGTCTAAATTCTTCAGAAGGGCTGACATGCTTATCTCGAGCACTGCTGTGCTGTTGATATCTCGCTTGTTTTTGGCGATCTTTTTCCATCCACTGCTTCTTCAAATTAATCGAATATCTTAACTTGTTGACGAATTGGGTAACAGGACCAATGAAGTTTGCCTGCGTTTTTTGGTACAACACAAACTCTTTCCAGAATACACGTAAATCCATATCTAAAGCAGAGTGGTGCAGCTCTCTTTCCGCCCAGTTTGGAATTGTGTTTTCATCGAGATCGTAGGAGTTGAGATAACCACTATTTGGACGACTGCTACTTTCAACGCTTCGATAACTATTTGGCGCTGCTGGTTCTTCGGCTTGGTGGTTACTGGTTAGTTTTTCTAAACGCCCAGTTCGTTTACTTTCTTCAAGCCAGTTTTCAAAATTGCGCTCCAACCTTGAAATGTTGACATTGCCCCGACCATTTTGGCGAATAAATTCACGCCAAACATCGTCTCTATAGCTTGCCGGAACCTTATAGAAATCACATGTTTTATTTGCCCATTGCGGCAAGCCAGCTCCTTCTAACGTCGTGATCGACGGTTTCTCTGTCATTGGCGCGGCTTGTTGTACCGATGGTTGAGGCGCAGATTGAGAATCGGAGTCTAATGTGAGCTGACATGAATGTCTCTCTACACTGCCTTCGCGTGTGGTTCGCCCCATCGCGAGCAAACCTTTTTGCGATAAAGCAAACAAGATGCTACTTAACTTGAACTCTTCGCACAGACACTCTTGTGTAATATCACGCAAGACAAACGATGCTTGTCCATCTGCGCTTGCGATGTCCGATAGTTTTAGAAGAACCAGCTTCTCTTCAGCACTAACGTTGTGTGCCTGCCAAGCTAAATAGGTGTGTTTATAACTCATGTAATACTCCCAAGTTGCCCGCAGATTTTACTAAGATGCTACAGAGAAGAAAACAGATAACTTTTACTCCATCACTTTCATTGATGGTAAATCACACGCTTTTCAACATTAGCTTGAGCAAATGCGCAACAATCCTAATTAATTATATACAATGCCGTCCGCGCTGTGTCTCTGTTGGGTAATGAGTTGGACAGTTTTATACTTGGAAAATCAAAATAAAACGCCCACTTAAACAAAGTAGGCGCTGTTATTTTCAAACCATGTTGGAGGTTTCAACTAAGAACTTTGCAGGCTTACCAAAATCACGCCAGCGGTGATCAAGCCAATCCCCATCCAGTTAACCATACTGAGCTTCTCTCCCAGCAAAACCACACTGAAGATCGCAACTAACACCACACTCAGCTTGTCGATAGGTGCAACTTGAGAAGCTTGCCCCAATGACATAGCGCGAAAGTAACACAGCCATGATGCGCCGGTTGCTAAGCCCGACAGCACCAAAAACACCATACCTTTGGTCGAGATCTCACCTATGGCACTGAATTGCTTAGTCGCGTAAGCAATCAAACCGACTAAAACAAGGATGACGCAGGTACGAATAAAGGTCGCCAAGTCTGAGTTGATATTGGCGACACCCAGTTTGGTCAATACTGCGGTCATCGCTGCGAACACAGCTGACATAAGCGCCCAAAATAACCAAGAAGTTTGTAGCATTGCCTTTCCCCATTCATCCCTAAAAGCAAAAAAGGCGTTGCAGAGTATACTACAACGCCATGTGTTCGAATCAGTGTCTCACCAGAGCTTAGAAGTCTGCCGTCATACCAACGTAGTAAGTACGTGGCGCTTCTACATAGCCGATGTTCTCTAGTTCTTTAGATACACGTTCGTCAGTCAGGTTAGTGATACCCGCACGAATACGCAGCGCATCGCTCACATGATAAACCGTGCCTAGATCCATTGTGGTGTAAGCATCTTGAGTTAACTCTGAATCAATCTTACGCTCACCACGGTAGCGCGCGCTAGCAAACAGGTTCAAATCTTGAGTTGGGTACCAGTTTAATCGTGCAAACGCAGAGTGCTTGTAACGCTCGTTCAACTCTTCACCTGTCGACTTATCTTCAGTATCCAGATAAGTGTAGTTACCTGACATCGCCCATTGCTCGGTAAACTGAATGCTACCGGTCAGCTCCACACCTTGAATTACCGCTTTTGATACGTTTTGGTAAGATTTGTACGGGTTAGACAACTCACGATCGATAGGGTCACCATTGTCATCGATACAGCTCATCACCGCACTCGACCATGTACCCACTTCACAGAAGATATCCATTTGTTCGATCAGGTTTTCGATTTCGTTACGGAATACCGCACCTTCTAGGTTCCAGTTACGACCGCTGTACAATGCCGAGAACTCATAGTTAACGCTGGTTTCTGCTTCCAGATCTTCGTTACCTACGATGTTACAGTTGCCCTTACAGCTGTTCATCGAGAAGTCTGGATGGTTTTGCGTCATGGTTGGTGCTTTAAACGCTTTACCCACACCACCTTTCAATACCAAATCATCCGTTGTTTGATGTACTAGGTACACACGCGGACTGAACTCTTCACCGTAGTGTTCGTGCTTATCCAAACGACCACCAATCGTTGCCGTCAACGTATCGGTCATTTCCCATTGGTCTTGAACGAATACGGCACCTTGGTATGCCTCTGCTTTGTTGCCCTTAATATGCTCAGGGTTCGTAAGTTGGCTAGTTTGGTAATCCACACCAAAGGTTACTGTGTGGCTTTCACCTAGATAAGTCGTTGCTGACGCCTCAAAGATTTGTGTCAGCTCTTCAATTGAATCAGCACCATCGTTTGCCGCTTCAATGTTCTCTACGTTTTCACGTGAGTAACGAACTTGCGTATCACCCCAAGACCAAAACCCAGTGTGCGATAACGCTTGGCTATTACGTTTAACGCGAGATTCAGAGTAAAGCACAGTCGTTGCACTTTCAGCCGCCGTATCACGTTCATCATCGCTGTAACCAAGATCTAAATCGATGAATTGGTTATCAGCCAAATGCCAAGAAAGTGTACCGAACATCGCTAAACTGTCACGACCTTCAAGAGCAGTAATTTCTGAACGGTCGTAATCTTGACCTTTCACGCTCTTAATTCCTGTGTACGGCTGCCATGCATTGCGGCTAGTTTGAGAAACCGAAAAACGAGCAAATAGTGTGTCGTCAATCAGAGCGCCAGATGTAGTCAAACCTACGGTGTATTCTTGACCGCCATTGCCATCATTCGGCGATGTGTTATCTAGGCTAAGCTGTGAGCTCCAATCGTTGTCTGGCGACTTGGTGATAATGTTAATCGTACCGCCCATGCCGTCTGAACCATAAAGCGCCGACATAGGACCACGGATGATCTCTACTCGCTCAATTGAATCCATTGGGATCGCAGAAAGATCAAAGTCGTTACCACGTACAATCGCACTTGCTGAACTCATGCGACGACCATTTACCATGATCAATGTGTACTTAGAATCCATACCACGGATAGAAATTTGCTGACGACCGGCACGTGTGCTGTCGAAGTCTGACTCCACGCTGGTTGCATTAGACACGATGTCTGCCAGCGTGATGCCCGGATCGTTTTCGATATCTTCAGCGGTGATCACCGACATAGAAGCTGGTGCGTCTTTCAGCTCCATCTGGGTACGAGTTGCTGTTACAACAAGCTGCTCATCAGCTTCGATTGGCGTTGTATCAGCAAAGACAGAAAAAGAAGTACATAGCGCACCGATCACCACTGCTAATGGTTTTGGCGCAAACGGAGTCGTCTTCGACATGGTAAAAACCTATAAACTTTAATGGAACTTATAATGATAATGGTTCGCATTAAATAGCCTTTATTTAACGAAGACAAGCAACCGAGCATTTGCCGAAGTTATTACGATTATGTCAAATGTGAATAATGAATTCCTTTACCATTCACTCTCAGTTGAGCCATATATTTCTTTAAATAATGACTTAACCCAATTACACATCGGGTCGTTATGATAGCGCTTATGCCAATACAAATAGACCGATTCACTGTCCATTCGAATCGCTTTCGGTACGGTTTTAGTAATCAATTTTCTGCCCTGACAAGCGTCTTCCGCAAAGGGCGTTGGCAAGTGAAAAATCACATCTGTTTGTTCTGCGATCGCTGGTGCAGCATTGAAGTTTGAAAGCTGGACAGGAATCGATAATTGACGCTTTTTATCCACCACACCAAGCTCAACAAAACGGTGATAAATCGACAGTGTTTTGCCTCCTTGAAGTGAGATTTGACCGAAATTGCAATCGAGCAGCATCTCTACCGTCAGCTCTTCAACATGCGCAAGCGGATGGGTTTCGCTCATCAGGAATCGGTAGTCGCGATTGGCAATTTTCATGCGGTACAAATTCTGCTCAGAGCTAGGCGGCTCGGCGGTTGAGAGCACAAAATGTACATCCCCTGCAATCAGTGCATCGAAATGGCGCTTCGGGATGGAGTCGATATCGACAATCATGTTCGGCGCTTCTTCACGGATACGCGAAACAATCGGTGGCAGTAAGAAAATTACCTGTGGAACCAAGCCGTAAAAACGGATCGTCCCGTTACTCTTTTCAGGTACAAATGACTGACCGTACATCAGCTTTTCTAGCCCGGTTAGAACGGTGTTCAAATCTTGCTTGATCACTTCGGCTTTTGGGGTCAATTCGTAGCCGTGTGCAGTACGTACTAACAGCTCATCGTTGAACAAGTTTCTGAGTTTTTGTAAAGAGCGGCTCACCGATGGTTGGCTCATATTGAGCGATACCGCTGTGTTGGAAACATGCTTCTCTTCAAGTAGGTGTTTGAGAATAAACAATAAGTTCAAGTCGACTTGAGCTAAATTCATTTTTTGAATACTCACTATTCCGCTAATTCTGTTGCTGCATATAGACTATCTGCTAATGTGTCTGCAATCAATAATCATTCTTATTTGATTTTAATCAAATTAGTTATACCGCTTTACGACTAATCTCGCGCTCTATTTTTTAAAGCACTATTTGTTTTTTAAGGCACTAATGCGAGATTGCATCGCACCTTTTGGAAATCATTATGTTGGGTAAAACTTCTCTTCGCGTAGCAACGGGAGCTTTGCTGCTTGCATTGGCTCCTATCGGGGCAATGGCTAAAACCTACCAACACAGCTTGGGCACAGTAGACATTGATGGCGTTCCACAACGCGTCGTTGTTCTAGGCTACGGCAGTTTAGACTACATTGATGCTTTGGGTGTAACACCTGTCGGCATGCCAAAAACACTGTTGCCAAAATCACTAGAAAAATTCCAAATCGACTCGTTTGTGAATACGGGTAGCGTAAAAGAAGTGAACTTCGAGACGCTGTTTATGCTCAAGCCAGACCTGATCATCGCAGAAGGTCGCATGGCAGATATCTATAAAGATCTGAGCGACATCGCGCCAACTTACATGTTCCGTATCGACACCACCGACTACTGGAAAACAACCCAAGAACACTGGCGCACGCTGGGTGACATCTTCGACAAAGAAGAACAAGCTGAGCAGTTAATCGAAGACGTTCAAGAGCAAATCGACCATCTTCACGCAAAAGTAGAAGAACAACCACGACGCGCACTGACGGTCTCAAACAGTGGTAACAGCTTGGCAATGTTTGGCACCAACAGCCGTTTCTCATTCGTGTATGAAGAAGCAGGCTTCGCGACTTCGACTTCTGAGAACGTGAAATCTGTACCACGCACTCACGGCAACTTGATTTCATTCGAATACATCGCTGATGCCCAACCTGAAGTACTGCTTATCCTTGACCGCGAACAAGCCATCGGTCAGAGCAGTGGTAAAGCAAAACAGTTGTTCGACAACGATCTCGTGAAGTCGACACCAGCGGCGAAAAACAACCGCGTGCTGTTTATGGACCCAGCAGCTTGGTACTTAACCGCAGGTGGCTACCAATCGACGCAAACCATGATTAAAGAGCTGAACCAAGTCATTGCTAACTGACAGTTTCGGTTCCTGCTCACTCTAAAAGATGACCTTTCCCGCTTCACGGTGCGAAAGGTCATTGTTGTTTTTATCACCCTATAAATACACCATGAAATTACATCATATCTTGGCTTTTTTATTGCTCGTCGTACTCGCCTGCGCCTCTTTGTTGGTTGGGGTGGCGAACGTTTCACTCTCGCAGATTTTGGCTGGTGACAGCCACAGTTTGAACATCTTGCTGGTTAGTCGCTTACCCCGCTTGCTTGCCATCGTCTTAGCCGGAGCAGGCTTGAGTATCGCTGGTTTGATCATGCAGCAGATCGTGCAAAACCGCTTTGCAGCCCCATCCACCACGGGCACCGTCGATTGGGCGATGTTCGGCTACATCGTCGCGCTGATTCTGTTTGCAGACATGAGCAGTTGGGTTCACCTGGTCACCATCTTCGCGTTTTCTGTGATTGGTACGGTGATCTTCGTGCGCTTCTTGCAACGTTTGAAGTTTAAGAACACCGTACTCGTCCCGCTGATCGGCATCATGTATGGCAACGTGGTGTCATCCATGACCACCTTTATTGCCTACAAGTACGACCTAGTGCAGACTCTTGGTTCTTGGACTGTGGCTAACTTCGCCTCGGTATTGCGTGGTAACTACGAATTCTTATATCTCGCTCTTCCGGTCTCGGTTCTGGCTTACGCTTACGCTAACCGCTTTAGCGCGGCAAGTGTGGGTGAAAGCTTTGCTAAGAACATTGGTTTGAACTACCAACGCATTGTTTTGGTCGGTGTCATCCTTGTGGCTGTGCTGTCGTCATCGGTGGTGATGATCGTCGGTATGATTCCGTTTCTTGGGCTTATCGTGCCAAACCTTGTGTCACTGTTCATTGGTGACAACATGCGTCGTAACTTGCCTTGGACCGCATACGCAGGTGTGATTTTGGTGCTTACTTGCGACATCCTCGGTCGCCTCATCATCTTCCCTTACGAGATTCCAATTTCGATGATCATCAGCATCTTGGGTGGCTCAATCTTCATTTACCTAGTTCTGAGAGACAAATCGAATGCGTGATTCTATGAAAGTAACGCTGCTGGCAATCGCGGCGGTTTTGATTTGTGCGGTGTTCATCGGCAAGGGCTTAACGCCAGATAACTACCAGTTCTTCTTGTCACGCCGCATCCCGAAAGTACTGGCGATTGTCTTGGCAGCAATGGCGATTGCGTCTTCGTCATTGATTTTCCAGACCATCACCAACAACCGAATCCTCACCCCTTCGATTCTGGGTTTCGATTCCATGTACGTGATGATTCAAGTGCTGCTTGTGGTGATGTTTGGGGGCTTGAGTGCTTTGGTCATCAACAGCAAACTCAACTTCGTGTTGTCGACTGGCATCATGATTGTGTGTGCGATGACTTTGTTCAGCTTCTACTTTCGTGGTCGTCAGCGCAATATCTTCACCCTTTTGTTGATTGGTATCGTGTTGAGTAGCTTGTTCAACAGTGTCACTGGTTTCTTCACCATGATCACCGACCCAGATGAGTTCACCTTCATCCAAAGTTCGATGTTCGCGAGCTTCAACAACATCAACAGTGAATTGGTGTACTGGTGTGTGGTTCCGATGCTGCTGTGTGGCGCGTACCTAATGCGTATTGCCCACAAATTAGACGTAATGTGGCTTGGTGTCGATAACGCGAAAAGCCTAGGTGTGGATACCCACAAACTGACCATGCAAGTCATGTTCATCATCACTTTGATGGTGTCTATCTCGACCGCATTGATTGGTCCAATCTTGTTCTTTGGCTTGATTGTCGTGGCTCTGACTCGCCAAACCTTCACTGGTTACCAACATCGCTTATTGATTGTAGCGAGCTCAGTCTTGTCGGTTGTGCTGCTGTCAGGCGGTCAATGGGTGGTTGAAAACCTGTTTGATTTCGACACCACCATCAGCGTTATTATCAACTTTATCGGCGGCGGCTACTTCTTGCTTCTGCTTATGAAAAACAAATTCGATTAAGGGTTTATCACATGATCCGTATTCAAGGTCTTAGCAAAAAATACAACGAAAAATACGTGGTAAAAAACGCCGATGCCCTTTTTCCACTTGGTAAAGTAACCAGCATTATTGGTCCTAACGGTGCGGGTAAAAGTACCCTGCTATCTATGGCGAGCCGACTAACAGAAAGCGATGCTGGTAGCGTCGTGATTGGTGATAAGCCGCTTGACCAATGGAACACCGAAGACTTAGCAAAGCGCCTATCAGTGCTGCGCCAATCAAACAACATCAACATGCGCTTTACGGTGCGTGACTTGGTGGCGTTTGGTCGCTTCCCGTACTCGCAAGGTCGTCTGACAGAAGAAGATCACCGCATCATTGATGAATCAATGCAACATCTGGAAATCGACCATTTGAAAGATCGCTTTATCGACCAACTGTCGGGCGGGCAACGTCAAATGGCATTTATTGCTATGGTGGTGGCACAAGATACCGACTACATCTTCTTGGATGAGCCGCTGAATAACCTCGACATTAAACACTCCGTCGACATCATGAGTACGCTACGTAAGCTTGCGGAAATGAAGGACAAAGCTGTAGTAATCGTAATTCACGACATCAACTTTGCGTCTTGTTACTCTGACCACATTGTGGCGATGAAGCTCGGGGAAGTCATTAAAGCGGGCTTAGTTGAAGAAGTGATTGATGCCGAAGTGCTGAGCGATATTTATGAGATTCCATTTATCGTGCAAGAGATTAACGGCAACCGTATTTCGTTGTACTACCGACGTTAACGTAACCAATTTGATTTCAAAGGCAGCCTCGTGTCGCCTTTTTTAATTTTGGTCAATGAAGAAGCATTAAACGCGGAAAAGCGGTGTGTCTCGGCAGCAATAATGATACTGTACTGAACAGTTTTATTTAGGCTGATTTAGTTATGCGCGCATCTACTGAAAAGAAAAGAACTCGAATCATCGAAGTCGCGACCGAACTGTTTATTGAACAGGGTTACAAGGACACGTCACTCGATCAAATCGTTTCAATTTGTGGAGGTTCAAAACAGACCCTGTATCGTTACTTTTCCAATAAAGAAGGGTTGTTTGTTGAAGTGCTCGCGCATAACACCAAGGTCAGCCTAGAATCCGTTTTCCAACTTGCCGATAAACAGAATGAACCACTAAGAGAAACCTTAGAAGACTTCGCTAAAAAGTATCTACGTGGCATTTGCTCTAACCCAATCTTATCGCTTTATCGCATCGTGTCTGCTGATTTTAATAAACACGACTCGGTTCCAAATCAGTTTTGGCAAACCGGACCGCAGCGTATTCACCAATACTTAATTGAGTTTCTAAAAACCGACACCATCAGCCAGCAACTTAACATCGATGATGCCGATTTAGCCTGCGGGCAGCTACTCGCGCTGATCAAAATGGATTACCAGAACATGGCACTGATGGGCTTTGATTTCTTAAGCGATGAAGAATTGGATTCGCACACACAAAAAGCGGTGACGGCGTTCCTTAAACTTTATCAGCGCTAAGAACCTCAAAACTAAAAAACAAAGGGAGCACATTGGCTCCCTTTGTTCTTTTACGGCTTAGTTACCGAGTTGTTTGGCTGGCTATTTGTTCTGTTTACCTAACCTCAGTGCGCTTCTTGTTTTGCGGCTAGCTTCTTACCAATCAACAAGATTGGCGCAAGCGCAAAAATAGACACAATAAACATCACCAACGAATTACTCAGCGCCAATGTCGTTGCTTGCTCCTTCACAACGGCACTAATCTGGCTCATGCCGAGCGCCGGATTAGGTAAGCGACCATGAGTTAGAATCGCGCCGCTCAACGCCTGCTCGTAAGCTACGAATACGTGATTAGAACCATCCAGAGTACGACCGATTTCGCCCGATGCTTGCGCGCTGTGGTTTTGAATCACACGAGAGAAAAACGCTCCGCCAATCACCCCGCCCATGGTTCGGAACAGATAGAAGTTAGCAATGCCTTCTAAGCGCTGCCCTACTTGGAAATACATCAACACCGCAATCGTCACCGACACGTTCAACAAGCCAACACCAAAACCGCGCAGCAGCATTGGGATGGGTAGTGACTCTGTACCAACAAAGCTTGGTAATTGGCTGAACTCATGCACCGACAGTAGAATCATCAGCACGCCAAAAGGCACCACAGCATCCGCCAGCGGACGGCGGAAGTAATACACCAATACACTTACCAGCATGCCGACCAACATGGCGTAAAACGATGGCAACTGCGCATAGCCCGCATTGAGGCTGTTATAGTGCATCGCCATTTTTAGGAAGTTAGCAAACAGCACCGTACTTGCCATCACGGCAAAGCCTGCAAGAAAGGCGTTGTACATAAACACGTTAGTCTTTAACTTGCCGTGCAATTGCATCGACGCAGTATCCAAATGGCGCGTTTTCACCAACTGATACACCACCAACAAAACCAGTGCTGCAGCGACAGAAGAAACCTGTACAAACCAGTCTGAATCCAACCAGTTGTAGTAGCTGCCGCGCATGAGTAGGAACACCACCAAACTCATCGTTAGCGCGAGTACGAAGTAAACTGAAGCTGATGATTTTGGCTTAGCTTCAATCTCAATCGCCTGAGGTTTGTATACACCGATCATTACTAGAGCTGAAAAGTACAACCAAGCCGAGGCAACATTCAGAAACGACCAATCAAACTCTTCAACAATCTCAGCCACCAACCACGGGTAAGCGCCCATTGGTAACAGTGTTGAGAAGATCAGTGTCAGCGCAATAATCGCAGGCAACCAACGCTGCTCAAAAGTATTGAGTAGATAAAGGTTCACCACCACCAATAACATGCTCATGAAAAAGCCGCTTACTAACCAAGTCAGTGTGAACAACAACGCATGCTGACCAGTCCAATAGAGCGCAAGGTTTGTTCCCAAACCCACCAGCAATGAAGAGTGCAATGGCAATGACGTACCAAGCTTACGCACCATGATTGGGGTAAACATAAACCCTAATACTTGAGTGATCATAAAGCCGATTTTCACTAACTCGACTTCATCTGCGGACAAACCGGATGTGGCTGCCATCTCGTGGGACAACTCGGTAAACATCACCGAATTGATTCCAAAAGCCGCAATGGCGAACAGCGCAAAAATCAGCAATGGTGAACGTGTTTTCATGGCGATTAACCTTGAGTTGCGGTCTCAATCGACACTTCAGCCGATAAGCCAGGGTAGATGCGCTGTTTCAGCTCTTGTGGAATATCCAACTCGATACGCACTGGCACACGCTGAACTACTTTCACGAAATTACCAGTCGCATTTTGCGGTGGCAGTAAACTAAACTGCGCGCCTGTTGCTGGGGTTATGGAAGTTACACGACCATGCAATGGATGATCAGGGAACATGTCTAACACCACTTCCACGTCTTGCCCTTGTTCAACGTTTTCCAATTGAGTCTCTTTGAAGTTTGCCTCAATCCACACGTAATCCGGTACCATCACAATCAACCCCATGCCCGGTTGAACAAACTTACCCGCTTGCACTTGTCTGTCTGCCACATAGCCATCAAAAGGCGCTCGAACGATGGTTCGCTCAAGGGCGATATTCACTAGTCTCAAGTTCGCTTCGGCTTGTTTGCGTTGCGCGGTTAGCTGCATCTTTTCTGTCACGAGCGCGTCAAGCTGCTTTTGTTCAGCGGCTAGCGCTAGCTTGGCAGTTTCAAGGTTGCTGTTCGCTTCAATAGAACGCGTTCTTTGCGCTTCAAATTGGTTTTTACTCACCGACTGCTTTTGTACCAAACGAGACAGACGTTTGAACTCCGCCGCTTGATGTTCCGCGTTTGCACTTGCACTGTGAATGCCCTGCTTCGCCTGCTCGATCTTTACCAACTGCATCTCAGTTTTGGTTTGGTTTGCGGTCAGCGCTGCTTTTGCGACATCTAACGCCGACTTCGCAATTTCTTGATTGGCAATGAAATCTTCATCATCAATCGAAAACAGTGGCGCACCTTTGCTTACCCACTGGTTATCTTCGACAAAAAGTTGGCTTACCTGCCCACCGACTTCCGGAGAAATCGCCGTCACATCCGAGTGAACATAAGCGTTATCGGTAGTCACCGTATTAGGTTGGTATAACGCACAACCTGCAGCGAACAACGAACCAATAACAAGCGACAACGCAATGACTTTCTTCTTCATTTTTGAAACCCAACTTAATGATTTTCACAAACTGTACTGTACCGTACAGTTTTAGTAAAGATACATTTGATCATTTATAAAGAAGAAAGATCCATCCCACTGATTTTTATTGATCTTATTTGGTGCCCACTTTTGAATGAAAGGGAGAGAATTGAAGTTCGTATATTGAGAAAAACAAAAAAGGCGACACTGAGGTCGCCTTTTGATTATGAAAAAAAGCTTCGAGATTGAAGCCAGTGAATCACGCTTATTGCTGCGCTACCTTCACTTGTGGTTTCGTTGAACCGGTGTAATCAAAGTCGAACGTGATGCCATCTTTGGTTACATCCACCGCCATACCACCAACAAGTTGACCTTGAAGGCTCATCATCAGATCTTCTGGAACTGGTTCGCCAGAAACTTCAGATGCCGTTTCCATCACTTCCAATACACGCTCTGAATCCAGAGTGAAGCTCAATAGACCATTCGCTGTTAGCGATTGTGCCATCACCTTGTCACTTGCAGATGCTGCTGCATCACCGCTGTAAAGCGTCAAGTGACTGTCATTCAGACGAGCAAACACATCAATTGGCTTGCCAGCGTACGGTTCTAACAAACCACCAATATTCACAGGTTGGTTATCCGGTTCGATTTGGATTTGAGCAAGTTCAGGCACAAACATCTGCGCGGTTTGCAGCAACATGTTTGGATCGTCCGCAGAGATCGAGAAGATTGCGTCTAGCTGACCAAGCTCAGGACCGTATTGACCGCTCATGTCTACATCAAGACCGAACATTTCCATGCTCAAGCCTTTCAGACCATTCGCCATACCTGCACCCATGCTGATTGCTGGAGCTGGATTTTGACCACGCATATCTTGCTGTGCTTTGGTTAAAATTGAACATTGGTATTGAGGCGTAGTTAGATCGGTCCAGATCTTACCAATTGCTGGTGCAAGCGTAGCAACATCCAAGCCCAGCGCTACACTGAACATACTCTTCTCACCGTTTGATTCCGCGAGTACGCCACGCATTGATTGCAGTGCTTCCAAAATCACTTGGTTTTTCGATTCAACGACTAAGCTACCATTAATGCGCGCCTTGCTGTCTTGGACTGAGTATTCACCAAATACCACCATTTGCGGCCAGTTTTCTGCGATCTGAGTAAACTCGGTATGACACGCTGGCGTGCGAAGTTCATCCAACATTGGATCAGAACCCGCCGTATTTAGTTGGCGAGCAAGGCGGTTACCATCCGTCGTAGTGAAACCTTTGATGATTTCACGGAAATCAACCAAGCCAAACGAGTTGTTGTTCGCACCATATTTCGTTTTCAGCGCTTCCAAGCGACCAGAATCCGCAATGTTGTTCTTTGGCGATTCTAGACCAAATGCCATCTTAAGCGGGTTCTCAGCACCTAGCTCAGGAATATCCAACGTCACCGTCAGCACGTTGTTCACTACGCCCACAGCAAGACCAACACCCATTTGCGGATCTTGTGAGTCTGTTAGCTCATAGCGACGGAACTCAACCGTATCCAATTTCACGCTCTCGTGTTGAATGCCGGCTAATTTTTCTTGCTCATCTAAGCTTTTCCATAGTGATGCAGGAGTCTCAAGCTGCATCTTATAAACTGGAACAAAACCAAGCGTATAGATAATTGGGCTTACCATATCGCCAGTACCTAGGAAAGATTTGAGACTTTCAGGTGAAGAAGATGCCGCAACATAAGCATCGAAGAAGTTAACCGCAAACTCGAGACCTGGAGTCAACTCTTCTTCTACGAACAGATCAGCAAGAGGCGGCTGTTGTGTTCCACCGAAAGCAGTCATGTATTCGTAATGATTGAATGGTTCTGTTTGGTAAGTCAGAACAAGTGTATCTGCCGGAACTTGCGTAAGTAGCGAGTTTGAAGATTCACCTTGGGCAAGGTTGCTTTGGTACACATAAGCGGCACCACCAACTGCTGCGACCACTGCAGTAGCTAATAATAATTTTTTCACGACCAACTCCGTTGTCTTGGTTATATTTCCCCAAACCAACTAGCTGGTTTGAGAGAGCATTAAGCCTTCAATGAACGCTTTAACAAGATGAAAAATTTCAGTTTTTGTTTCAGGCGTTTATTCGCGTGCAACGCCATCATAAACACCCAACCAGACTTATCAATTTCCCAAATGCTAAATTACTAAAATATCCAACATTTATAAGATAAAACGTGAAGTGAGTTAAATTGCTCAATCATACTATTGGTAATTTACTCAATCGAAAGGATAAGCTCCCCTTATCTCACTGACCAAAGCGGCGATAAGATTAAATCTACCCCCTAACTTTTATTGATTGTGTGAAAACAGATCACGATCTGACATTTTCATCAACATAATCAGTAGAAGCCGACGCACCTTTTCCTTAAAGTCTTGCTTTTCAACAAATAAACGGCAGAGCTACACCTAATTAAGCGCAATGAAAGACCAGCTAACGATTTCAATCTCCACCATTAACGGTTCCAAGCATTGGTACTTCAGTAAAACCATGCAACGCAACTTTAAAACTGGCGTAGTGGTGTTTGTACTGGCGTTAGCGGCGACTGCAATTTTGATAAACCACCTCTACTCACAAGTGGATGATGCGGTTCTTAAACAGGCAGAACTGACCGAACGTTCGCGTAGTATCGGGCAAGAACTCGATGATTTAAAAAATCTTAAATCCGAGTTAGAGAACGATCTCTCTGAACGAGAAGAACGCGTTCAACTCGTTTCTGAACGCTTAGGTGAGTTAGAAAAAGTGCTTGGTGTTGCCAAAGAGTCCTCCAGCGATAGTTTGGATGCGCGACTAGATACCGCAGCCATTACCTCACATGTACGTATGGCAATGCTTAATCAGATCCCTAACGGCTCGCCAGTAGGAAAGGCACGTTTTTCTTCTGGTTTTGGTAAACGCGTCCATCCCGTTACAAAGCAAGTCAAGATGCACCGAGGATTGGACTTTGCCGTAAACACTGGAACCAAGATTTACGCGCCAGCAGATGGCGTTGTTGAAGTTACTCGACGCAGTAAAAAAGGCTCGGGGAACTTCTTACGTTTACAACATTCATTCGGCTTTTCGAGCTCTTACTCGCACTTAACAGGGTTCAAAGTCAAAACCGGTGAGTTCGTCAAAAAAGGACAACTCATTGCAATCTCCGGCAACAGTGGGCTCTCTTCTGGTCCCCACCTTCATTATGAAGTGCGTTTTGTCGGACGAGCCCTAAACCCGAGGCCATTTGTCGATTGGAACCTCAATGATTTTGAAGACATCTTTACCAAGGAGCGAAGAATACGATGGGAATCTTTAATCAAAACCGTGGAACAACGAGTAGCCCAACAGCTTCAACTCTCATCGCCAAAGGCTGTACTGTTAGCGGAGAACTCAAAGTAGAAAGCGACATCCAGATTGATGGTATTGTTGAAGGTCAATTGCACGTCGAAGGCACCCTTGTGGTCGCAGAAAGTGGTCGCATCAAAGGCGATGTTTATGCGAAGCAACTTGTCATCAATGGCGTCCTTGATGGCAACTTCCATGCAGAGCACATTCAAGTGCTCGCAAAAGGTCGTGTTAGCGGCAAGATCTGGAGCAACAACTTGAGCATCGAACCGGGCGGTAAGTTCTTCGGTGAGGCAGCAGAACTACCAGAAAAAGAAGTGGTGACGTTAAAAGACAAATCCACAGCAGTGAAAGGCGCCGCAAGAGCCGATAAGCCGCAGGCGGTTAAAAGCGCTTAATAACAAACCAAAAGAGCACATTTAAGTGCTCTTTTTTGTTTATCCTCTTCATCACCTCTCCCACTCCTTCATATCGTTACGAACACAGCCTCGATAACGGATTCGCACTTGGTAGAAGCGAAGCCAGTACTTTTATTCGGGCAAAGTCAGCGGATTGTGAAACTTCATCCACATGCAAAAATATCGCTAGTAGATTTTCATTTCTCTCGACTATGATTCGCGCTCCTGTGTTTTGGTGATTATTTTAATGAGAATTTATACCGCTATTATCACGGCAGCACTCGCTGCAACAACACTTATCGCGCCTGCTCATGCGGACGATAAATTCACTTTGGGTCGTACCATTTTGCTTGAGCACGGTAACCTAGCAGCAAAAATCCCGATGATTGTTTGCCGCAATACCAACGCGATCAAAGTGAAAGCAGAGAAAGATATCGAACTACGAAAAGTGGTTGTACGATTCCAAAATGGTGACGAAAAAACCATTCGTTTCCATCGTGACCTTGATAAAGACAAAATGACAGATTGGCGTTACTTTGGTTACCGTCGCTGCGTAAAACATATCGAAGTTTACGGTAACTCAGAAGGCTCAAAGGCGGGCGTTCGCGTTTACGGCAAAGAGAAAAACGATTAAGTATCAGAGTGCGATCGTTCCTTTCATCGCAGACAAATACATAAAAAGACTCCCGCTTGGGAGTCTTTTTCGTTCTGTGACGAGTTTAAGCTGAGTGTTTATTGAGCGCTTTGTTTGATTGACTCAAACTTTTTCAACTGCTCTTGCTGGCGCTTCTCAAGCGTTGCTTTCTGTTCGTCAGTAAGCACATTGTAGATATCGTGCTGCGCTTTAAGTTGAGCAAGTTGTTTGTCCAACTGTTTTGCATTTGCTTGCTGAATCAGCTGTTTTGCTTTTGCTTCATCAAAGGATGATGCTTTAACCAGCTTCTCGAATTGTTTTGCACTCTCTTGAGCCGCTTTAGGATCTTGTTTGCCCGCTAATTCGCTGCTGAGCTTAATCTGGATGTCTTCAATTTTTGCTTGCTGCTCCGCAGTCATACTCTCTAAACCAAATGGTTTTGGTGCAACAGGCTGCGCTGGTGCGGATTCTGCGAATACATTCGCGCTGCTTAGTAGTAGAATCGTCGACAATAGGTAGCGTTTCATTGGGGGAACCTTCATTTACTGCTATTTGGAATTAGATGAGACTCAATCGATACCACATGGTTTCCTGTACCTAGTAAATATGAGGCATTCCTTCACAAAAATGATTTTCGATTGAAGCCCGAAGGAACCTTGTACAATTCCAATAACTGCGTCGTCTTTTCTCGTGATCGTTCGTCTTATACCCAAGTAACCTCGAGATGCTAGGTTCAGCGAGAATGACTTGGAAAGAGCTGGCTATTCCGCTGCGTTGTTTTCCTTGCTTGCTTTCGGTAAATAGGGAATCAATGACAGCGCTCTGAATCCTGCATCTTGAAGTCACTTGGATATAATCATTGTTTAACCCTAATTTAAGAACTTATGTTTACCTTTAAACCCGCAATCATTGAGATTGATACCCATAAAATCGCTATTTCACCGGATGACCAGAACCTTGTTGATGTCGCTCGTAAGGTCAGAGTGAATATCGCCGCACCGTGTTTAAAGAACAGACGCATCAAAGGCTGCTGTCATGTTTGTAAAGTAGAAGTGGATGGCCAGCCTCGCTACGCGTGTAAGGTAAAACCCATGCCGGGCATGAAGGTGATCGTGCGTCGTGCTGATTTAGATGCGACACGTAAAGAGGCAGCAAAAGCTTACAAGCAGAAGATTAAAGCGCAAGAGTCTGTCGCCAATGAGCAAAACTGACTGAATACGGCGGCATTCAAAAATAAAAAGGGCGACTATGGAGTCGCCCTTTGAAAGTTATGATTTTGGATTGAGGATGATCGTCGTGCGTTTCGCTTTGTTACCGAAGGCACGTTTTGCCAACGCTTTAACTTCTTCTAAAGTGACACTTTGCGCCGCTTTGTCGATATCAAGCAATACATCCAGTCCATAGTCATGAACAAGGTAACGCGTGTATGCCCAACTGCGTTGACCCGGACTGTCGTCGATGTCTTTCATTGCAACCACCAACTGTTTCTTCGCAATATCGACTTCTTTTTGAGTAATGTTCGTTGCCAAATCATCGATGATGTTGCCAAGCTGCGCATCCATTTTACTCACGTCTTTCGGATCGATTTGAGATTCAAAGAACCAGTCAGACACCATCTCTTCATCTTGCGTGATTGGGTAAATGCTTGGGCTGTAATCCAAACTTGCCTCTTCACGTAATTGATCAGTCACTCGTGCTGCCGCAATGCGTTGAAGTATGTCAATAACAACCGTTTCTTGCGCCGTTCTTGGCTGTTCATTGCCGTTCGTTAAACGCAATAAATACAACGACGATGGCTCGTGCCCTTCTGCCATTACCAAGCGTTTTTGCGCATTAGGATTAAAATCGATGTGGTAGTCCACGGCTTCACTTGGTTTTAGATCAATCGATGCAACGTACTTACGCAATAACGGCGTGATCTGCTCTGGGTCGATGTCTGCAACGATCACCATCTTGTAACCGCGGTTGTGGTTAAACAATGTCTCATGCAAAGCGAAAACTTCCTCTGGTGTGACATCCTTAACCCCATCTGCAGCTAACAGAACTTGGCGACTGTTTGGCAGGTAAGCGTTTTCATTTGCCGCTTTGACCCACTTACCCATTGGTGATTCAAAGAATGCTCGACGCTGTTGAACAAACTCGCGTTTCACAGCGGCAAGTTGACGCTCGTCGACTTTAATTTCCGTCATGATGTTGTACAAACCATTTAGCGCACTCGCAAGGTGTGCTTTTGGCGCGATCACTTCTACACCATGATTGGTTGCACCCAAAATAGGAAACAGTGAAATATCCGTTTTACGCAAGTAGCTGTCGAGCTCAGAACCAGAAAAACCACCTAAGCCACTGCGTGCGGCTGCCATCGTTGCCACATCAAAGGCAGGGTACAACGACTTATCTAACGCAGCTTTACCACCTTGGCTTGCTAAATAAACGTATGCGCGATTGGCTGCTTTCTCGTCTTTTTGGAACCACACCTCAATGCCGTTCGATAGAGTGTAAACTTGGAATCCACCCTTCTCTTCACGCATTTTAGTGATCGTGCCTTCTTTGGTTGGTTGAATAAAACCATCCGTCTGCGCATACATGTCCAATGGCTTCTCACCAGCTTGTGCATATGCGGCGCTCAAGGCTGCAAATTGACCTGAAAACTGTGCTTTGTCTTCGTTTTTACCCAGTCCAATTACAAAGTTTGCTGGTTCAGACAACAGCGCTTTCAGCTCATCATTGGCATGATCTAATGTGTTGCTGTCGATAAAGCTCGACAAGCTTTGCTCATACCCTTGCTTCGATTGGCTTACCGAGTTGATTTCTAACTGGTAAGTACGCGCTTCGGCATAACCTGCTGGCTTACGTTTCGACCAATCTGAATCAAGATTAGATAGCTCGCCATACCAACCAGACATCACACCATCAAGCTCTTGTTGTGTCACTCCGTAGTCGCGTAAAGACGTTAGCGTATTTAGGAAGATTTTCTGAATATTGTCACGACGCTCTGGCGCAAAAGAAACACCGGCAGACATGACACTGTGGTAGTTGGACGTGTAAGGCTGTGCATACGCGTATTGGAAAGATTCCGCCGCATCATTTAACACCGCAAGCAAACGTTGCTGGATAAGCTGAGCACTGACTTCGTCTTGCCATGCGCTATGTTGTTGAGCCAAGGTTTGGCGCATCACAGAATCACGGTCGATGATCAGATGCAGACTTGGCGATTCCATTTGGCTGCTTGGCAGAATGCGATTGGCGTTATTCGCGCGAATATCACGTCGCTTCTCAACCACAACGTCAGACGTGCTCTCCCAGTTTGAGAATTTTTTCTCGATAATCTTAGCGATCGAGTCCACATCAACATTACCTGTGATGATCAACTCTGCGTATTGCGGCTGATACCACTTGTCATAAAAGCGCTTTAGAGCGGGTGATGACGTATTTTCAATCGAGCTACGCGTACCAATTGGATCGTGCTCTGCGTAAGGCGTCCCCTCAATTGTGGCTTCGTACGCAGTGAAAGACAGCGGCTTATCATCCGGACGAGAACGTCGCCACTCTCCCAAAATCACGCCTTTCTCTTTTTCTACCTGCGTTGGGTCAAATTGAATGCCATCACCGATGTCACGCATCCACGTTAGCGCCTCATTCAGCTTGTCTGGATTGGCGAGATCCAATTTGTACGTCGTCTGCTGATAGGTTGTCGTGGCATTAATATCTGCACCAAAGCTGCCGCCTGATGCTTCAAACAGCTTTACAACATCATTGCCAGAAAAGTGCGTACTGCCATTGAACGCCATGTGCTCAATAAAATGAGCGTAGCCTTTTTGGCTGGCGTCCTCTTGGAAGGAGCCGACATTCATCATCAAACGTACTGAGACTTCTTCGTCTTGAGTCGGATAGATGTGGTACTTCATCCCATTGGCAAGTTGGTCGACATGCCAATTTGTATCGGCTTGGAGAGGTGTTGATTGGGGAGTCAGAGCGCACCCTGACAGTAATAATGCGGTTAATAACAACGTGCTACGCATAACTATTGTCCCTAACAATGAATAATTGAGGCAATATATCGATCACGTCATATGCTTGATATTTAATATGCAATATACGCCCTTATAGTAAGACTTTGATCACATTTTATAAAAGCAAGAATCATTTACAAAGATGTAAATAACGGTTTGCTAATAAACAAGTTAGCGCAAAAAAGCAAAACAATTTGAACAAAATGTGTGCATTAGCATGAGTATGAATCAAATACGCGACACAGATCGGTATTTATTTTGAACACTAAAATATAATATCGGCGCGAAATACAAATTTTTATAAATAATAAGAGCCAATCATATCTGTATGTTTAAGAACTTATCTTTGAAGAACAAGCTGGCGATCTCTGCCAGCGCTGCCATCATCCTCGGGGGAGTGTTGGTAGAGGGGCTGTCTTTCCGTGACTCTTTGCAACGACTTGACGTTGAAGTTGCACAGCGTTTAGAAAGCACAAGCGCATCTTACAACCAATATGTAAGTGACTGGATTCTATCCAAAGAACGAGCACTGACTTCACTATCACAAGACGCTAAAAAATCGGCAATCGTGACGCACTTAAAACAAGTTCGCGATTCTGCCAAGTTTGATAACGTCTTCTTAGCTTACCCGGACGGTTCGCAAGATAACGCAAACGGCGTTGTTCTACCACCAGGTAACGATGACCCACGCAAATGGGGTTGGTATACCAATGCCATTGCTAATCCATCCAAAGTCTTTATGGATAACCCAACGGTTGCCGCCGCAACAGGCGCAAACGTGGTGTCTTTGGGTAAAGCGATACAGCTTCACGGTCAAACCTCAGTATTAGGTGCTGACGTAGAAATCGGCGATATCCTAAACAGCCTAAACCAAGTAATTTTACCGGGCGAAGGCTATATGTTCATTGCGAACGACCAAGGCAATATCTTCACTCACAACGACAGCAAACTGCTTAATCAACCTGTGAGCAAGCTTGGTTTGAGCAACAATGACATCGTTGCAGCAGCAAGATCTGGTCAGGATCGAACTGTGTCTATTCAGGGTAAAGACTTTGTGGTTTACGCAAAAGCCATCGACGGTACCAAGCTAACCACAGTAACCGTTCTGGATAGCGACTCACTTGTTGCACCACTTTACGATGCCGTTTGGGGACAAATTATCGCGACGGCTATCGTTGTGATCATCTGTGTGGCGTTGTTTAACTTGCTGTGTAACATCCTGTTCCGCCCGCTTTACAACGTCTCTCATGCACTGTCGCAAATCGCTAACGGCAGTGGTGACTTAACTCAACGCATCAAAGTAGAAAACCGCGATGAGGTAGGTGAACTGGCAGAGAACTTCAACCAGTTCGTTGCGAGCCTTCAGCAGCTTATTGGTCATATTCGTCATCAAGCCGAAGACCTAAACCAACAGTCTGAGCTAAGCACTAAGCGTGCAAACCAATCGGTTGATGAGCTAAACCATCAGCAACAAGAAATCACGCTTGTGGCAACGGCAGTGACAGAAATGGCGTCTGCAACTCAAGAGATCGCCTCTCACGCTGAACAAACAGCGAAAGTAGCGCAAGATTCATCAGTAAGCACACAAAACGGTCACTCACTTGTGGTAAACACGAAAGACTCGATCAACAACTTGTCTTCTGAAGTGAACCAAGCAAGTGGTGTTATTAGTGAACTAAACCAACACGCACAAGACATCAACACCGTGCTGTCGACCATCCGTGATATTGCTGAACAAACCAACCTACTTGCGTTGAACGCGGCAATCGAAGCGGCGCGCGCTGGTGAACAAGGTCGTGGATTTGCAGTCGTGGCTGATGAAGTTCGCGTACTATCGCAACGTACACACACTTCAACAGAAGAGATCAAATCCACCATCGAAACGCTGCAACGCACCACTCAACGTGCTGTAACCTTGATGGAACGCAGTTCAGAACTGGCGATGGGTTCGGTAGAAGATGCCGACCGTGCTTCGCAAGCGTTGGATGAAATCAATTCAGCGGTTGCATTGATCAGCGACATGGCGACACAAATCGCTACAGCAGCAGAAGAGCAAACGCACGTGACCAACGAGATCACGCAGAATGTTACGTCCATCAAAGACGTGACCGATCACTTGGTGATTGGTGCAGAAGAATCCATGAACCAATCTTCTGAGCTGAAATCACAAGCTGAAGACCTCAACTCGAAAGTAGCGACATTTAAACTGGCGTAATACTCGTTTCTAAGCTCAATATCAAACCCCGCCTAGCTGCGGGGTTTGTTTTTCCCACCGATACTTCTCTCTTAAATTGACCTCAAAGCCTTAAAAATCCGTACATATATCCAACCAGTATTTTCACCTACCGCCACGAGCAAGCTTCATAGAAAGCGTGGTAGGACATCATTTAGGGAAACGGCTTTTCAACCTTATTCTGAATACGTTCGAAGAGGTGCGCTTATGAATCTTATGGACCTACCCAAAAAACGGGGGAAATGGAATCTCGAACTGTGCAAACGAAGCGCAGCACAATACAAAACCCGCACCGCATGGAGCGAAGGGAGTAAAGCGGCTTATAGTGCTGCTTATCGTAACGGTTGGCTAGACCAATGCTGTGCCCACATGCAACGCGTTGGCGTTAAGTGGACCTACGAAAAATGCGTACGCAGCGCCGCTCGATATAAAACCCGCTCTGAGTGGAACCAAGCGTGCAAAAGCGCCTACCATGCAGCTCGTAAAAATGGCTGGGTAGAAGATTGCTGCGCTCACATGCTTCCCTCTCGTACAGGTAAAAAATGGACCTTTGAAAACTGCGCGAAAAATGCCAAGAAGTACAATACCCGTTCTGATTGGCAACGCGGTTGCAGCGGTGCTTATAACGCAGCAAATCGTAATGGTTGGCTAGACGAATGCTGCACTCACATGAAGCCCATCGAACTGAAATGGGACTTCGCGGCGTGCCTCAAAAGCGCTCGAGCGTTTCGGACCCGGACCGAGTGGATCAGCGCGTGCAAAAGTGCGTATCAAGCGGCACGAAACCGAGGTTGGTTGGAGCACTGCTGCGCTCACATGGGTGCGCCGAGGACGCAAAAGAAATGGACACTCGACGCCTGCATCAAAAGTGCTTCTGAATTCAAGACTCGAACCGCATGGCAAGAAGGCTGCAGTGGCGCTTACTTCGCAGCACACCGTAATGGATGGATGAAAAAGTGTTGCCAGCATATGCGCTCTGCTCGCGCCAAATGGACACTGAAAATCTGTAAGGGCAGCGCCTCTTACTTCTCGACCAAGAAAGATTGGCTTCGCTGCTGTCGAGGCGCATACAACGCCGCACATCGTAATGGATGGCTGGTCGAGTGCTGTTCACATATGAAGAGAGCAACCAGCTCGCGATTGTCTTTAAATCCAACCGTTTAACACAACAGCCGGTGGGCAACGTTTTTCGTGATCCTACTTCGCGTTTTAACCACATGAATCCCTTCGTTCGGCTGAGTTGGGATTCATTTCACAGTTTATTCATGAAGCGAACCTAGACTGAAAAAATCCATCGAACTCGTTCGACCTACAACAACGTTAGGCACGATAAAAACTAGGTACTACAGCACCTCTAGGACATTTCATGAAGAAGAACTTACTTGCTATTGCTCTTGGTAGCGTGATTGCGCTAACGGCTGCTCCATACTCCATTGCAGCAAACGATGCTGCTATCCAATCTTCAGCCGACTATTCACAGATCGTCACCAAGCGTCAGGTTGTCGACCAACTGCTCAACGACGCGGTAAAGGCATTCAAATCCCCTGCGCGTATCTCGCACGCTGGTTTTACCGCCAAAATGCCGAGCAACATGGAGATTGTTACCGACCGCTTACTAGAAGCCTACAAACTTGAGCCATACCGTACTGACCTGCTGATTTCTGCGGCAAACGCGCAGATCTACAACAAGAATGCAGACCGCGCGATTGAACTGTTCGAACAAGCCCTTTCGGTCGCACCAGACGATGTGGACTTGCACGCTTACTTAGCGGTATGGCAACGCTTTGAGGGCAACCAAGCGGAATCAGCGAAACACATGGCGACGCTCACGAAGCTCAATGCTGGTAAAGCGGCAGACATCCAACGCATCTTCGACACTGTAGACCGCGTGCTTGCCACGCCACTAAAAGAGAAAGCCGATAAAGGCAAACTAAATGACAAGGGGGCGATCGTCACACTGGGATACGCACTGAATCCGGATGGTTCAATGCACCAAATCTTGGTTGAGCGTTTGGAAACCACGCTAGCCATGGCAAAAGCAAACCCAGACGCGTTGATCGTATTGACGGGCGGCGTACCAAAGAACCACAAAACCGAAGGCAAATTAATGGCAGACTGGCTGATCGAAAAAGGCATCAGCAAAGATCGCATCATTGAAGAAAACTATGCCACCAGCACGGTAGGTAACGCTCTATTCAGCAGCTACGCATTAGCACGTCATAACATCAAGCACGCGACCATCATCAGCTCAGCGAGCCACGTGCGCCGTGGTCAAACGCTATTTGAAATCGCAAGCTGGCAAACTGGTCCACAAGGCATCTCTTTCGACACCGTAAGTTACCCAGACAAACCGCTTAAAGACTTAGCCAAAGCCAGCGATAGCGAATTGCTTGGTATTTATCGCGATGCACTGCGTACTTACGGCATGTGGAGCTACCGATCTTACCCGCTAGAGTCGCGTTAAGTATTCTCGCTTCATACCAATCAAAAAAAGCCTGCGTACTTGCAGGCTTTCTTGTCTTTGTGCCGTGGTAAGACCCGCTTAAATCGCTTCGCCGTTTACCGTTACTGCTACATCAATGTTGCCACGAACTGCGTTTGAGTATGGGCAAACTTGGTGCGCAATGCGCGTTAGCTCTAGCGCTTGTTCTTGTGGCATATCTAGCTCTACCGCTAGGCTCACTGTTAGTGCGAAGCCGCCGTTGTCGTTCGGACCGATACCTACTTCCGCTGTTACGGGTGCGCTTTTCAGGTCTACTTTACCTTCACGTGCTACGTGCAGAATCGCGTTAGAAAAACATGCCGAATAGCCTGCTGCGAACAGCTGTTCTGGGTTAGTTGCTGCGCCTGTGCCGCCCATTTCCTTCGGGTATGACAGCTCTAGATCGAGAAGACCGTCATCTGTTTTTACTTGACCATTACGACCAGCCAAAGCGGTAGCTTGAGTTTTGTATAGAGTAGTCATGCGAGTATCCTTCCTAATTTAAGTTGCGCACAATTTAATTGCCCACAATCTTAGATCGAAGTAAAGATCGTTTGCAACTATATTGTGCACAATTTATTTTATAACTCTCTTTTTCTATGAGCAGGTAGGCAACGCCAATGAGCCAGTGTTACACCGACAACACCATGACCGACGACGATAAACTCTTACTCGAAAACCAAGTTTGCTTCCCGCTCTACAGCGCAGCAAATGCAGTGATCCGAGCTTACCGCCCGCTGCTGGACGAGCTTGATCTGACTTATTCGCAGTACTTAGTGATGATGGTGCTGTGGGAGAAAGACGGTGCCAGTGTGAAAGAACTGGGATCACAACTGCATTTGGACTCAGGCACACTCACACCGCTGCTTAAACGCTTAGAAGCAAAACGCTATGTAGAGCGTGGTCGCAGTGAAACCGATGAGCGCGTCCGCGTACTCAACCTCACCGAGCAAGGTCTTGCTCTCAGAGAACAAGCCAAGTCAGTGCCAAACGCCATGATGTGTAAAATCACATTAGAGCTGGATGAAATGATCATGCTGAAGAAGCTGTGTGGCAAAGTGCTCGACAATCTGAGCTAATCCTTTGAAATCTTGCCCACTGACGAAATAAGTGGGCGATGAGACGTTAAAGGTTGATTGAAATCATACTCAACCAGTAGCACTTATGTAAAACTCCGCGCGCTCAAGTTTGGGCATACATTTCGGAGTATTAAATGAAAAAGGCAGTATTCGTTCTTCTTGTTAGTTTCGGTATGGTTTCTGCGGCGTTTGCCCATTCTGGAGGCACCGATGCAAATGGCTGTCATACAAACAGTAAAACTGGTGAGTACCACTGTCACAACCGCAAATAATTCCGTTTGCATAATATGAGAAGGCGCGGCTTATCGCGCCTTTTTAAGCGGGAATCACACGTTATACCTCCATCCTCCCTCATCGTCCTTCTCAATCAACATTATCTATTATCGCTCTGCATTCATCTTCAATAAAACCTATCAAAGCAAACTCACCTACATCGGATATGCCTATCAAGTGAAATAGGAAATGGCTATCAATAGGATAGTTACAAGCGATTTTCCTTAAACACACTCCGATGAGAATATACTTTCCGAAAGCAACAACAGCTCAGCTTAAAACATTCAAAGGAAAGTAAATTATGATTAATACTCAAATCAAACCATTTGCAGCTACAGCGTACAAAAACGGCGAATTCGTTGAAGTAACAGAACAAGACGTTTTAGGTAAATGGGCAGTATTCTTCTTCTACCCAGCAGACTTTACGTTTGTATGTCCAACAGAACTGGGCGACCTAGCAGACCACTACGAAGAGCTACAAAAACGTGGCGTAGAAGTTTACTCAGTATCAACTGACACACACTTCACTCACAAAGCATGGCACGACAGCTCAGACACAATCGGTAAGATTCAGTACTACATGCTTGGCGACCAAACAGGCAACATCACAAACAACTTCGGTGTGATGCGTGAAGGTCAAGGTCTTGCAGACCGCGCTACGTTCCTAATCGACCCAGAAGGTACTATCCAAGCAATGGAAATCACTGCTGAAGGTATCGGTCGTGACGCAGAAGACCTACTACGCAAAGTGAAAGCAGCTCAATACGTAGCAGCGCACCCAGGCGAAGTTTGCCCAGCTAAATGGAAAGAAGGTGAAGAGACACTAGCTCCATCACTAGACCTAGTTGGCAAAATCTAAGCCACTGAAATTTAAGTTCTAATCAGTTCCCGATTTCCTTTTTCTGATTAGAACTGAATTAGAGAGCACTTCAGGTTAGATACCTTGACGACCTTCTGCCTGATTTGCTCTCTCCCCCTCAGGTTTTATCTACAGTAACCACTTTTTAGTTTTAATTAAGGTAGTAACAACTATGTTAGACCAAGCGATCCAACAACAACTCAAACAATATCTGGCTAATGTAAAAGAAGAAGTTCGTTTAGTGGTTAGTCTAGATGAAAGCAAAGCATCGAATGACATTTTGTCTCTAGCGAACCAAATCGCAGAGATGAGCGACCTAATCACCGTTGAACGTGACGACAACGCAAGCGCACGTAAACCAGTGATGGCGGTAACTAACCCAGCAAAAGGCACAGCACTACGCTTTGCAGGCTTGCCAATGGGTCACGAATTTACCTCTCTAGTATTGGCACTGCTTCACTCTGGCGGTCACCCAATCAAACTAGAACCGGAAGTGATTGAGCAAATCGCAGCACTAGACAAAGATCTAGACGTAGAAATCTTCATTTCACTGTCGTGCCAAAACTGTCCCGACGTAGTTCAAGCGTTCAACATGATGGCGGCGATCAACCCGAAAGTAAAAGCAACCATGATCGACGGTGGTTTGTTCCAAGATGAAGTGAAACAACGCGACATCATGGCAGTACCAAGTGTATTCGTGAACGGCGAGCTATTTGGTCAAGGTCGTATGTCTCTGACTGAAATCCTGAACAAAGTGGATGACGGAGCAAGCGAGAAAGCCGCAAAAGCACTGAGCGAAAAAGACCCATACGACGTACTTGTTGTCGGCGGTGGTCCTGGTGGTAGCGCAGCTGCTCTATACGCTGCTCGTAAAGGTATTCGCACTGGCATTGTTGCTAAGCGCTTTGGTGGTCAGGTTATGGACACCATGGCAATTGAGAACTTCATTTCGGTAAAACGTACTGAAGGTCCAAAACTGGCAACTGACCTAGCAGAACACCTAAAAGAATACGACGTAGACGTAGTAACTGAGCAACAAGCTGAGAAGCTAATGGGCGCAGCACACACAGAAGATGGTTTGATTCATATCCAACTTGAAAGCGGCGCAACGCTGAAGAGTAAGAGTGTCATCCTAAGCCCTGGTGCACGCTGGCGTGAAATGAACGTTCCGGGTGAGCAAGAGTACCGCAACAAAGGTGTCGCGTACTGCCCACACTGTGACGGCCCACTGTTCAAAGGCAAGAAAACTGCGGTTATCGGTGGTGGTAACTCAGGCATCGAAGCTGCTATCGACCTTGCTGGTATCGTCGAACACGTAACGGTTCTTGAATTCGCAGACGTACTTCGCGCAGACCAAGTGCTTATCGACAAAGCGAACTCACTACCAAACGTAGACATCATCACGATGGCGCAAACTACTGAAGTTGTGGGCGACGGTACTCGCGTAACAAGCTTGAAGTACAAAGACCGCAACACAGATGAAATCAAAGAGATTGAACTGTCAGGTATCTTTGTTCAAATCGGTCTAGTACCGAACACAGAATGGCTAAAAGATTCAGAAGTAGCCCTATCTGATCGCGGCGAAATCGAAGTCGGTAGCCGTGGCGATACTAGCCTAGAAGGTGTGTTCGCAGCCGGTGACGCAACAACCGTTCCTTACAAACAGATCATCATTGCGATGGGTGAAGGTGCAAAAGCAAGCTTAGGCGCATTTGACTACCTAATCCGTAAGCAAGGTTAATCTCCAAATTTCTTGGACACAAAGCGCACAGTGCTGTGTTTTCTTCCCCAGAAGGCCAATCGGGGCACTGTGTAGAACGGAGTGGCAAGAAATAAAAGCAAAAACCTAGAAGCCCAAAGACTTTGCCAGCAGCTACTACTGCTGGCTTTTTTTGGTTTGTGGCGAAAACACTGAGCACACAACAAGAAAGAACAGCCCTCCCCCTTGATAACCATATTCAAATGCTTGGCAAACGATGTCGAGAAAAGGGTGAGTTGGAGGGGGTTGCAAGCGCATAACCCAACATTCAGATTCAAAGCACTAACCCCACCTAACCTCCCCTTGTATCAAACTCTGAAGCTCTCAATACTCTGAGCTCAAAGGGGAGGAACTGGTTCTACACTCGCGGATAATTCAATTCACAATGCAACATCACAACGCGCTGAAAATAGATTCTGAATACTCGCTTAGGCTCCTTCAGAATGACGCTGTTCGTTTAGCTCTCTCTTTCCGTCATTCCCGCGAACCTAGGTGAGACTGGGAATCTACTCACCAAAAACTCGATCGAAATTGATTAGTAAGAACACGAACAAACAAAAGGTGAAAGAAGGTCGCAAGCACCTAACCCAACATTCAGATTCAAAGCACTAACCCCACCTAACCTCCCCTTGTATCAAACTTCGAAGATCTCAACACAACGAGTTCAAAGGGGAGGAATTGGTTCTGCATTCGCGGATAATTCAATTCACATTGCAACACAACAACGAGCTGAAAATAGATTCTGAATACTCGCTTAGGCTCCTTCAGAATGACGCTGTTCGTTTCACGCTCTCTCCCCGTCATTCCCGCGAACCTAGGTGAGACTGGGAATCTACTCACCACAAACTCGATCGAAAATGATTAGCAAGAACACAGACAAACAAAAGGTGAAAGAGGGTTGCAAGCACCTAACCCAACATTCAGCCTCAAACCACCAACCCCACCTAACCTCCCCTTGTATCAAACTCCGAAGCTCTCAAAGCAACGAGTTCAAAGGGGAGGAATTGGCCCTGCAATCGCGGAAAGTTCAAATCACAATGCAACATCACAACGCGCTGAAAATTGATTCTGAATACTCGCTTAGGCTCCTTCAGAATGACGCTGCTCGTTTAGCTCTCTCTTTCCGTCATTCCCGCGAACCTAGGTGAGACTGGGAATCTATTCACCAAAAACTCGATCCAAATAATTAGCCAAAGCACTTACAATAAAAAATTCCAAAAAGCCCTTTACTTCAACTTAACTTGAGGTTTTAGCATGTTCATCGTTGGCTAGGAAATGAAAGAAAGGAGCACACAATGATCCAACTAGAACATGTGAACTTAGTGGTAAAGGATATCCCAGAAATGCTGAAGTTTTATCAAGCGGCATTTCCGCATTGGTATGTACGTGATGAAGGTACTGGCGAATGGAGTGGAAAGCCGAGAAACTGGCTGCACTTTGGCGATGAATACCAATACATTGCAATGAGCGACCACGGCGAAGGCAACAACCGAGAATTAAGTGGTCACCAAGTTGGTCTCGCACACTTCGCCTACGTGACTAATGACATCGACGGTGTGACAAAACGATTGATTGAAGCTGGTTATCCAATTGCCCAACCCGGCGCAAAAGAGCCATACCGTAAGAACATTTACTTTGTTGACCCAGCTGGCTTTGAAATCGAATTTGTAGAATACCTTACCGATGATCCAAAACTACGTAACTTAACGAGTTAATACCAAGTATAAAAAACGCCAGCAGGAATTCCTTGCTGGCGTTTCGTTTATCAAGGGGGCGTAATTGACGATGCACGTATCTATTGAGAAAGAGACGGGCGGTAAGGCTCTTCTCGAACACCGTGTGAGAGCACTAACTTAATAATGAAGATTGGTGCTAACCATTCTAAACCAGTCGGAGCCGGGACTAATGTCGAAAGAATGATGGATAACATGACTGCAAGTAGCGCAACCGGACGTTGTAAATAAAGCGGCAGGAAGTGCAAAAACACAACCGATACCATCATCACGGCATACCAGAAAAACGCGTAAGACCAAGCGACATCAAAACATAACGGCACAGCAAACAATTGAAAGTGAATAGCAGGGAACAAGAATTTGCTGCCTACCAATTTGCCCATCCAAGTCAGCTCAAGTTTTTGGTCGGTATGTAGAAATCGCTTCATCGAGCCTAAAGAGTTTGTCAGAACACCTCCAATCATATCTAACGTGAGCAATGACGCGACAATAATTTGAAGCCAACTCCACTCCAAGGTTTGCCATGCAAAAAAGTAGAAGATCACTGGAGCAATAAACGCTGCGTAATTGGCGATCATGGATTCCGCTTTGGTTGCACCAAACCCAGTCGTGAAGTTGAACTTACCCTCACAATCCCAATTGATATGCGCATTCTTTATCGTAGTTTTACTCGTAGACATCATTCGATCCCCTTCATTTAAACGGCTTATTCATTTCAAATCTTTTAAGACCATCTGGTCTATAAAAAGAATAATCAATCAAAACTTATCCTGTCAAACTTTTTAGACCACATGTTCTAAAATAGAAAATCTCACGAGTGGATACTGTGAAAGCTTAGGTTGTTCATAACAGCGACAGAGGGGGAAAATGGCAAAGCCTAAGGTAATAGACTAACCAAGCAGCAGATAATCGATAAAGGTTCTTACTTTGTATGGCGGCGCAACAGTACTTGGGTAGACGATATAAAGCTCCGTTGACCACGTATATTCTTGAAGCAAGCTCACCAACTCCCCTTTGGCAAGATAGCCATCGGCAAGAAAGTCGAGCGCACACGCGATCCCGACGCTGTTTTTCGCCATTTGAACCAGCATTGCTTCAGAATCTGAACGAATAGGTGACTTAAGTTCTACGAACTCGTGTGAATTGTCCGAGAAAGTGAAGCGCCACTTATCTTTGGTTAAGCAACTGCGATAGTTCATGCATCTGTGTTGCTTCAAATCAGATGGAAAAAATGGTTCTCCAAACGTTTCGACATATTGGGGAGACGCGACAACTTTTGTTCCGATGTCTTTGATCTTTCTGCACTTGTAAGAACTATCGGGCACAGTTCCAATATGAAACGCAAGATCAATGCCTTCACTCAGTAAGCCGCCTAACGTATAGCCATAAGTAAGATCTAACTCTAAATGAGGGTGCAGCTTCATGAACTCGGAGATCTTCGTCATCAAGGCATGGTCATGCTCTAACACGATGGGTAAACGCACTTTAAGTGTGCCGCTCAGCGTCTCATTTTGTTGGTCCAACGCATCGTGGCATTGCTTGATGTCATCAATGATTTTTACGTAGCTTTCATAGAGGAACTTGCCCTGCTCTGTCAGCGATAAGGTGCGGGTAGTACGGTGAATCAATGTGCATTGCAGCTCATTTTCCAATTGCTTGATCTGCTTGCTCACCACTGATTTAGACAATACCAGCTCATCTGCCGCCATTGAAAAGGAGTTGTGTTTCACCACGGTGTAAAACGTCATCAATAGGTTTAGATTCAGGTTTTTCATTGTCTTAGTCTCAGTTGCTTACCTTAATTATATCAAGCCCCCACTTATTGTATGCGAAGCGACAAGCATGATTGTTCCGTAGTAGAAACCTACTGTTTCCTAAGATGCATAATAAAACTCGATGATGGTGAACTCTTTGAGATCAATAAAATCAATCAGATAGGAGCACACGTTTTAAGGGCGTCACGTTATCGTTTCTGTGGGGAAACACTCTTTGCGATTAAGTTTATTTTTCTTCTTCTGAGCCTATTTCATTCTGAGTACACGAACGAGAGCACAGAGGAAAACCAGATGACACACAATAATTGCATGACTCATGACATCGCCAACCTAGAGCTTGCACCAGAAGGCAAAAAAAGAATCGATTGGGCAAGAGCACACATGCCAATTATGCGCAGTTTGATCGAGCGACTAGATCGAGAAAAGCCATTCTCTGGGCTGACCATTGGCATTTGTTTGCATGTTGAAGCCAAAACCGGGGTTTGGATGGAAGCCTTGACTAAAGGTGGTGCAAAGGTAGTACTGACTGGCTCGCCGGGTTCAACACAAGATGAAACAGCTGCAGCGCTGGTTCGTGATTGTGGCGTTCATGTCTTTTCACGACGCGATGAGAGCTTTGAAGACCACATACGTTATTGCCAAAATGTGTTGAGCTTTAATCCAGATATCATTGCTGACAATGGTGCGGACTTGCATGAGCTTATTTTTACTCATCCAGAATTCACTCATCTGCAAAGTACTTTATTAGGCGCAACTGAAGAAACAACCACAGGCGCAAACCGATTAAGAGAGGATTTTAAATCTGATCAATGGAGCACGTTGATCATCAATGACACTATGTCCAAACGCATCATTGAAAACCGCTTCGGTGTAGGCTCATCGGTTGTCGACGGCATTATGCGCGCAACCAATGTAATGCTGCATGGTAAGAAAGTGGTGGTCATCGGTTATGGTTACTGCGGGTCCGGTACAGCACAGCGCTTGCGTGGTATGGGGGCTCACGTAACGGTCGTAGAGAGCAATTCTCTAACCAAGTTGGAAGCTCACATGGAGGGCTTTTACACCTCTACCATAGAAGAAGCGCTACCAGACGCAGATATGGTGATTACGATTACTGGTCGCGATAACACACTACGTAAAGAGCACTTTGAATTGATGCGCGACAAAACCATCATTGCCAACGCAGGGCATTTCCAACGTGAAATCAACCTATCACAACTTGAGGAGTTGAGCACAAGCCAAAACAAAATTCGCCCTCATGTCACTGCGTATCAGCTCAAGGATAACAACAAACAACTGTTCGTCTTATCAGACGCGAACCTCGTCAACTTATCAGCTGGTGACGGCAATCCTATTGAGATCATGGACCTTGGTCTCGCGTTGCAAACATTGAGCTTAGAACGCATCGCCTTAAACGCGCAGTCCCTGAAGCCAATACCGCAACCGGTGCCATTTGATATCGAAATGATGGTTGCAGAGCTGGCATGTGAGCATTGGATTAATCACTAAACCAATAATAATAAAGCCAGTTGAGTCTCCTCTACTGGCTTTATCTGTTTGTTGTCCAGACTGATCTATTTGTCGTCATCAACGCTGCTTGGCGAAGACTTGGGTCCAGTAATAGCGATAATTCGTCGATTGGTTCTCCACCATGGATGAGCCCATCTGGTCGAAGTCGGCGTTCATGATATTAAGGCAGTGCCCTTCACTCGATAGCCAAGAGTTCATTACCGCATCGATTGAACGTTGCCCTCTCGCGACATTCTCTCCTAACCTGCTCCAAGCATAACCTGTGGCATTGACGCGACTGGAAAGCGTGCTGCCATTTGATCCGGTATGGCTCATAAAATCACTGTTTGCCATATCGCTAGAGTGTCCATAAGCTGCGCTTTCTAAATCGTAACTCCAAGTAAGCGCTCCAACGGGAGGCATAGTTCTTGAGCCACATTGCTGAGTTTTAGATCGAGCATCGTTAACTGCGGCAAGCATTTGCTCGGCAAAAGTGGTGGCTGTAGGTGGTGTATCAGGGGATTGTGAGCCGCTGTCTGCAGGTGATGACGAATCTCCATCGCCACCGCATGCACTGAGAAGTAGCGCCAAAGTAGGCACTAAGATCTTTGTTGGCATTGTCTGTCCTTATCTGTTTGACGAAAGGCAAAAAACGCTTTCGATAACCAAGTCCAATAACCTAACAAAAACCAATAAAAGCACCATATGGTGCAAGGTGTTTTAACCAAATACTCACGCTACGCTTTCATAGCTCGAATTTGCTTACGACTGGAGATTCAATTCCATATCGATACGGTGCATATCGACACCCCAACCATCAGGGATGTAGTTCAGCTCTACGGCACCATATTTGGCAAAAAACGGCGCAGATAAATGACTTGCGGCGATTTTGATTTGGGGGATGTTCAACTGCTCAGCTCGGTGAATCGCTCGGCTCATAAACTCATGACCAACCTTCATGCCTTGCGCTTTTGGTGAGATTAAAATCCAGTTCAAGCTATGAAATGCCTGTGTTTTGCCACTCAAACCATAAGCACCAACGAGTTCACCATTTAGAAAGCACACTTCATAACCTTGTGGGTCACTATCAAGAAACTCCGCGTAATCTTCTCTTTCATTGACTGTGAAATATACCCAAGTAACC
>NZ_BCUF01000034.1 GCF_001591145.1 Vibrio harveyi NBRC 15634 = ATCC 14126 = KCTC 12724 | reverse complement strand
AATCAATGACAACGCTCTGAATCCTGCATCTTGAAGTCATTTGGGTATAGTTTCTTTGTTTCGTTAACATCACTAGCGCTAAACGCCGTCGCTATTCTAGATGTTTAAACTGCAACGCGACCAATCGTTGATACAGTTCACAGCTTTGCATCAGTGATTGATGATTACCGATATCAATCAGTTCGCCACCGTCGAGTACTGCAATTTTATCTGCGTGCTGAATTGTCGATAAGCGGTGTGCTATGATCAACGTAGTGCGGTCTTTCATCAAGGCTTCAAGCGCTTGTTGAACATGATGTTCACTCTCACTGTCCAGTGCGCTGGTGGCTTCATCAAGCAGCAGAATTTTCGGATCTTTTAGAATTGCACGAGCAATGGCAATTCGCTGTTTTTGACCGCCAGATAGCCTTACGCCACGCTCACCTAAAAAACTATGATAGCCGTCAGGTAGCTTTTCGATAAATTCATGAGCATGGGCTTTCTTTGCTGCTTCAATCACTTGTTCGTCTGTGGCTTCCGGATTACCGTAGCGAATATTGTGGAATACATCATGGCTAAACAATGCGGGTTGCTGTGGGACTAATGCCATTTGGCGGCGAAGATCGTTAGGATCGAACTGTCGAATATCTTCACCTCCAAACAATACATGTCCTTGCTGCGGGTCGTAAAATCGTTGTAGCAGCTCAAACAGCGTTGTTTTACCGGCACCAGAAGGACCAACCAAGGCTAACACTTTCCCTTGTTCTGCTTTGAGATTTAATCCTTTAATAGCTGGCTGATCGGGGCGAGAAGGGTAGTTGAAGTTCACTGAGTCAAACGTGACTTCTGCAGGCATGCGGTCGGTAATAGTAAGGTGATGGCTTGGTACACTGATATCACTCTCAACTTGCAGGATCTCAATCAATCGTTCGGTTGCACCAGCGGCTCGTTGCAATTCTCCCATCACTTCAGAAATAGTGGCAGTAGAGGATGCAACCATGATGGCATAGAACACAAACGCAGCTAAATCACCAGCCGACATCTTGCCATGAATAACGTCACTGCCACCTACCCAAAGCATGCCTGCAATAGCGCTGAAAACAATCACAATAACGCCGGAGATCAAGATTGCGCGCTGTTTGACGCGTTGTCTGCCTACCTCGTAGGCTTTTTCTACTTCGACAGCAAACGCTGCGCGTTCATGCTGCTCTGAGCTAAAGCTTTGCACCGTTTTAATGTGTTCTATCGCTTCGCCAGCGTAGCTGCCCACATCCGCCATTGTGTCTTGACTTTGACGCGATAAAGCACGAACGCGCCGGCCATAAACTAATATCGGCACCAAGACAAAAGGCACAGACGCCAAAACAATCAAGGTGAGCTTAACGTTAGTAGCGAATAACATAATGATCGCACCAAAGCACATCAATGCGCTGCGCATCGCCATGGAAAACGACGAACCAATAATGCTCTGAAGTAGAGTCGTATCAGTCGTGAGGCGAGACATAATGTCGCCGCTGCTGTTGGTCTCAAAATAGCTCGGATGCAGGGTAATCACATGATTAAACACCGCAAGGCGAATATCTGCGCTGACGCGTTCTCCAACCGAAGAAACCAGGTAGAAGCGGAAGAACGTTCCAACGGCAATACATAAAGTGACGGCAACAATAAACTGAATCGCGTTGGTTAGCTCTTGTAATGATTGCTGAGCAAAGCCTTGGTCAATCAAGATACGTACGCCATAACCGACGGACAACGTTAGGCTTGCTGTCGCGACAAGTGCGACTAGGGCAGCAGCGACACGCCATTTATAAGGCGAAATAAAGGTGTTGAGTTTAAGAAGAATGCCAAGGTTTTTATTATTTTTACTGCTCATGAGTAGCTCACAAAGCTTTATAGGTACTTGGCATAGTAAGCGACTTTTTGAGACGTGACCAGTGGCGCGTCTGATTCGAGTCATGGTTCATTAGTTAAAAAGAACACAGTCTCATGGAACCTAATTTCTCACTATTTGTTATTGGCATATGCTAATAATTAGGGCTACAGTTCATATCCCATTACCAATGAATAAGCGCCTCTCACCTTTGAATGTTGAGTTAGATGCATGATTCGTGAACGCTCTTATTAAAGCAGCTTAAGTTCAGAGACGTCTCAGATACAGAAGGATTTTATGTCACACCACAACCCCAAAAACCACCAGCAGTGTGCAGTGTGTTGCCAGCCATTTTTCAACGCCAACGATACTGTTCAGTTTTCTCAGATGCCGAATGGCGGCGTGCAGTGCGAAATCGTACCAACAGAGAAAGTTCAGGGATATCAAGGTGTCATGCAAGGCGGAGCAATCTGCGCTTTGCATGACACGGCTATGACCCACTGCCTTTTTGCTCAAGAGATATGTGCGATGACAGCAAAGCTCGAGGTTCGCTTTATCAAACCGGTTCCCCTTAATGCCATCATTCGCGTTGAGGCGCATTGCGTAAAGAGCAAACGAGGAATGTTTCTACTACAAAGCGAAATCTATGTGGGGGAACAATGTTACTCAAAAGCAGAAGCGAAGTTCATGCAGCATGTTGTCGACGCCGAATATTGACCTCAAAAGCCATTGGGATTATCGATAACATAAACCCAACCTCCATCTACATAATGCATGACTTCCAATGCCGTTCCTTGTATCGCGTTTTTTGTCTGAGTTGCACCTTGCGAAGTGTTCATTATTTCCCAATCTGAACGCACCATGGCAATGTCATCATTAATGTGGATGGAAACGCGCTTTGTATGCATGGTGACATCGCCTTTCATAAAACCTTCCAATACGCGTTTGATCGCTTCTTGCCCTTTGGCTTGATTGCCTTCTTTATCCAAAATAAATACCGCATCTTGATGGAAAAGTGTTCCTAATCCCTCCAAATCTTTATCCGCAAAGTATTGACCAAATAATGCATGTAACTCTGATGGTGTTTGTGGCTTCGGATAGAGCGTCTCCGCATGTAAACCAAGTGAGACAAAAGAAATAAACAGAAAAATATATCGCATAACGTAATCCTCTAATTATTGGCTCAGGCAGCTTTCGTCCCTTTGCCTAATTGCCAATTCAAGATAGAACGGTTAGTTACGAATTAAAATTAGCTTCCCAAAAGTAACTAGTTACTCTCAGGTAACTAATGGTCTGAGGTGTAGTGTTTGATTACACTGGCGGTAAAAAACGGATTAGGGAAGGGCGATGTCGTCAAAAGTAAATCATCAAGTACAGCCTGTTGGCTATTGCAGCGTGGATAAATACTTAACATTGATATCGACTAAGTGGACTGCTCACATCGTTTGGTTGCTCGGGCAACAAGAAGAGATGCGATTCGGTCAAATTCGCAAGCAATTAGCGCTGGTTTCAAGCAAGGTGCTCACCGAACGCTTGAAGTTACTGTGCGAATATGGGTTTGTTTGGCGAAAACAAGAAGACACTATCCCTGTGACTGTGAATTATGGTTTAACCCCAAAAGGTAGAGAGTTTGCTAGTGTTGTCGACATCATAGTCCAAAAAGTTGATGACTGGGATGCCGAGTAGGTTACGTATCTAACCCTTTAGAACCCTTATGTAGAAACTAATAGATATGTTGATTGCATCTGATTGTGGAATGAGACTGAGAATTAACATATACCTGTATTACCGACCTTAAAAAAGAGTCACAATCATTACGGTTTTGACGGGTTGATTTATGAAATTTAATACATCTATTGACGATAATTTTGCTTCTTTCTACGACAGAGAGAACGACAACTATGTCTTTGTCGAAAGTACGGATAATGAAAACTTTGATGTAACAATAGGTACGGCAAGCGGCGCAACTTTGATAGGTACTGTATCTGCAAAAAATGATGAGGAGCTGAATGCTAAGCTCGAAGCTCTGTATCAAGGTTTTATGATGAAAAACGAGCGCGACTCTTAACGATTAGGTATTTCTAATCATAAACAACCATAGATTATTTACCTTTACTATGATGCTTGAGAACAAACATCATAGTCGCGAGATCTAAGCGCGGTTTTTCGCGAGTAGCAGATCGACTTTCCCTTTCGCTGTTTTACTCACGGTTTGCATAAACTTAAAGCTTGGATTGTGAATGCCGGATTGCTCCAAGCCCTCGACCATTTCAATCCAGAGTTTTGCTGTCATCTGTGCATCGGCTAACGCTCGGTGAAAAACGCCGTCATTATCGATGTTTTTGAAGCGAACTAGTTCTCCGAGTTTATGAGAAGGAGCATCTTGAATTAAACGTCTTGCCACTAGCAATGAGCATGCAAACTCGCCTGAGTAACCACAGTTGATTCGTTCAAGCTCCGCATCGAGGAAGCGCTTATCAAAAGATGCGTTGTGGGCGATAAGGTTTTCACCGGCAATGAACTCGCTGAATGATGCCATCACTTCATCGCAGCTTGGTGCGGTGCGTAACATGTTATTGGTAATGCCAGTGTAACCCTCGATGAAAGAACTGACTCTAAAGCCTGGGTTCATCAGTTGCTGAAAACTATCGACAACCTCACCGTCGACTAATTTTACTGCACCGATTTCAATGGCGCGGTCACCCATATTCGGAGAGAGACCAGTGGTTTCAAAGTCGAGTACGACAACAGAGTTAGCTTGGGGCATGAAAGTTTTCCAACTGAACGATAAGGGGCAAGAGTATCAACGAAACGGATACAAAAAGAAAGGTTATGATGGGTAGACTGTGTGAGTTAGGTTATTTACTATTCTTGATTCATTCCAACAAAGACATTGCGATTGCGCGCTCTTTAAACGAGCGCTTTTAGCTTCGAGGGAAATTATGGAAACGATCATCAAACAAGCAATTGAGCTGCGAAAAGAAGCTAAGTATCAAGCGTCGAGAGCGTTACTTACAACACTACTAGACGATGAACATTTTGCCGCAAAAGCGCACTTACAAATCGCTTGGTCGTACGACAATGAAGGCAAAGAGCAAGAAGCAATCGGTCATTACTTGTCTGCGCTTTCAGGAACACTCTCTTCGGTAGAAAGATTTGATGCGTTGTTCGGCTTAGCGAGTACCTACCGAAGCCTTGGCGAGTATTCAGAAGCATTAAGCTATTTTGAACAAACGTTGGATGAATACCCTAATGCGATCGAAGTTCAGCCTTTTTATGCAATGTGTCTTTACAATGTGGGTCGACATAAAGAAGCCACATCATTGTTACTCGAACTCTTAGTGTCCACCACCAACAGCGATGCAATTAAAGAGTATCAGCGAGCCATTTCTTTGTACGCTCGAGATCTCGATAAAACTTGGTAGCTTTTGGTTCTAGTAATCATCAAATATTCAAAAAAGATTCACTACGCGCGGCATTTTCGCCTTGTTGTTTTTATCATTAAAGTGGTGTGTTAAAGCTTCATTAAGGCGCTTGCTCACCGTTTTAAAGTGTTACATCCATAGAGAGGACAATGGAATACTTTCAGTACTATGGGATCGACTGGGTTGCGATGGTACTTACGTTTCTTGCCATTTGGCAAATCGGAAACAAGAACAAAATTGGTTTCATCTTAATGATGTGCGGAAACACCAGTTGGATTGCAGTTGGGTATCTCACAGGCAGCGTGGCAATGATAATCGCCAATATCATCTTCTTCTCTATGAACCTACGCGCCATCATCAAGTGGTCTCAACCTGACGACGAATCAAAAGTGACGCCAGTTGAGCAATAAGTGGTAAATTGAACAAGTGCAGGAGAGGGGACGGGTTTATTTAGTGTTCGTGTTATGTATTGAGTGTTTCAAATGCTCGACAAACGTTTCAAATGCTCAATAAACATCGGGATCTTCTTCGCTACGTGCTTTCTGGAAGCGTAAAAGGCGTATAACGCCAAATCTTCTGGCTTGTATTCAAGCTCAACGACTTCCAGTACTCCGGATTGTACGTCTTCATAGCAGAACGCTTCGGGCAGAATAGCAAAGCCAAATCCTGCTAACGCGCCGGCTTTAGCAAGTTGCCGACTATTAACCTTAAATGCAGATTGTACTCGTTGAGTTATCTGCTCTCCTTCTGAGTTTTTGAAAACCCAAGGCATTCCTTTCAATGCAGTAAAACTGCTAATACAAGGAAGGTGTTTTAAATCGTTAATTTTGAAAGGTTTTTGGCATGCTTGCAGCAGTATAGGTGAGGCGACAACAACGCTAGACCAGCGCTTAATCTCTTTGGCAATCCAATTGCTGTCTTCAAGTTTTCCACGATGAAAACTCAAGATAACATCAAACCCATCAAGCAAATCCTCTTTAGGGCTTAGGTTGGTCTCGCAACTCAATGAAATCGCAGGGTGTTGAGAACAGAAAGAGACAACCGCTCGCGCCAACTCCGGTGAATCTGGCATTAAAACGTTAAGTTGTCCCGTGACTTGATGTGAGTGTTGCGTGACTTCTTCGAGCGCATCATTCAGTTTGTCCAAAAGAGGTTGCGTACGTATGTAGAGGTGCTCTCCGGCATCTGTAGCGCATATTCTTCGGGTTGTTCTATCAAACAATCGCACATCAAGTTGTTCTTCTAGTAAAGCAATATGGCGGCTGACATTTGAAGTCGGCAGGGATAAAAACTCGGCGGCTCTCTTAAAGCTATTGTTTTCATAGACACAATGGAAGCTCTTTAGCCATTGCTGATCAATTCTCTCAAGCATTTTGGTTTATCCCATATTATTGGATTATAAAGCCAGTAAAGTGCACTTTATTACTTGAAACAGGTTAATACAATGCTCGATAACGTTGTTTCTAAGTTGAAGGATCCTAATGAGTTGGCTAGAAAAGCTATTAGATAAAAAGAGCATCATCAGTACGCGCAAAGCATCCATCCCAGAGGGGGTATGGACCAAGTGTCATTCTTGCGAACAAGTTTTGTATTGGCTCGCCCTTAAGGAGAACCTAGAAGTTTGCCCAAAATGTCAACATCATATGCGGATGTCAGCTCGGCATCGTTTGGATAGCTTTTTGGATAAAGGGGAGCGGATAGAAATTGGCAGTGAATATGAGCCAACAGATATGCTCAATTTTAAGGATAAAAAGCGCTACAAAGAACGTATCGCACTTGCTCAAAAGAATACTGGAGAGAAAGATGCATTAGTTGCAATGAAAGGCGAGCTACTAGGTTTACCCATTGTCGCATGTGCATTCGAGTTTTCATTTATGGCAGGTTCAATGGGGTCGGTCGTAGGGGCTCGTTTTGTTGATGCCGTCGATACAGCAATAGAAGATAATTGTGCATTAGTTTGTTTTTCAGCTTGTGGTGGCGCTCGTATGCAAGAGTCCTTAATGGCGTTAATGCAGATGGCAAAAACCAGTGCAGCATTAGCGCGTTTGTCTGATGCACGCTTGCCCTATATCTCGGTATTGACTGATCAAACGTTCGGCGGCGTCTCTGCAAGTTTGGCTATGCTGGGGGACATCAACATTGGTGAACCTGCAGCCAGAATCGGGTTCGCAGGGCGTCGTGTGATTGAACAAACCGTGCGAGAAAAGCTACCGGATGGCTTTCAACAAAGTGAGTTTCTACTTGAGCATGGCGCTCTTGATATGATCGTACAAAGGCAGGATATGCGAGAACGAGTAGGTGGGCTAATAGCAAAGTTGACCAATACAAGTATCCAGATAGATGCAGGGTAACTTTGTCTTGTTGACATATAAGCTTGCTGCTTTGTCACGGTTTTTTTACTGGGAAACAAGGAAGACCAGAAGCGCGGTCTTCCTTGATAGTCTGATACGAGAATATCTTCGAGAAGGGTTTAGCGTTATCTATTCGTCATATTGTACTGAATAGTTTGGCTAAAGTTTGGCAGTGTGACCTCTAGCAGTGCCACATCTGGCAGAGTATCACCGTCGCTGTTCTGGTATTGATAGCGGTATGTGCTGACTGCATCGCCAGCGGTTTGTTTCATTGATTTAATTGGATGGAAGGCAAGACCAAAGAAATCTAAGTCTACTTTCCACTCTTTCACTGGATCTACATAGTAAACACCATAAACCAATGAACCATCATCCACATACTCCATTTCAAAGGTTTTGGTGCCTTTGCCGAACAACTTCTGAGTTGCTTTTTTGATTTCGCCATTCGGGTAGTATTGCAGTAAGAGGGTACTCTTTTCCTTTGGTGTCGAGAGCTTAACCTCACGGATTTTTCTTAACTTACCATCTTCATGGTAGGAGTAATGAAATTCGCGAACAGACATATCGTCGCCAGACTGCGGTACTTGGCGGCGTTGAAGAAGTTTGCCATCAGCACCATACGTATATTGAATTCGATATGTCGCGATAGGTGTACCGTTAAGATCGGCAGCCTCATCCTGAAAGACTTGCTTATTCTCAACATCAACTTGACCGAGTTCGTTATAGCTGTATTGAGAGATGAAGTTTTCTTTGGTGTGTCTTACGTAACTGTTGATTGAGCCGTGCTTCATTAGCGCACGCGCAGATTCCAAAAAACCTGCATCGTTATAGGCGTAGTCAAATGTACTGTCTGCGTAGTCGCGCTGTGTTACTCGTCCTAGCTGATCGTATGAGTACGTGCCAGCTACAGTCAGTTGCCCTTGGTTAGACTTTGCTATTTGTGTTAAGCGAGATTGGTTTGCAGTGACCAGACCTTGGTCAATGTAATCTTCAAACACAGAATAGTGTTCGTAAGCCGTAGCGTTAAATGCAGCGAAAATTGCCAGACCGGCGAAGCTTCTTTTAATGTTCATAGTTAGTAGCCTGTTATTTATGGTTTTTATTAATTTTTCAATCGGAAGAGAGGTTTAACTCGACCGATGTAAGTGTTCTCAATTTCAGTATCGAGAAGCAAAGCTGAGCTTATCAGTAGGATTTTATAAAGTAAGCACAAATATGATAATAATTATCATTTAAAGTTATTTGTTTGAAATTGATTCAAAGAAAAAGCCAATGAAAACGCTCAGAGACCATAAAAAGAGGGGGCATTTTGAAACCAGAAGCAATGTGGTGAAGTGACCTGCCTACATTGCTGTATCGCCAATATCAGCATGCCTGGTCGTTGTTTAATCAGTTGCGCGGCAATGTTACGGAATCTTACTAATATGCGAGCTTACTAACACGCCATACGTGACACTTAATGTATTCTTACTGGAAGCGAAGAAGAGGAATCTATCAATGTCAAAAAGCTCCAAGCTTCAGAATGAAGACAAACTGGTTAAGAAGGCACTAGAGATTGGCGGGAAGATGGCGAAGCTACAAGGCTTTGACCTTCCGCAGTCACCACAACCTGTAAGAGTAAAAGCGATTTACCTATTCTTGGTCGATGCCAAGCAAATCACGCCACTGCCAGAAAGCAAGCTCGACGGCGCAAACATCAAACACAGACTGGCAGTGTGGATACACAGTGCTTTGCCAGATAACGACCCTCTAAAGTAGAAAGCTCAAGAAGTCGCATAGGTCATTAATTAACATAGACCATTAATTAACAAGGCGAGCCAAATGGTTCGCTTTGTTTGATCTTGGCTAGTGCACCGAGGCCTTCTAATGTTTCGTTATTATTGATTTACAAAACAGAATCAAAAGGACTAAAGATAAACCAAGAGAAGCGCTACAATGCACGCGTTGCGAGAGAGCAACCAAGTAGACTCATTCACAGAAACCTTAAAGTAGCCATACATGTCTAAAGATTTCGAATTCACCACAGAATACACACTCGACAAACCATTCTTCGCAGAGTGTTATGATCAAACTAGCCAGCCAGTTAAGTTCCCACACGCATTCCTGAAAGGGATCTTGTTTCTTATTTTTGGTGTGGTTTTATTGGAGTTTGAACTGCTACCTAACGGTTATGTGGGTTGGTTCTTTATCGTATTGAGTGTGATTGAAGCGTTCAGCGTTTACTGCAAGCGAACGTGGTGGCTGTGGCGTCAAACCATTAGTTCAAGCCGTGGCAACAAAGTGGTGTTTGAAGTTAACGCGGATGGCGTGCGCTACAAAAGCGGTAAAATCGATCGCAGCCTCGCTTGGAAAGAAATCGACCAACTCGAACAAACCGATTTGGGCTTTATCCTTCATCTTGGTAAACAACGCCAATACATCAGCAAATCTTGCTTAAACGAAGAAGTTATCGCGTTTATGGTAGAGCAGCACGCTGCATCGAAAGTGAGCTAACAAATCCTTACTTTCAAAAAGGCGAGCCAGTGAGTTCGCCTTTTTTGCTCTTAGGATTTGGTGTTCATGAGGTAGAGCTAATTCAGACTCAAGGGTTGAACCACTACACTCGGCGTTACAGATGGGTCATTCCAGCGAGCCTAGGAGTCTGCCTAAGCGTACCGCGGGAAGCAATCCTGCATCGTCATTTTGAAAGGAGGCGCAGTACGGGTTTTGTAAGAAAAATTGGTCATTAAATCTATTTAATATCAATTATTACGTGTCCTTGTTTAGTAATGTTTTTTCAGAAAATCCTTTCAAATCGCACCTACTAATAACTTCAAGATCGAGACCATTCTCAACAAATCTATTTTTAAAAAAGTAATGATATTCGTCCGAATTAATCTCACAACTTAAATCAAGAAGGTTATCTGAAATAAATTCATAGGGTTTCACATCAGAAAATCGAGCTTCTAGTAAGTAGTATTTTTTGCCATCTACAAAAATGTAAATGCCAATGTAGCTAGAGGATTCATGAAGGGCAGGTTCTTTAAACGTCTGATAGTGGTATGTGGGTTCGAAATGAAAATACCCCTTTTCTGACGTCATTGTCTCGGTGATATAACGGTTGTTAGAAAAAGCCGTGTGTAGATAAACTACCCCGCTAGTAAACGCTTTTCCGTCTAAGTATAAGCTGCCAGTGATCTCTGAGCTAAGTGTGTATTGAAACTTTTTTGATTTGAAGAAATTAAACATATCTGCGTTACAACCTGTTGAGAGCAATAATATTGTGGCACTCATAAGGAAAACCAGTATTTTGACCATTCGCTTGCCAATCTCGTACATAGGTCAACTCATCCCCCCGCGTGAGGCGATACTATGTCCTAATGAACTCAAGTGCTAGCCTAGGGCTGCCCCAGTTTTCAAATTAAGTCATGCTAAATCGTATATCTAGGCGCACTTTAAAAAATAATGTAAATAATATGTCCATTACTTTCATGGTTGGCTTTGCTGCGTAATTCGTTGTCGAAGCCGAGCAGTCTTATTTAGATTGATAGTAAGCCAACACGGCAAGTTTTAGGCATACCAAGCCCATTTTCGCTTTAAAACTCACATCAACGTCTTTGGCTCGACGGCTGATACAACTGTAGTGTGGGCTGCGAAGTTCGTCTTCAAACTAAAGCCTCGCTTAAAATGAATTTATGGAATCACATAATTGGATACATGACTTATTGCTGCCTGACGACCACGATATCGAGAGTATTGATGTCTCTTACCTTGTTGGCGAAGGTAAATATGCCGCTGAGTTTGATGTTCGATGGCGCGGTGATTTTAAGGATGGTTCGTTTACTGACCTCACCGTAGCGCAACGTTGGGTGATGTACGAGCCGGAACAGTTTGCTCACCCAGTGATTGAGAACTACGTCGCGGTGGTAAAGAGCAATAACCTGACTGGTGATTAGGGGAGGTCAGGTTATTGCTCTTGATTGATTTCGGTTTAGCACCCTAAACATCTCAGCCTCAAGTCACTCATCCAATCCAATACTAAAAGACGAACCACACGATTCGCCTTTTTCGATCTTGAAGCTTGGTGATAGTGGATTACTCAAATTTAGACACACAAGCTGAACCACTACACTCGGCGCTTTAGGTGGGTCATTCCAGCGAGCCTAGGCGAGACAAGGAATCTCAGGAAGCGCGCTGGGGGAGTTAGTGTTTAAAATGAACCAAAAAAAGTGAAACGGAATTACGACGAATACATCTATTCTATGTTGATGTTGTCTTACGGCCTCTCTAGCTTAGTTCTGCCCCAATACGAGACAGAGTAAATGCTCATTAACATTCTGTTAATGCGAGTTTGCCCTACAAGAAGTTATCCGAATGGAATCTACAGCTAGCGTAGTGAGAAAGTATGCTCCATTTATCAATCTAATAATTTCTTTTTCTCACTAACCTATTAGTTATAAATTAAAGGCGGAATCATAGCGGATAGAAAAACGGGTTTTAGCCGACTAAATAGAGTATACGTATCGAACGCATCTAGGGTAGCTGTTTGCGCACCTGTACGCGTTTTGAGCTACTAGAAATTGGAAGTGTAATGCCTAATTGCTCGTGTGGTGCATAGTAACTTTGTTGAGCTGGAGCATTCTATTCATCACAAAATCCCCGTGATTTATCGCGAATATCATCTAATTTGCATCTAGTTTAATATCTGATGTTTGTATAGCATGCAATTAAAAGCTATGTGTATTAGTGCATTACCAGTGGAGTAAACTATTCATGTCAGGTGGAATTAGTGCAATTAAGGGGTTCGACTATCAGGCAACAGTCATCCTAGATAGGCTATTTAAGCACTTTGAGCAGTATGAATCTTGTGCGAAAGCTAGGCCTGAAGGATTAGATGATCTTGATTTGTCATGGACTGATGGTGACACGGAGCACAAGCAATATATACAGATAAAAAAACCAGCAGAGTATAACAGTGGTGAGCTTAAACCTACTCCATGGACGTTGTCATTAATAGCTAAGGAGCTATTACCAAACGCTATAAAACATTTGTCAGGAAACGACCATACTCAACTTTGGATCGTCGGCGACAGTGTTAATGATTCTGTTTCATCACTCATTAATGCTAGTGACAGAGCCCCTGTTTCTGCTACACAGGAATACTGGAGTGTAGTGCACAGCTTAGCAAGAAGTAAGACGCTCTCTAAAATTTGCCTTGAGACAACAGTGCGTAGCCAGGTCGTAAGTTGGAAAGTTCCCTCCATGCTTTCTACAGAGCCAGAGAAAGCGAAATCAACATTACTCTCCGAATTTAGAGAATTAGCACGAAGCAAAGTAGGTAAAGAGGAGGTAAGCAATCTGTATGCCGCTCAGGTAACTGAACTGCATAGTTCATTGCCTAGCATATTGGCAAGAATTGAAATCCAAGCTACGTATGGTTCCGAACAAGAGGTTATACAACGAGTTTATGATAGATTGATGGAACGGTACTCTCTTCAACGAGCAGTTATAGAGAATGCGCTGTTCCGTAACTTAAGAGGGTTTATTAACGATATATCGAAACAACCTGGACGGTCGTTTAATCTGGAAGAATTAGAAATTGAATTGCGCTGTGTTTGGCCGCAAATGATTCCTATCAAGAATTTACCTGAACTAAGCTGTGATCATGTAGCTAGGCACGATCTCACAGAACGGTTTACCACAGAATGGGCTGGAAAAGCTATTGAGGCAATTGGTATTTCTGGATCAGGTAAAACAACACTTACGGCAGAGATAGCTGAAAGGTCACGAGCCGTAAATCCAAAACGGTTAATACATTACGTTGAAGTTCGGCCAGATACTAGCCTACGCGACGTACTTACTGGTGTTGCTTTTCACTTACGTCGTCAAGGCATTCTCGAACCGTTCTCCATCGCGGTTACGAATGGTCCAACGGAAGAAAATACGCTGAAGTGCCTTGCTCATTCATACTCAGTTATGCCACGCGACATACTACTCCTTATTGACTTAGTTGAAGGTACTTGCAGTACAGCTTTCTCTAGAGATCTAGCTACTTTTATTCGAGCCTTATCAACTTCATCTATTCATATTGGAGTGTTCGGTCAAGAAAGTGCTCTACGTGAAATGACTCCTCTTGAAAGAGATGAGTATGGTGTAAGTAGACTAGACATTCGTGGTTTCAGCTTTGAAGAATTTGTAAAACTTGTATCAAACTATCATCCCAGCTCCACCCCAGACTGGGCTGCGCTCAGGGGTATATACCAAAAGGTTACAGTTGGCCGCTCTTCAGGTTTATTTGCCAAGTTGGCACAGGCAATAGCAAGGGCCGCATCCATACCGGATATGCTTAAGATTGCCGCTCAACCTGCAGAAGATATGTTGGCTTATGCTGAGCAAAAGCGATTTAACCTGATTAGTCCTGGAGCACGAAGTGCTGCTGAAAAGCTAGTATGCTTTGCATTACCGTTCCTGCGTAAGGACGCCGAAGAAATATTTCCAGATGAAAATATAGGAAATGGCATTAGTGAGCTCCTTGCACAAGGTTTGCTCCGATACCACGACAAGGACTCATTTGAAATGCACGAAACTGTGCGTGCCGGTCTAGAAGGAATGCTTGCAATTGGCGTTCGCCGCTCTGCTCATCAGGCACTTGCTGCATGGTATAGTGCACAAGGACTGATAACAGCTGAAATCTTGCACCTAGAGAAGGCCGGTAAGTTTGTTGAAGCCAAGGAGCAATCTCGCGAGTTATTTCTTCGGGGAGAGCAATGGTCTGCTGTTTCTGCCTACGTAATACGTCATAAATTATTATCCGCCAAAGACGTTATTGGTGTTATTTCTACCACTCAAACTGTTGAGCATATTTATTTATTAACCAGCATTATTAAGGAGTTGGGCGAGCCGGTGCCGGCCAGTAGTCTTTTTGGAGTAATTCGCGAACAACCACAACGGTATTTCTCTGATTATCAGTGGTCGTCAGCTATTATTGAAACGATACTTGAACTCGCTCCGGAACAACTACACAACCTAATCGCTTTCTCGATCAATAACGCAGTTGATGAAGACCAAATAGAATCGGCGCTAGGTCGGTTGGATGTGGCAATGTTACGTAAAGGTTGCGCAATAAACTCAGACACTCTTAAGCTATTCAAAAGTTGTCCTCCTAACATCAAGGGAATGTTGCTCAAAATATTACTGCGAGATCGTCGTCGCGAAGCTTTACGGGCTGCCTTTTATTTTATATCCACCCATCAAGAGTCAAACAATACACGTAAAAGTTGTTCCACGCGTGACTTTAATCTCTATATAGATAGTCTTCATGATACCGTGGAATTTTTAGCTGCAATGCCTCGAGTAAAGCTGTCTTCAATGCTTATTTCTAAATCAGCATTACTGGGTCCACTTACTAAGGGGGTCTGGTCTTCAAGAGCCAATTTACGTACACATTGTATTGAGGTTCTTAGAGAAGGTCACCATGAAGAGGGTGTCATTGAGAATGCAATCCGAATTCTGGTTTTTCTTGCTGAACCTTCGCTTTTCCATTTATGTGAGTCATTTGCCAACAGGAAAGACAGTATTAGAGCTTTTTCTGCTCTACTGCCCGTACTTCAGCCAGCCTTTTTTGACTCAAGCAAATATCAGGCTCAACTATTCGATCACAGTACTACAATTGAAGACAGATTTACTGCGCTTTCCATATTAGCGTATGCAGGCGAAGACCTAGGTAATATTTATAAACGCCTAAAGGTAGTAGAAATAGACATAAAGGAGAAGAAGGTCTGGGACTTTCTGTTTCTGATGTTATGCCACCAAAAACCGTTCATCGAGGCTATTGAACTCCTAGAAGAGCACATGGCTTCCATGGACTCAAAAGGTATCCACTTAGCTATACCCGCGCTTATGAAGCTAGGCGAACTATCTTATTCTGAAGTAACTACAATGCTCGCTGAAGCTTTGACTAACTCAAATCCAGAAATTCGTCAAAGTGCAGCTTTAAGCCTCTCTCGAAGGCGTTCTCGTATCGCTTTATCTGCTTTGCTTGAGGCATATGCGAAAGAGGACCAAGAAACGTTAGCTGTAGGAATTGCTACTGCAATTGTAGCGTCAGGAGCAAAATCGGCTTTAGTTTTGCGAGGTCGACTCAAGTCTCCCGCAATTCAGTTGTGGCAGTGCATCCTCACAATGCGCTTAGGTGATGTAGATAATGCCGACGAGCTTATCAGAATCGCAGTCGATCCACTTCTAAACTGGCAGTTACGACGTTCTGCTATTTTTGCAGCGGGTCGATTACCTTACAGTGTTGCTTTAGAGCGGATTGTTCCAGTCATTATGGGAGAGTCTTCACCTCTGAAAATTGATCACAGCAAAAATCTTGCGTATCACAGTCTGATATCTTTTGTCCTCACAGATAGTCAAATGGGATGGTGCCGTATTTTTGCAAGAGGAAGAGATAGTTTCATCGACTTCTTTTCTGGGCTTTTCGACGAAGTTTGGAATGACTCGTGGAACCAAGAAGGGCTTCCATCTGGGTCTGCGGCTGCTAGTTGGCTATATGACCGTTTGTCCATTCATGGGTGGCCGGAGAGTCGAGAAGCGCCTGAGCGTGTTCTCAATGAGGTGAATATTCCACTGTTGCAAAGTGCTACGCTTCGCTCATTGCGTCTTTGTGGACAACCAGAGCTTATTGAACAACAGCTCGTAAATGCAGAGCACATTTGGATTGCAATGAAGTGCTTAATGGAGCGTAGACGTGCTGGGGACGTAGATACCGAACATTTGAGGGTTTTGGTTGATGCATCACCGTGTCAAGGAGATGGATTGTTGCATCGCGTTATCGATAACATGAGCGACAGGAGAGTTACTGTACAACAAGAGAAGCCATCGACGGCACCTGAATATAAAAGAACGAGGTCTGAAACATGCATTACATACGATGATGCAGTTCGAGCGTTATCCGGCACTACTGCCAATTTCGAATCATCAGCACCTTTGGTGCTTGATAACATATCGTCTGAACAATGCGAACAACTTATTCGACTATCTGACCCCGTGAATGATCACCGCGAAGGTGTTGAAACATATATCCCAATGATTAAGTTTACATCGAGTGGTCATGTAGTAGCACAACATCAATGGACAACTAAAGGTTCGAGCAAATCTCCACATGCTTTTCTTAGGCCTGCAGTAGCCGCTGCAAACAGTTTTGGTCTGCCTATCCCTTGGCTGAATAAACTAATGACCGAACGTTGGTCTAAGGATTTTGTTAGAAAATATTTGGTGTGCCTATGTGCAATGAACAATAGTTCCCGGTTTTACGAAGAACTCTCTAAATATGAATATGTTATGATCGAGGTCTTGTATGAACCGAGTGTGTATGCATATGTGCAGAAACATATTGATGAACGTATAGCCCCAACGTTGATGCGATATGTTGCTTCAGGAACGGACGAGTTATTTGAAGGGCTTTGCATCTTGGCACTTCAGGTTGACTGCCCAGAGATAGATCCAGTTCTAAGTGGTCTTCTTTATCGGTGGTCGCAACGCTTTGATAAGACGTCGACTGGATCACAACATGATGTTAATCCTTCGCTTTGGCGTGGATTCCGGCGATTGACTGAACATTCACGATTCACCAACATAACTGATTGGATGTCTCTATTGGAACAAGTTTTGATGTCGCCGATTAGCTGGTTTCATGCTCAAGATATTGTACGAGTTCTGGAACGAGATCCACGTTCTTATGTTTTGATCGAATCCCGACTGTTCAAATCAGAAAACTGGGAGCACTTCAATGTCGAGGAAATTGATCGGCTTGATGACGCTGCTGACTCACTATTTACGAGGTTACTTGAAGAGTAATTATATATTTCATAACTAGAAGTTGCACTGTTGCTTATGTTTCCGCAAGCCTTAAAGTGTAGTTTAACCAACTTTCAAGTTCTACTTGCTTTTCTCTAATGGCTAAGCCCATATACGGATATGGGCATCATGCAACTTTAAGTTTAATGGTTCAGGTGAGGTAAACCTGTAGCAAATGAGAATAAATTTTCTGCACGGAAAGTTGAAAGAAAAAAGGCTTGAGAAATGGCATCGCTATCAGGCCTTCTAGTATCTAATGCCCTTTACATACAAGAACTGCTATTTGGGGTAGGAATATTATTCAGCCTGGGCTTTTCGCTTTCATTTGCCATACTTATTTAATCCATAAATCTCTAAATTAGTAATATCACAGACACATTTTTGTCCAGAAGCGTGTTGACGAGGCATAAAACACGAAATGCCCTAAAGAGTTAAACCCGTTTAGTTGCTCACTTCGCTATAGTTAACCTAGTTTTTGTGATAATTCAGTGGGTTGGTTTGCTTGGCGAAAGTTGTGATAGCAATCGAATTTTCATGGGTAATTATATGCATAATGATAAGTTGTAGTAGAGATAACCTATAAGAGCCTACCGTGAGTAAAGTAATACAAACAAAGTACATGAATAAATGTTTCCGAAAGCTAAATAAATCGGGAAAAAAAGGAAAAGATGCGATTAAAAAAACACGAGCTGCAATGCAAGAAGCTGCCAGTGAAGGTCAAATTGCCGAGCTAAAACGAACCAATAACGGTGAGAGTAGGCTTCCAAATGCAGAAAAATATGATCTTGGTGATGGTTTTCGCCTTGTAGTTCAACTTGTAGATGGAAAAAGTAAACTCAGGGCTTTTCTATTTGCGGGTGACCACGAAGATACTGAAAGTTGGATAGAGTCCCACAAAAATTATAGATGGGTAAAAGATAAAAAAGATAACACACTAGAATTTATACAAGTAAGCTCTGAAGCTCCTAACGAAACTAAACTCGTTGAACCAGATCTGACCTCACCTGAAGACTTACTACAACTTCCTCTACTACGTCATTTAAACTCAAAAGAACTAAAAGGTCTCCAGCTTCAACCCGAACTCGAGACATACCTGCTTGGTGTCACTGGAGAAGAATGGGAATGTGATTCAGGAGGTATCATTAATCACATAGAAGAAAAATCCAATGAATACATGGCGATCACTTTTGATGACTTATTCACTCACGCGCACAAAGGGGAGCTGAAAGAGCTTAAACAACGACTAAACTTTGAAGCTGGTTTAGTTGAGCTAGCAACTCAAGAACAGCTAGAGTTAGCAATGTTAGACCCCGTAAATAGTGAAATTTTTGTTACTTGGGATGAAGTGGAACAGCTACCCGAAGATGCGACTTGGGCAGACTGGTTATTATTTCTTCACCCAGAGCAAAAAAAAATCGCAGTTAAAGATTTTAAAGGCCCTTCTCGATTACGAGGAGTATCTGGAAGCGGAAAAACATGTGTAATGCTGCACCGCGCCCGCTATCTAGCTAAAAAGTACAAACAACCAATTTTACTTGTGACCCTAACTGAAAGTATGCGAAAGCTGCTTCAATCTCTCATTACTGAGCTATGTGGAGTCGAAGCTAGTTATATTCACACTTCAACCGTAAATGGATTTGCAACAAACATTATCGAAAGTGTTCACCCCAAAGGCATCAGTACGTATACAAAAGCAACTACAGATATAATTAGTAACTTTTACCAAGATGCCATAAAAACAATAAAAAACCATAAACTCTATAGAGCAAGTAAGTTTCGCTCTTTCGATGACAAACGCCTCAAGAAGTTCTTGCAAGATGAGATTTTCTACATTCGTACTAGACTCACTCCGTCAAACTTCGAACTTTACCTTGATACTAAATCATTCAAACGTGTTGGGCGGGGTATCGCTCTTACTCAAGACGAAAGAAGAATTGTCTTGGAGTTGGTGTTAGAGAAAATTGAACTGCTCAAAACACTATGTAAACTTGACTATGAAGGCGTTATTAGTTTTGCTATTAGCCTGTTAAATAGCGACGAACTTTCAATTGAGTCAAGTATCGCAGTTCAAACAGACCTCATATCAATTAATCAAAAACTCAAAGCCTACACACCATACCGATGTGTTCTCATCGATGAGGTTCAGGATTTATCTCAGCTTGAGATTGCAATGCTATCTAGTCTCAAAACGGATAAAAGCGAAGCTCTTTCGGAAGCAGAAAACGGCTTATTCCTTGTCGGCGATGGAGCTCAAACCGTCTACAACAAAGGGTTCACCCTCAAGCACTCCGGTGTGAATGTTGCCAACAGAAGCTACGTTTTAAAGAAGAATTACCGAAATACTAAAGAAATAATGAACACCGCATACTCGCTCATCGAAAAGTATGAATTTGCGGATGTTGATGAGGATAATATTAGTAAACCGACGAAGCCCGACTTTCCAAGTAAGCATGGTGAAAAACCCTTTATAGTCAAAACTCGAAGCAACGCTGATCAGACAGAGTTTATTGTAAACAAAATTGATGAAATTATTACACATTATCAAGATGTTAATGAAACAGACTGCTACCCTCAGATCTGCGTAATTGGTTTAAATAATCAAATCAGAAATGATGTATTTGAAGCTCTCAAGCAAAAAGGAATCAGTTCTAAGAAGATTCAAGACTCCATTACAGTCGAAGCCGCGAAGCAGGTTTGTATTAGTACAATTGAGTCAGCAAAAGGATTTGAATTCAGTTATGTATTCATAGCGGGTGTCTCAGCAAACTTAATGCCAAATACGTCAAATGAGGAATCAAGAGAAGTTTCACGCCTATATGTTGCTATGACCAGAGCAGAAGATGAACTTTATATTACCTATTCCACAGAAAGAAACCAATCCGCTAGCCCATTCTTAATAGACTTTAGCGATTCATGTAATGAGTTGGAGTTTAGAAACGGGCAGCTAAGGACACTTCGAGACTAAATTTAGGTGTACTAATTCAGACCTGATCTGACAGTTACCCACTTTTCGACTCGGTGACTGTCAGACTATATCTGGGTTAGATTTTTGTCAGCCCAGATTGATTTCCTATCCTCTAAGATATCTATTTGCTTTCTGCAACTCCTCCATCAAACTATACAGCTTTTTCAAAAGTCACTTGGTAAAGTTCATTCAATATGGTCTTGTGGAAGCATTCGTAGCTACAAAACACGATGGAGTCAGGTCTTACATTTTGCAGCTAGAAAATATGGCTTAGTGTTGCTAATCCTAGATCGGTGAGTTAGAGCAGGAAATCTAACTCATTCTTGTCCATAAACAAGTTTTATAAATTTTCCCTCAAACAAAAAGGCGAACCATTCGGTTCGCCTTTGTCTATTTAGATTCTACAAAAATTAATCTTCGTAGTTATCAATGCTTGGGCACGAGCAGATTAGGTTACGGTCGCCGTATACGTTATCTACGCGGTTTACTGTTGGCCAGTACTTCCAAGATTTGGTTGCTTTAGAAGGGAAGCAGCCAAGCTCGCGAGAGTAAGGGCGATCCCATTCATCTTTCGCTAGGTCAACTTGAGTGTGTGGCGCATTTACAAGCGGGTTGTTATCTAGCGGCCATTCACCGTTCTTAACCTTCGCCATCTCTTCACGGATTGCGATCATCGCATCACAGAAGCGGTCTAGCTCTTCTAAGTCTTCCGATTCTGTTGGCTCAACCATGAGCGTGCCTGCTACAGGGAACGACATAGTTGGTGCATGGAAACCGTAGTCCATTAGACGCTTCGCGATGTCTTCTTCGCTGATACCTGTTTCTTCTTTCAGTGGACGAATGTCAATAATACATTCGTGCGCTACACGGCCGTTTGAGCCACGGTAAAGAACAGGGTAGTGAGGACGCAATTGCTCCATCACGTAGTTCGCGTTCAGAATCGCTACTTTCGTTGCGTCTGTTAGACCAGCTTCGCCCATCATTGCGATGTAAGCCCAAGAGATAGGCAGGATAGACGCGCTACCCATGTCCGCTGCGGATACTGCGAAGTTTTCGCCATCTGCACCGTTTTCAATATGACCCGGTAGGAAAGGCGCTAGGTGCGATTTCACACCAATAGGCCCCATGCCTGGACCGCCACCACCGTGTGGGATACAGAAGGTTTTGTGTAGGTTTAGGTGAGAAACGTCTGAGCCAATAAAGCCCGGCGTTGTTAGACCAACCTGTGCGTTCATGTTTGCGCCGTCAAGGTAAACCTGACCGCCCGCTGCATGAACCATTTCACATACTTCTTTCACTTGTTCTTCGTATACGCCGTGCGTAGAAGGGTAAGTGATCATGATGCTTGATAGGTTGTCTTTGTGCTTCTCGATTTTCGCTGCTAGGTCGGTGACGTCGATGTTACCTTCTTCATCACACTTAACAACAACCACTTTCATTGACACCATAGACGCTGTCGCAGGGTTAGTACCGTGTGCAGAGCTTGGGATCAAACATACGTTGCGGTGACCTTCGCCACGGCTTTCGTGGTAGCGTTGAATTGCGATAAGACCTGCGTACTCACCTGATGCACCAGAGTTTGGTTGTAGTGAGAATGCGTCGTAGCCTGTGATTTCACATAGCTTCTCTTTAAGATCTTTTGCTAGTGCGGCGTAACCGGCTGCTTGTTCTGCTGGTGCGAACGGGTGGATCGAACCAAACTCAGGCCAAGTTACTGGAATCATCTCTGCTGCTGCGTTCAGCTTCATCGTACAGCTGCCCAGTGGGATCATGCCGTGCGTTAGCGAGAAGTCTTTGTTCTCTAGCTGTTTTAGGTAACGCATCATCTGTGTTTCGCTGTGGTGCGTGTTAAACACAGGGTGCGTTAGGTATTCTGTTGTGCGGCGCAGTGCTTCTGGAATCGCTGCAAATTCGTTGCCTGCAATTTCAGTTGATAGTGCTGCGACTTCTTCTTTCACACCGAATACTGCAAATAGGGCTTCTACGTCTGCCACGGTTGTGGTTTCGTCGAAGCTTACGCCTAGCTGAGTACCCAACTTACGTAGGTTGATGTCTGCCGCTAGTGCTTTTGCGTATAACTCTTCAGTTTGTGCACCAGTATTGATTGTGATGGTGTCGAAGAAGCTGTTGTGAGCAAGCTCGAAGCCGCCTTTAGTTAAACCAGCAGCTAGGATGGCTGTCATGTGGTGCGTACGACGAGCAATCGTGCGTAGACCTTCTGCGCCGTGGTAAACCGCGTAGAAAGACGCCATGTTCGCTAGTAGTGCTTGAGCGGTACAGATGTTTGATGTCGCTTTTTCACGACGGATGTGCTGCTCACGCGTTTGCATTGCCATGCGAAGAGCTTGGTTGCCGTTGGTATCGATAGAAACACCGATAACACGACCTGGCATAGTACGCTTGTGCTTGTCACGTGTTGCCATGAAGGCTGCGTGTGGACCACCGTAACCCATAGGAACGCCGAAACGTTGTGCCGAGCCGATTGCTACGTCTGCGCCCATTTCACCAGCAGGTTTTAGTAGGGCAGAAGCCAATAGGTCAGTCGCTACCGTTACCAACGTTTTGTTTGCTTGCGCTTTTGCGATGATGTCCGTTAGGTCACGAACTTCACCCGTTGTGCCTGGGTATTGAACTAGCGCGCCGAATACGTCTTGCTCTGGTAGTGATTCTAGAGAACCAACGAGTACTTCAAAGCCGATGAATTTCGCACGAGTTTTTACCACTTCGATGGTTTGCGGGTGAACGTCGTCAGCAACGAAGAATACGTTACTCTTGCTCTTACCCGCACGCTTACAAAGTGTCATCGCTTCTGCTGCTGCCGTTGCTTCATCGAGCAGTGACGCGTTCGCGATTTCCATACCAGTAAGATCCATCACCATTTGTTGGTAGTTTAGAAGTGCTTCTAGACGACCTTGTGAGATCTCTGGTTGGTAAGGGGTGTAAGCGGTGTACCAGCCCGGGTTTTCCATCACGTTACGTAGGATTACGTTTGGCGTGAAGGTGTTGTAGTAACCCTGACCAATGAATGTACGTTTAACTTGGTTCTGATCGGCGAACTTACGCATTGCTGCCAGCATGTCTGCTTCGCTTTTCGCTTCTGCCAAGCTCATTGGCTGCTCTAGGCGAATTTGCGCTGGTACGGTTTCGTCGATAAGCGCATCAAGGCTTACTGCGTTGATCGCTTCCAACATTTTTTGTTGGTCAGATTTGTTTGGTCCATTGTGGCGAGCAACGAACTCATTCTGTGTGCTGAGGCTTTGAAGTAATTCAGTCATTGTCCTTTACCTACTCCTTGGTTCGGGTAACGGATTTACGCTACTGATAATCTAAATTATACGTCCGAACCTAGAAAAAAAGCTGTCCACTAATCGTTATGCTAGGGGACAGCTTTCGTCTCATCCTAATTACTCTTCTTCGATAGAGCTTAGGTATTCTTCCGCATCTTTTAAGTCATCCAACTCAGATGGGTTTGAAAGCTTCACTTTCACAATCCAACCACCTTCGTATGGTTCTTCGTTGATTAGCTCTGGGCTGTCTTCTAGCTCTTCGTTGATTTCAACTACTTCGCCAGTGATTGGTGAGTAGATGTCTGAAGCTGCTTTTACTGACTCAACCAAAGAAAAGCTTTCGCCCGCTTCGACTTCATCTTCCACGTCTGGTAGGTCAACGAAAACTACGTCACCTAGCATCTCTTGAGCGTGCTCTGAAATACCGATAGTTACTGTGCCGTCACCGTTGTCACGTACCCACTCGTGGCTATCTGTAAACTTCAGTGTTTTGTCCATTGCTTAATCTCCAAATAACTTGTCAGGATAGTTTCTGATTTAATAAATCTTTTATTGGTAAAGAGGGTAACGGCTGCAAAGCTCTTTCACTTGCTTGCGTACGCGTTTTTCTACTTCTGCGTCACCTTCAGGGTTGTTCACCAAACCGTCCAGTACGTCACCAATCCAATTACCGATGAGTTTGAATTCTTCAGCGCCAAAGCCGCGGCTTGTACCCGCAGGCGTTCCTAAACGGATGCCCGATGTAATCATAGGCTTCTCTGTGTCGAATGGGATGCCATTTTTGTTACACGTGATACCTGCACGCTCTAGTGCTTCTTCTGCTTTGTTACCTTTCAAGCCTTTAGGGCGAAGGTCAACCAGCATTAGGTGCGTGTCTGTACCACCGGTTACGATATCGCAACCGCGAGTTTGCAATACTTCCGCCAGAACTTTTGCGTTGTTGATCACTGAATCAATATAAGTTTTGAATTCAGGACCAAGCGCCTCACCGAACGCGACTGCTTTAGACGCAATCACGTGCATCAGTGGACCGCCTTGCAGGCCTGGGAATACCGCTGAGTTGATTTTCTTAATGATATCTTCGTGATTGGTCAGAATCATACCGCCACGTGGACCACGCAGTGTTTTGTGGGTTGTAGTCGTAACCACGTGTGCGTGAGGAAGCGGGCTAGGGTGCGCGCCTGTTGCGATAAGACCGGCGATGTGCGCCATGTCGACCATAAGAATCGCGTTTACTTCGTCTGCGATTTCACGGAATTTTGCGAAGTCTATAGTACGTGGAATAGCACTACCACCTGCGATGATCATTTTAGGTTGGTGCTCAAGTGCCAGTTGGCGAACGTCTTCGTAGTTGATTTCTAGTGTTTCGCGGTCAACGCCGTATTGAACTGCATTAAACCATTTACCAGAAAGTGCAGGGCGAGCACCGTGTGTTAGGTGGCCACCTGCGTCCAGAGACATACCAAGAATAGTGTCGCCAGGTTGAAGTAGTGCCAGTTTTACTGCGCCGTTTGCTTGTGCGCCTGAGTGTGGTTGAACGTTTGCGTATTCACAATTGAAAAGTTTTTTCGCGCGTTCAATAGCAATGGCTTCCACTGTATCTACGTGCTCACAACCACCATAGTAACGGCGACCTGGGTAACCTTCAGCGTATTTGTTTGTTAGGCATGTGCCTTGAGCTTGCATTACCGCTTTAGACACGATGTTCTCAGAAGCGATAAGTTCGATTTGTTCGTTTTGGCGAGCGAATTCTGCCTGAATTCCAGCAAAGACAGCGTCATCTGTCGCGGAGAGGTTGGTAGAGAAAAAGTTTTCCAAGCTGTGGTTAGGGTAACTCTTGTTCATGGTAGTTGACCTTCCAAATCTGAAAATGAACCCGCAGTAGAAATAGTTGTTTGATTGCGATGGTGGCTCATTTGTCCTCAAAACAGCTGAACTGCATAGCAGAACAGAGTGACTTTCGACCCGAATAAGTGGGTTAAAACTCCGTCGGATTGTGGTTTCTCTTGTCCAATCTCTTACGGAAATGTGCATCTCTACATCTAACAAGTTGGTAACATAGCGCTTGCGGAACGAACAATCAACCAAAAATTTCCTATAGGAAACGAGATTTCTGGTTTTGTTAACAAGAGCACGCTTTAATTAACTCGGTGGACTTTTATCCATTATAGGGTTCATGCACAATGCTAATAGGAAGGAATAAAGGATATTTACAGAGGGATTTATGGCAGAAAGTATTTACGATGAATACCCGTCAATGACGTTGGCGAAAGAGCAACAAGACCAAAATATTGAACCGCTTAAGCTCGGTCAGCGCATTAAAGATATCCGCTCTAAACTTGGTATCACTTTGGAAGAGGCGAGCCAACGTACTGGACTTGCGCGTTCTACGCTAAGTAAGATCGAGAATGAACAGATTTCTCCTACGTTCCAAGCGATGCAAAAGCTAGCTCACGGATTGCAGATCGATATGCCGCAACTATTTGAACCGCCAAGGAAAAAGGTGGCAACAGGGCGTCGCGATGTGACCAAAAAGAAAGAGGGCAAACCGCACCCAACCCAAACTTACGAGCACGAGCTGCTGGCGACTCAACTTTCCAATAAGAAAATGATGCCTTTTAAGAGCCAAATCCGTGCGCGCAGTTTTGACGAATACAAAGACTGGGTTCGCCATGATGGGGAAGAGTTTTTACTCATCTTATCAGGTGAGGTTATGTTTTATTCTGAGTTCTATGAGCCTGTTGTATTAAGCGAAGGCGACAGTGTGTATTACGATGCGAACATGGGTCATATGTTGACCAGTGTGAGTGAGGAAGACGCGCACATTTTGTGGGTGACTGCCAAATAGTGATAAATAGTTGTAAATTTCCTATAGTGAAAGCAAACGATTGCTATCTGTTTTGAATGCGTTATGATGGCGCTCTGTTGATGATATCTCACTTAACAGAGCGCCTTTTTTGTGCGTTTTGTTGTGATTAAAATGTTAAAAGTCACACTTTTGAAAGTCGAGCGATGTCTTGTTCGTGCAAAATTGAATCAAGCGTGTTTATTATTGGAAACACATTGAATGCCGACAGCATTCTCGGGTCTATCTAAATGGAGACGAAAATGACTCAAGAACTTCTGAAAACACCACTGCATGCACTTCATGTTGAAGTAGGCGCAAAGATGGTCCCGTTCGCGGGTTACGACATGCCAGTTCAATACCCACTAGGCGTTAAGAAAGAACACTTACACACACGTGATGCAGCAGGTCTGTTCGATGTTTCTCACATGGGTCAACTTCGTTTGATTGGCGATGGTGCGGCAGCTTTCCTAGAGACGTTAGTTCCTGTTGATATCGTAGATCTAGGCGCAGGCAAGCAACGTTATGCGTTCTTCACTAATGAGCAGGGCGGTATCATGGATGACTTGATGGTCGCGAACCTTGGTGACCATCTGTTTGTGGTTGTGAACGCAGCATGTAAAGAGCAAGACATTGCACACCTTCAAGCGCATCTTCCTTCTGGCGTTGAGCTGGAAATCATCGATGATCGTGCACTGCTTGCGATTCAAGGTCCTAAAGCAGCAGAAGTACTAGCGCGTTTTGCTCCTGAAGTAGCAGAGATGCTGTTTATGGATGTTCGTAAAGTTGAACTACTCGGCGTTGAGTGCATTGTTTCTCGTAGTGGTTACACTGGCGAAGACGGTTACGAAATCTCGGTACCGGCTGACAAAGCAGAAGAGCTTGCTCGTAAGCTAACTGGCGAAGAGGAAGTAGAGTGGATTGGTCTTGGTGCTCGTGATTCACTTCGTCTTGAATGTGGTCTGTGTCTATACGGTCATGACTTAGATACAACGACGACTCCTGTTGAAGCAAGCCTATTATGGGGCATCCAAAAAGTACGTCGCGCAGATGGTGAGCGTGCGGGCGGTTTCCCTGGTGCAGACATCATTCTTAAGCAGATCGAAACAAAAGACGTTGCTCGTAAGCGTATTGGCTTGGTTGGTCAAACAAAAGCGCCTGTGCGTGAAGGTGCAGAACTGTACGATGCAGACGGCAACAAGATTGGTGTAGTAACCAGTGGTACAGCAGGTCCAAATGCTGGTAAGCCAGTTTCTATGGGTTACGTGCGCGCCGATCTTGCGGCTATCGGTACAGAGCTATTTGCAGAAGTACGCGGCAAGATGCTACCAATGACGGTAGAAAAAATGCCTTTCGTACCGCAACGCTACTACCGTGGTTAATTAAAGCTCGTCATTCCAGCGAGCCAAAGCGAGACTAGGAATCTACTTCCCACGCGCTGTATAGCTACAGTGTCGCGTTTAGGAATAAGCAACTATTAAGTAGGTTCCATTTCGTTTCCTCTTTGAAACGAAAAGTATAAACAAAAATGCCGAGCAAATTGCTCGGCATTTTTACGTTATTCTGAAGGTGTTGATTACGCGCTTAATTCTTCAATCGGGCAACACATATCGATAACCACTTCACTCAATTTGTCTGGGTGAATCATGTCTTCTTTATTCACACTAAATTGGCTTGCCATGATGGTGTTGAACAATTCCCAGTGTCTGATCAGCATCTTGTCGCGGTTGTTTGCGTCTTCTGGCCATGTCTCTTGCATCATTGGAGCTAGGCTAATCGCGCCATGAGCAAATACCAGCATTTGCCATTTTGATTCCCACTGATCGATTTGGTATTCAGGGTATTCAACATTGTAGTCAGCAAAGAGGTCGGTAAAAATCGCTGCAAATTCGTCTTTCGATCTTAAGAAGTATTGCAGTAGCGCATCATCGCCTTGGCGAATCGCGTCAGCAATCATCTGCACTGGGTGAGGGTTAACCAGCGCAAACGCTAGCATTCTTACCATGAATAGGTAAATCTTTTGATTAGACGGGGTGTTTGCTGGCATTTCGTTAACCAGCTGCGCCATGTAACCCTGCATGAACTCGTCCATGGCATCACTTACGGCTTGCCAGATTTTCTCTTTGCTTCCGAAGTGGTGGCGAATCAAACTATGGGAGACACCAGCCTTTTCACTGATGTTTCGAAGCGAAACTCGTTCATAACCTAACTCACAGAACATATCTGCCGCGACTCTAAGAATCAGGCACTTAGTTTGCTCAGCGGCTTCAGCACTCCTACGGCCTTGCTTTCTTTCTGTCATAGTTCGAATTTTCCCGAATATTATTCAACGCGCCTATTTTTACCAGAAACCGGACGATTTGACTAATTATTTTATTATCCACGTGGAAAATATGTTGATCATTTTTTCATTATTCTTATACTGCACGGCTGTGTAGTAAATAAAAAGTCGATGGAGAAAGCCAGTGCGAAAACAATACCTAAAGCGCACATTTGTCGGAGCAGCGGTGGCATTGAGCCTCGCTACGATGCTGACAGGGTGTAACAAAGCCGTATCAGAACCGTCCGAGCCATTAATCAAACCTGTAAAATTACTTGCTGTTAATGATCTGACTGTTGCCGATTCCGATGCATTCCTTGCGCGAATAGATGCAACGTACAGAGCCCAACTTTCATTTCAGGTTGGTGGCGAAATTGAGAAGTTGATCGTCAGAATGGGCGAGGAAGTGAAGCAGGGCGATGTCCTTGCAACGCTAGACCCAAAAGATCTGCAATTGGCGCTTGATGCGTCGCAAGCGCAATATTCGTTAGCGAAAACCCAATGGGAACGCTCGAAAAGTTTGTACAACAAGAAGCTGATCAGTACTGATAGCTATGACCAGCAAGAAACCCAGTACAAAGCCGCACTGGCAAACCTTGAGCAAGCAAAAACAGACTTAAGCTACACAGAGATTCATGCACCGTTTGATGGTGTTGTTTCTTACACCTACGTGAAGCCGTACCAAGTTGTCGCGGCGAAACAAGAAATTCTAAACCTTATCGACAATACCACGTTGGATGTGTCGTTCACTTTGCCCGTCACGTATGCAGAAGCGGTGTCACTGAACACATTAAAAGACGCGGAAATGTGGGTAACGATGGATAGCGAACCAAACAATCGCATTCAAGGCACATTCAAAGAGATTTCGACTCAGCCAAACGCAGACACTAACAGTTATGAAGCGATTGTGACCATTACTCGTCCGTCTGATCGTAACTTGCTGACGGGCATGACAGGTCAAGTTCATATCGCTAAGCAAAATGTTTCGGATGCTGTGATGCTGCCAAGCGCGGCGTGGGTAAGCAAAAGCGAAACTCAAGGCGAAGTTTGGGTGATGGACAGTGAAACACAACAGGTGAATAAAGTGACCTTGTCACTAAATGAAAACGGTGGTGTGGAGTCGGGTCTAGACAAGAACGATTATGTTGTCATCGCTGGTGTTGAGCGCCTAGTTGAAGGTCAAGTGGTGAAAGCTTGGGTTCGTGAGGAAGGTATTTAATGAAACGTTCACTATTTACAGTTTCTGCTATTGCGCTTGCAGTGCTGACTGGTTGTAACAGCAACGAAGAAGCCGTTGCTGAGCAGCCTTTGTATGTGTCGACGGTCTCTGTCGATGTTCCAGTAAAGAGCCAGTTCCGTACCTTTAAGGGACAAGTGGTGCCTGCTGAACAAACTCCGATTGCGTTTCGCCGTGCCGGTGAGGTGCAACATGTGTTGGTGAAAGCTGGTGACACAGTCAAAGAAGGTCAGATGATCGCTAAGCTCGATGACAGTAAAGAGAAGCAAGCAGTCAATGACGCCGAGGCGCAATACACGCTTGCTATTCGTCAGCTAAAACGTGGGGAAGAGTTGCACAGCCGCCAAATGATTTCGAAAGCGGAACTAGACGAACTAACGGCAAACAAGGAGCTGGCAGAAGCGAACTTCTATAACGCGACAAACCAGTTGAATTACACCCGTTTGTTTGCCCCGTTTGCAGGCAAAGTTTCTGACGTATTTAAAGAGCGTTTCGAGCGTGTTGCGATTGGTGAGCCGGTTCTAAACCTTTATCAAAGTGACAAAGTGTACGTTCGTATTGAACTGTCAGATAACGTATTAGCAATGGTGAATCCAAACACTCAAAGCATGAGTTACCAACCTCAAGCAACGTTTTCTGGTGATGAAAAGCGGTATCAGTTGAACTACTTGGAGCACACCAGTGAGCCAAATGCGCAAACACAAACTTACCAAATGTACCTAACGATGCCTCAGCCTGAACAAGAAATTCTGCCGGGCACAAGCGTAAGCGTGTCGGTTGATATGGTAGCGGCAGGCATTACGTCTATTGATGGCTACAACATCCCAATGACAGCGCTGCAAGCGGGCAGCCATGACGGTGAGTTTTTCGTTTGGAAATTAAATGGTGACGCGGTCACAAAAGTTGCTGTGACCATCAATCAAGTTAATGGTGAAGGTGCGATTGTGTCCTCGGGTGTTGCTCAAGGCGATGTATTAGTGAATTCCAGCTTACGCAAACTTCGTGAAGGTAAGCATGTGGACGTGGTGGAGAAAGTACAATAATGAGCATTGCTGAATACTCAATTAAGAACAAAGTCATCAGCTGGCTGTTTATCGTTATTCTTGCGATCGGCGGTGTAACGTCGTTCTTAGAACTTGGTCGATTAGAAGACCCGGCATTTACCATTAAGGATGCGATGGTGATTGCGACTTATCCGGGCGCGACCTCTAAAGAAGTGGAAGAAGAACTGACTTATCCGCTTGAAAAAGAGATCCGTAAGTTGCCTTATATCGATAAGATTACGTCAACGTCTTCGAGTGGTATGTCACAGATTATGGTGAGCATGAAGATGGACTACGGTCCTGATGAACTGCCGCAGATCTGGGATGAAATGCGTCGTAAGATCAACGATTTGCAACCAACTTTGCCGCAAGGTGTTCAATCTCTGCAAATCATTGATGACTTTGGCGACGTGTACGGCGTGATGTTAATGCTCACAGGTGATGACTACGATTACATCGAACTAAAGCGTTACGCGGACCAACTTACGCGTGAGCTTGAACTTATCGACGGTGTGGGCAAAGTGGACATTGCTGGTGATCAGCAAGAGATGCTTTTCGTTGAAATCTCTCTTGATCGTTTAGCTGCGCTTAACCTCGACATGAACGTGATCTCTGGTTTGCTGAACCAACAGAACAATGTGGTTTCTGCTGGTGAAGTGATGGTGAACGGCGAGAGTCTAATTATTCGTCCTAGCGGCACGCTAAACACCGTAGAAGCCTTGGAAAACCTGATTATTCACGGTCGTGATACAGGTAATCTGATCCGCCTAAAAGATGTTGCAACCATCAGCCGTGGCATTCAAGAAAAGCCGGGCAATGTTCTATTGTTCAACGGTAAGAAAGCGATCAACATTGGTATCTCGTTTGCGTCAGGTGTGAACGTGGTAGAAGTGGGGCAACGTATTGAAGCGGAACTGGCAAGCCTTGAAACGATCAAGCCTGCTGGTATCGATATGAACTATTTCTACAACCAGTCACAAGAAGTGGATGACTCGGTAAAAGCGTTTGTTATTAGCTTGGCAGAAGCGGTTGCGATCGTAATTATTGTACTGTTGTTCACCATGGGTTTGCGTAGTGGTTTGATCATTGGTTTGGTTCTGCTGTTGACGGTATTTGGTACCTTCATATTAATGAACTACAACAATATCGAGCTGCACCGTATCTCGCTGGGGGCGCTTATCATTGCCCTCGGTATGCTAGTGGACAATGCCATTGTTGTTGTCGAAGGGATATTGGTTGGTCTTAAGAAGGGTCGTACTAAAGTTCAAGCGGCAACGGATATTGTAAAACAAACCCAGTGGCCATTACTTGGTGCTACCGTTATTGCGATCACTGCTTTCGCACCTATCGGTTTATCTCAAGACGCGACGGGTGAGTTTATGGGCTCGTTGTTCTGGGTATTGTGTTTCTCGCTATTTTTAAGCTGGATTACTGCAATTACGCTAACGCCTTTCCTAGCGGATCTTCTATTGAAAGAAGAAGACAAAGGCGCGGATGCTGAAGACGAAGACCCATACAAAGGCTGGTTATTCGTTGCATTTGGTGCGTCTTTGAAGCTTGCTCTTCGTTTCCGTTGGTTGACCGTTGCAGGCATGGTGGCGTTGCTTGTGGGTGCAGTGGTTGCGTTTGGTAGTGTTAAGCAACAGTTCTTCCCACCTTCAAATACACCGATGTTCTACGTTGATATGTGGATGCCTGAAGGCACAGATATTCGTGAAACCATCAAGAAAGCAGAAGAAGTAGAAAGCTACATTCGTACGCAAGATGACATTGATTTTGTTTCTGCGTCGATTGGTCAAGGTTTGCAGCGTTTCGCTCTGACTTACCAGCCGGAAAAGAGTTACGAAGCTTACGCACAGTTCCAAGTTCGTACTACTGACCGTGACAACATGTTCAAGCTTCTGCACAAGCTAGACGACAATCTAGCGAAGACGTTTGATAAGCCAACGTTCCAGTTCAAGCTGATGGAGTTTGGTCCGTCGCCAGCTTCTAAGATTGAGGCACGTATTACTGGTCCAGATCCACAAGTGCTGCGTGAGCTAGCAGTACAAGTAGAAGACATTCTGCACACTGACCCAGGCGCTCGCAATATTCGTCATGATTGGCGTGAGCGTACTAAAGAGCTTGTACCGGTATTTAACGAATCAAAAGCGCGTCGCTTAGGTATTTCGAAGCAAGATCTTTCAAGTACGCTACAAATGGCGTTTGGCGGTAGCACACTAGGCTTCTTGCGCGATGGTACGCATATTCTGCCTATCATGACGCGTCTACCAGAAGCGGAGCGTGTTGACTTTGAATCGCTGCAAAACGTGAACATTTGGAGTCCATCGTTACAGACGTACATCCCAGTTGATCAAGTGATTGACGGTGTGAAATTGGATTGGGATGAGCCGTTGATTCAACGTCGTGACCGTAAACGTACTCTAACGGTACTGGCTGACCACGACGTATTGAGTGACGATACCGCGGCAAGCTTGTTTGCTCGTGTACAACCAAAAGTGATGGCGCTACACATTCCAGAGGGGTACGAAATTACTTGGGGTGGTGAATACGAGTCATCAAAAGATGCGCAAGAAGGGCTGTTTGGCTCATTGCCAATGGGTTACCTATTAATGTTCATCATTACGATGCTTCTGTTTAACTCATTAAAGAAACCACTGGTTATTTGGTTCACGGTGCCGTTGTCTATCATCGGTGTGGCGTTTGGTCTTCTGACGACAAACATGCCATTCAGCTTTACTGCTTTCCTTGGTCTGCTGAGCTTAAGCGGTATGATTCTGAAAAACGGTATCGTACTTCTAGACCAGATTAACCTTGAGCTAGAATCGGGCAAGGATCCTTACTTAGCCATTGTTGATAGTGCGATTAGCCGTGTTCGTCCAGTAAGTATGGCGGCACTGACAACGATTCTGGGTATGATTCCACTCGTGTTTGATGCCTTCTTCGGTTCAATGGCGATTACGATTATGGCAGGCCTTGGTTTTGCTACAGTGCTAACATTGATTGTCGTTCCAGTCATGTTTGCAATTCTGTTTAAGATCAAACCAACCACTGCATAAGGGACCAACCTGACTTCTGTCAGATTCCTGCCTAGCCCTGGGGATTTTCCTCAGGGCTTTTTTGATCTTGGCGTATAGGGATGAGAAACGAGATTTGAGAAGAAAAAGAGTAGATAAAGGCGAAAAAGACAAAGCGGGTGGTTTGGTGAACACTTAACGCATTTTTATGATTTTCTTGCAAGCGATTGATAAATGATGCGTATACTAACAAAACATCATGATTAAAAGAGCGAACACAAATGATAAATCGTGGATTACACGGACTCTTCCTTCTAGGTTCATTAACGCTTATTGGCTGTTCTTCTACAGACAGTGTTTCTACAAATACCACAGCTTCTGAAGCACCTGTGGAAATCAAAAGTGTCGATGCGGTAACTATCGCGACTTGGATCGACCAAAGCATTTTGAACCCTGAAGGGCTTTCTTTAGAAAACGATAAAATTCGTTACCTAACAGGCTCCGCGGATTTAAATAGCGATGGAGTAGCGGAGCACTTTGTCTTGCTTCAAGATCGCTATTTCTGCGGCAGTGGCGGTTGTAGCGCGTATATGTTTGACAACAACGGCAAGGTTCTTAACCGCATGTCAGTTACTAGAACGCCTGTTGTTTTGGCTGACAGTTACAGCAATGGTTGGCAAGACTTTATTGTGTGGAGCAACGGCGCTTATCGTCAAATGAGCTTCAATGGTAACACTTACCCAAGTAACCCGTCGTTAGAGCCAAAAATTGACCGTGATACTAAGGTACAGACTGCGCTTGCTTATGTGATGGCAACTGAACTTTACCAGCAAGATGGTTATGACATTATGCCGGCAGAAGACCAAGAAATTTGGACGCCAGCCAATGTTTATCATTTTACGTTTAAGCATTACGGCGACCCACACAGTGTCTACCAAGCGACGGTAGACATGAACACGGGGGATGTCGATATTGAAGCGGTACCGATGCAGAAGTAGGTCGTACAAAAGTACATGATGAGAAAATATGTATCGGTTAAACAGACCCGAACAAGAAAAGGGCGACAGCTATTAAAATTAGTGTCGCCCTTTGTGGTTTCTATGTGTTTGCTTTTTCTTTGATTATTAGAACTTGTACGTTGCGCCCGCATAGAAAGAGCCGATCTGGATGTCGGTATCTTTGCTCGAACGGGTTGAATCGACGTTGAAGTGGTCCATCTCATACGCCGCACGGAAAGTGATGTTGCTAAGCTGATGTGGTGTATATTCAAGACCAGCGCCGACGCGAAGTAATAACTCGTCTTCGTCAGGTCCTAACCCTTCCGGGATATCAACCGAGATATATCCCAAGCCTAATGTCGCAAATGGTCGCAAACCGTTGTCGAAGGTATAACCAATATTTGCCGCGACGGAGACACTGTTTACATCCAAATCTAACGGGGTGTGCTTAAGCTTAATATCACCATAATCTGTGTATTGTGCTTCAACACCAACGATACGATTGAACTGATACCCTCCGATAAGTTTAAAGGTTGTACCGTCACCATCGAGCTGTGTGAATGGGTCATCATCGCTATAGGTAGTATTACCGATACCGCCTCCCAAATAAAAACCGGACACGTCTTTTGAGTCATTTGCTTGGGCTTGAATACTGCCAAGTGCTAGAAGAAGGATGACTGCTTTTTTCATTGTTATTTACCTCTGTATTACTGTCTGTCTTATTATGTTTAAAACAGTGTTCATTATCCGAGTGAGGCGATGAAAAACTAAACTAAAAGTAAACAAAAACCAAATAATTTCAATCGATTTAGATACTTACGAAATTGTGTGTTTTTTGTGTAATCAGTGGCTGTTCATCGTAATTTATTAATGATGCAATGCAGAGCTGCTGGGTGATTCAGTGCGATGGTGTGAATTGTGAACACTGAGAGATTTCTGATTTGATTTTGCAAACCTAACCTATAATTCAAGGAGTTGAGAAAATAGTGAGACTGTATGCATAGAATCTATTTCGCCAATTTAATCCTCGATCCGACGACAAGGAAATTGTCCAATTCACGAGGCAGTGATGTACCGTTAAGGCCGCTCCCTTATCAAGTGTTGAACCTGTTGATTGAAAAGCAGGGTGTTCATGTCACTCGAGAGGAGTTATTTGAAACGTGTTGGGATGGTTCGGTAGTCACGGATCAAGCACTAACTAATGTCATCTCGGGCTTGAGAAAGAAGCTAGGGCAGTTGGATGCAAAAGGCGTAAAGATAAAAACCGTTAGCAAAATTGGTTATTTACTAGAAATTGATGACGACGCTAAACCCACTAAACAAAAAGTACAAATCCCGGATTTAGAAACATTGGAACCAGAGTCCGCCGAAACGGTTAGAACTTCTGTTCAAAGACCAACTGAATCGCGAGATAAGGCATTGAACTTGGCACCAATGCTGAGCTTGCTACTTGTTTTAGCACTTGGTTCAGTATTGTATTTTCGTCCTTTCGCGCCACATCCTGATTTCCTCAATAATTCTGAATATCACGACTTTTCCGTCTCTGAAACGGACTTTTATTTTTACGACCTCAAACATGATGAGCTTAATCTTTTGGCTTTGGCAACCAGTCTGAATGAGGATTCATTTCCTGTCTGCCCGGCAATTGTTTATTTACGAGTTTCCGAATCCGCTTATCAAGAAGGTGCGTACATTTTGCGTGCCTTTGCGTTTGCTAAAAATAGCAATAAGAACGTCAACTACATTAACTTCTCACTTGAGATTGAATCGTTAAAAGAGACCATCTTGGAGAGCATGAGGAGGGCGGACGCAATATGCAAATAAACAAACTTGCCGTGCTTAATATCGGATTGACACTCGTTTTAGTTGGCGTTGTCGTACATCAAAAGTACTTTCAGTCGGATGAGATTACTGGGTCCCGCTGGGCTTGTGCGACCTATGAAGAGGACTTTATCACGAAAGGCTATCGACGATACGAGCACATCAAAGATCGCTCTGTAGTGGTGTTTAGCTCCGATAGGGATATGTATATCTTTCAAAAAGGTTCACTTCTGACTAAGACGGGTGAAAGTAAAGAATACGAAATGATTTTCAATGGTAAGTATAAGGTCGATGGGCATGAGTTATCAGTGGATTATCAAAAGGTAAGCTGGAATCACCAACCGACAGAAAGTGAAGTGTTTATCCGCGACATGAACTCGTATGTTGGAACGAAAACGGACTTTATTTATAAAGTTGAAAATGACCGTTTGTTCTTTTTCAATCAAAGCGAAGCAGAGGAAAGTAACTTTGTTTGTTACCGCATTTAGTCATCCATTCGTTTTTTCATATTTAGTTATCTGACCACGCTTCTGTTCGTCTCTCTACAATAAAAAACACCTCCCAATGCCGAAGCAGAGGGAGGTGTCGAATGCCAAATCGAGGGAGGCATTGTTAATCGTTAATCAATCGTTGCCTAGGTGAGCACAAGCTGACCGTTGACGATTAAGCAGCAGCTTGTTGTTTCGCTTCTGCTTTGTTCTTTAGGAACGCGTAAGTGAAACCTGTTACCACTGTACCTGCTGCGATTGCTACCAAGTACATCAATACCGGAGAAATTGCGTTAGGGATTAGCAGTACGAACAGACCACCGTGTGGTGCCATTAGTTTTGCACCGAACAGCATAGATAGTGCACCCGTTAGTGCGCCACCCGCCATACATGATGGGATTACACGCATTGGATCTTTCGCAGCGAATGGGATTGCACCTTCAGAGATAAAGCACAAACCAAGAACGAATGATGCTTTACCTGCTTCACGCTCGCTTTGTTCAAATTTGTTTTTCGCAATAAATGTCGCTAGACCCATACCAAGTGCTGGAACCATACCTGCCGCCATGATTGCAGCCATAGGAGCGTAAGTTTGAGAAGCCAATAGACCTACACCGAATGCGTAAGCTGCTTTGTTTACTGGGCCACCCAAGTCGAAACACATCATTGCGCCAAGGATAACACCTAGTAGTACAGCACTGTCAGAACCCATGTTGTTTAGGAAGTCTGTCAGACCGTTCATGATGCCTGATACCGGACCACCTACGATGTAAATCATAACTAGGCCAGTGAACAAGGTTGCCACAAATGGGATGATCAGAATCGGTTTAAGTGCTTCCATCGATTGTGGAAGTTTCACTTTATCTGCAAGGAACTTCGCGGCATAACCAGCAATGAAACCCGCAGCGATACCACCAAGGAAACCAGCGCCAGTTGAGCTTGCAAGCATACCGCCGACAAGACCCGGAGCCAGACCTGGACGGTCAGCAATTGAGAATGCGATGTAACCTGCAAGTACAGGAATCATCAGAGCAAAAGCGGAGCCGCCACCAATGTTCATCAGAGCAGCCGCTAATGTGCCTTCTTCTTTAAACGCTTCAATACCAAATACGAAGGATAGGGCGATGATCAAACCACCAGCAACAACCACAGGGAGCATGTGCGATACACCTGTCATTAGGTGTTTGTATGCGCCTTTCTTCTCTTCAGTCGCTGATGACGCGCTTGATGAGCCAGAATGTTGGTATACGGTTGCTTGTTCAAACGCTTTGTCCATCTCTTCTGAGGTTTTCTTCAGAGCTGGACCTGTTTTAGTGCGGTACATCTTCTTGCCGTTGAAGCGGTCTAGTGGCACTTCGATGTCGGCAGCGATGATTACCAAATCTGCGTCTGCGATTTCTTGGTCAGTGAGTTGGTTTTTCGCGCCTACTGAACCACGTGTCTCCACTTTGATTTGGTGACCGCGGCGTTTGCCTTCTTCTTCCAGTGCTTCTGCCGCCATGAAGGTATGCGCTACGCCTGTTGGACATGCCGTAATTGCAACGATTTTCTTCGTCGCTGATGCACTTTCAACTGGTGCCGCAATAGTTGTTGCTTGCGCTAAGGTTGCTGCGCTTTCTACTGCAGTTTGTAGGAAAGCAGATGCGTCTTTAGCTACGTCGCTGATATCTGATAAGTAGACTTTTTTACCTACGAAACGAGAAGTATCAACTGGAGTGTTAGCCGCAATTACGATCGCTTCTGCTTGTTCAATGTCAGCTTCTGTTAGTCGTGTTGGTTCAATCACGCTTGATTGGCATTCAATCTTCGCATTCCAACCTAACTTAGCGGCTGCTTGTTCTAGTAGACCTGCCGCAATGATGCTGTTCGCAACACCACTTGGACAAGCTGTAATGATGGCAATATTCATACTGATAACCTTCTGTTCCTTAGTTTTTGTCTAAGTTAGTATTAGGGTAAAGCTCGGTTACTTGTGTTTGGAGCTTGATGTTCTCCAGTTCTTCCTGACTGGTTAAGCCTACGCCAACTTGGCTAACTGCAAGAGCAGAAAGCGCGGTAGCGAAGCGGAGTAAATCGTTTTTCGGCATCACTTGCATGTGACCCCAGCACAAGCCCGCAACAAGCGTATCGCCTGCACCTACTGTGCTTACAACATTCATTCTTGGTGGTTGTGCGCGTAGCCATTCACCTTGGTTAAGCCACATCACACCGTCAGCGCCCATTGACACGACAATGTTCTCAATGCCTTTATCGCTGAGTGTTTGCGCCGCGGTTTGGCATTGCTCTGGTGTGGCTAGATGTTCGCCAACAAAATCACTGAGTTCTTCATCGTTTGGCTTGATCAACCAAGGATGCGCTTCGATGCCTGCACGTAATGCGGCTTTACTGCTATCAAAAAGCACTTTCTTACCTTGTTGGTGCAGCGCTTCAATCCACGTTGCACATTGCTCTGCGCTTACGCCGCCAGGTAGGCTGCCGGCAAGAACAAAGTAATCGTGTGTTTCTGCAAGGCGGAATAGGGTTTGTTCAAAGCGAGCGATTTCTTCTGGCGTGACTTGCACACCAGGGAAGTTGATATCGCTGACTTGACCATCTGCCTCAACCAGTTTTACGTTGATGCGCGTTGCGCCTTCGACTTCAACAAACTCGTTGTGAACCTTGATGTCGTCGAAAAGCTGGTGGAATAGTTCCGGATTGTCTTTGCCTAGAAAGCCAGTCACTGTCACGTCCGCACCTAAGTCACTCAGAACTTTGGCGACATTTACGCCTTTACCAGCAGCATGCAGGTTGCTCTTTTCTACTAGGCTTACCGATCCCACTTTTAGTGAATCCAGTGAACCCGTTAGGTCAAGGGCAGGGTTAAGCGTAATGGTCACGACTTTGTTTGTTGCTTTTGTCGATGAAATTGTTGCTGTCATGAATCCGTCCCTTAACCTTCACCAAGACCAGAAGCGATTGCTTTACCGATGGATTCGAGAGCTTGTGCTGCGTCTGGACCTTCAGCAGAGAATTGAAGTTGGTGACCGTGTTTTACACCAAGCGCAATAACTTTCATTAGGCTCTTTGCGTTTACCGGTTTAGCGTCGCCATCTAAGTTAGCAACGCGGATCGTTGATTCGAATTTCTTCGCTTCCGCGACCAGCATTGCCCCCGGACGAGCGTGCAAACCGTGCGCGTTCTTAATCTTGAAAACTGCAGTGTTGCCATCTTCAGATGCTTCGCTTGCTACTTCTTCGCCTTTGAATAACGCTAGAACTTGCTCTGCAGAAGCATCAAGTAACTTGTTGTGTTCGTTGTTAAACACAAGCTTTGAAATTGTGCTTAGGATCGATTGGTGCGCGTTATTGCAAGCAGCAAACGCAACTAGAGCACGAACTTTCTCGCCTTCAAACTCACAGTCATTCGCTGTTGATACAAAAGAAACACCAGTGCGAGTGACTTGCTTATCGCTACCGACTAGCCACAGACCTTGACCAAGGTGCGTCGGTGTTTTCGTCACAAGATCCGCAACGAATTCTGCACCAGCACAACCTGTATTCTTAAGTAGACCACCCGCAACCGCGCTCATTTGAACCATGTCGCTTGCAGGGAAGAGAAGTTGAATTAGAGAGGCATCGAAATCTGCTTCTAGCTGAACGTCACCATGAAGTAGGGCAATGATGTCATCTTCGCTTTTCGCATTGCGTAAGCGCTCTTCAACACCGTCTGCGCCCAATACTTTTGTTAGCTGCTTTAGGATGCCCAAGTGCTCGTCTGATTTTGCCGCGATACCAATAGCGACGAAAACCTTATTGCCGTCACCCCATTCAATACCTTCTGGGAAGTGGTGAACCGCAACACCCGTGGTTTTAACCATTGAGCGTGTGTCTGTGGTGCCGTGAGGAATCGCGATGCCGTTACCCAAGAATGTTGAGTTTTGGTTTTCACGGTTTAGCATGCCCTCTACATAGCCTTGTTCTACCAGACCTTTGTCTGTCAGGCTTTGAGCGATGTTTTTAATCGCTTCAAACTTGTCTGTAGCGGATTGAGATAGGGTAATGTCGTTCTTACTTAGCTTAAGCATGGTGCTTCTCCAGCCTTAAGGTATCTATTTCTAATTCATCTTGGCTACGCGGCTCGTTCTTCGATGCGTAACCTTGTTTATCTATTCTTTGCTGAACTGCTGTTCCTGTTAACCAGCGTTGTTTACTACGAAACTGCTTAACCTTAACAATAAACTGAATCGATTCAGCAATTGGTCAAATTTTTTAAAACACTCAGCGAAACTGTTTTTAAAATCAAAACTTAATCATCCAGTGATTGATTGCCTATAAAGCCTAGCAAAGCAAACCTCACTTGCTGTTTTTTGGTGATTCCCGTCAATTTTTAAGTTTTGCTGAATCCTTTCAGCTTTTATACTGAATCGGTTCAGCATATAATTCAACTTATCGAAGGATCGTTGATGTATTAATATGATCCTGCGCACAGAATAGGGCTTAGAATATGACACTGGATGAAATAGCGAAATTAGCTGGGGTTTCAAAGACGACAGCAAGCTATGTGATTAACGGGAAAGCGCAGAAATACCGCATCAGCGAAAAGACTCAAAAGAAAGTCATGGCGGTGGTAGAGCAGCATAATTACAAACCGGATCACGCGGCTTCTTCTTTACGTGCGGGAAACTCGCGTTCGTTCGGTTTGATCATTCCAGACTTAGAGAACACCAGTTACGCACGTTTAGCAAAACTGATTGAGCAAAACTCTCGTAAAGCAGGTTACCAAATCCTGATTGGTTGCTCGGATGATAATCCGCAAACGGAAGAGAAAGTGGCTGAGGCATTGGTTAGCCGTCGTATTGACGCATTGTTTGTCGCAAGTAGCATGCCGGCTGCCAGTGAGTATTACTTAAAGCTGCAAAACTCGGGCACGCCAGTTATTGCACTTGACCGTCCAATGGATGATGAGCATTTTTGCTGTGTGATCAGTGAAGATTTTGACGCGGCATTTGAGTTGACTGAGTCGGTTTTGTCCTCTGAAATCAAATCGATTGGGCTTATTGGCGCTTTAGCAGAACTTCAAGTTTCTAAAGAGCGTGAATTGGGTTTTCGTTCTGCTTGTCAACAAGAAAGCAAAGATGTGCTGGTGGGATATGGTCAGCATTTCTCGCGAGAAGAAGGCAAGAAAGTGCTAGAAAGTTGGATTGCGAATGACGAATTACCTGATGCGTTAGTGACTATGTCATACACCTTACTCGAAGGGGTGTTAGACGTTATGTTAGAAAAGCCGGAGCTGATGGCGAAAGTGCGTTTAGCAACCTTTGGTGATAACCGCTTATTAGACTTTTTGCCAATCAAAATCAATTCGTTACCGCAGCAGTTTGAACTCATTGCCGACAGTGCGATGGAGTTGGCGCTTAATGCGTCTGCAAAACGCTACAAGGCTGGGGTTGAGTTGATTCCACGTAAGATTGTGAAACGCCACATCGACGCTAAAGCTTAATTTCTACCGTCAGCGCCACAAACGCGTGGTCGCTGGCGTTTTTATCTCGCTCAAAAGACGGGTTAATTAAGTGCGCATCCAGCACTTCATATCTCGTCACTTCCGCTATCGATATGTCTGCATGAGCATCGAATTCCTGCGATAGCAAGATGTAGTCCAACACATTTCCTTTTGCAAAGTGGTAATGCGTTGCTGGGCGTGGCTCCAGAGTAGGCGCTACTTGCAATTCCCATCCGTCATTTAGTTGCAAATCAGTGACGCTGTCACCGTAATGTTCAATCAAAACCTTGTTAACGCTTGTGGATGTGATGGATTGGTTCATGTCTCCCATTAACACGGTGGGCATTGAGTTGCGTGCATACTGCTTTTGCATTGCGTCGCGTAGCATGGCTGCTTCCCAACCGCGTTGTTGTGTTGATAGCCAGCGCGCAATTGGTTTGCTTGCATCTGCAGGTGTCTCTGAATCAGCCGGTCTTTGTGATTTTAAATGCGTAACATAAATTGCAATATGCCCAATGATAGGGTGAACGATGATTGCTCGAATTGGTTTTCGGCTGAAAGGGGGCGCAGAGAAATCACCGAAGGCGTTGAGCGTTTCTTTATCGAAAGTGACGGCTTCATAACTTTCAATTGGGAAGCGGGACGCGATTGCCACTACAGGACGAGAGTAGATGTAGTCACCCTCAATATGCGGTGTATCGACACTGGCAAAGTGCTGATATCCCATTGTAGTAAAGAAGGCTTTGGTTTCTTCAATGCTGAACACTTCTTGTAAGCCGATGACATCCGGGGCGAGTTGCTCGAGCTGTGATTTTGTCCAAGTGAGTTTGTCCTGCCAGTCGTCGAGGGAGTAAATGTTCTCGAAGTCATAATACGCTCCAGGTGGAGCAACAAAGTTGAACAGATTGGCGGTGGCAAAGGTAATGCAGTTCTTATTAGACAAAATATTGCTCGTTCAAGGAGTTATTGGGTGAGTATATACCCAATTGGACAAGTTGAGTGAAGATCACGTTTCTATTTGTACGCATTCCGTTTAAACTCCGTTCATCAAGAAAAATGAGTAACGAACATGACCCAAGATTACGAACACGAAGAGTATTTAGAAGGCGAAGAGATTGAGATCGAAGCGATCGGTATCGACGTCGACGCGCACCCAATTGAACTGTACAAGCTTTTCAAAATCGCAAACTTGGTGAGTGGCGGTGGTGAAGCAAAACACATCATCGAAGAAGGTTATGTTGCGGTAAATGGTGAGCTAGAAACGCGCAAACGTCGCAAGATGTACGACGGCGATTTCTTCGAGTTCAACCAAGAATACTATGTCGTTGTGTGCGATGCGCCAGTAACTGAGCCAGAAACTGCGGAGCAAAAAGCAGAGAAGAAGGCGAAGAAGGACGCACAAAACGCGCGTAAAGAAAAATCTCGTTCGAATAAGAATGAGAAAAAAGCTAAAGGTCCTCAATCGACGGGTCGTAAAGCGGCGCACAAAGAGCGTAAGGCACAGAAAGAAGCATTGTCTCAATCTGCCAAGAAAGGTAAGAAAGAAGACAAGCCTCAAGTGAGTCGCGATCCAAAGAGTGGGCGTAACTCTATCGACTTCTTCTAAGTGATTTGTCTATAACACGGATAATTTCACAAGCGCCGCTTCGGTTATTGACCAAGGCGGCGCTTTTGTATTTTGCGGTTGTTGATTTGACAGATAAGAATTTGGGGCTGATTGGTTAGTGTAAAACTTCGCTGTTTTGCGCGTGTTTGGTCCAGTGGTTAATCGAGTTTGGCTTAGCTAGGTAAAAGCCTTGGTAGTAATCAAGATTAAGCGCTTGCATAGCGGAGAGCTGCATGTTTTCCTCAACCCCTTCAATAACAACTTTCGCATTCATCTCTTCAGCCAGTTCAACTGCATTGGCAATCGCAAGCGTATCGCCAGAGCAGTAATCAAGAAGGTAAGAACGGTCTATCTTGATAATGTCGGGACAGAGTTGCTTAACGCGTGACATATCAGAATGGTGGGAACCAAAGTCATCAATGGCGAAGAGAAAGCCATTAGCTCGCATTAGTTGTACCGCTTGGATCAGTAATTCAGTATCACCACACGACTCTTCAACCACCTCAAAGACCACATCAGAGGGTTCCATACCTAGCTCATGCAACCGCTTATACAGCAAACCGTTATCTTTAAAACCCATGTCTTTGGTCAGTGTTAATAAGGTTTGCGGCATGACGTTTAGAAATAGTTTTATCGGCGAACCTGCGAAATGACGTGCAAAGTTTCGGATATGAATTGCCCGAGATAGAAACTCCATACAAAGTCGGAAGTAGGTATCTATGCTGGCATCGGCAAAGAAAAGATCTGGACGAATGTTGGCTCCGTCTGCGCCTCGAATGCGCAATAGGGCTTCCATCCCGATCATGTTTTGGTGTTTATCGAAGATTGGTTGATAAACACTATGGAAAGTATATTGATTGAGCACGACGTAATATTCGCCAAGGCTGTCCTGCCTTATGTATTGCTCGTAATCGGACTGCTTCTTTAACTCCATGAAAAACGCCAAAAAAATAGCATGAGAGCGAATGTAACAGGATGGAATTCGGATTTGAAGCGCTAGGCTGTCTTAATTTTGAAGCCCTTTGAGTTAATTTGAAATAGATTCCGATTTTTTCTCGATGTATCTAAAAAACATTGATAGACCGAAACAAATCAGAAAGTAAACCAAGCCCACAATTAGCCAAATTTCAAAAATGTAACCGGAAGAGTTTGCCATCTCGGTACCAACGAAGGTCATTTCTTGAATCGAAATCAGTGATACAATAGATGTGTCTTTGACTAAGGAGATGGTTTGACCTGCCAAAGCGGGCGTAATAGCTTTGAGCACTTGTGGGGCAATGATAAAGCGATATTTGACCCAACGAGATAAACCGAGAGAATCTGCGGCTTCCCACTGTCCTTTATCGACACTTTGTAAACCAGCACGAACCACCTCAGCAATGTAAGCGGAAGAGAGCAAGCCTACGCAGAGAACTCCTGACGCTAGGTTCTCCCACAAATTCGCCGGACCAAAGAAGAAGCTTTGCAGTGCATTGGGTTCGCCGCGATAGTTGCGAAGTAGATCTTCTAACCCAAGTAACGGGATTAATTGGTTTGAAATAAAAAAGTAGAAAATAAAGACGAATACCAATGGTGGAATATTTCTTACCAACTGAATAAACGCGTTGGCAGGTGTGCGAAACCAAGCCGATTCCGAAAAGCGGGCTAAGCCAAGTAGGGTGCCTAATATAAGTGCGAAGCTCATGCCCCATAAACTCAGGCGTAACGTTGAAATCAAGCCTTGAAAAAAATATGGCAGCCCACCATCAGCACGCGGAGTAAACAACAAATCAATGGCTTCTTTCCAATGCCAGATGTAGTTCACCCCTACGGTGGAGCGGTGGTAAAGCCAACCCCCAACTAACGCGCAGATGGCAAGCAACACCCAATCAAGTAGGTTAAAACGGTTTAAGAAAAAGCCTGACTTTGTTTTGGTTGGTGCAACACGAGTGGTGGTTTGTCCGCTCAAGGTTTGACTCCGATAGTAAAGAGAGGACCGACCCTTCATTCGAGTCGGTCTGTGTATTTGATGTATTAGTTTTTACGTTTATTGACCGTGTGCCACTTGGTCTTGCCAATCCAGTGTTGAGAACCAGTATTCGTAGCGCTCATCTAACCAACCGTCTTGGGTACGTGCTTCAATCCATTTGTTGAAGAAGTCTTTTTTGTCTTCTTCACCTAAGCGAACGGCAAAGGCTTCGTTTCCTTTGGATAGACGCTCAGTAAATGGAATGAACAACTTATCCGCGTGTTTGATCGCTTCATGCTCAGGTTTAGGGCTCGATGCAATCACCGCATGTGCATTGCCGTTTAGAACTTCTTGGAATGCTTGCGCGTCATCATCAAATTGAAGGATTTTTGCTTTCGGGAATGTTTCACGCGCTACTTGAACGGTAAAAGCACCACGACGAGCTGCAATTTTCACTCGGCGAGAATCAAAGTCAGAAAACTCGCTAAAGCCTGCTGCCAGTTCTTTGTTCGCTGCAACTTGAACACCCGAGTGTGAGTAAGGTTCAGTGAACAGTACGCTCTTAGAACGTTCTGGAGTAATCGACATACCGCCAATGATAACGTCAAATTTCTTGGCTAGTAGAGCAGGGATGATACCGTCCCATGCTGTTGGTACGAACTCAACCTTCAGACCAGAATCTGCGGCTAGGCGTTTAGCGACATCAATTTCAAAGCCAATCAGTTCGCCTTGTTTATTTCGCATTGCCCAAGGTACGAATGTCGACATACCAACGCGAAGTGTGCCTCGTTCCTTGATTAGATCTACGTTTGGTGTTGCTGCTTGCTCATTGGCTAACGAAGGTAGAGCAATCGCAAGCCCCAATAATGCAGTAATGGTCGCTTTGAATAACTTCATGTTATCTCCTTATAATTTGCGCCAACTGGCTCCTAGTTTGTGTTCTAGCCAAGCGGATAAGCCAGAAAGTGATAATGTGAGAGCAAGGTAGATTGCTGCCACAGTAAACCAAATTTCAAATGGCATCGCCGTTTCCGATACGATGTTTCTTGCCTCGGTCGTTAAGTCGAATATTGCCATAACACTCACAATCGAAGAGTTTTTAATCAATGACACGACTTCGTTCGTCAATGGCGGCAGGGTGCGCTGAAGCACCTGCGGTAGGATCACGTCTTTGTATGCAAAGAAAGGCGATAAACCTAGCGTCTTCGCTGCTTCAAATTGACCTTTTGGAATGCTATTTAAGCCTGCTCGGAAGATCTCTGCCGTATATGCACCTTGGAAAAGCGACAACGCCAACACCGCAGTGCTGAATCGATCTAAACCAATGACTGGTCCAAACACAAAATAGAGCAGGTAAATTTGTACCAACAGCGGCGTATTACGAATCAGTTCCACATAAGCTGTGCCAATCGCGTTGCCTACTTTGGAATTGCTCAAACGCAATAAAGCGGTGATTAAACCAATGACCAAAGTGAAGAATAGACTAATGGCAGAGATTTTTAAGGTAACGATGAGCCCATCGACCAATTCTGCTGGCCACCATTCACCATCTTCGTAGAAGGCAATGTAGTCGGGCACGCGCTCCCATTGCCATTGGTAGCCCATGGCTTGAGCTCCTGAATCGAGCACCCAAATAATCGCAATCAAAAGAATCGCAATTTGTAATATGGCTTGTAAGACCGGTTTAAGGATTCGAACAACCATAGGCTAGTAGCTCAGGATTTGATTTAAGAATGCTTGCGTACGTGGGTGTTGTGGTGTTTCAAATAGTGCAACGGGGGAGTTCATCTCGATGATTTCACCTTCGTCCATAAACACAACACGATTCGCTACTTTCTTTGCAAAGCCCATTTCATGCGTCACACAAATCATGGTCATGCCGCTCTGGGCAAGTTCTACCATGACATCTAACACTTCGTTGATCATCTCTGGATCAAGTGCTGATGTTGGTTCGTCAAATAAGAGAAGGTCCGGCTCCATACAAAGCGAACGGGCAATGGCAACACGTTGCTGCTGACCGCCTGATAGTTGAATCGGATATTTGTTTGCTTGCTCTTCAATGTTGACGCGCTTGAGGTAGTGCATCGCTCGCTCTTCTGCTTCTTGCTTCGACAGCTTTAATGTACGAATTGGTGCGAGAGTAAGGTTTTCTAAAACGGTCAGATGCGGGAATAGATGGAAGTGTTGAAACACCATGCCGACTTTACCCGGCTTATGGGTTTTGGCGTTAGCTGGTTGCTCAAAGACGTTGAGTTCACCTTCTTGGATAGATTCTAAGTGATTGATACAACGAATAAGAGTGGATTTACCTGAACCGGAAGGACCACAAACAACAACGATTTCACCGGTATGTACTGAAAAATTAATATCTCTAAGTGCGTGGTATTCTCCATACCACTTGTTTACGCCGCTGAATTCAACAACGATATTTTTCTCTTTCAAGGCTGCCAACTTTTAGAATAAATTTCTTTCTACAATAACAAGTTATTAACCGTATTGCACCTGTTTATAAGGGTTAAACTGTCCAACTGGTGAGCAAATAACTCATTACAAAACTACCTGATAATGTAGTCAATTTTAAAGAAAACGGATCACTATCGCGAAGACAGACATGGTGATCAGAAACTGAGCTGAATAGTAGGTTGTCATGACGACTTGACGTGAAAATATCGAAGTGCTGCCAAAGCGCTCAAAGGCTAGCACAACGCCAGACATAGTGAAGATGAAACTGCCAAGCACCGCGAAAGCTGACGATTGTGTTTTACCACTTGCGTAATACTCCATCGCCATCCATAGCATCGTCATCAAAACAAAGATGTAGCTAGCAACGGACCATTTTTCTTTACCCAAGTCGGGCTTAAAGAATGAGTAAGCGCAAAGTCCAGCGCCGAATACAGCAAATGGGAGCCAAGGGGTGAAATGCCAGGCTGCCATATTAATGAAGCCCAAGGCGTAACTGATCTGTGCGAGACAAAACAGTTTGATCCCAAAAACAAACTTATCTTTTGGGTGCATCATGATTAAATCACCGATCAGAGACAACGAAAGTCCGGAGATTACCCACTTTGTGTAGGGAAGGTGACTGGCTGGAGACATGAGTAACATGCCAATCATAGCGATGAGTGGCAGTGGTTTGGTCAGAAAGAACAGCCACTTTGGACCAGTCTTAATGCTGATGATATGTATGAGCGCACAAGCAATGACAATCAGCCACATACGATTAACTCTTGAATAGACGACATTACGCTCAATGTTTGATGAGCAAGCTAAAAAGGACACTTCGAATAGTAAGCACTTGGTTTGTTTTTAGTCATTGGCTTACATAAACACATCGAACTATCGCCTATTTGTTATTTTTCTAGCAGAAAAGTTCAATATTTATTGCATTGTCAGTGTTCGGCTAAATTAACATAAAAAAACGGTATTGTGTCTACGAGGACACAATACCGTTAAAAAAGGCAGTATTTTGATAGATTGAGTCGTTAAGCGACTGCTAGGTCAAGAATCTGGCGGCTGCTTTCAAGATCGATTGCTTGGTTTTCACCAAGAACAGTCATGCCATGTTTGCTCAGTTGTGCGATCACTGAGTCAATTGCTGCTTCGCGGTCATCACCGTAACCTTCTAATTGTGTTGCTACACCTAGTTGGTGGTAGAAAGCTTCGATCGCTTGGATCGTGCGCTCTGCCAAATCATCACCATCAGACAAACCAAATACGTTGCGACCCATTTGCTCAAGCTTAGGACGCTTAAATTGCATTTGGTTGCGAAGTAGGGATGGTTGAATGATTGCAAGTGAACGAGCGTGGTCAATATGCCACAATGCTGTAAGTTCATGACCGATCATATGTGTTGCCCAGTCTTGTGGAACACCACTACCAATTAGACCGTTGAGTGCTTGGTTTGCTGTCCACATCAGGTTTGCGCGCCATTGGTCGTTGTCACGTTCTTCAAACTGTTCGCCCAGAACTTTTAGGTTTTTCAGTAGTGCTTCTGCATAGCCGTCTTGAACCATTGCACCAGTAGGCAGTGTTAGGTACTGCTCACAAACGTGTACCCATGCATCTACGACACCGTTGATCAACTGACGCTCTGGGAGTGTTTTCATTACATCAGGATCAAGGACCGCAAATTTAGGCTGCACGGCAGGAGCAAGAAACGCCAATTTATCTTGAGTTTCCTTTTTGGTGATAACTGCGCCCATGTTTGATTCTGAGCCAGTAGCTGGAAGTGTCAAAATCGCGGCTAGTGGTGTCGCTTCTGTCACTTGATGTTTGCCAACCATGATGTCCCAGCCATCACCGTCGTATTTTGCCGATGCTGCAACGTACTTAGAACCATCAATAACCGAACCACCACCTACGGCAAGGATAAAATCAACGTTTTGTTCTTTTACGATTGCAACGGCTTTATCTAGCGTTTCTTTGGTTGGATTTGGCTCTACACCTGAGAACTCAAGCCACTCGCGACCTTCTAGAGCTTGCGCGACTTGGTCGTAAACACCGTTCTTCTTAATTGAACCGCCACCATAAATGACAAGTACTTTTTGACCGGTAGGGATCGCGTTTGTAATTGCGGCGATTTGACCTTGTCCGAAGAAGATTTGAGTTGGGTTGACGTATGAAAAGTTCATTATTAGACCTCTTGCTTCCATTGTGAGGAGAGTGGATACATGCATATTAGTACGCGTTGATGCGCCTTAGTAGGTCGATTTCTGTAATTTTTTTGCCTATTTCTACAAATGTGCGTTCGTTGTGCTGGAACTGTAATCAGAACTCCAAGTATAGTGCGTGGAAAGTTATTGGAGTGAAACAATGAAGACACTTGCTCAGATCATGCAACAGTACGCCACTAAATTTGATTTGGATAAATTAGAAGGCATTAAAGAAACCGCTATTGACGGCGTGTGGTTTTATCGCAGTAGCAAAGGTAACAACCGCCAACCTTTTGTTTATCAATCTGGAATCATTGTTCTCGGGCAGGGACACAAGAACATCCATATCGGTCAGACGCCAGTTCGCTATGGACCAGATGACTATTTGGTGGTTGGAGTTCCTATGCCTTTAGAATGTGAAGCCATTGCTGTCGATAATGAGCCGTTGCTCGGGATTTCAATTGATATCTCGCCTGCGATGCTGCAAAAGCTGGTAAAGAAACTGGAATCGCAACACTATAGTAATGTATGTGAAGACGAGGCCCGTTGTGGTTTGAAGTCAGTTCGAATGAATGAGCAGATGCTGGATGCGTGTAAACGTTTGATGACGGCTTTGTGCGATGACCTTGAAGTTGCAATGCTTGGCGACATGTTACTGGAAGAGATTGTCTATCGAACATTAGTGAGTGAGTCAGGGCATGTTTTGTTCGAATTAGCACATCAAGAAGGGTCATACGCGCGCGTGGCGAAAGCGCTTAACCGCGTTCATCAAGAGTACCATGAACAACTAAATGTTCAGACGCTAGCTGAAGAAGCGAACATGAGTGTTTCAGCGTTTCATCAAGCCTTTCGAAGCGTAACGCTTGAATCACCTCTGCAATACATCAAAAAGGTTCGCTTAAATAAAGCACGCGAATTAATTCAGTTAGAAGGAAGACGGGTAAACGATGCAGCACGTTTAGTTGGTTACAGTAGCCCATCACAGTTCAGTCGAGAGTACAAGCGCCACTTTAACGAAACTCCAAGATCAACAAAGGCTTAGTGATCTTTATTTCAAAATTACGACTTTTTTCGTCTTTTTTAATAAATTGCGATCGACATATTTATTTGAGTAATAAAATTAGTTATTGGTGCAAAATAAGATGTCTTTTGTTGCAACGTTTTAGTGGATTCTTGAGAGGTGTTGCTGAAAATTTATAAATATATAGTGTGAAACTCTGTAGTTGTACTTAAGTTATTTTACGTCGAAACAAAAGTAATAGTGCGCGGTAGTTAAGCGTATTTTGTATTGTATTAACAATAACTTAAGGAAGAGCAATATGCACCTTAGAAACGGGAAAGCAGTGAAGAGTGTATTTACACTCAGTACGTTAACTGCATCTTGTCTAATGGCTTTCAACACCTATGCGGCGGTTGATTGTGCCCCTCTAGAAGTTTGGGATTCGTCAAAGGTTTACAATGGCGGTGACCAAGTTCAACACGAAAACAACGCTTACAAAGCGCGTTATTGGACCCAAAACAACAACCCTGCGCAATCAGGTCAGTGGGGTGAATGGGAAAACCTAGGCGCATGTGGTGATACGGGACCTGTCGATCCACCTGTGAATGAAGTACCGACGGTTACGTTAACATCACCTTCTGCGTCGGCTTCGATCACCGCCGGTGACGTGGTTAACTTAGCTGCGGATGCCGTAGATACTGACGGCACAATCAGTAAAGTTGAGTTCTTTGTTGATGGTGCGCTGGTTGGCACTGCAACAGCAGCGCCTTTCACGGCTTCATGGACGGCAACTGAAGGTGCTCACGAGTTCTCTACCAAAGCGTATGATGACAAAAATGCAGTGAGTGCGGTTAGTGCTGTCACTCTTAATGTAAATGCAGGTCAGCCAGGCAACGAAGCGCCAACTGTTGATGTTGCACTATCTGCAACTTCTATCGAACTTGGTGGCTCAGTCACGGTAACTGCGAATGCTGCTGATGCAGATGGCACAGTCGATAAAGTTGAGTTCTTCGCTGCGGGTGCGTTGATCGGCACCGCAACAGCAGCACCTTATGCCGTTGACTTTATGCCTGCACAAGCGGGTAGCGTATCTGTTTACGCGAAAGCAACTGACGATGCTGGCGCAACAACAGACTCTTCACTTGTTTCCTTGACCGTTAATGGTGGCGCAGTGACGTCGAACTGTCGTCCTGACGGTCTGTACCAAACAACGGGTCTAGATGTACCTTACTGTACTATTTACGACGAAGAAGGTCGTGAAAAAATGGGTGCCGATCACCCACGTCGTGTCATCGGTTACTTTACTAGCTGGCGTAGTGGTGATGACCCACAAGCAGCATATCTAGTTAAAGACATCCCTTGGGATCAACTAACTCACATCAACTACGCGTTCGTAAGCATCGGCTCTGACGGTAAAGTTAATGTTGGGGATGTGAATGATCCAACTAACCCTGCGACGGGCAAAACGTGGTCGGGTGTTGAAGTAGATCCAGCGCTAGGCTTTAAAGGTCATTTTGGTGCATTAGCGACTTACAAACAGAAACACGATGTTAAGACGTTGATTTCTATTGGTGGCTGGGCTGAAACGGGTGGTCACTTCGGTGCAGATGGTAACCGTGTTGCTGACGGTGGCTTCTATACGATGACGACTAACGCAGACGGTTCAATCAACCATGCGGGTATCGAGAAGTTTGCGACATCTGCTGTTGAAATGATGCGTACATACAAGTTCGATGGTCTAGACATTGACTACGAGTACCCAACTTCTATGGCAGGAGCGGGTAACCCTTACGATAAAGACTTCATGGAACCACGTCGTCCATACTTGTGGGCGTCTTACCAAGAACTTATGAAAGTGCTTCGTGAGAAGTTGGATGCAGCATCAGCACAAGATGGTCATCACTACATGCTAACGATTGCAGCGCCTTCTTCAGGTTACTTGCTACGTGGTATGGAAACCTTCGACGTTACTAAGTACCTAGATTACGTAAACATCATGTCTTACGACTTACACGGTGCTTGGAACGACCACGTTGGTCATAACGCGGCACTGTTCGATACAGGTAAAGACTCTGAGCTAGCACAGTGGAATGTATATGGCACTGCGGCTTACGGTGGTATTGGCTACTTGAACACGGATTGGGCATACCATTACTTCCGCGGTTCAATGCCTGCTGGTCGTATTAACATTGGTGTTCCTTACTATACTCGTGGTTGGCAAGGTGTGACAGGTGGTGAAAACGGCCTTTGGGGTCGTGCAGCATTACCAAACCAGTCTGAATGTGCGCCTGGTACAGGTGAAGGTGAGAAGAACAACTGTGGTCACGGTGCTCTAGGTATCGATAACATGTGGCACGATACTGACCCTAAAGGCAACGAAATGGGCGCAGGTTCTAACCCAATGTGGCACGCGAAGAACCTAGAGAAAGGCATTTGGGGTTCCTATGCTCAAGCGTATGGTCTAGATCCAGTTAACGACCCTTCAGACCAATTGATTGGTACCTACACGCGTAACTATGATGATGTTGCGTTAGCTCCATGGCTATGGAACGCAGAGAAGAGCGTATTCCTTTCAACAGAAGATAAAGCGTCTGTTGAAGTGAAAGCGGACTACGTTATCGATAAAGAGATCGGCGGTATCATGTTCTGGGAGCTTGCGGGTGACTACAACTGTTACGTCCTAGATGCGAATGGCAACCGTACAACGATAGATGCATCTGAACAAGCGTGTGCTGCAGGTAATGGTGAGTACCACATGGGTAACACGATGACCAAGGCGATTTACGATAAGTTTAAGTCTGCAACGCCTTACGGAAACAAGATTGCGACAGGTCCGATTCCAACAGAAGCAGTAGACATCGCTGTTAGCGTTGGTGGCTTTAAAGTTGGTGACCAAAACTACCCAATCAATCCTAAGATCACGTTTACGAACAACACTGGTCAAGCGATTCCTGGTGGTACAGAATTCCAGTTTGATATTCCTGTATCAGCACCGGATAACGCGAAAGATCAATCTGGTGGTGGTCTAAGTGTGATTGCTTCTGGTCACACTCGTGCAAACAACATCGGTGGTCTAGATGGTGTTATGCATCGCGTATCTTTCTCTCTACCTGCATGGAAAGACTTACCAGCAGGCGGTACTTACGAGCTCGATATGGTTTACTACCTACCAATCTCTGGTCCTGCTAATTACACCGTAATTTCTGGCGGTAAAGAGTTTGCGTTTAAGTTTGAGCAACCAGATCTACCAATTGGTGACTTAAACTCTGGCACCGGTGGTGGTGGCGGTACTGAGCCTGGTACTTGTGACACTGCAGGGTTAGTTACTTACCCAGATCTGCCACAAACTGATTGGCAAGGTAACCCAAGCCACGCTAACCAAGGTGACAAAGTGATTCACAATGGTGTGGTATACCAAGCAAACTGGTGGACTGCATCAGAGCCGGGTAGTGATGGTAGCTGGTCAACAGTATGTAATATCTAATCCAATTTGAGTGGATGACAAAAGCGCGCGATTTACATCGCGCGCTTTTTTATTTGGTGAGCTTGGTTTTTCTCTATTGATGATTACATGAGAGCAAAAAAGCTAGAACTGGTAACCTTCCGGAATAACTACGATGCCTTTTTCAGAAACATGGAATCGCTTTGCGTCTTCAATTTTGTTTATTCCAATTTGAGTATGAGGGGGAATTCGAACGTGCTTGTCGATAATACAACTCACCAACTGACAGCCTTCTCCAACTTCGACATCATCAAAAATAATGCTATCTACGACAGTTGCACTATCATGAATGCGCACATTTGATGCTATCACTGAGTGCTGAACAGACCCTCCCGAATTGATAACGCCATTGGCGATGATTGAGTTTATAAAAATACCTTCATTACCTGTGGCTGATGAAACGGTTCTCGCTGGTGGAAATTGCGCTTCATAAGTGCGAATCGCCCAGTTAGGCTGATATAAATTCATTGGTGGTACGGGTTCTAAAAGATCCATATTGGCTTCATAGAAAGAGTCAATCGTACCTACATCGCGCCAGTAGCAATCTTTGTCTACACGACCTTTACTGCCACAGAATTTATAAGCGTAAACGGATTGAGTATCGATGAGCTTTGGGATTATGTCTTTGCCAAAGTCATGGTTGGAATCGTCGAGTTTCGCATCTTCTTCAAGAGCGTCTTGTAGTACGTCCATATCAAAAATATAGATACCCATAGAAGCCAAGCTTTGAGTTGGATCATCTGGCAGAGTAGGTGGGTTTTCTGGTTTTTCGACGAAAGATTCGACCAAACCATTCTCTTTGATGCCCATGACCCCAAAGGCGGTTGCATCTTCAACAGGAACATCCATACAAGCGACCGTTAACTTCGCACCGTTTTCTTTATGCTCTTCGAGCATCGCTGCGTAATCCATGCGGTAGATATGGTCACCAGAAAGAACGACGACGTACTTTGCATCGTTTCGCGAAAGTAGCCACATATTGTGGTAGATCGCATCGGCTGTACCTTCGTACCATGCACCACCTTTGCGCATTTGAGGTGGAACTGCCGTTATGTACTCACCAAGTTCGGGATTAAAGATGGACCAACCATCTCGCAAGTGTTTCTGTAGTGAATGTGATTTGTATTGAGTGAGAACCAATATCTTGCGTAAACCTGAATAAATACAGTTAGTTAGCGTGAAATCAATGATACGATACTTACCGCCAAAAGGAACCGCTGGCTTGGCTCTATCATCGGTGAGAGGGCTTAACCTTGACCCCATACCACCGGCTAAAATTACCGCGAGTGCATCTTGCATAATCTTCCCTTTCCCTTATCTTACGTGCTTCGAAAGCGCTCTAAAGCTTGAGGAGTTAGCCAACTGCTGATTGCTATTCGATGTGCACAGTGAGTGTCCTTTGGTTTTTAGAAATCGTTTTGTTATATACCCTAGTACAAGATTCGAGCCATAGAATTTTATCAATGAAATCAATATATTTTGATAAATGAAGCGTTAACTTTGCACTACATTAGGGAGTGGGGAAATATGTCGTGCACTAAATTGGTGAGGTCGGAGTGGCCAAAGGTTGTCTATAACCCGATTTACAATGTAAAGCGGCGTTAAAACAATGAGGTAATGTGGGACGAGCAGAAATTAAAACAGGAGCTCAAAGGCTCCTATCCATTGTAGAAAACAGCAGTGAGGTTATGACAGACCGATGATGTTACCTTGATCATCAAGATCTAAGTTCATAAATGCAGGTTTGTCTGGTAGCCCTGGCATGGTCATGACGTTTCCTGAAAGTGCGTATACAAAGCCTGCTCCGGCACACAAGCGAAGTTCGCGAATCGGAACGTTAAAGCCACTAGGTGCGCCTTTAATTGCTGAATCTGTACTGAGCGACAACGGCGTTTTAGCAATGCACACAGCTAAGCCGTCAAAGCCAAGCGTTTCAAAGTGCTTGAGCTGCTGTTTTGCTAGATCGCTCATCTCGATATTTGATGCACCATAACCAGCTTCACAGACCGCCATCAGCTTTTCTTTCAATGATTGCTCTTTCGTGTAAAGAGGGGTGAACTCCGATGGATTCTCGCATGCTTCAACAACATGCTTAGCAAGCTCAACGGCACCGTCACCGCCTTTTGCAAATGCGGTGCTGATGGCAACTTTTACTTCAGGATTAAAGCGTTCTATTAAAGACTCTAATTCAGACAGCTCTTCTACAGAATCTTGCGGAAATTGGTTGATCGCAACGACAGCAGGAATACCGTATTTATGAACATTATTGATGTGCCATTTCAGGTTTTCAAACCCTGCTTCTAATGCCGATTGATCGGGGTTGAAAATCGAATCCGGAATAGCCATGCCCGGACGCAAATCGTAGTGACCGGAGTTTGCTTTTAGGCCGCGTAATGTCGCAACAATCACAACACAATCAGGAGCTCGACCAGCCGCCGCCGCTTTTATATTACAAGCTTTTTCGAACCCCATGTCTGAACCAAAACCTGCCTCAGTGACAACGTAACTAGATAGTTTAAGAGCAATTTCGTCTGCAATGATAGAGGAATTACCGTGAGCGATATTAGCAAATGGACCTGCATGAATAAGGGTTGGCACACCTTCTAGAGTCTGCATTAATGTTGGAGCTATTGTCTCTTTGAGTGTGACAGCCATTGCACCTGCGACTTGCAAGTCTTCTGTGGTAACCGGTTGTCCCTCGATATCGTATGCCACGACAATACGCCCAATACGCTGACGTAAGTCTTTAAGATCTTTTGCTAGGGCAAGGATAGCCATAAGCTCAGAGGCTGCGGAGATATCAAAACCTTCACTACGTTCAAAACCGTTAATGGTCTTGCCTTCTTCATTCAGACCAATCTTCACCATGCGTAGTGCACGATCGTTGTGGTCCATTACACGTTTCCACGTGATTCGGTCAACATCGATTTTAAGTGCTTTTAGTCCAGTTCGTGCCTCGAACGCCGCGTAGCCTTCTCGTTGCTCGTGATAGAGACGAGCGTCAAGCGCGGCGGACGCAAGGTTATGCGCTGCGGTAACCGCGTGGATATCACCAGTGAGGTGCAGGTTTAGTTCCTCCATTGGTGCAACTTGAGAGTAACCGCCGCCAGCAGCCCCACCTTTAACGCCAAATACTGGACCCATTGACGGTTGACGAATACATGCCATGACCGATTGATTGATTTTAGATAGCCCTTGAGATAAGCCGATTGTTGTAACGGTCTTACCTTCACCCAAAGGAGTAGGGGTAATCGCAGTGACCAACACTAACTTTCCGTCTTGATTTGTATTGAGGCGCTCAAGACATTGGGGATGAACTTTAGCTTTGTGTTTTCCGTGTGTATCAAATTCGTGCGGCAAAAGCCCTGCATTTGCTGCGACAGTAGCGATAGAAGACAACGGTGTGTTTCGGCAAATTTCAATATCAGACTGCATGGATACTCCAAAAAAATGGCTAACACGTGGCGTTCAGCATCAAGCAATCGAAAGACTGTATTGCTGTTGCGCAAACGTTTGCGCGAGAATAATACTGGTAAAATAAGAGGTGTAAAGCAGTTCGTGCGCCTTAGCGTGCTACATAATAACAAAAAACACTAAATACTGCGCTAGATCAAAACAAAAAGGTCACCAAACGGTGACCTTCGCATATTTTTCGCTCTAAGTGCTTGGTTCTTAGCGATCCCAGTAGGTTTCTTCTAGGCTATCTTCACGCTCTGGTAGAGCACGGGATAGGCGAGGAGAGTGTTGGGTTAGCACTTCGTAACTTACACGGTTAGCGTACTTACAAATTTGAGATAGCGAAGAGTAAGTCAGACAACGTACTTCGTGTTTTTCTGAGTTAGGAACTTCTTTCTGGTGGAAAGAGTTGGCAGCCATGTCGTGCAGAAGAGCAGATAGCGCTGCATCACCAGCACCGTTGGTATTCTTAATCTCAAGTGGTCCACCTAGGTAAGGACCGATATGAGAGTACACTTTCATCGGCTGTTTACAGTCTTCTTTGCGCATAGCACGGCTAAATTCGAACTTGTTGAACTCATCAATTGAGCCTTCAAGGATATCGTGCGTTGTTTCGCGTTTCACTTGTTCTTCGGTGTAACCAGCCATGTATAGACCATCAGGACCAGCAGTACACAAAACAAGGTCTACCCACTCGAGTGCTTTGTCTGCGGCAGCAAGTGGATCAGTTTCTCCAGTAAGCGCAGCGCCTTCTTCCTCGTTCATTGCAACAACAGATACGTTGTCTCGAATGTACTCTTGCCACCACTCAGCGTTGCCTTCGATCACGTATTTTGTACCCAGCGTTAGTACAACAGGGACGTCGTGCTTCTTAGCAAAGTCGATCGCTTTTTGAACGGCTTTTGGCATTGGGTCATCTTCTTTACCGCGCATTAGGTAAGATGAAACGACAAGAGCAGAGGCTTTTTCAAACACCTCTTCAGGAATGCTGTCAGGAGCTAGTTGGTTCATGTGACCTTCGTTAATTGCGAAAGTACGTTCACCATCTTGAGAAATTAGGGTGTAGCAGCGACCAATAGGACCGTCTACAGTTTGCAGGTGGTTAAGGTTCATGCGTGAAGAGGTGCGGCACAGGTAACGGTATGCGAAAGAACCGACTTGAATGTTCTTAGACATAACACCAAGTAGTACAGATTTGCTGTCTGCCAATACAGAGTAGTTGTGCAGAGTGTTACCGATAGTGTCGCCTGGGTATTGATGAGTAATCAGACCTTGCTCTACTAACTCTTCATATAGTGCGTCTGCTTTGCTCTCTTCAAGAACGAGAGAATGACCTTTGCTAAGGTTGTATTTTTCTAAAAACGCATCGTCTACGCGCGCTTCGATATCTACGATGGTTTGACCAACGCCGACAATCGTAGGGCGGTACAGCTTAGGCGCCTGTCGAATTTGGTTGACTAATGGATCTCGAGCGTGAGTTGGGAAGTAGTGTTTAGATTTACGCTGTCCAGGAAACTTCATGCTTGTTCTTGAGTGAGAAAAAAAGAGGCGGGATTGTATCACAAAATTTTGAAAATCGTTGTGTTTTATTACAAAGAAATTCGCCCGCTGAAAAATGCAGCGGGCTGGTGTTTTTAGCAGCGATTTGGGGTTAATTTGTAGGAGTTACAGTCGGTTCGACGTAAGCTTTCGTGCCCCATAATGGCACCGTTGACAAGCTATGTTTGAAGCTGCCTTCGGTCTCTTTCGTGGTGTATGACAAGTAAAGTAACGTTTGATTCTCTGGATCGTAGATTCGACGCACTTTCATCGTTTTAAAGAAGATACTTTTCGATTTTTTGAATACCACTTCCCCTGACTTGCTCTTGTCTATTTTTGCAATCATTTCTGGTGTGATATCACCGGTTTGACGACAAGAGATTGAGCTGTCACTCGGATCAGACAAACTTAGGTTCGCTTCAATAGAAGCAATATGACAAGTTACGCCAGTTACGACTTCATCTTGTAGGTGACCAATTTTAATGTCTTTCATTGTGAACATGCCTAGTGAGACGTCGCCCACTTCATTATCACTACACCCAGCCAAGACCGTTACCAAACCTAGAGCAAGCAAGCTTTTTTTCATTTTTCATCCCTTAAATAGGCTAATTTATTGATTCAATTTATCAGACGCACACGATTAAAACAAAATTTGGCGTTACCTCAGGAGTTTAGCTAGGTTTGTAAGAGGCTTCATGCTAATGTACCGCTCCAGAGCAGGTGAGCACTACATTTCTAATCAAAGTCCTGTCTTTTTTACGCTGTCCAAAATTGAACTAGCAGCGCTTAAGGTAAGAAAATGAACGAACAACAGTTAGAAAGCATTAAAAGAAAAAACGAGTGGCTGCATGATTTAGTAGAAGTTGAATTCCCTACTAAAGAAAGTTTGGAAGGTCGTGAAATTTACAATCGTATGCTTGAGCAGCAAACCTACGAGGTGAGTAGTAATACGTTGCTCTTAGACAATGAGTCAAACTTATCGGTAGAAGACATATTCTTAGTTGATTTTCATCGACTTACCGTGATGTTTTCAATTCTTCAATCGCAGCGTTGGGCAGACAAGCACGAACAAGAAATGATTGTTGAGTTCCTTACCCAAATCATCCTTACACCAGAATTTGAGTTGTATGTCGGATTTAAAGAAGGGGAGCCGGTTGGTGCCGCGATTGTAAGTCAATATGAAGGCAACACCCTTATTTCTGATTTAGTGGTTTCTCAAAATTTAGATAAACGCCAGTTTGTCTGTGATTTAGGAAAAAAGCTGAACCACGATCAAAAGTTGAGTGAAACAATAGTCATTGAAAATTGATCGATATCGGTTCCCTAAAGGGAATCGATGTTTAGAATGTGCAAAATCTTCTTTTTCTCGGCTGGGTAAAACATGTTTAAGCGTTTGACGCGTTTATTGGGTCTTTTGTTGTGCCTAGGGACGGCCGCAGTCAATGCTGACAATACTGATTGGGAAATCGAACGAGTACTGGTGTTACACTCCTATGAGCCTTCATATCAATGGACCAGTGATATTCAAAAAGGCATAGAAGAGGGCTTCAAACAAACGAACAGCGAAGTAAAGCTGTCGATTGAATATCTGGATGCAAAGCGAGTGCATACCGATGGCTATTTTAGACGGATGGCCAATTACCTTAAGTTAAAATACAAAGACTATGAATTTGATGGTGTCATCATTTCTGACGATGCCGCATTGCAGTTTGCAAAGCGATACCTTGCGAATGATGAACGTTTTACCCCTCTCGTAGCGGTTGGAATAAATGACGCGGACGCCACGCTTGATGCGTTGAGTTCTTCTGGTAGCGTGCTTTATGAACAAGACCGAGTTGCCGAAAATATTCTGCTTATCAACCAGCTACGTCCTCAAATCAAGAACCTTTATTACTTAGCTGATCGTAGCATGACGTCTGAGCTTATTCATGAGCGTGTCGTTGCGGAAATGAAAAAGTTTCCTCAGATCAACCTAATCGAGCTACGTGATGAAACCCTTGATGACGCATCAAAGCAACTAGAGAACATAAGCCCAAATGATGCGGTTCTACTCACTCATTTTAATACAGAGGCAGAGCAAGGGCATTACCACTCTTATCAACAAGTGGCGCATGTTATTGGTGCAAAAAGCGCCGCTCCTGTGTTTGTTCTGTGGGAAATGTACCTCGAAGAACCGGGCATTTTAGGTGGTTTTGTCAACCGCTCTGAACAATACGGCTACGAGGCTGCTGAGTTGATGGCTGGGAAATTGGGGTTGTCCATGATCAAAGTGGATGATGAGCTGATATCCGAGGCCGTTCTCGATTTTACTGCTATCCAAAAATACGGAATCAGCCGTTACGATATTCCTGAAAGCGCACACATCATTAATGCGCCACCACCGGCGATTCAAGTAAACATCAAATTGCTCTTGTTTGCTTGTGCGCTGATTATTCTGTTGTTTCTGGTCATCGTCAGTCAGTTTATGACCATGCGCCAACGTAAAGTCATTGACCAAAAGAATCGAAAGATCGTAACGCTACAAAAGCGAACGTTGAGTGTTCAAAAGGAAATGATTCACATATTGGGCGAGGCGATTGAATGCCGATCTGGGGAAACTGGGCAGCACGTAAAGCGCGTCGCGAGACTATCTGCCACTCTGGCGGAATTTTATGGTCTTAGCCATCGCGAAGTGGAAATGATTGAAGTCATAAGTCCAATGCATGATGTGGGGAAAATCTCTGTACCTGAATCCATCCTAGATAAAAAAGGTAAGTTGGATGCAGATGAATGGGAGATCATGAAGCGTCACACTACGAAAGGCTTTGAGTTACTCAATAATCGTAAAGGTGAAATCACCAAACTTGCAGCCATCGTCGCACACGAACATCACGAGCGTTGGGATGGAACTGGGTATCCAAATGGCTTAAAAGGTGAAGATATCCACTTGTTTGCGCGCATTGTTGCGATTGCAGATGTCTTTGACGCTCTATTTACCGAGCGATGTTACAAACGCGCATGGACAACTGAAGAGGTCGTCGAGCTGTTCAGGCAAGAAAAGGGCAAACACTTCGACCCTGTCTTGACTCAGCTTCTGTTAAATAATTTGGATGATTTTATAGAAGTGCGTTATTTGTACCCAGATAACGAAGTTTAATGCTAATTACCACGCTAAATGAAGTTTCATCTTTCTTAATTTTGGCGCTTCATTCGGTGATCTTGCTTAAAAAAATGTTAATTGCTCTTTCTCATTTCTACGAAATGCCAAGTCTGTCGTTTAAACATTTCTAAACTTACCTATCATGGGTATACATATTTAGTACAAATAAATAAGTCAATAAGTTCAAACTTAATTGAACAGCAGAGTGTGTAATATTCGTTGGCGGGGGACTGGCGTATGGCTATTAACAATATTAAATGCGTCATATTCGATTGTGATGGGACCTTGGTAGACAGTGAACGTTTGTGCTGCCAAGCATTGGTGAACGTGTTTAGCCAGTATGGCGCTGAAATGACCTTCGATGAGTGTGTCGAGCATTTTAAAGGCGGTAAGTTGGCAGACATTCTCCGTGATGCGAAAGAGTTGATGAGCGTAAATGCCTCTATTGATGTTCTTGAACCGCAATATAGAGAAGAGTTACAAAAGCTATTTGTGCGTCACTTGCAACCAATGGACGGGGCAAAACGACTCATTCAGTTCTTAGATTCACACAACATTGAATATTGTGTTGCTTCTAATGGTCCTAAAGACAAGATTGAGTATTCACTAGAGCTGACAGGGCTATTGGACGCATTTAAAGGCAAAGTATTTTCTGCATTTGATGCGAACAGTTGGAAGCCGGAACCGGATCTCATTATGTACAGCGCAATGAATATGGGCTTTCTCCCTAGTGATTGCTTGTACATTGACGATACGCCTAAAGGAGTGGAAGCTGGTTTAAATGCAGGCGTAAGAACCATTCAGCTTTATAACGGCGCACCGATTAATCTAGTAAACGATGAGCGCGTTATTCAAATTTCACACCTTGATGAACTAAAAGAGCAGCTCTTAGGCTGCTCAGTTTAGTGACAAACATTGCTTAAACTATGGATGTGTTTGAATTTAGTTTGTAACAACGGGGTTTGATGCAAGCATTGGATAGATGAAAAGTTTTTTGTATGGAATCCACAAGAAGCACATGTGAATTTTTCGCCATCTGATGAAATCATATATTCATCGCATTGGCATAGGGGACACTGAAGATCATCAGTGTCTTTTGTTTTGTTGTAATTATTCATATTGTTCACCAGCAGCAAATTTTATTGGCAATATCTAGAATAGCGGAACGTCTAACCTTTGAACATTCTTTCATCAAGTTCAGAGAATTATTTCGATTCACTTCAAAGTAAAGTGATTTGATATCCAGATAATGCTTGATTAGCAAAATTTGTATACTCAAGTGCATCCAGGTTACAAGTGCATCCAGGTTACATAGTACCTTGCGTTGTTTTTCTTGCTCTCGAA
>NZ_BCUF01000033.1 GCF_001591145.1 Vibrio harveyi NBRC 15634 = ATCC 14126 = KCTC 12724 | reverse complement strand
ATAGTTCACCATTTAAGGCATGATGAAAGCCTTTCTTTCCACTTAAGAAAAGTGGAGCGACACACGAGGTTCGAACTCGTGACCTCAACCTTGGCAAGGTTGCGCTCTACCAACTGAGCTAGTGTCGCATCAACAACGTTTCCGCTGTTCAGGGCTGCGAATTATAAGAGCATTTTTTTGTGATGCAAGTCCTTCGTTCAAAAAAACTTTATTTTTTTACTGACAGATGAAAAAGCAAGCAAAACGCTCATTAATTACAACAATTTGGATCGCAGCCTTAACAGTTAGATCTTAAAGATCGTTTCGCGGTAGTACTTTAGCTCAGCAATCGACTCACGGATATCATCCAATGCCAGATGCGTGCCCTGCTTCGAAAAACCGTCTAACACTTCTGGTTTCCAACGGCGAGTCAGTTCTTTTAACGTACTCACGTCCAAATAACGGTAGTGGAAGTATTCTTCCAACTCAGGCATATGCTTGTACAAGAATCGACGGTCCTGACCAATACTGTTACCACAAATTGGAGAAACGCCTTTTGGTACCCATTTCTCAAGGAACTCGATGGTCTGCGCAACGGCATCTTGTTCAGAGACGTCACTGTTGCGAACGCGATCAACCAAACCACTTGCAGTGTGCGTATTGGTACACCAGTCATCCATCTTCGCCAACTCTTCTTCTGGCTGATGAACGGCTAAAACTGGACCTTCAGCTAAAATATTTAACTCACTATCCGTGACGATAGAAGCAATTTCGATGATTTTGTGCGTTTCAGGATCGAGACCTGTCATCTCTAAATCCACCCAAATCAGGTTTTGATCGCTAAAGGACATGGTTACGCCGCCTATTTGTTTATCGATAAAAGAGGTACTATACCTGAAAATACTTGAAACACGATACTCATGAGTTTGAGCCGAAAGCGTGCTCAATCAGTTGAGTTAACTCACATTAAGTACAAGATTGTGGCAAAAAAGAAAAAGTTAACCAAAGGTCAGGTGCGCCGCGTACGCAGCAACCAACAAAAACGCCTAAAGAAGCAAGAAGAGTCTATCCAGTGGGATGAGAACATGCTAGGCGCAAGTAAACAGGGTCTCGTTATCACTCGTTTCGGTCAGCACGCTGACATCGAAGATCTAGAAACCGGTGAGGTGCAGCGTTGTAACCTTCGTCGTGGTATCGAATCACTGGTGTCTGGTGATCGCGTGCTTTGGCGTGAAGGGCTTGAGTCAATGGCAGGTATATCTGGCGTGGTTGAAGCTGTAGAACCTCGCACATCAATGCTAACTCGCCCTGACTACTACGATGGCTTGAAACCTGTCGCCGCTAACATCGACCAAATGGTGATCGTGTCTTCGGTTTTGCCTGAGCTTTCGCTCAATATCATTGACCGCTACTTGGTGGCGTCAGAAACCCTGAACATCGCACCGCTACTAGTACTCAACAAAATAGACCTACTTGCTGATGAAGATCGAGCGATGTACGAAAAGTGGCTAGAAGAATACAAACGCATTGGCTACAAAGTACTGTTTGTGAGCAAGCAATCAGGTGAAGGCATTGCCGAACTTGAAGAGCAATTGCGTGATCGTATCAATATCTTCGTTGGTCAATCCGGCGTAGGTAAATCGAGCCTAGTAAACGCACTGATGCCTGAACTTGAGCAGGAAGTGGAAGAAGGCGAGATCTCAGAGAACTCAGGTTTGGGTCAGCATACAACCACAGCAGCTCGCTTGTATCACATCCCTACTGGTGGCGATTTGATTGACTCTCCAGGAGTACGTGAATTCGGTCTGTGGCACTTAGAAGCAGAGGAAGTGACCAAAGCATTTGTTGAATTCCGTCCTTATCTTGGCGGTTGTAAGTTCCGCGACTGTAAGCACAATGACGATCCTGGCTGTATCTTGCGAGAGGCCGTGGAAAAAGGCGAAGTGAGTGAAGTCCGTTTTGAGAACTATCATCGCATCCTAGAAAGCATGGTGGAAAACAAAGCCAACCGTCAGTATTCACGCAGCAAGAAAGCTGATCTGTAGCCGAGATAACGCTGCAACTGTGTAAGAAATCATCACCTAATACTGACAAGCAGATGAAATTTCAGTAACATCACGCGCCCTAAAGCGAGAATCTAACAGAAGTATCGGAATTAAAGATGGACAAGATTAAAGTTGGACTGCAGTACTGGATCCCACAACACGGACTAACGCGCCTAGTGGGTAAACTGGCTTCAGCTGAGGCTGGCGGTCTAACAACAGCAATCATTCGCTGGTTTATCAAACAATACAATGTGAACATGGATGAGGCGAAGCACTCCGATCCTAAGCACTTCAAAACCTTCAATGAATTCTTTGTACGTGAGCTAAAAGAAGGCGCTCGTCCAATTACGGAAGGTGAAAAGGTGATCACTCACCCTGCGGACGCGTGCGTAAGCCAATTTGGTCCGATTGAAGATGGTCAGCTTATCCAAGCTAAAGGTCATAACTTCTCAGCACAAGAGCTACTAGGTGGTGACGCAAAACTGGCTGAAGAGTTCCAAGACGGCTCTTTTGCTACTTTGTACCTATCGCCTCGTGACTACCACCGCGTACACATGCCATGTGACGGTACGCTACGTCAGATGATTTACGTACCTGGTGACCTATTTTCAGTTAACCCACTAACCGCAGAGAACGTGCCAAACCTATTTGCACGTAACGAGCGTGTAGTGTGTATCTTCGATACTGAGTTTGGTCCAATGGCACAAGTACTGGTTGGTGCAACTATCGTAGGTAGCATCGAGCAAGTATGGGCAGGCACTATCACGCCGCCACGCGGTAACTCGGTTTACAAATGGGACTACCCTGCAGAAGGCGATAAAGCAGTTATCTTGAAGAAAGGCGAAGAAATGGGGCGCTTCAAGCTTGGCTCAACCGTTATCAACCTTTTCGCAAAAGATGCTATCGCATTCGATGAAAGCATGGAAAATGGTAAGGCAACCGTAATGGGTACACCTTACGCTCATCAGCAGTAAGACTCCTACTCAAACTGACTTTGAAGCCTCCGTTTACGGGGGCTTTTTTATTGACGAAAAGCAAAACTCTGTTCGAAATTTCGCCTCTCTTTTTCAAACTCGTACTTGCCTCTAAGTACCTAAAAGCGCAATCAATTACTCTGCGTTGAGGGATGATGATAAAAGGGGCTGCCAATGCCAAAGATGAGTGCGGACACACTGGTCAAATTACTGGTGTGTTTTTTGATTCCACTCGGTGTCTTAATGATGCCGATCGATACCATTCCAATTGACGATCTCACTTTAATTCAACATCGTCTATTGGCTATTTTCCTTCTTGCTGCACTACTTTGGGTTTTAGAACCCGTCCCCGTATTTGCTACGTCCATTCTTATCATTGCTCTTGAATTGATTATGATATCGGACAAAGGCTTACATCTCTTTCGTACCCCTCCTCCGGGGCATGATTTGGGAGATTTGATTGCTTATACGGATATATTTTCTGCGTTCTCTTCTCCTATTATCATCCTTTTCATGGGTGGCTTTGCGCTCGCTATTGCCGCTTCTAAATACGAACTTGATAACAACCTCGCCCGTGTTCTTCTTAAACCGTTTGGCACTCAACCTAAGTTCATTATGTTGGGTTTAATGCTGATCACTGCCGTGTTCTCGATGTTTATGTCAAACACTGCGACTACCGTTATGATGCTTGCGCTATTGGGTCCTATCGTGGCATCTGCACCAAAAGGCGATTTGGGGATAAAAGCGCTAGTTCTCTGTATTCCAATTGCGGCTAATACAGGTGGTATCGCGACACCAATCGGTACCCCGCCTAACGCGATTGCCTTGCAATATTTAACCGGAGAAAACAGCATCGATTTCCTATCTTGGATGATGATGGGCTTGCCTTTTGTCTTAGTGCAACTAACGCTAGCTTGGTTCTTATTGCAAAAGCTCTTCCCTTCTAGTGAACCGGAAATGAAACTGCGCTTGGATGGTAAATTTAAGAAAAGCTGGCGTGCCATAGTGGTCTACGTGACCTTCGCTATGACCATCCTGCTATGGATGACAACTAAAGTGCATGGCATGAATACCTATGTAGTCGCTATCATTCCACTCGCGGTGTTTACCTTAACGGGCATCATGGGCAAAGAAGAGCTCAAGCTTATCAACTGGGATGTGCTATGGCTGGTAGCCGGTGGTATCGCTATTGGTATTGCGTTAGATAAAACTGGCTTGGCTGAAGCACTCGCACACGCAATTGATTATGAGTCCCTATCACCATTCGCTGTCGTTGTTGCCCTATCGATCGTGTGCTGGCTAATGGCAAACTTTATGTCGAATACCGCCACAGCGAACTTGTTGATGCCGATTGCAGCGGCGATTGGTGCTTCTATGCCAAGTCTGGTTGCTATCGGTGGCTTACAAGGATTGCTAGTTGTCGTCGCTTTCTCGGCTTCACTAGGTATGATCTTACCAGTATCAACACCACCAAACTCCCTTGCGTACTCGACGGGATTAATTGAAAGTAAAGACATGGCGAAGGTCGGTTTGATTATCGGCTTGGTCGGTCTGTTCATTGTCTATGGTGCGGTAATTATTCTGTTTTAGTCCATCGCTCTGCGGTAACAAAAGGTTGCCGCAGAGCTTTATCACCCATATACCTATCTAGTTTTGCATCACTCCCTCTGTTTTTATCTCAAATTTGATTCACTTAGCTAATCAATAAGTTGAATAAAAATCACACTATTCGACTCAAGTTTATCGAATATAGGTCGATAAATTTTGTACAGCCTTTCATGTAACTTTCAGTGCTTGAATCGTCTCATACCCTTTGGAGTCACAACTCGTGACGTTGATCTTTTTGTCTGTTTTATGAAGGTAAGACAATGAGAAATACCATCAAATTAAAAATACAGATTGCGATTGCAGTCATTATCGCCATTGTTAGTGGCGTTCAGGCTTGGGTTTCCGTCAATCAACTACGCGAAGAAACCACTTCTACCCTTAATCGAGAAATTCAAAACATCTCTCAATCGACCAACCGCTACATCAGTGACTGGCTTGCGATTCGTAGCGATATGATGCTCGCGAATGAAAACATCATCGCTGGCAGTGACGATGCCGATCGCGAGATGCTACTGACAAAGCGAGCCGGTAAGTTTCTATCGGTTTATGCTGGCTTCTCTGATGGCTCAATTGCCTACGGTGATAAATCTGAATCTTGGCCTTCTGACTACGATCCTCGCACTCGCCCTTGGTACCAAGATGCAATGGCGAAATCTGGTTTGATCATCACAGAGCCATACCAAGATTTCGATGGCAGCATTGTGGTTAGCTTTGCTAAGGCATTCAATCAAGGTAAGAAAGGTGTGCTTGCCGCTGACTTAGCGGTAACTGACATCATCAAAGAAGTCCTTAATATTCAGCTTGATAATGACGGTTTCGCATTCCTAGTTGATGGCAACAATAACTTGGTAGCTTACAAAGATGAAAAGCTTAGCCAAAAACCGCTGACAGAACTCAATCCAGCCTTAACTCATAGTACGATGATGAGACTTGCAGGCGAAGCAAGGCTAGACACGATTCAATGGCCCAGCCAAGGCGATAAGCTGATTTACGTAGCTAAAGTGCCGAACACCGATTGGTCTTTAGGTATTGTGCAAGACAAACAAATGGCATTTGCGTCTGTCTCTGAGCAAGTGACATTTACGGCTATTGCTTCTATCGTGCTGTACCTGATTATTGCGGCAATCAGTACTTACATCATCACTCGCTTGCTACAACCTCTCCAAACGCTGTCTGATGCGCTTTCAGAGCTATCACAGGGCGAAGGCGATCTTACGCAACGCATCAAGATCGAGCGCATGGATGAAATTGGCGAACTCGCAACCCACGTGAACCAGTTCCTTGCGCAAATGCAAACCATGTTAAAAAGCATTGTCGAGAACAGTGAACAGCTTTCAGAACAAGCGAATCAAGCAAATGAGCTATCTGCGATGGCTGCGGGTCGCGTTGAGCATCAACAAAACGACGTTAACCAAATTGCAACCGCCATTCATGAGATGTCAGCAACCGCTGCTGAGGTAGCAAGTCATGCAGAGCTGACAGCAAGCGCTTCACAAAACTCAGCGTCTGCTTGTATGGAAGGACAAAACGTCATCCAGAAGAATCGTGAAGCGATCGTAGAGCTCGCAGAGCAAGTTAGCGATGCCGCCAGCGTAATTTCGGAGCTAGAAGCAAACACGCAAAGCATCAACCAAATCCTATCGACGATCCAAGGTATTGCCGAACAAACTAACTTGTTGGCACTTAATGCTGCCATTGAAGCGGCTCGTGCTGGTGAGCAAGGTCGCGGCTTTGCCGTGGTTGCCGATGAAGTACGCGTACTTAGCCAACGCACCCATGGTTCGACGGAAGAAATCCGCACCATGATCGAAACGTTGCAAAACAACACCAAACTGGCAGTAAATAGCATGCAAACCAGTACCAGTTTGGCAGATACTAGCGTGGATTATGCTCAGCAAGCACACGACAGCTTAACCAGCATTACTAACTCGATCACTGAGATCAACGACATGGCAATGCAAATCGCAAGCGCAGCAGAAGAGCAACGCGCGGTAAGCGAAGACATCAGCCGTAACACGCAAGGCATTAAAGACGATGCCGATATGATTGCCGAGCAATCACTTAAGAGCAGTGAAGGTTCACGTCAGATGTACGATACCGCCAATACGATGCGTGAAAACATCAGTCGCTTTAAAGTGTAATCCTCCCCATCAAAAGCAGCTCAACGAGCTGCTTTTTTATTGGCATAAATATGCGCTTTTAGATCTTTATAAATTCATGCATATTAAAGCCTCTCCCCTGCTCTACAAGGATGTCTCGCAATCATGGGTTATGAATGGCTGGCGCTGTGCGCTGCTTTCTTATGGGCTGTTTCTAGCTTAATTTCTGTTGTTCCCGCTCAACATCTCGGGGCGTTTGCTTATAGTCGATGGCGTATGGGCTGTACCGCGATCATCCTCTCCACGATGGCGTGGTTCACGGGGGGCTGGCTAAGTGTCTCCACCGAACATATTACGCCAATGATGGCGTCCGGTTTAATTGGCATCTTTATTGGCGATACCGCGTTGTTCGCCTGTTTGAATCGCATGGGACCACGCCAAGCAGGCTTGTTGTTTTCTTGCCATGCGGTGTTCTCTGCCATCTTGGGTTACTTCCTATTTAGCGAAAGCATGACTGGCACGGAGTTGATTGGTGCAACCTTAGTCTTCAGCGGTGTCGTAATGGCGATTTTCTATGGTCGACGCGGGCAAGCTAGCAACGCGCTAGAAGAGATCAAAGGCAACGTTTGGATTGGTATCGGGCTCGGGTTAACCGCCGCTATGTGTCAGGCTCTGGGTGGCATCATCGCTAAACCTGTCATGCAAACCACTGTTGACCCTGTCGCCGCCTCTGCCATTCGTATGATCAGTGCTTTCGTCGCACATTGTGCACTTTGGTTAATTGGCGCCAAAGTCGCTCGCGCGACTCAAACCATCACATGGAAAGTCTTTGGCATTACAGCATTAAATGGCTTTTTGGCTATGGCGATTGGTATGACATTGATTCTTTACGCCCTGCGTGAGGGTAACGTGGGAATGGTAGCGCTGCTTTCTTCAACAACACCTATCATGTTGTTGCCACTACTGTGGATTTATACCAAGAAACGCCCAAATCGATTTGCTTGGTTAGGCGCTGCACTAGCGGTTATTGGTACGGGCATCCTAGTGCAATAGTTCAGGTTCAATTAGGGACTATTGACCTTAATAACTCTTCGCCTTACCCAACACAGGATCGCAGACACAAAAAAGCCCGAGTCAAACTCGGGCTTTTATCATTCTGAATCGTCAGTTAATTACTTAACTAGCACTTCACCAGACATTTCTGCAGGGATTTCTAGACCTGCTAGAGAAAGCATTGTTGGCGCAAGGTCAGACAGTTTACCGCCTTCTTTGAACTCAACCGCTTTGTCACCTACGTAGATTAGAGGTACTGGTAGGTTAGTATGAGCAGTGTGGATGCCGCCAGTTTCAGGGTCGATCATCATTTCTGCGTTACCGTGGTCTGCCGTGATCAACAGTTGACCGCCAACTTCTTTGATCGCTTCAACCACTTTACCAACGCTTTCATCTAGAGCTTCGATTGCTTTCTCTGCAGCTTCGTAAACGCCAGTGTGACCAACCATATCTGCGTTCGGGTAGTTACAGATGATAGTATCGAACTTACCAGACTTGATAGCAGCAACCATCTTCTCTGTTAGCTCTGGAGAGCTCATTTCTGGCTGCATGTCGTAAGTTGCTACTTTTGGAGAAGCAACAAGTTGACGCTCTTCACCTTCAAATTCGTTCTCAACACCACCGTTGAAGAAGAAAGTCACGTGTGCGTATTTCTCTGTTTCAGAGATACGTAGCTGAGTTTGACCTTGCTTAGATAGCCACTCACCGTAAGTGTTTTCTAGAGACGCAGGTGGGAATGCGATTGCTAGAGGGATATCAGCCGCGTATTGAGTCAGCATTACAAAATTGATTGCTGGGAATGCAGCACGCTCGAAGCCGTCAAATGCAGGAACGAATGCACGCGTGATTTGACGCGCACGGTCAGCACGGTAGTTCATGAAGATAACTGCATCGCCATCTTGCATGATTGCGTCTTCTTGACCTTCCGCTTTAATAGCTGTTGCTTTAACGAACTCATCGTTTTCGTCACGAGCGTAAGCCGCTTCTAGACCAGCAACCGCTGTTTCTGCAGTGAACTCAGCTTTCGCTTGAGTTAGAAGATCGTAAGCAACTTGAACACGATCCCAGTTGTTGTCACGGTCCATTGCATAGTAACGACCAACTAGAGAAGCAACACGACCTTTACCTAGTTTCGCAAATAGATCTTGGAAACGTTGTAGTGAGTTTTCGGCACTACGTGGTGGCGTATCACGACCGTCTAGGAAGCAGTGTAGGTAGATCTTTTCAGCGCCACGAGCTGCAGCCATTTCAACGGCTGCATAGATGTGGTCTTCGTGAGAGTGAACACCACCTGGAGACATAAGACCCATGATGTGTACTGCTTTTTCAGCTTTTACTGCAGAATCGATAGCTTCTACTAGTGCCGCTGTCTCAGCAAATTCACCATCAGCGATAGACTTAGTGATGCGAGTTAGATCTTGGTATACAACGCGACCTGCACCGATGTTGGTGTGACCAACTTCTGAGTTACCCATTTGACCATCAGGTAGACCAACGTCCATGCCTGAAGCAGAGATAAGAGTGTGTGGGTTATTCGCAATCAGTGCATCCATTACTGGTGTTTTAGCATTTGCAATTGCGTTACTTGCTGTGTCTTCACGGTAACCGTAACCGTCAAGGATAACTAGAGCCAATGGCTTCTTAGCAGACATAGTGATGACCTCATCAAATTTAAGTAACTTTCGGTGTAGAGCTTCGCTGCTCCATCTAACCTTGAAACAAAACTAGCGTAATTTTACTACACTTTTTAACCAAAACTGTAGGTTAAGATCAAATAATGTTTGCGATTTATTGTTGCTATCTTACAAGTTAGCAAGCAATCCGACCTAGTCAGCAAACGTGTTCCACAAGCATAGTCACTTTCAAGATGCTTTGTACGACCACCGAAATACTTTGTTGAAAAACTTTTTGTTGTAACCCATTGTGCGCTTTTTCGACCAGAAGTGAAGTCAATTACGCCGATTGAATTGATAGGAGGAAGTGATAATAAGATTGCATGAATGACTAGCTTCAACCAGTTTGCTGGGAGCGCTTAGATCTCAATTATTCGTTAGAAAATTTTAACCCTCTCGCCTAAGGCGGCTATCCCCGCTATACTCCTGCTTTATTTTTCCGCCAACAGTGTAAGAGCTCAGGACATGCAAGAGTACATTGATTTTTTCCAACAGAACATGATTCTATCTTTGGTTTGGGTAGGTCTTCTTGTCGCATTCATCATGAACATCGTGAAATCTGCGACGGCAGCATACAAAGAGATTAACGTGAACCAATTGACTCACCTTATGAACCGTGAAAACGGCGTTGTGGTGGATATCCGCTCTAAAGATGAGTTCAAACAAGGTCACATCACCGACGCACTTCACATTTTGCCGTCTGATATCAAAGCAGGTAACTTTGGTAGCCTTGAAAACCGTAAATCAGACCCAATCATTGTGGTATGCAAAACGGGTCAAACCGCTCAAGAAAGTGCAAACCTACTAGCGAAAGCAGGCTTCGAAAACGTAAGCCTACTGAAGAACGGTTTGATTGCATGGAACGAAGCGAACCTTCCACTAGTACGTGGTAAGAAATAAGGTCGCGGTAAAACAATTTTGCCAGCCTCGTTTATATAAACTGAGCAAATAGAAAGCAGTTGAAGCACTAAGTTGTGATGCTTTGCACGTAATACGCGCTTCATCTAGTCAAGGTAGATTTGCTCAGTTAGTCTCAGGACAAACCATATTTCTGGGTTTAGAAAATCCTAGACCCAACAAATGTTTATTAAGGATTTAAAAATGGCTGAAGCAGCACCACAAGACGCACAACAAAACTTTGCAATTCAACGCATCTTCCTAAAAGACGTTTCTTTCGAAGCGCCTAACTCTCCAGTAATCTTCCAAAAAGAGTGGAACCCAGACGTTAAACTAGACCTAGACACTCAAAGCCGTGAGCTTGGTGAAGGTGTTTACGAAGTTGTTCTACGTCTAACAGTTACTGTTAAGAACGAAGAAGAAACAGCGTTCCTATGTGAAGTTCAACAAGGTGGTATCTTCACAGCTGAGCAAATGGAAGCAGGTCAACTTGCACATTGCCTAGGCGCATTCTGCCCGAACATCCTATTCCCATACGCTCGTGAAACTATCTCTAGCCTAGTAGTTAAAGGTACGTTCCCTCAACTGAACCTAGCACCAGTTAACTTCGACGCGCTATTCATGAACTACCTACAACAGCAAGCTCAACAAGGCGAAGCTGAAGCGTAATTCACGTTTTGTAAGTGACGTGTTGCCCTTCCTAAGAACGAGCTCACGTCATATACCTGAAGAAAATGCACAAAGCGTCCTCTCTGCGATGCAATGTGCATTTTTTATTTCTGATAAAAGTTCCTAGTTCCTAATCCCTAGAGAGCGTAAACTCTGGCGATTATGAACTAGATTCTACTAGTAGAAAGGCAATTAGGCGGTAGCATGACACAAGCAAATACAAACAATGCTTACGGTAAAGACATCGCAATGACTGTGATTGGTGCAGGCTCATACGGCACTTCTTTGGCAATCTCCCTTGCTCGTAACGGCGCAAACGTCATCCTATGGGGTCACGAGCCAGAGCATATGGCACGCCTTGAAGCAGACCGTGCCAACCACGAATTCCTACCTGGTATTGATTTCCCAGAGAGCTTGATTATTGAATCGGATTTAGAAAAAGCCGTTCAAGCAAGCCGTGACTTGTTAGTTGTGGTCCCTAGCCACGTTTTTGGCATCGTACTGAACAGCTGTAAGCCTTTCTTACGTGAAGATTCTCGTATTTGTTGGGCAACCAAAGGTCTTGAGCCAGAAACGGGGCGTCTACTAAAAGAAGTAGCATTCGATATCATCGGTAACAGCTACTCGTTGGCAGTTTTATCCGGTCCTACATTTGCTAAAGAGCTTGCGATGGGAATGCCAACAGCAATTTCTGTAGCTTCTCCAGACGCGAACTTTGTTGCTGATCTGCAAGAGAAAATCCACTGCAGCAAAACCTTCCGTGTCTACGCAAACAACGACTTTATCGGCATGCAATTGGGCGGTGCGGTGAAGAACGTTATTGCCATTGGTGCAGGTATGTCTGATGGTATCGGTTTTGGTGCCAATGCCCGTACAGCACTGATTACACGTGGTTTGGCAGAAATGAGCCGTCTTGGTGCCGCACTAGGCGCACAACCAGAAACCTTTATGGGTATGGCTGGCTTGGGCGACCTCGTCTTAACTTGTACCGATAACCAATCACGTAACCGCCGTTTTGGTTTGGCACTAGGTCAAGGTAAAGACGTCGACACTGCGCAAGAAGAAATCGGTCAAGTCGTTGAAGGCTACCGCAACACCAAAGAAGTTTGGATGCTCTCTCAGCGCATGGGCGTAGAGATGCCAATTGTTGACCAAATTTATCAAGTATTGTATCAAGGAAAGGATGCACGCCTGGCAGCGCAAGATTTACTTGCTCGTGACAAAAAAGCCGAAGGAAAGTAGCAATCTACCGCCTTTTGCACCTCATCTGAGAAGAATAGAAGTTGTCGGGTCACGGAAGAACCACTCAGGATATTGAGAATGAAACACTGCGAAAAACAAAAAGTCTGGAACAAAATTGTTTCAGAAGCCCGTGAGATGTCAGAGCAAGAGCCTATGCTGGCGAGCTTTTATCATGCGACCATCATCAAGCATGAAAGTCTATGTGCCGCATTGAGCTACATTCTGGCCAACAAATTGAACACCGCTTCCATGCCAGCAATGGCAGTGCGTGAAGTGGTTGAAGAAGCCTTTGCCGCCGATCCAACCATCACCGACGGCGCGGCTTGTGACATTTGTGCCACGGTTAATCGCGACCCTGCTGTTTCAATGTACTCAATGCCATTGTTGTACCTGAAAGGCTACCATGCTCTGCAAGGGTACCGAGTGGCAAACTGGTTATGGAAGCAAGGTCGTCACGCTCTTGCGACTTACCTGCAAAATCAGATTTCTGTAGCATGTCAGGTCGATATTCACCCTGCAGCGCGTATTGGTAGTGGTATCATGCTAGACCATGCAACTGGCATCGTGATTGGTGAAACCGCCGTTGTCGAAAACGACGTATCTATTCTGCAAGATGTCACTCTAGGTGGTACCGGTAAAGAATGCGGTGACCGTCACCCGAAAATTCGCGAAGGTGTAATGATCGGCGCAGGTGCTAAAATTCTTGGCAATATCGAAGTGGGCGAAGGCGCAAAAATTGGCTCTTGCTCTGTGGTATTGCAAGCAGTGCCGCCACACACAACCGTGGCTGGTGTGCCTGCAAAAATTGTTGGTCGTCCGAAAACGGACAAACCTTCTCTCGATATGGATCAAGGCTTTAACGGTAAATCGCAAAGCTTTATCCATGGGGATGGTATTTAATCGTCATCTGATCCTTTGACAATAATGTGGTAGGTAACTCTCAAGTGCGAAAACAAAATCACCCAGTGCTACGCTCGGCTATTTTATTAACTTGTGCTTTATCTGCCACATATCCCCTCACCTCTTTCGCCGCAAGCCAACAAGAGCTCAAAGGCGTATCTAGCGAAATCAATCGCCAGAAAAAATCGCTAACTTCTCAAGAAAAACAGCTCAACGATCTGCAAAAATCGCTGAAAAGCCAAGAACTCGGTATCTCCAAGTTAGAACGCGAGATCAAACAAACCAAAGCAGACTTGGCACAAGCGGATCAAAACATCAGTAAGTTGGAAGAGAAGATTGCGCTGCAAGAAGCTCAACGCCAAGCACAAGAAGAAGAGCTCAAACAACTGATTCAAACCTACTACGTCACGGAGCGTGCGAAAGCCAATGGGCATCTCCTTAACGAAGGCGTAGAAGAAGATCGCATCAGCCAATACTTTCAACATCTTGCCAAAGCACGCGCGGAAGTCATTGATGCGATCACCAAAACCACCCAAGAGTTGGCGCACAACAAAAACCAACTCGAACTGGAAAAAGACCAAATTGAAACCTTGCTTAAGCAACAGTCGGAAAAGCGCTCGTCTTTAGCAAGCACGCAGTCGAAACGTAAAGGTACGCTGAGCAAGATTCAAAAGAGCATCAAAGATGACAAACGTTACTTAGCAGAACTGCAACGTAACGAAACCCGTCTAAAGGCCGAGATAGCGAAAGCAGCAAAACGTAATGCAGTACCGATGGACGGTATTGCAAAACAACGTGGAAAACTACCGTGGCCGTTGAAAGGTCGCGTACTGCACAGCTTCGGTACCAAACAAACAGGGCAGGTAAACTGGAAAGGTATGGTGTTGTCTGCCAGATACGGTCAGCAAGTCAAAGCCGTTTACCCAGGCACCGTAGTATTTGCGGAATACCTGCGAGGCTACGGCTTAGTCGTGCTGCTTGATCACGGGAAAGGCGACATGACGCTTTACGGTTACAACCAAGCTTTGACCAAGAAAGAAGGTGATAAGGTGACCGCAGGTGAAGTGATTGCACTTGCAGGTGATACTGGTGGTCAAGACAGACCTTCACTGTACTTCGAAATTCGCCGTAACAGTGAAGCGCAAAACCCGAAATCTTGGTTAAAGCGTTTATAACTGCCGTTTATCATCGCAGTTCTAAACTGCACTATCGCGACACAAAAACAAAGGAGCCACTCGGCTCCTTTGTCGTATTCGCATTCAGAAAAATGCTAGGCGTAGTAAGTCTCTACTGCGTCGATGAAAGCACTGACATCGTCTTTGCTTAGTGCATTGATGCCTGCTGCGGCTTCTCGCCCCCCACCTGTAGGGAACTGCCCACACACTGCCACCGCACCTTGCTTGTTATTCAGTGGCGCACGAAGAGAAACAGTGTAAGTGCCGTCAGCGTTTTCCGTTAACACCGCATGCGCAGAGTCTGGAGTTTGGTTTGCAAGCCAGTTGCCATAAACACCACTGATTCGGCGTGATGCCGCATTGTCTGGCAGTTCAAACAGCTTGAGCTTAGTGCTGTCGTGAGTCGCAGGGACGGCGAGTGCTGCGTCCATATCTTGCTGATAAGCCGATTGTAATTGATAGTAAGGTGACGCGTTATCTGCTATCGCATCGAATGGTGAAGCGTATTGCTTTAATGCTTGATACAAGTCCGCAGGATGGAAATGAAGGTCGTCTACTTTCGAGCCATAACCGTTGTAATTAATCAACGTCCCGAGCTCTTTTAACTGCGCTTTTTGCGTTTCATTGAGTCCGGCTTTATCCGCCAACACATCCGCCTTAGCAATCAAGTTATCGCCATAAGCAGCAGTGATTGCCCAAGTATGGAAACGTCCTTCCAACAACTGATCGACAATCAAAGCAGTACACATATTAGCATCGAGGTCGATGTGCGCGTCCAAATTACCATGCTGAGGGATCTCACCCGCTTTGTGGTGATCGGCGTAGAAAACATGCGCGCCTTGAGCTAAAGCTTGCTCTAAACCTACCATGTTCTTTTCCATTGAAATGTCCAACACCGTCAGTTCATCACCCGCTTGCACATCCACTTTCTCCACCAGCTTGATGTCGCGCTTTACGCCCGTCACCAACTCAGCGTTGATAGGATCCGCTAAACGCAATTGCAGCAATGCGATGATGCCGTCGGCATCGCCATTAAAAATGTCGTAATTCATTGAACGATAGTTCCTTTATCGAGAATCATACCCCAACGGATGCTTTTAGGGTGCATGAATCCTATTGTGCGAAATGAGCACAGCAAGTCAACTCAAGGAGGGAGTTGAAAATGAGAGCTGCGCTCTAAACTTTAAGCGTAGAACCATACTCTCATTTTCTAGATTTAATAAGGAGGGAAAATAGTATTAACTGTGCAGTCGGCTCACCGCTTCTTCAAGCAGTAGCAATTGCTCCATACCTTGCTCGGTTGCCACTGGTTTAACGACATTGAGCATTTGCAGCATACCTTGTTTTACCATTTGCTCGGTAATTTCGGTCTTTGGTGACATCGCTGACTGGTAAGCTAACCAACTACACGCGATAAGGTGCAGTGTACAAACCAATGATTTCAACTGCTCTTGATCAACATTCAATAGTTTCAAAGACACAAACTCTTGCATGATCGCGATCAGGTTGGCTTGCAGCTTCTCTTGAACATCAATGTATTCATCATGCAGTTGTTCGTCTCGAGAAAGGATTTCGGGAAGATTCGCGTAGAAAAAACGGTACTTCCACATCAAAGTGAAGATCGAGTCGAGGTAGCTTTTCAGCATGGTCAGGCTCTCTTGAGAACCTTGAATAGGGGTAAAGCGTTCTAGCAGTTCCGCAGAGTATAGCGCGAAGATCTCACGCACAATTTCCTGCTTATTACGGAAGTGGTAGTAAAGGTTGCCTGGGCTAATTTCAATATGGTCAGCAATGTGATTGGTTGTGATATTGCGCTCACCATGTTGGTTGAACAACTCCAGTGCGGCATAGACGATTTTGTCGCGCGTTTTCATGGTTATCGTATTCCCTCTTCATTAACGAATCGAGTATAGCGACTTCACCAACCTAGGTCGATAGAGGCTCCAAATACGGTAACATAGCAGACCAGTTAGAATACCAATCGAGTTCGCAATCAAGTCGTGCCAAGACGTTTGGCGCCCCACATAACCTTGTAATACTTCAATCACAGCGCTGAATAAAAGAATACTCAGTGCCACAATCCAACGCTGACGCCAATTTGCGACACAGAAGCCTCCCAAGAAACCAAAACCACTGTACGCCATCGCATGCTGCATCTTATCCAAATATGCAATGTTGCCCCAATCTTGCAACTCTCCCGAGCTCAGAGACAAGTACGCAATCAAAGTCGCATAACTAAGCAGCACCAAACGTCCAGCAGTCAGGTTCATTATTTATCCTTAAGCAATAGGGAATGGAAAAGCGGTCACTTGGTCGATATGGTCACAACCCAGCGCCAACATGATCAGGCGATCAACGCCTAACGCCACACCTGCGCAATCTGGCAAACCTGCTTCTAATGCGCCAATCAAATGGTAATCAATCGGCTGTGGTTTTAAACCCATTTCCAGACGCTTAGCATTATCTTGTTCAAAACGCGCCAATTGCTCTTTCGGGTTGTCCAGCTCGTGGAAACCGTTCGCCAGCTCAATGCCTTTGAAGTACACCTCGAAGCGATCCGCCACTCGGTTGTCTTGCGGGTTGATTTTTGCCAGCGCCGCCTGCGATGCAGGGAAGTCATACACAAATGCAGGCGCTTGTTGACCAATCTTAGCTTCGACACCAATACTGAAAAGTAGTTGCAGCAAGGTATCGCGATCCTCCTCAGGCTCAGCAATATCACTTAGCCCTAGCTTAGCTGCGACCACTTTTAGCTCTTGCATAGAGCCTTCTAAAGGGCACACACCTAGCACATCAATAAAAGCTTGCTGGTAAGTCATACGTTCTGCCGCACCACACTTCAGCACCAGTTGAAGTAGGTCATCCATCTCATCCATCAACTTATGGTGATCAAAACCAATCCGGTACCACTCCAGCATGGTGAACTCGGGGTTGTGATGACGACCATTCTCTTCGTTACGAAACGCTTTGTTAATTTGGTAGATACAGCCGCTGCCCGCCGCCAACAAGCGCTTCATATGGAATTCAGGGCTGGTCATAAAGAACAGTTTGCTGCCGTCGGCATAGCCCGGTCCAACAAACTCTGTTTGGAAGGTATGCAAATGAATGTCGGTCACCGTGGCGTGACTCATGGCTGGCGTGTCAACTTCCATCACCTTTCGCTCGGCAAAGAATTGACGAATAGCGGTGATCAACGCAGCACGTTGACGAAGTTGTTCCATAGAAGCGGTAGGTTGCCAGGTCGTTTGCATAACAAGAGTCTCAATACATTGGTGAGCGAGGAAAATAGCAATTTTGGCACGCTTTGCCTAGTTCATCGATAGGGGATTCCTCTTAATTTCATCCGTCTAAATACGAATAAAACTCGATTAAAACTGAAGCAAGCATTTCACGTTCCACAGTACAAAAAACACTCACAATTAATCCTATTATCAATGAGGGTAATGTCGTGCAACACCTATGTAACATTGACCGAGTTTACGTTTATCCCTCAACCGTTTCGTGCCGTGATAGCAGTCACATAACCTAGAATTTCTATGCTCTTGTGTGCATTACCGGAGAAAAAACCCAAATACATCAATTTTTCTGCCATAAGGCTCCCCTACACTAACCCTACTACTTTTGAGGGATTGCCTTAAAACCCTTCCCTCACACTCACAATAACAAGCGGATTTCCGCAATCACACACTGGAGGATAACTGTGCAAATTATCACCACAGATATCGCAGTCATCGGCGCAGGCGGCGCTGGTCTTCGTACTGCTATTGCAGCGGCTGAAGCAAACCCGGACTTAGAAGTAGCACTTATTTCTAAAGTTTACCCAATGCGCTCCCACACGGTTGCTGCAGAAGGTGGCTCAGCAGCAGTTATCAAGGATGAAGATAGCTTAGACAACCACTTCAACGACACTGTTGGCGGTGGTGACTGGCTATGTGAACAGGACGTTGTTGAATACTTTGTAGAGAACGCGACTCGCGAAATGATCCAAATGGAGCAATGGGGTTGCCCATGGAGTCGTAAAGAGAACGGTGAAGTCAACGTACGCCGCTTTGGTGGTATGAAGGTTGAACGTACTTGGTTCGCTGCAGATAAAACTGGCTTCCACATGCTTCACACGCTATTCCAGACGTCGATGAAGTACGACAACATCAAGCGCTTTGATGAGTACTTTGTTGTCGACTTGCTTGTTGATGAAGGTGAAGTACAAGGTCTGATTGCAATCCACATGTCTGAAGGTGAACTGGTTACGATTAAGGCGAAGTCTGTCGTACTAGCAACGGGTGGCGCAGGTCGCGTTTACCACTGTAACACCAACGGCGGTATCGTAACGGGCGATGGCATGGCGATGGCTTACCGTCACGGCGTTCCTCTACGTGATATGGAATTCGTTCAGTACCACCCAACAGGTCTTCCTGGCACTGGTATCCTGATGACTGAAGGTTGTCGTGGTGAAGGCGGTATCATCGTCAACAAAGACGGCTACCGTTACCTACAAGACTACGGTATGGGTCCTGAGACTCCAGTGGGTCAACCTAAGAACAAATACATGGAACTGGGTCCTCGTGACAAAGTTTCTCAAGCTTTCTGGCACGAACAACAGAAAGGCAACACCATCAAACACCCTCTTGGTGATGTGGTGCACCTAGACCTTCGCCACCTAGGTGAAGAGTATCTACAAGAGCGTCTACCATTCATTTGTGAGCTAGCGAAAGCTTACGTGAACGTTGACCCAGCAAAAGAGCCAATTCCAATTCGTCCAACGGTTCACTACACCATGGGTGGTATTGAAACCAACGGCGAATGTGAAACTCGCATTAAAGGTCTATTCGCGGTTGGCGAATGTGCGTCTGTTGGTCTTCACGGTGCAAACCGTCTAGGTTCTAACTCGCTGGCTGAGTTCGTGGTATTTGGTCGCGTTGCGGGTGAACAAGCGGTGAAACGTGCTGCAGAATTCAAAGGCTGGAACGAAGAGTCTATCGCGACTCAGGTGAAAGCAGTTGAAGACCGCATTGCCGCTCTAATGAACCAAGAAGGTGATGAAAACTGGGCAGATATCCGTACTGAAATGGGTCACACCATGGAAGCAGGTTGTGGTATCTACCGCCAAGAAGACTTGATGCAAGCAACCATCGAGAAAATCACTGAGCTGAAAGAGCGTTACAAGAAAATCAGCATCAAAGACAAAGGCAAAGTGTTCAACACTGACCTTCTTTACGCTATTGAAGTGGGCTACGGTCTAGAAGTCGCAGAAGCGATGGTTCACTCTGCAATCCTGCGTAAAGAATCTCGTGGTGCGCACCAACGTCTAGACGATGGTTGTACAGAGCGTGATGACGTGAACTTCCTGAAACACTCGCTTGCTTTCTTCAAAGAAGATGCAGCACCAAGTATCGACTACAGCAACGTGACAATTACTAAGTCACAGCCTAAAGCACGTCTATACGGTGAAGCAGCAGAGAAAGCAGCAGCAGCTGAAAAAGCCGCTGAAGCAGAAGCGAAGAAGGCAGAGGAGCAAGCATAATGTCATCAAACCGCATTCAAAAAGTCGACATTCTGCGTTACGACCCAGAGAAGGACGCAGAACCATATACTCAAACGTTCGAAGTACCTTTTGATGAAACCATGTCTGTGCTTGATGCGCTTGGTTACATCAAAGATCACCTAGACAAAGATCTGTCTTACCGCTGGTCTTGTCGTATGGCGATCTGTGGTTCTTGCGGCATTATGGTAAACAACGTGCCTAAGCTAGCTTGTAAGAGCTTCCTACGTGATTACCCGAATGGCGTGACTATCGAGCCACTAGCAAACTTCCCAATCGAGAAAGACTTGATCGTGGACATGACGCCGTTCATCGAGCGCTTAGAAGCTATCAAACCTTACATCATTGGTAACGACCGCAAACCAGAAGACGGCACAAACCTGCAAACGCCTGAGCAAATGGCGAAATACAAGCAGTTTGCTGGCTGTATCAACTGTGGTCTGTGCTACGCAGCATGTCCTCAGTTTGGTTTGAACCCTGAGTTCATCGGTCCTGCTGCTCTAACTCTGGCACACCGTTACAACCTAGACAGCCGTGACAACGGTAAAGATGAGCGCATGAAGCTGATCAACGGTGAAAACGGCGCTTGGGGTTGTACGTTCGTAGGTTACTGTTCTGAAGTTTGTCCGAAGAGCGTAGATCCTGCAGCGGCAGTAAACCAAGGCAAAGTAGAGTCTTCTATGGACTTCGTAATTGCTATGTTGAAACCTGATGGTTCACCGAAAAAAGTGGAGGCATAAGGATGAGCAACCGTAAACCTTACGTTCGTGAAGTAAAACGCACTTGGTGGAAGAACCATCCTTTCTACCGCTTCTACATGCTACGTGAAGCAACTGTGCTTCCTCTAATCCTGTTCACTATCTTCCTGACTTTCGGTCTAGGTTCTCTAGTGAAAGGTCCTGAAGCTTGGCAAGGTTGGTTGGAGTTCATGGCAAACCCTATCGTGGTAGCGATCAACATCGTTGCACTACTAGGTAGCCTGTTCCACGCACAAACTTTCTTCAGCATGATGCCACAGGTTATGCCAATTCGTCTGAAAGGCAAACCAGTGGATAAGAAAATCATCGTTCTGACTCAGTGGGCAGCAGTTGCGTTCATCTCACTGATCGTTCTCATCGTGATGTAAGGAGCTTGAGTAATGAAACCAAATTATAGTGTTAATACAGCACCGAAACGTTCTGATGAGCCAATCTGGTGGGGTCTATTTGGTGCCGGTGGTACTTGGTTCGCAATGATCACGCCAATCACGGTACTCGTACTCGGCATCCTAGTTCCACTAGGTGTGATTGATGCAGAAGCAATGAGCTACGAGCGCGTATCTGAATTCGCAACCAGCATCATTGGTGCACTGTTCATCATCGGTACGCTAGCACTGCCAATGTGGCATGCAATGCACCGTGTACACCACGGCATGCACGACCTTAAATTCCACACGGGGGTGGTAGGTAAGATCGCATGTTACGCGTTTGCAGGTCTTATCTCTGCACTGGCTGTCGTCTTTATCTTCATGATTTAAGACGCTGACGGAAAATGAAAAAAGCTGGCGCCTCGCCAGCTTTTTTATTGCCTGTTATTTGGTTTATCGTCAGCGCTATTCGTTTCAGACACTATTCAATAAAGGTCGCGATTTCATCCAGTGACTTTTTGTGCATTGCATGTTCTGGAATGGTTGCGTTTTCTTCCGGATAACCGGTCACAATCAACATGTATGGACGGTCAACATCGTTGTCTCGCCCACAAATCTTACTCAAGAAACTCATCGGCTTTGGCGTGTGAGTCAAGGTACCCAAACCGGCGTTATGCAATGCTTGAAGCAAAAAGCCTGTGGCAATCCCTACTGACTCGTGTACGTAATAATTGGTTTGTTCCCCATCATTGCTCATGCCACCTTTCTTTTGCGAAAACACAGCGATCAGCCACGGCGCTTTTTCCAAATACGGCTTACTGGCATTCGTGCCGAGTGGTTTCAGTGCATCTAACCATTCTTGCCCAGCTCGACCTTCATAGAAAGAACGTTCTAATTCTTCAGCGGCTTGGCGGATCTGCCCTTTCACTTCTGCACGGTTAATCGCAACGAAATGCCAAGGTTGATGGTTTGCCCCACTAGGTGCCGTACCTGCCGCTCTAATACAGTGCTCAATCACTTCTTTCGCAACTGGGCGATCAGAGAAACTTCGAATGGAATGACGGCGCTGAAGTTGCTCAAGATTATGTACAGCTCTTGCTGCCATTTCTTGCGGAGGGTATTCCACATAATCATTGAGTGGATGGTGTTGCTCTTGAGTAGACATAGTGCTTCCTTGCGCTTGTTGGATGTTGATTCACTATAGCCACAAATTTCACCCTCGCCTTTTTATCTTCATAAAATCAATGTGATATTGAGATAAAGCGCAAATATTCAGCCGTATTTCACCAACAAAAAAGAGAGGCTGATAACTCGTATCAGCCTTTGCGTTACTCTGATTTGTACAGTTATCAGAGCTTTTAGTCACCTATGATCTTTTTGCTTTTTGAGCTTTTGACCACCCATGATCTTATTGCTGTGTGACCTTCTTAGTTTGGTCCATTAAGCCCAACGCGCCAAAGCCAGTAATCACATCAAGGTTGGTTTTCAGACCTGTTTCTTCACCACCACCAATGTAGTTTTGTGGCATCTGCACTTGGAAGTTTTGCAGGTTGTTGTACAGCGAGTTCGCCACGTCTCGATTCAACTCGGCCAAGTACACTTCTCGGTTTGCACCCAGTGCCGCATACTTCGCTTTCAAGACTTCCGCTTCTGCACGACCTTTTTCAAGAATCGCTTTTGCTTCAAATTCCGCAGACAAAGCATTGGCTTTTTGAATCGCTAGGTTAGCTTCCGCTACTGCTAGCTCTTTCTCTTTTTCCACCTCAGCCAGTCGCTTAGTTTTCTCTACTTCAACAATTTCACGCTCCGCAATTTGACGCGCAACTTCGACTTCTTTTTGCTGTGCGATGATCGCGAGCTCTTTGCTACGCTGAGCATCTTGTACTTCACGAGTACGTTGAATCTCTTTACGTAACTGCTCAGTCTCTGCTTGTGCTTTGGAGGTCTCTTGCTCCTGAATCGCACGAATACGGTCGGCAACTAGACGCTTCTTATCTGCCAACAACTGATCAAGCTGTTTCTCTGGCTGCGGGTCACCGATGGTCACCTGCGTCACTTGAATACCGTATTGCTGTAGCGGGTTATCCTGTCGGATTGGTTGCCCTGTTCCATCCACAACCGGAACCGTCTTCCACACCAATTGGTTAGTACGTTGCAGTTGGTTCGCATTCGATTGGTTAGCACCTACTGGAGCAAGGTCTAGCTCTTCCACTTCTACCTGACGACGCTCAGTCAGATAAATGCCTTCACGCAGTTGATCACCCAATTTGGATTTGAACTGGTTCAAACCACCTTGGAAGAACTCTTCCCCCGTGTACTGGGTCGCGGTAATCACTGTCACGTTACGTGCGTTCTTCACCAACAGAGCATCGATAAGGTTGCTGTTGTTGCGGAACTCTTTGTGCATCTTCTTAACCGCTTCAGGATCATTGCTGAGCTTAAAGCGGAATGTCACCGGAATTTGACCAATGTAGGTATCGGCAAAGCGAACCTGCACCGCATCAAGGCGTTGATAAAAATCCTCGCCCTTGCTGTTACCAAATGACACTGTGATCACTTGGTCATACTTGGTGATCTTAGACAGGAACGGCATACGAAAATGAATGCCCGGCTCCGTGAATACATCCAATTCACCGGTGATGTTGTTCTGATGCACATAGCTGTAACCCGCATCGGTCATTAGCACTGAGCTGTTAATCGTTAAGCCTATGGCCAGCAGCGGGATACCAAATACGGCTGCTTTCAATCCTTTATGTAGTAACTGACGTCTCTCTTCCACTTTTAAACCTCGTCCTAAGCCTCTGCTTTCCATTTTGTTCTCCTTTTTAGGTTGTCATTGAGTTAAATCGATAAAAATCAAATTGCTATACAACTCGCTGACAACGAGGACTAATGTATCAAATTGTGACATTAAGAAATAATCGAAAGATTCATGAAATAAATAAGATTTTTACGAATAATATAAAATCATTAAAAATTTGCGGAGGATATCGATGTTTTGCACAGAAGCATTAAAGGGAGGGGAATTGCAGACAATAAAAAAGGCCGCCGAAGCGACCTTTTTCATCAAATACGTTTGAGTGAATTACTTCACACGACCTACGTATTCAGCAGTACGAGTGTCAACTTTGATCACTTCACCGATCGCGATGAATAGTGGAACACGTACAACAGCGCCAGTTGATAGCGTAGCTGGTTTACCACCTGTGCCTTGAGTATCACCTTTCAGACCTGGATCTGTATCTGTAACTTCTAGCTCAACGAAGTTTGGTGGAGTAACAGTAATTGGGTTACCGTTCCAAAGCGTGATCATACAAGTGTTGTTTTCTACCAACCACTTAGCGTTGTCGCCAACTGCTTTCGCGTCTGCAGCGATCTGCTCGAAAGTTTCGTTGTTCATAAAGTGGTAGAATTCGCCGTCTGAATATAGATAATCTAGGTCGATATCCATTACGTCTGCCACTTCACAAGTGTCACCAGACTTGAATGTTTTCTCTAGCACTTTACCAGAAAGAAGTTTACGAATTTTAACGCGGTTGAACGCTTGGCCTTTACCTGGTTTAACGTATTCGTTTTCCAGAATTACACAAGGCTCGTTATCAAGCATTAACTTAAGGCCGCCTTTAAATTCATTGGTGCTAACTGTAGCCATTTTTTCCTCTTACATTCTTAGAGCTAAATTCAATGCCGCACATAATAACCCGAAAAGTCGAATCTGTTGAGCAAAACTGGCTCAAACAGTTAGCGAATGGGATCTCTGATCCTGCAAAATTGCTGGAAATGTTGGAAATTGATCCATCGCCATGGCTGGACGGGTTTGCTGCGCGCAAGCTGTTTGCACAGCGTGTACCGCAAAGTTTTGTCGATAGGATGGAAAAAGGCAATCCTTACGATCCACTTTTACGCCAAGTATTACCTTTGAGCGAAGAATTTGAGGTCCATGAAGGCTATTCCAATGATCCGCTAGAAGAGCAAGACAATGACATTCCGGGATTGCTGCACAAGTATCGCAACCGCGCCTTGATGATTGTGAAAGGCGGCTGTGCGGTGAATTGCCGTTACTGCTTCCGCCGCCACTTCCCTTATCAAGAAAACAAAAGCGGCAAGCAAGCATGGACTAAGTGCCTTGAGTACATGGCACAACAACCTGAGCTAAACGAAGTGATCTTCTCTGGTGGCGATCCTTTGATGGCAAAAGACGATGAGATCCACTGGCTATTGGAGCACATCGCACAAATTCCACATATCAAACGCCTGCGTATTCACAGCCGTTTGCCTGTCGTGATTCCTGCTCGTATTACTGATGAGCTATGTCACCTACTTCGCGCTTCTCGTCTGCAAATCATCTTGGTGACTCATATCAACCACGCCAACGAAATCAACGCTGAGTTTGCCGCTCAAATGGCGAAGTTGAAGCAGGCTGGCGTTACCTTGTTAAACCAGGGGGTACTGCTGAAAGACGTTAACAACAGCGTTGAAGCACAAGTTGCACTGAACGAAGCGTTATTTGATGCTGGCATTTTGCCTTACTACTTGCACGTTTTAGATAAAGTCCAAGGCGCGGCACACTACTTTGTTTCCGATGAAGAAGCGAAAGAGCTCATGCGCGGCGTAATCACGCGAGTGTCTGGATATTTAGTGCCTAAATTGACCCGTGAAATTGGTGGTCGACCAAGTAAAACACCACTGGATCTGCATCTAGAGTAAGTTGCTTGCCGTATAAAGATTGTCGTTACGAGTAAAAGCTTTTGTTCGCTCAGGCGGTCTTATCTATGCATACTCCGCAAATTTGGAGGTTAAGATGCAAGCAACTTTTGAACACTATTTCGATCTTGGCCCATTCAGTTGGGCGGCATTACTTTGCTGCGCAATCAATGGTTTGATGATTGGCATTGAGCGTCAAACTCGAGGTAAACCCGTTGGTATTCGTACTGCAATTCTCGTCATATCAGGTACTTACCTATTTATGTCAATGGCGGTTTCGCTCTCACCGAACACATTAGACCAAGCTCGTGTTCTTGGGCAGATCATTACTGGTGTTGGTTTTTTAGGTGCAGGTGTGATGATGACTCAAGACGGCAAAATCCATGGTGTGACTTCAGCAGCAGTAATTTGGGTATTGGCAGGCTTGGGCTTGATGATTGGCTTAGGTTACTTATCGCAGTCGATCATTATTACCGTGTTGGCATTGACCGTTTTGCTCGGTGTAGACCGGGCAGAAAACCGCGTCAAAGCTTTGCGCCGCGGTGTGCACCAGAAAATGCAGCAGCGAAAAACATCCACACGTTTGATCAAATAATCCATTCAATAAAAAGACCCCGACGTCTCGCCGGGGTCTTTTTGTATCTGGCATTTATCGTGGAAGGTCGCGGAACTTATTTCGCAAAGTTCACGATAGGGAAACACTTGAAGAAACCGTTGTCCGCACAGTTTAGAAGACCAATTTGAACACCATCGATTTGATCAGTCATGTTGAAGACACCAAGCTGGAAGTTAGATTTTTTAGAGATACTTGCCAGACCAATATCTGCCATTGTGTAACCTTCAGAGTAGTTCACCGCACTCCAGTTCAAACCTTTCACATTGTTTGTTACGTTCACTGCACCCAAGTTAACACCGTTCGTCTGACCTTGGTTCCAGTTAAATAGACCCAGAGAAGCACCTGTCATTTCTTGGTTTACTTTTGATGCACCAAAGAAAAGACCGAAGTTCACACCGGTTGTACGATCTGTTTCAGACATACCAAGTAGAGAGAAATCGACACCTTTCACTTCGTTCACCTGACCGTGAAGAACAGCAAGACGCACACCACCAACTGAGGAGTTAGAAGGCGCGTTCGTGTTGTCGATTGTAGAGAACATAACTGGTGAGCTGTCAGCAAGAGCAACAGGTGAAGCGATAACGGCTGCAACAGCCAGTGACGTCATTAGCTTTTTCATTTTCATCTCCATGGGGATTTGTCTTTTACAACATAGTGTAGTGTTCAGAGTTTGCGCTATTTTTAGTTGATGAATGTTAGCGCTAAGTCATATTTAACTGAGTGAATATTTAACCCAATAATTCACACGCATTATTTATCCGCTTTTTTCCTAAACTCTGATGATTAGTAACCACTCAATTTCGAGTGTTTCCGTCAATGTTCTCAGCACTCAGCTCAATCCAATAACACCTTGCTCTGCTATGTCTAACGAAGAAGAATCAGAATTTCCCTACAACTCAATCTCACCCACAAACAGTCCCAATTCACAGACATAAAAAAGCCGAGGCATTCACCTCGGCTTCCTAGTTTGGTTTGGTCGGTTGTCTTTAAGCTATAACGTCTTAGAGCAAAGAGAAAGCGCAGAGTTTACGCACGTAAATGAGCACTTTCGATGCAGCTATAAGGCGTTAGAGCGACAAGACAAGCAGCAAATTACATCATGCCGCCCATACCACCCATACCGCCCATACCACCCATGTCAGGCATACCTGCGCCTTCTTTTTGTGGTAGGTCAGTAACCATCGCTTCAGTTGTGATCATTAGACCTGCAACTGATGCTGCAAATTGTAGAGCAGAACGCGTTACTTTAGTTGGGTCTAGGATACCCATCTCTAGCATGTCGCCGTACTCGCCTGTTGCTGCGTTGTAGCCGTAAGAACCTTCACCTGCTTTCACGTTGTTCGCTACTACTGACTCTTCATCACCCGCGTTCTTCGTGATTTGACGGATTGGCGCTTCCATTGCGCGTAGTGCAACGCGGATACCAACGTTTTGCTCTTCGTTGTCACCTTCTAGGTCAACAATCTTAGATGCTGCACGGATTAGTGCTACACCACCACCAGCAACAACGCCTTCTTCAACCGCTGCGCGAGTTGCATGCAGTGCATCTTCTACGCGGTCTTTCTTCTCTTTCATCTCAACTTCAGTTGCTGCACCAACTTTGATTACTGCAACACCGCCTGCTAGCTTAGCAACGCGCTCTTGTAGTTTCTCTTTGTCGTAGTCTGAAGTTGCATCTTCGATTTGCTGACGGATTTGAGCAACACGACCTTGGATCATTGCTTCTTCACCCACGCCATCGATGATGGTTGTGTTTTCTTTTGTGATTGCAACGCGCTTCGCCTGACCTAGGTCTTCTAGTGCTACTTTTTCTAGCTCTAGACCAACTTCTTCAGAAATCACGATACCGCCAGTTAGGATAGCGATGTCTTGTAGCATTGCTTTACGACGGTCACCGAAACCAGGCGCTTTCACTGCTGCTACTTTCACGATGCCACGCATGTTGTTCACAACAAGTGTTGCTAGTGCTTCACCTTCTACGTCTTCAGCGATGATAAGTAGTGGGCGAGATGCTTTTGCTACTGCTTCTAGTGCTGGAAGAAGTTCACGGATGTTCGATACTTTCTTATCGATCAGAAGGATGAATGGGTTTTCTAGATCAACAGAACCTGCTTCTTGGTTGTTGATGAAGTAAGGAGATAGGTAACCGCGGTCGAACTGCATACCTTCAACGACATCTAGCTCATCTTGTAGTGCTTGACCTTCTTCAACAGTGATAACACCGTCGCGACCAACTTTTTCCATTGCTTCAGCAATGATGTTACCTACGCTTGAGTCAGAGTTCGCAGAGATAGTACCAACCTGTGCGATTGCTTTGGTGTCGTTACACTCAACAGATAGCTCTTTTAGTTGCTCAACTGCTGCGATAACTGCTTTGTCGATACCGCGCTTAAGGTCCATTGGGTTCATACCCGCTGCAACTGCTTTTAGACCTTCATTTACGATTGCTTGCGCCAGTACAGTTGCCGTTGTTGTACCGTCACCCGCTGCGTCGTTTGCTTTAGACGCAACTTCTTTAACCATTTGTGCGCCCATGTTCTGGAATTTATCTTCCAGTTCAATTTCACGCGCTACTGATACACCATCTTTAGTGATCGTTGGTGCACCAAAAGATTTGTCTAGAACTACGTTACGACCTTTAGGACCCAGTGTTACTTTTACTGCGTCCGCTAGAACGTTTACGCCTTCTAACATTTTAACTCGTGCGTCATTACCAAATTTAACGTCTTTAGCAGCCATCTTTGATTTCCTTTCTAAATTCTGTTTTCGATTTCGTTTTTGAATCAGAGCAAAAAATTACTCAACGATTGCTATTAGTCGACAATAGCCATGATGTCGTTTTCAGACATTACTAGCACTTCTTTACCGTCGATTTTTTCAGTTTTAGTACCGTAACCTTCAGCGAAGATAACAGTATCACCAACTTTAACGTCCAGCGGTAGCACTGTGCCGTTCTCTAGGATGCGGCCTTTACCCACAGCTAGAACAACACCGCGAGTCGATTTTTCCGCAGCAGAACCAGTTAAAACGATGCCACCAGCTGACTTTGATTCAACTTCTTTACGTTCAACGATAACTCGGTCATGTAATGGACGAATGTTCATCGGTCGTCTCTCCTGAAAATTTCCATGTTTATTTGATAATTGCCCGCGCAGGGGCACGTGATCACTATATAAGGGGCAAAGCTAAGGATCCCAAGGGGTAGACGTGAATTTTTTGTGACTTAGTTAAAATAACCGGCAGCTAAGCAACGGTTTGCGCGCGAAATGCTCACTCGCCGAGGCAACGGCTTTCTTGTATCCTTGCCCTTCCCTCACCAGATAGATGTCAAAAATGCTGGAAAAGAATAAGCCGGACAATCAGACTCAAGACAAGCATGGTTTGTTGACCGCGCCCATTCCTGACACCTTACGCAAAATGACCGTCCCTATGACCATGGGCATGATCGCGATTTTGATGTTTAACTTGGTCGATACCTTTTTCATCTCGCTATTGGGTACCGAAGCGCTCGCGGCAATCAGTTATACCTTCCCAGTAACCTTTGCTGTGAACTGCATCACTATGGGCATTGGTATGGGTCTGTCGACCAATATCGGTCGCCTGTTGGGTCAAGGAGAGTCTTCTCAAGCAGCACGTTTTACTAGCCATGGTTTATTACTGGCAGTTGCTCTAGTTACGATTGCTTCAACGCTAGGTTTGTTTACCATCGAGCCATTATTCAGCTTCCTTGGCGCAAAAGAAGATTCCATTCCACTGATCAAGCAGTACATGCAAGTCTGGTATCTGACAATTCCCCTGCTGGTGATCCCAATGGCAGGCAATAGCGCTATTCGGGCGACTGGTGATACCAAGACTCCGGCGAAGATAATGATGCTCGCTGGATTGATTAACGGCATACTCGATCCATTACTCATCTTTGGCTACGGTCCTTTTCCTGAGCTCGGCATTCAAGGCGCTGCGATTGCTAGTGCATTCAGTTGGTTTGGTGCTTTGTGCGGTTCTTTCTATGTATTGATCAAACGCGAAAAGCTGCTTGCGGCCCCACAATGGCAGTGCATCAAACAAGATTGGCAACAAACGCTCAAGATCGGTACGCCCGCTGCTCTCTCGAATGCGATGACGCCGCTATCTGGTGCGATTCTGATGATGATTTTGTCTCACCATGGCACCGCAGCGGTTGCCGCTTATGGCGCTGCGCAGCGAATTGAGTCGATCTTGATTTTGGTGTTGATGTCACTGACTTCTGCACTCACCCCGTTTATGGCGCAAAACTTTGGGGCTAATAACCCTGCTCGTGCATTCGCTGGCTGGTTCCTGAGCATGCGCTTTGCGGTGGTGTTCCAAGGCTTTATCTTTTTGATGATGGTGCCCCTTAGCATTCCTCTCGCAGCACTCTTCTCCCAAGAAGCGGCAGTAAAAGACTTGCTGTGGCATTACCTCTTAGTCGTGCCGTTTAGCTATGGTTTCCAAGGTATTGTGATGATGCTGGTGAGTGGCTATAACGCGATGCACAAACCGCTGCGCGCTTTCCAATGGAGCTTTATGCGCTTGTTCGTCTTTACGCTGCCAGCGGCATGGATTGGCAGTCAGCTTTATAGCATCGAAGGTTTGTTCATTGGTATTGCTCTGGGTAACATACTAGGCGGTTTGTTAGGGTATCTCTTTGCCCTGCGCGAGCGTCGTATCACATTAGCAGAGCATGCGAGCTCTTAGTTCCACATAAAGCCAGTTTCAATCTCAGACGGACTTCAGCTTAGACAAGTTTCGGATAATAAAAAACCGCGGATAACCGCGGTTTTTTTAGATTTTGACTTTATCAAGCAGGCTTAGAATAGCTCTTCAGCAACTTGGTATAGGTCGTTGCGCACAGGACGCTTCATGTTCTCGATAGCATCGATGATGTCGTGGTGAACCAGTTGCTCTTTCACGATACCAACACAACGACCACCGTGGCCTTCCATTAGTAGGTGAACAGCATAGTTACCCATGCGAGACGCTAGAACGCGGTCAAATGCAGTTGGACGACCACCACGTTGGATGTGACCAAGAACCGTTGCACGAGTCTCACGACCTGTTGCCGCTTCGATCTCTTTCGCTAGTTCGTTTGCATCCATCATCAGCTCAGTTAGCGCGATGATTGCGTGTTTCTTACCTTTAGAGATACCGTCTTGGATGTTACCAATCAGCTTCTCTTTATCTAGACCAGTTTCTGGAGTAATGATGTACTCACAGCCACCTGCGATTGCAGACATCAGAGTTAGGTCACCACAGTGACGACCCATGATTTCTACGATAGAAATACGCTGGTGAGAAGAAGACGTGTCGCGTAGACGGTCGATTGCGTCGATAACTGTGTTTAGCGCTGTTAGGTAACCGATTGTGTAATCTGTACCTGCGATATCGTTATCGATTGTGCCTGGTAGACCGATACATGGGTACCCCATCTCAGTCAGTTTCTTAGCACCCATGTAAGAACCGTCACCACCGATAACAACTAGTGCATCGATACCGTGCTTTTTAAGGTTCTCAATCGCTTGTTCGCGTACTGCCACTTCCTTGAATTCAGGGAAACGTGCAGAACCTAGGAATGTACCACCCTTGTTGATCACATCAGAAACGCTAGAACGATCTAACCTTTCGATGCGGTCTTCGTAAAGACCTAGGTAGCCATCGTAAACACCGTAAACTTCCAATCCCTCAGATAGTGCTGTACGAACTACGCCGCGTACTGCAGCGTTCATACCAGGTGCGTCACCGCCACTTGTTAAAACACCGATCTTCTTAATCATGCTCACCCTCGATCTTTGGCAATCAATTATTTAATTTTCTTTTAGGCCCCTTGTTACCAAGCAACCTGCATAATCCAGAACTGTGCGTTATGTTACATTTCCTCTACAGGAATACCAATGAAAACACACTTTTTTATGTAACTTTTCTACTTATGTAAGAGTATTACAGTTTCTCTTTGCAACTTCGTTGATTCACATCAGGATCACGATTCTTAATAAGTAGTGATGGAAAGATAGTCAATAAGCGCCTATTTGTCGTCAGGCACAGCCCTATTTTTCGACCGTTACCAATCTTGCGCCTTCTGGTCTCTTTCTGGACCAAACACCACTGACAATGGATCTTGATGGATCAGCACATCCGCTTCCGGGAACAGCTCAAGTAGATTATCTTCTACTTTATCGGCAATGTGATGGGCCTCGATCAAACGTAAGTTATCATCCAATTCTAAGTGCAGTTGGATAAAGCGCGTTGGACCAGACATCCGTGTACGTAACTGATGCACACCCAATACCCCTTCCACTTTTAAGCACTCTTGGCGAATCTGTTCCAACTCTTCATCTGGCAGTTTTCTATCCAACAAGGTCTGAATCGCTTCGCTGACCATCTTGAATGCGCTGTATAAAATAAAGATACCAATACCCACCGCAAACACTGCATCGGCTTGCGTGACACCAAAGTAACTCAAACCTAATGCCACCATAATGGCACCATTCATATACAGGTCTGTTTGGTAATGCAGTGAGTCGGCGGCGATCGCCTGACTGCCCGTCACACGCACGACATGCTTTTGGAACATCACAAGTCCAAAAGTGACCACCATAGCAAATAGAGAAACGTAAACACCGAGCTCTGGAGCGTTTAATTCATGTGGGCGGAAGAAGCGCTCGACACCGTTCAGGATCAAGAACACCGCTGAACCAGAAATAAACATCGCTTGTGCCAGCGCCGCCAACGACTCGGCTTTACCGTGACCAAAAGTATGTTCTCTGTCGGCAGGTTGTAGGGAATAGCGCACCACAATGAGGTTCACCACCGAAGCGGCGATATCCAGCATGGAGTCAATTAAAGAGGCAAGTAAGCTGACTGACCCCGTCACCCACCAAGTGATGACTTTGACAATCAAAAGAAGCGTCGCAACGATGGTTGCCGTCCAAGCTGCCATCGTCACTAAACGTGCGTATTGCTGTTTCATAATCAAATAGTTAACTCAAACCGTGCTTTGAGTATACCTTGAGAATGATTTAATGAGTATGAAATCGCCAAGATCAAAAAGAGGCAGCACTCTGGCTACCTCTCTTACGTTATCTTTCAGCGATTAGCTGTTGTGGTGCTTTTCCATGCGTTTTTGCATTTTTTCGCCACACTTTTGTTGACGCTCTTTTTGTAGCTCAACAAATTTTGTTTTTTGCTCAGGAGTCAGAACACTCAGCATTTGGTGCTTTTTCTCCATCATCTTAACGCGACGCTCAGTTTGCTTCTCAACCATCTCTTTTGCTAGGTCGTTTGCCGCTGCTGCATCGAAGTTATCAGCCAATAGCAGTGCTTGAACCTTTTCGTGGTGCGCTTGACGCTCAGCCATACGTGCTTCTTTACCATCCGCGAATTTTGCTTTCATTTCCGCTTTGTTCGCTTCACGCATTTCTTTTAGTTGGTCTTTTTGTGCATCAGTTAGGTCTAGTTGACGCATGATACCGCGGTCCATACCCATACCACACTCACCGCGATGACCTTTGTGGTCTTTACCGCCGAATGCGAATGCACTCGCTGTACCTAGAGTTAGAGGTAGAACAACAGCCGCTAGTACCAGTTTCTTTGCAGTTTTCATAATACGATTCCTTACACAGGTTAGTGATTCTTCTGAGCTGTTCTCACAGCGCTTGAGTGTAGAATACGACCTACTAGGTAAAGCGACGTATAGAGACCGTAAAGAATCGTAAAGAGTGATTTTTACACTCATTCTTCACCGTCATTACCATGTAATATTAAAACAACTACGAATGATAAATAGGTACTCATATGGCGAACATTCTTTTGATTGATGACGATACCGAGCTAACCAGCCTACTTAAGGAAGTGCTGAGCTTCGAAGGTTTTAACGTCAACGAAGCCAACGATGGAGAAGCTGGTCTCGCGGCAGTCACTGACGAAATCGACCTTATTTTGCTCGATGTCATGATGCCAAAACTCAATGGAATGGAAACCTTAAAGCGCCTGCGTGAAAACTGGGAAACGCCTGTTCTAATGCTGACAGCTAAAGGCGAAGAAATCGATCGCGTGATCGGTCTTGAACTGGGTGCGGATGATTACCTGCCAAAACCATTCAGCGACCGCGAACTACTGGCACGTATCCGAGCAATTTTACGCCGCACAAGCAGCACTCAAAAGAGCACTAAAAACGGTGACTGCATTGAGTATCAAGAAATCAAACTCTATCCAGGCAAACAGGAAGCCTATTGTGAAGAGGTTCTGCTGGATTTAACGACCACAGAGTTCGCCTTGTTGACTCACTTTGTACAAAATCCGGGGCAAGTCCTCACTAAAGAAACCCTGAGTCTTGACGTGCTTGGTAAGCGCCTTGCAGCCTTTGACCGCGCGATCGATATGCACGTGTCCAACCTACGGAAGAAACTGCCAGATCAGAGTAACGGTAAGCCACGCATTAAAACCCTACGAGGGCGCGGCTACATGTTGATTGAGGAGGATTAATGCGAGCACCACGCTTCAAACTACCGAAGATAAACAGCTTGTATGGACGCATCTTTGCCATCTTCTGGTTCACCATGTTTTTGGTTCTGATGGCTGTGCTGTCACTACCTCATCTTGATCCACGGAAAGCGCGCGACATTCCAAAAGAGCATTATCAACGTATGCTTGAAATACGTGACGGTATTGAGAAGAAGTATCGCAACCAAGATAACCTCGGCAAAATCTTATTTAGCCTTGAAGGACAACGACGCAGCAAGCATGACCCACGTCCAAGGATCTTCTTTTCAGATCACGAAGGGAATGTCTTAAGCACCTCGAGCCACAAAGACTTTAAGCTGCGTGCACTGCAAAATTTTGTCACCAGTATTGAAGATCAGTCACAGCCGAAACAAAAACTCTACGGTCGTTACATGATTGCAGGTCCAGTGCCAATCAATGTCGCTAATTCAGATCTACTGATGTACGTCGGCTTTAAGTGGAACGAGCCGCCACCAATCATGTTGCGCCTGTTTGACCACCCATTGCAGTTGCTGCTCGCCGTTATGTTGGTGAGTACACCGCTATTATTATGGTTAGCATGGGCATTGAGCCAACCAGCTCGACGATTGGAAACCGCAGCACAACGCGTTGCTAAAGGTGAGTTTGTCATCGATCCGAATCTAGAGAAAGGCACCACCGAGTTTCGCCAAGCAGGTACGAGCTTCAACCAAATGGTCGAGGCTGTGAATCAAATGATTTCTGGTCAGCAGCGTTTACTCTCAGACATCTCACACGAGCTGCGTTCCCCACTCACTCGCCTGCGTATGGCAAGTGCGTTGGCGACTCGTAAACAAGGTGAAAGCCCAGAACTAACTCGCATTGATACCGAAGCACAGCGTTTAGAGCAGATGATTGCCGAGTTGCTTGAACTGTCGCGCATGCAGGTAAACAGTCACATGACGCGCGAGACTCAGCCAATTGTCAGCTTATGGGAAGAGATCATCAAAGACGCGCAGTTTGAAGCCGAGCAAATGGGTAAAACCCTTAGCTATTCAACCTTACCGGATCGCAGTATCTCTGGTAATCCTAAATTGTTGATGAGCGCGGTAGAAAATATCATCCGCAACGCGATTTACTACGGCAAAGATGAAGTAAGAATCGACATTCAGGATTCATTCGATACCCTCAGCATCGTGGTTGACGACAATGGGGAAGGCGTACCTGACGAAGAATTGGAAGCAATTTTCCGCCCGTTTTACCGTGTATCTACAGCACGAGATCGTCATTCAGGTGGTACTGGCTTAGGATTAACCATCACCGACAGTGCAATTCGTCAGCACAGCGGTTCGATTGTTGCTAGCCGTAGCCCACTCGGCGGTTTACGTGTCACCATCACCCTACCATTGATCAGCGCAGGCAAATAACCTTACAAAGATCAAAGTTGATAATGATTTTCATTAACATTAAAGTAAATCCTCCATAAAGGAGGATTTACAATGTCGCACATTTTCCCAGAGCTTCCATACGAATACGATGCGTTAGAGCCGTACATCGATGCGAAAACAATGGAAGTTCACTACAGCAAACACCATAAAACTTATTACGACAAATTCATGGCTGCCGCAAAAGGCAGCGCTCTCGAGACCCAAAGCCTTGATGACATCTTCGCTTGCATTTCTCAACACAGTCCAGCTATCCGCAACAACGGTGGCGGCTATTACAATCACATCATTTACTGGAACTGCATGTCACCAAACGGTGGCGGTGAACCTCAAGGTGCTCTAGCGCAAGCCATCAACGACAAATATGGTAACTTCGAAAATTTTAAAGATGAGTTCGCACAAGCTGCTATCAATACTTTCGGCTCTGGCTTTGCTTGGCTAGTCGTAAAAGATGGCGATATTCACATTACGTCAACGAGTAACCAAGACAACCCTCTAATGGACGTTGCCGCGGTACAAGGTGAACCAGTCCTAGCATTGGATGTGTGGGAACACGCATACTACATCAGCTACCAAAACCGTCGTCCTGAATACATCGACGCATGGTGGAATGTGGTCAACTGGCGCGCAGTTGAAGAGAACTACACTCGCGCTCTAAGTTAATCCGTAACCATTAGGGCAACACGCTGAGAGGTTGCCCTCTTCTATACCCAGTCATTGTGTTGAATCTCGCTTCTCATGGTGACTTGGGTATATACTGCTCGCCTGTTTTGACCAATCTAATTCAATACCATGTTTGATATCGCTCTATACGAACCAGAAATCGCGCCGAACACCGGCAACATCATTCGCCTGTGTGCTAACTGTGGTGCGAATCTGCACCTGATTGAGCCACTGGGTTTCGATCTAGAAGAGAAGAAAGTCCGCCGCGCAGGTTTGGATTACCACGATTTGGCTCGCGTGACGCGTCATAAAAATTATCAAGCATTCTTGGAATACTTAGAGAAAGAGAAACAAGGCAACTACCGCCTGTTTGCATGTACGACCAAGACCACAGGTCATCACGTCGATGCAAAATACCAAGAAGGCGATGTTTTGATGTTTGGTCCGGAAACGCGTGGTCTGCCAGCAGACGTGATCGATAGCCTGCCAATGGAGCAACGTATCCGCATTCCAATGATGCCGGACGCACGCAGCCTAAACCTATCTAATGCCGTAGCTATCATTGCGTTTGAAGCGTGGCGCCAGATGGGCTTTGAAGGCGCGTTGTAAGCACAGCAAATGACAGATACTAAAAAGGGCGCTGAATGCGCCCTTTTGCTTTTCTTACTGACCGATTGAATCAGTTGAGCTTGTTACGATCATTGTCGTCTTTACGCTCGTATTCACCTTCGAAGGTGTTGCCGTTATCCGATTGAGAATTGAATGGGTCACGACGGAACGGGTCTTGCTCAAATGGACCTTGGCTTGAGAAGCCGCCTTGAAAGCCGCCACCATTTACCGTCTTCACCACCATCTTGCTCATTAAGTATTTCGCAATCGCCGCTCGTGGGGCTGGCAATAATACCAACATACCCAATGCATCGGTCATGAAACCTGGGGTTAACAACAGCACACCGGCAACCGCCAGCATCACACCTTCAAAAATCTGTTGAGCAGGAAGCTCACCTTGCTCTAAGCGACCTTGCACCGACATTAGCGTCTGGATGCCTTGGCTACGTACCAAAGACGCACCAACAAATGCAGTAATCAACACCAAAGCAATCGTAGGCCAGAGACCTAAGAAGCCTCCCACCTGAATAAATAGGCCGATTTCGATGATCGGGACGAAAATAAACGCCAATAATAAGATAGGAAACACATGCCCTCCTTTGTTGAATTCAGTGTAATGGCAAAAGCCTACTAAGCTCAAACGAATCGTTGTAAAAAAGCGTGTTCACCCTGGGGAGAATGCATTGTGCAAAAAACGCCCTTTGAACAAAGGTGCATATACAAAAATTGATCGTTGAAAAGTGCTATTTTCGGACTCTTAAAATCCATGTTTGTCGAGGAAAAACATCTACCCATAAAGGGTTATTAATATCCCGTTCATACTTTGCAAATTATTGACGCATTAAAAGCGAAAAAGGTGATCCACTTACTATTTTTATGCGCTAGGTGCAGTATGATGTGCCACATAAGTCAGGACGGTTTTTCCAGCCAAAAACTCTGATGAATGGATTCTTGATTGCAGAAATGGCTAATAAATAACTTAAATATCAGAATTATTATCTAAGGATCCTGTTATGGCTACACTATCTGATGCTCCAAAGACAGCAAACCAAGCCACTCGTATTGAAGAAGATCTATTAGGCCAACGTCATGTCCCTGCCGATGCTTACTACGGCATCCACACACTTCGCGCTATCGAAAACTTCAACATTTCAAGCACTACCATCTCTGACGTACCTGAATTTGTACGTGGCATGGTAATGACTAAGAAAGCCGCTGCACTAGCAAACAAAGAGCTAGGTGCGATTCCAAAAGACGTTGCTAACTACATTCTAGAAGCGTGTGATTTGATCCTTGAAACAGGTAAGTGCATGGATCAGTTCCCTTCAGACGTATTCCAAGGTGGCGCAGGCACGTCAGTTAACATGAACACAAACGAAGTTATCGCGAACGTTGCACTTGAACTGATGGGCAAGGAAAAAGGCCAATATGAGTTCATCAACCCGAACGATCACGTTAACAAGAGCCAATCAACAAACTGTGCGTACCCAACGGGCTTCCGTATCGCGGTTTACAACAGTGTTCATCAGTTGATGGAAGCGATCGAATACCTAAAAGGCGCATTCGAGCTTAAAGCACAAGAATTCAAAGATGTATTGAAGATGGGTCGTACTCAGCTTCAAGACGCGGTTCCTATGACTGTAGGTCAAGAGTTCCACGCATGGGCAGTAACACTAAACGAAGAAATTCGTGCCCTAGATTACACATCCAAACTACTACTAGAAATCAACCTAGGGGCAACGGCAATCGGTACAGGTCTAAACGCACCAACTGGTTACCAAGCACTAGCAGTGAAACACCTAGCGGAAGTCACTGGCGTTGAAGTGGTTGCAGCAGAAGACCTAATCGAAGCAACCTCTGACTGTGGTGCCTACGTGATGACGCACGGTGCGCTGAAACGTCTAGCAGTGAAACTATCGAAGATCTGTAACGACCTTCGTCTACTTTCTTCTGGTCCACGTGCAGGTCTTAACGAACTGAACCTACCAGAAATGCAAGCAGGCTCTTCAATCATGCCAGCTAAAGTAAACCCAGTTATCCCTGAAGTAGTAAACCAAGTTTGCTTCAAAGTTCTAGGTAACGACAACACGGTTTCTTTCGCAGCAGAAGGCGGTCAGCTACAGCTTAACGTAATGGAACCAGTTATCGCACAAAGCGTGTTCGAGTCTATCTCTCTACTACACAACGCGTGTGTGAACCTACGTGACAAATGTATCGATGGCATCACTGTGAACAAAGAAGTTTGTGAGAACTATGTTTACAACTCTATCGGTATCGTAACTTACCTAAACCCATACATCGGTCACCACGAGGGCGATATTGTGGGTAAGATCTGTGCTGAAACAGGTAAGAGCGTACGTGATGTGGTTCTAGAACGCGGTTTATTAACTGCAGAAGAGCTAGATGACATCTTATCGGTTGAAAACTTCATGCATCCGACTTATAAAGCGAAACGCTACGAGTAATCGTATATGTAAAGGGGTCCCTAACGGGGCCCTTTTTTAGGCTCTGATACGGTTAACCACATTTTTTATGCGCTTTTTATTGCCGTAAGCCGATCAGGTTCTGATTTTCTGAACACTTACTCCTGTTCCTGAGTGCTCAAAAAATCAGAATCATTAAAAAACTAAAAGAGGTATCAATATGGTAATGGTCGAACTCTTCGTGGTTCTGCTCTTCATCTATTTGGGGGCAAGAATCGGTGGTATCGGCATTGGTTTTGCCGGTGGTGCTGGGGTAATTGCATTGTCTTTAATCCTAGGTGTACCGACAAGCCAAGCTTACATCCCTGTCGACGTAATCCTGATCATCATGTCTGTAATTACCGCTATCGCAGCAATGCAAGTTGCAGGTGGTTTGGACTGGATGGTTCAAGTTGCAGAAGACTTTTTGCGTAAACATCCCGAACGCATCACTTTTTACGCGCCTATCGTGACATTCCTAATGACACTAATGGCGGGTACAGGTCATACCGCTTTCTCTACTCTACCTGTAATTGCAGAAGTAGCAAAAGGTCAAGGCGTTCGCCCTTCTCGTCCACTGTCTATCGCGGTAGTTGCATCGCAAATCGCTATCACAGCATCGCCAATCTCAGCGGCAGTTGTAGCGTTCGCAGCAATGCTTCACCCATTCGGCGTTGACTACTTGACGCTACTAGCGATCTGTATCCCAACAACGTTCATCGCTTGTATGATCGGTGCATTCGTAGCGAACTTCATGGGTAGCGAGCTTAAAGACGATCCTGAATACCAAGACCGTCTAGCAAAAGGCTTGATCAAGCTAAACACAGAATCTAAGCGCGAAATCCTGCCAACAGCGAAGAAAGCAACTTTCATCTTCCTAGGCGCTATCGCATTCGTAGTGTGTTACGCAGCAGCAATCTCTGGCTCTGTTGGCCTTATCGAGAACCCTGCTCTAGGTCGTAACGAAGCAATCATGACAGTAATGCTCGCAGCTGCGGCAGCTATCGTAATGAGCTGCAAAATCGATGCTGGCAAAATCCCAGCAGCAGCGACATTCCGCTCTGGTATGACAGCGTGTGTGTGTGTTCTTGGTGTAGCATGGCTAGGTTCTACGTTCGTTAACGCGCACGTTGACGGCATCAAAGAAGTGGCTGGTGCGCTACTAGCAGACTACCCATGGATGCTAGCACTTGTTCTATTCTTTGCTTCAATGCTGCTTTACTCGCAAGGTGCAACTACCGTTGCGCTTATGCCAGCAGCACTAGCAATCGGTGTGGCACCACTTACCGCAGTTGCGTCTTTCGCAGCAGTAAGTGCATTATTCGTACTACCAACCTATCCAACGCTGCTTGCGGCAGTTGAGATGGACGACACGGGTTCAACTCGTATCGGTAAATACGTATTCAACCACCCATTCTTTGTACCTGGTGTGGTAACCATCGCTTCTGCGGTAGCACTTGGCTTCGCATTCGGTGGTCTGCTGATCTAGTAGAAACAGAGTCTTACTCGGGGAGCTTCGGCTCCCTTTTTTATTGCCTGTCGCATTGGAGAGCGCTTAACAAATCTTCACTTCCATGAAACTTATTGGCTAGTCAGCAGGTCTGATTGAGTTACACTAACGGCAATTATCTAAGATGAATTGAACCTTTTATGCGTGCATTACTCTCCGTCTTACTCTTAGGGCTTATTACCTTTTCTGCGCCTTCTTTTGCGCTGTTTGGCAAAGACACCCAAAACACCTTTGGCAGCAGCAACGATACCTTTGTGTCTGTCGATCAGGCTTTCCCATTCAACTACTACCAACAAGACGGCAAACTGATGCTGGACTGGCAAGTACGTGATGGTTACTACCTGTATCAAGAACGTTTGTCGGTAGCGGGCGAGAAGGTGTCGTTAGGCGAACTGCAAATGGAAGATGGAACGCCGCATAAAGATGAATTCTTTGGTGACGTACATATCTACACTCAGCCTCTGTTCGTTAACGTCCCAATGCACGACTGGCAAGACGGAGCACGCGTGGTAGTACAATACCAAGGTTGTGCGAAAGCAGGCTTCTGTTACCCACCAGAAACTCGCGTGATTCCTATCAGCGCGTTTACTTCATCGAACTCAGATTCAACAGCGGCGACGACTGCACCAAAAGCAGAACAAGCGCCAACAGCAACGCCACCAGCGGCGCAATCATCTAGTTCTAGCGACACATCATCGGCTCCAGTAACACAGCAAGATAGCCTTGCCGCAAACCTAGCTGATAACTGGTGGACGCCACTTCTGTTCTTGGCGCTTGGTGTGGGCTTAGCATTTACGCCATGTGTTCTACCGATGTACCCAATTCTGACCAGCATCGTGCTTGGCAGCGGCAAACTAAGCCAAAGTCGCGCGCTAGGTTTGTCGTTTGTCTACGTGCAAGGCATGGCGCTGACTTATACCCTACTGGGCCTTGTGGTGGCGTCTGCGGGCATGCAATTCCAAGCAGCGATGCAACACCCTTATGTGTTGATTGGTTTGAGTGTGCTGTTCGTGACACTCGCATTGTCTATGTTTGGCGTTTATAACCTGCAACTGCCAAGCGGCGTACAAACGTGGTTAAACAACCTCAGCAACAAACAACAAGGTGGTAGCAGCGCAGGTGTATTCGCCATGGGTGCGATTTCTGGTCTGGTGTGCTCCCCATGCACCACGGCTCCTCTGTCTGGTGCGCTACTTTACGTTGCACAAAGCGGTGACTTACTGACAGGTGGTATCGCGCTCTATGCACTAGCAATGGGTATGGGTATTCCACTCATTCTTGTTGCAGTATTCGGCAACAAACTTCTGCCAAAAGCAGGAGGTTGGATGGATCGCGTTAAGACTCTGTTCGGCTTCATTCTACTGGCTGCTCCTATCTTCCTACTTGAGCGCATCTTGCCAGAAATGTGGGCTACGGCATTGTGGTCAGCACTGGGTATCGCGGCTTTTGGTTGGCTATACCACATCAAAAACAGCCTAGAATTTGGCGGTTGGAAGCAAAGCGCAGTAGGCATCATTGCTGTGCTTGGTTTGTTTGCTTCTGCTCAACCAGCATTGAACTATTGGTTTGGTGGCAACACCACTACACAAACTCAGCAAGCAACAGTGAGTTTTACTCGTATTGCTAACGTGGCTGAGCTTGAGGCTGCACTTGCTCAGGCGAAACAAGTAGGTAAACCAGTGATGCTGGATTTCTACGCCGACTGGTGCGTAGCATGTAAAGAGTTCGAGAAGTACACCTTCCATGACCCAAGCGTCGAAGCCAAACTACAAGACTTCGTTCTTCTGCAGGCGGACGTGACCAAGAACCAAATTCAGGACATCGAGCTGCTTAAACATATGAATGTACTGGGTTTACCAACGATTGAGTTCTGGGATGCCAATGGCGAACATGTTTCAAACGCTCGTTTGACGGGCTTTATGCAAGCCGAGCCTTTCTTAGAGCACATCAACCGATTCTGATGATGAATCATTCAAACGCCAGTGATTATTCACTGGCGTTTTTTGTTGTCTCAATAAAACTGAGAAAGTTGCGTTTATATGCAATTTTTCTAATAAAAGTCGATTTAGTTCAGACTTTTAGCGGATAAATATTGTCCACATTCTTAAAGGTGGACAATAATTCCATTAACGAAATAGTCAAAAGTGTTTAACGTCATGGATTCGACCTACACCATTATCATCGCTGATGATCACCCGCTGTTCCGCAATGCCTTGTTCCAATCGGTACACATGGCTGTGAGTGGTGCTAACCTTCTCGAAGCGGATACGCTGGATGCTCTACTCGCGTTGCTGGAAAAAGAAGAAGAGCCAGATTTGGTGTTGTTAGATCTCAAGATGCCAGGCGCAAATGGCATGTCGGGGTTGATTCACCTTCGTGCTGAATACCCAGATATCCCAGTGGTGGTGGTATCTGCCAGCGAAGAAGCAAGCGTGGTCACACAAGTGAAAAGCCACGGTGCGTTCGGCTTTATTCCAAAATCGAGCGACATGCGTGAGCTAGTCAATGCCCTTAACCAAGTCCTTAATGGCGACCCATACTTCCCAGAAGGCTTGATCACCAATAACGCAGCTTGTAATGACTTGGCAGAAAAAATTGCCGCACTTACCCCTCAGCAATACAAAGTGTTGGGCATGCTTTCCGATGGCTTACTCAACAAACAAATCGCTTACGAGCTCAATGTCTCAGAGGCCACCATCAAAGCCCACATGACCGCAATTTTCCGCAAACTGGGTGTGAAAAACCGAACTCAAGCCGTCATCCTACTGCAGCAAATGGAACCCGAGCAGTAATGTGTTAGTAAATATATCTAATTCACATTTATATGACGCAAAAAGAACAACAGACGTTAAAATAAACAGGCTGTCACAAACAGCCTTTTCATCCCTCTGTTAAACCGCTAACTCTGGGAGGTCATACTTTGCTAAGTATTCTCGTCACTCAATTCGTCGTACTCTGGGCCGTCATCGACCCGATTGGTTCAGTACCCGTTTATCTATCACAAACTCAGCACCTTACGGCAAAACAGCGTCGTCTCGTCGCGTTAAAAGCGATCGCTATTTCAATGGGTGTGTTGCTGTTCTTTCTTATTGCCGGTCAGTTGTTGCTGGAAGCAATGCAAATCCCATTACCCGCGTTCCAAGCCGCTGGTGGCTTAGTGTTATTGCTGTTTGCATTGTCGATGATTTTTGGTGAGAGCAAGCCAGAACAAGAACAAAAACTGGGTGAAGAAGTCAGCCACTCCGATCTCGCTGACTTAGCTGTTTACCCTCTTGCGATTCCTTCGATTGCGTCGCCGGGTGCCATGATGGCCATAGTGATGCTCACCGATAACAACCGCTACTCTTTCATCGACCAAGCGATGACCGCAGGCGTCATGATCGCGGTACTTCTGGTTACCCTATTCTTGTTGCTGGGTGCAAACACGATTCAAAAAGTGATTGGTAACGTAGGCGCAGCCATCATCAGCCGCGTAATGGGGCTTATCCTTGCTGCTGTTGCACTGAATAATTTGCTGCTTGGTATAAAAGATTTCTATGTTAATTGATAAAACTCTTAGACCTTTGGCTAATTTAACATCAAATTAACATCACACTTTTATTCCCACCTCCTCTCAAACGCCCTAAAAACGGGCGTTTTTGCTTTTTAGCATCCCGACTAAAGTTGAAAAGAGTTCTTGCTAGTGCCTTGCTAATGTACATGTTGAAACATTTTTTTAACAACAATACCAATCGTAAGGAGACGGCAATGGCATTTGAAAGCGAAGAAAGAGCCAAAGCCTACTGGGACAAGAACGTGAAGCTCATGATTACCCTGATGGTCATCTGGTTCGTAGTGTCTTTCGGCTGCGGCATTTTATTTGTCGACGTACTTAATCAATTTCAATTAGGTGGATACAAACTAGGATTCTGGTTTGCTCAACAAGGCTCCATCTATGCCTTCCTAGGTATTATTTTCTACTACGCGTGGAAAATGCGCCAAATCGACCGTGAATTCGGCGTAGATGAGTAAGGAGTAACTCAGATGGATTTGAAAACTATTACCTATCTGGTGGTTGGCGCGACATTCGTCCTCTACATCGGTATTGCGATTTGGGCTCGTGCGGGCTCAACTAAAGAATTCTATGTAGCAGGCGGCGGTGTCAACCCTATCGCTAACGGCATGGCAACCGCAGCAGACTGGATGTCAGCAGCATCGTTCATCTCAATGGCAGGCTTGATTGCCTTCATGGGCTACGGCGGCTCGGTATTCCTGATGGGGTGGACAGGCGGTTACGTACTGCTTGCACTTTTGCTTGCGCCATACCTACGTAAGTTCGGTAAGTTTACCGTGCCAGAATTCGTAGGTGAGCGTTTCTACTCTAACGCAGCACGTATCGTAGCGGTTGTGTGTCTTATCATCGCATCAGTAACTTACGTTATCGGTCAGATGAAAGGCGTGGGCGTGGCGTTCGGTCGTTTCCTAGAAGTGGATTACTCAACAGGTCTACTGATCGGTATGTGTATCGTATTCATGTACGCCGTTATGGGTGGCATGAAAGGCATTACCTACACGCAGATTGCTCAATATTGCGTACTCATTCTTGCTTACACTATTCCTGCAATCTTTATCTCTCTGCAACTAACAGGTAACCCACTACCACAGATCGGTCTGGGTAGTACTATCCAAGGCACCGATGTTTATCTACTCGATCGGCTCGACCAAGTGGTCACCGAGCTCGGCTTTAGTGAATACACCACCCAAGTCCGTGGCGACACACTAAACATGTTCGTGTACACCATGTCATTGATGATCGGTACGGCGGGTCTGCCACACGTAATCATCCGTTTCTTTACCGTACCTAAGGTTCGTGATGCACGTACATCAGCAGGTTGGGCACTAGTTTTCATCGCTATCCTTTACACAACAGCACCTGCGGTATCTGCAATGGCGCGTCTAAACCTAATGGATACCGTTAACCCAGCTCCGGGTCAGCACCTTGCTTATGATGAGCGTCCTGACTGGTTCAAGAACTGGGAGAAAACAGGTCTACTAGGCTTTGATGATAAGAACGGCGACGGTCTGATTGAGTACACATCGAACCCAGCAACCAACGAGCTGAAAGTTGACCGTGACATCATGGTACTAGCAAACCCAGAGATTGCTAAGCTACCTAACTGGGTTATCGCACTTGTCGCAGCAGGTGGTCTGGCAGCAGCACTATCGACGGCTGCAGGTCTACTACTGGCGATTTCGTCCGCAATATCTCATGACTTAATCAAAGGCGTGATAAATCCGAACATATCCGAGAAGAAAGAGCTGCTCGCGAGCCGAATCTCCATGGCAGTCGCCATCGCAGTCGCCGGTTACTTAGGCTTGAATCCGCCAGGGTTTGCAGCCGGTACGGTAGCGCTCGCCTTCGGTCTGGCGGCATCCTCCATCTTCCCTGCGTTGATGATGGGTATCTTCAGTAAGAGCATCAACAAAGAAGGCGCAATCGCGGGTATGATTGCAGGTATCAGTATCACGCTATTCTACGTATTCCAGCACAAAGGCATCCTATTTGTTGCTGACTGGACGTACCTACAAAGCTGGGGTCAGAACTGGTTCCTAGGCATCGAACCAAACGCATTTGGTGCAATTGGTGCTGTGTTCAACTTTGTCGTGGCATTTGCAGTATCGAAAGTTACGGCAGAAACACCACAAGAAGTAAAAGACCTAGTCGAGCACGTACGTGTACCAGCAGGCGCTGGCGGTGCGGTAGACCACTAAAATATAACGCAAACCACAAAAGCCCCGCTTGGGGCTTTTTTATTCGCTAGATTAGGTTAATTTAACCTTATGAAGTTGTAGCAAGGAAGCCAACATGTTCAAAAACAAGCACTTTATTATCGCTCTGTTGATCGCCCCAATTCTGTCTTTAATCGCTTATTTCGGTACAGACATGGCTCTGAGTGAAAAGCCTCATGCCGCTAAAGAAGGGGAAAGCTACAAACTGGCCAGCAAGTCGAATTGCCGTTATACCAGTGGCTTGTGTGATATGGAGAATGGTGACTTTAAAGTGAAGTTTCGCTCAGAAAAGCTGACTCAAGATAGCCTAGAGTTGTCTTTACATGCGGCTTACCCACTGGAAGGAGTGAAGCTTTCAGTCGTGGATAGCCAAGAGCAAAACGCACAACCAATTGACATGAAGCCAGCGGATCAAGCCAGACAAAACTGGACCATCACTTTGCCTAAGCCTGCATCAGCCGAGAGTTGGCTACGTGTTGCGATTCAATCTGAAGGCACGCTCTACTACGGAGAAACGCAAACGGCGTTTGTGAAATACGAAACCCTGTTTACGGACAAATAAGTTACCTGCTCCATAAGGCTTGAAGACGCATTTGAGCCGACCTTATCTCACGGAAGAATACCGAGCTTGATTGTAGGGATTGAGCTCTCCCACTTCAGCCGATACTGAGTCCGAGTATCGGCTTTTTTTGTTGTGTTATTTCCTTAAAAAAGCCGTGGTTGCTAATCGACAATTAATTGATAATAATTATCATTATCTTAAGTGTCGAGGTAACTATGGACAGCAGCCAAGCCATCTACAACGCCTTTTTTAAAGCGCAAGACCGATTCCTTCATGTGTATGCGCCAAGCGGATTCGAACCCGATGTGATTCATGATTACATCCATTGGGGTATGGTGCTGTCGTCCATCTACGATCACGATGCAGAGCATGAAAACCTGTTGCTGTGCGAGCTGTATTTGCGCCAAGTCTACTTCCATCTTCTCGACGCGATTCAAGACCCTACTCGTAGCCGCATCTTCCGCCGAGTCTGCCTCGATTCTATTCACACTCCGCTACTTTGTCTCAAACGTTACTACTACCAATTTGAGGATGGCGATGTGAAATTTCTCTCATTACAACAACAATTACGTCTGATACAGACGCCACTCGATTAAACAAAAGGAACCTACCATGACCACGGAATTCCGTATCGAAGCGGACAGCATGGGCGAAGTCAAAGTCCCAGCCAACGCTTTGTATCAAGCCCAAACTCAACGCGCTGTCGATAACTTTGCTTTCAGCAAACACACCATGCCGACGGGGTTTATTCAAGCACTCGCTCACATCAAACAAACCGCAGCGCTTACCAATGCTCAACTTGGCTTACTGGAAGGCGATATTGCCAATGCCATCGCTGATGCCGCGCAAGCCATCATTGATGGTAAACACCTCGACCAATTCCCTATCGATGTATTCCAAACCGGCTCGGGCACCAGTTCCAACATGAATGCCAACGAAGTGATTGCAACATTGGCGTCTGAGCACCTAGGCGGAACGGTCAATCCAAATGATCACGTCAATATGGGTCAAAGCAGTAACGACGTAGTGCCTACTGCGATTCAAGTTAGCTCTGCAATTGCGATTGAGAAACAGCTACTGCCTGCACTGTCCCACCTAAGTGAAACACTAGAGACTAAGCAACAAGCCCTGAAAGATGTGGTGAAAACAGGTCGTACGCACCTCATGGATGCGATGCCAATTACCTTCGCCCAAGAGCTTGGTGGCTGGCAATTCCAAATCGAACACGCTAAACAAGCCATTGAGCAAACACTGTCAGCTGTGAAAGCATTAGCCCAAGGCGGAACAGCGGTGGGGACAGGGATCAACGCCGATCCACGCTTCGCCGAGCTTTTTGCCGATAACCTAACGCAATCAACGCGCATCGAGTTTGCTTCAAGCAAAAACTTCTTCTTCAATCTCAGCAGTCAGGATGCGATCGTTGCCCTATCGGGACAGCTCAAAACAGCAGCAGTTGCGATCATGAAGATCGCAAACGATCTTCGCTGGATGAACTCAGGTCCACTAGCCGGCTTAGGTGAAATTGAACTGCAAGGCTTACAACCGGGCTCTTCTATCATGCCGGGCAAAGTGAACCCTGTGATTCCAGAAGCAGCAGCCATGGCGTCGGCACAAGTGATTGGTAACGACGCGACAATTACCGTTGCAGGTCAATCGGGTAACTTCCAACTTAACGTGATGCTGCCAGTGATAGCTCACAATGTACTAGAAAGCATTGAACTGCTGTCGAACAGCGCCGTTGCTTTGGCAGACAAAGCCATCGCGACGTTTGAAGTGCGCCAAGACAACCTTGATGTGGCACTGGCGAAGAACCCGATTCTGGTCACCGCACTTAACCCTGTGATTGGCTACCTAAAAGCAGCGGAAGTGGCGAAGAAAGCCTACAAACAAGGTCGCGCTATCATTGATGTAGCGGAAGAAGAAACGGACTTAGATCGTGCCACATTAGAAAGATTGCTCGATCCAGCCAAACTGACTCAAGGCGGCGTTGCAGAATAAGCCACCGACCGATCACCCCCTTAAAGCAAAAGACCTCCAATCGGAGGTCTTTTTTTCTAGGCGACTCGATTGAGAACCGAGCGCAGCTTCAAAGGCTTTATAGGTTTGGCGATAAAACTAAACCCATTGGCTTTAATGCCTTCCATCATGTCATCGGTTCGGTCGGCACTGATGATCACCCCCTCAAAGCGATTACCCAGACGCAAGCGGCATTGCTGCAACACTTCTAATCCTGTTCGACCATTGTCTAAACGATAATCGGAGAAAATCACATCCGGCAGCCAATCGTCTTCGATCGCTTTCAGACTCTCAACGATATCGGTCGCAATGCGAATATCACAGCCCCAGCGTGAGAGTAGATTCTCCATTCCAACTAGGATATCCGGCTCATTATCGACACACAGCACACGAATATGGCTCAAGTCAGATTGTGCACTCTTCACCGCTTTAACTGCCGGAATATGCACCTTCTCTGCTTTATCTAGGGTAATCGAGAACACACTGCCTTGACCAAACCAAGAACGCATGGAAATTTCATGCCCTAGCACTTGGGCAATCCCTTTCGAAATAGCCAAACCTAACCCTAAACCTTGGTCAGAACGGACTTGCGTACCACGATTAAATTCTTCGAAGATCTCTTGTTGCTTCTCTTCTTCGATACCCATGCCGTTGTCCCATACATCAATACGCACTCGCCCTTGTACGCGACGCACACCGAGCACAACTTTGCCATTCGGGCTATATCGGAACGCATTGGTAAGGAAGTTCTGTACCACGCGGCGTAGCAATTTCGGGTCAGACTTCACCATCAAAGACGATGGGATCATGGTGAACTCAATGCCTTGTTGTTTCGCCAGCGCGCTGAATTCCGCATTCAAGTTTGCCAACACATCATTAACCGCAAAGCCATGCACATTGACGTCCAACTTGCCCGATTCCAAACGCGAAATATCCAGCAAGTCGCCAATCAAATCTTCCGCCGCCCCTAATGCACTCTCAATGTGGGTCGACAGCTTTTGGGTTTCACTGTCTTTGGCAACTTCCGACAACGAAGAAGCAAACAGTCGTGCGGCGTTCAGCGGCTGCATCAAGTCATGACTTACTGCGGCTAAGAAGCGCGACTTGGATTGTGACTCATGCTCAGAACGTTGGGTCGCTGCCACCAGCTGTTTGTTCAGTTGTTCCAATTCACGAGTCCGAGCACGAACGCGTTCTTCTAGTGTCTCATTAGCATCTTTCAGAGCTTGCTCCGCATCGCGGAACACGGTGATATCGGTAAAGCTCATAACGAAACCGCCACCGGGCATTGGGTTACCTTGCACTTCAATTACGCGACCATCTGGACGCACACGGGAAGAAGTATGTCGCGTGCCTTGTTCAAGGTGATAAACACGGCGACGAACGTGATCTTCAGGGTCACCCGGACCACACAAACCTTGCTCAGCATTATGACGAATCACATCCGCAATCGGACGCCCGACTTGAATCAATCCCGGCGGGAAGACAAACAACTCCAGATAACGTTGGTTCCACGCCACCAACCTTAGTTGCTTGTCGACCACGGCGATGCCTTGTCCAATATGTTCAATCGCACCTTGCAATAAGCCACGGCTGAAATCGTACAGCTCTGAGGCTTCATCAACGATGGTCGCTACTTCCTCAAGCTGCATGTTTCTGCCTTGTAAAGCAGAAGTAAGTACTAACTTAGCTGAAGAGGCACCAAACACACCGGCAAGTACGCGCTCGGTATGTCGAATCAAGGTAGAGGGAGCTTGTTGATTGGGAAGCAGCTCTTCGCGTTGCTGACTCCAATAGGTTTGGAAGGCGGATTTCACTCGTGTTCGTCCGACAAATCGTGACGCTAACATCTCCAGTTCACTGACCGTCACACGGCTCTGATACAAGCTGATATTTTCACTTTCAGGCAACGGCGTACCAACGAATGACGCCGATTGTAAGCGTTCACTTATGCTTGGGCGCGTAGCTAGTGATACCGCGACAAAACACGCGGTATTCGCCACTACGCTGAGGATCATACCCCAGTCAGAAACAGCAATACCAAAGCCTGCCAATAAATCAGGCGGAGTGATCAACCAAATCAGCAAGTTGTTACTTGCATCGCCTGCCAGCATGTCGGTTTGGCTCATCAAAGTAATCAACCAAATGGTGAAACCCACCAGCAAACCAACATACACGCCTTTCTTGTTGCCCTGACGCCAGTACATCCCACCAAGCAGAGACGGAGCGAACTGGGTAATCGCTGCAAATGAGAGAAAACCTATCGCAGAAAGTGAGTGGATACTATCTAAAGCCTGATAAAAGCCCCATGCACCAATCAAAAGAAGCAGAATAAGTCCGCGACGTATACGTAATAACAGCGTAGAGAAGTGATGATGATTGCGTTTTGATAACTTCATCCGGCGCAAAATCAGCGGCATCACCAAGTCGTTAGATACCATGATAGCTAAGGCAATGGTCGAGACGATGACCATGCCGCTTGCCGCGGAAGTACCGCCCAAAAATGCCAACAAGGCGATGTCATTCGCGCCCACCGCCATCGGCACGCTGATCACGTACGTATCGGCAGGGCTGCCACTCAACAGGCTTTGCCCTACCCACGCGATTGGCAGAACGAAAATTCCCATCAGAATCAGATACAGTGGGAACAACCAACGAGCGACGTGCAAGTCTTGCGCGCGTTCATTCTCAACCACCATGGTATGGAACTGACGTGGCAAACAGACAATCGCCAGCATGGTCAGAATGGTATGAATCAGCAAGGTCGGAATGTTGGGTGATTCATAGGTTTCAGCGGCAATATCGGCAAGATGGAAGCTCTCGGTATCCATCGCGAGCCAAACAATAAACACGCCCACCACTAAAAACGCCACCAACTTGAGTACTGATTCAAACGCAATCGCCATCATCATGCCGCGGTGATGTTCGGTGTTATCGATATGACGCGTACCAAACAGCATGGTGAAGATCGCCATCGCCCCGACCACAAACCAAGATACGCTGTAGTTTTGATAACTGAGATCAGATGCCAAGTCCGGTGCGATGATCTCCAATCCCATGGTGATGCCGCGCAATTGCAAAGCGATATACGGAAGGATTCCTGCCACCGCAATTAAGGTGACAACCACCGCCAAGCCTTGTGATTTGCCATAGCGGGCGGCAATGAAATCGGCAATGGAGGTGATGTGCTCGCGCTTGGCAATCAAGATAAGCCGAGCGAGGACGCGCCAGCCGATAGTAAACACGATGATCGGTGCGATATAGATGGGTAGGAAGGACCAAGGATTGTTGCTCGCCTGTCCGACCGTGCCGTAGAAGGTCCACGACGTACAGTACACCGCAATCGACAAACTGTAGATCCATGGTCGCCAACGCGCTAACCATCTCTTTTGTTTGTCACCGTACCAAGCGATTAAAAACAGGATTCCCAAATACGCCAAAGAAACGGGAATCACTAGCCATCCTTGCATCCGATATCCTTTCTTACTTTTCTTGCCTTTCTTGCTGTTTTTAAAGCAAGGAATAAAAAAACCTCTCCATAAGGGAGAGGTTTCATTTAACACTGCTTTCACAACAGAGACAAAGGTTAGTTTTTAATCTCTGTCACAGAAGCTTAATTCTGTGCTTCGGGCGCATTAGCTGAGAGATCAACCACATGACTTTCATCATTTTGAGGATCAACTTTGATAAACAGTGCAATAAAGCCCATAGCCGCCATCAACCAGAAGATATTCGCCCCCCAGTGCTCATAGCCCCAACCACTGATCACTGTCATCAACGCGATAAACGCACCCAGTGGGATTGCGTTATATAGTGCCTGCAATGCCACCATCTTGTTCTCGGCTGAGTTCTGGATGTATTGAATCGCAGCAATGTGCGCCATGGCAAACGTCACGCCGTGAAGCATTTGCACTACCACCAACGCCAAAATAGAGGTCGTAGACGCTGTCATGCCCCAACGTAGCATCACACCACCAGCCGCAACCACAAACAAAGTACGCAAAGACCAGCCAGCGAACAAACGCTTACTCAGAGCAAACACAGCAACTTCAGCTGCCACGCCCAAGCTCCATAAGTAGCCAATCACATCTTCTGAGTGACCAGCCGCTTTCCAGTGAATCGCACTAAAACCGTAGTACGCCGCGTGGCTACCTTGGATTAACGCCATCAGCACAAGGAACTTCACGACCGGTTTATCCGTCAGTAACGCTGAGAGTTTTGGACGCTCAGAGTGTTGACCATCACGTGTCACTGGCATTGGATTGGTGTTACGCATTGCAAACAAGAGCGAGATAAACACACCGATCATCGCCGTGTACAAAATCATGTCAGAGCCAAACTCTGCCACCAAGTAACCCACCACAGTCGAGCCTGCAATAAAGGCAACCGAGCCCCACAAACGGGTACGACCGTAATCGAGCATTTTCAAACGAGCGTAGTAGTTCGCCATCGCATCAGACAGAGGCACGACAGGACCACAACACAAGTTGAACAAGACGGTGGCAAGCGCCATTAACCAGAAGTTGCCGCCAGTGAAAAAGTGGAAACCAACAAATATAAGGGCAGCAAAGCTCAACCAGCGTAATGCAGGCATAAGGTGTTCGACTTTATGCAAACGTGGGGTAAGTACCATGTTCGCCACACAGCGCGTCGCTAAACCTAGACCCACTAACAGACCAATATCTGTTGGAGAAACGCCCTGCTCTTTAAACCACAACGACCAAAATGGCAGATACACGCCATACGCAAAAAAGAATCCGAGAAAGTACTGGGAAATCCAGCCATACGGAGAGGGTTTCAACATCACTGACATCCTAAAAAACGACAAAAACTAACGACTTCCGCCACGTAAACGTTTGGGACGCGGAATTATGGATCGCAATGCGTAATAGAAAAAGGGAAGAATCGGCAACTTACCGTTTCCTCAATGGCACAGGGTCTCGAAATGCAAAATTAGATTGTGACGATTTAGACCAAAGTCGTCTGGCTTCGGCAGGGAAATTTGTCAGACTTAGAATGTGTTCCCACCAAATTTAGGTGCTCTCATGCCTGACAAATTTAATATGCAATCTCCACCGTTCGACCGCCTGACTGACGCACAGCAAAATCGACTGCGCTCGTCTCTTGATGTGGCGTACTACCGAACGCGAGATGTCATTTTAGCTTGTGGGCAAGACAACTCTCACCTGCACGTGCTGATTAAAGGTGCCGTAGAAGAGCGCTCAAAAGATCAAGACGAAGTGTTTGCTCACTACGCTAACGACGACATGTTTGATGTGCGCTCTTTGTTTGAAGAAAGCGTGCGCCATCAGTATGTGGCACTGGAAGATACCCTCTCGTACTTGCTGCCCAAAGAAGTGTTTCTTGAGCTGTATAACGAGAACGGACAGTTCGCCGCCTACTTCGATAACAACTTATCCAAACGCCAAGCCCTCATTGAAGCGGCTCAACAGCAGCAAAACCTCGCGGAATTCATTCTGACTAAAGTCGATAGCAGCATCTATCATCCACCGATGCTATTGGCACCTGATATGCCAATTAATCAGGTCACTAAAACACTTAAAGACAATGGCATTGATGCCGCTTTGGTTCAGCTTAACCAAGATGACCCACGCCTAGAGCAATATCCATCGGCGCATCCCTACGCGATAGTGACGCGAACCAATATGCTCCATGCCGTGATGCTTGACGACCACCCACTCGATACACCAGTGAGTGAGATCGCAACCTTCCCTGTTTATCACGTGGATGATGGTGACTTCTTGTTTAACGCCATGATCACCATGACGCGCAATCGCATGAAACGTCTAATGGTGTGCGAAGGCAATCAAGCGGTCGGTATGTTGGACATGACGCAAATCCTCAGTGCGTTTTCCACTCACTCACACGTACTGACACTCAGCATAGCGCGAGCCAGCAGCGTGGAGGAGTTAGCCCTAGCTTCCAATCGACAGCGTCAGTTGGTGGATAGCTTGCTGACCAACGGCATCCGCACTCGCTTCATCATGGAGCTGATATCTGCCGTGAACGAGCAAATCATCGAAAAAGCGTTTGAGCTTGTGGTGCCACCAGCCCTGCACGATCACTGTTGTCTGATTGTGCTTGGCTCGGAAGGTCGTGGAGAGCAAATCCTCAAAACCGATCAAGATAACGCACTGATCATCCAAGATGGGCTGGAATGGGAACATTGCACCGAAGTGATGCAAACCCTCACCCACACCTTGCAGCAACTGGGCTATCCACTCTGCCCAGGCAAAGTCATGGTTAACAATCCGAAGTGGGTTCGAACACAGCAAGGCTGGATCAAAACGCTCGATGGTTGGATTGCCAAAGCGCAGCCAGAACAAATCATGGATTTAGCCATCTTCAGTGACGCCCATGCGGTCGCAGGCAATCGAGAGTTGCTCACGCCTATCGCCGAGCACCTCAGAGACAGCATGAAAGATCGCATGTTGATTCTGTCCGATTTCACTCGACCTGCGCTGCAGTTTTCCGTGCCTCTTACTCTGTTTGGCAACGTAAAAAGTGCTAAAGACGGGCTGGATATCAAGCGCGGCGGCATCTTCCCAATTGTACATGGCATTCGCACTTTGGCATTGGAATACGCGATTGAAGAGAAGAACACCTTCGAGCGTATCGAAGCACTGAGAAACAAACGTATCTTAGAACCAGAAACCGCCGATAATCTCAATGAGGCGCTGAAGCTGTTCTTCAAGATCCGTTTGAACCAGCAATTGAGTAAGCAAGAAGCACTGAACAACATCGACATCAAACAGCTAGACAGGACAGAACGAGACTTGCTACGCCACAGCTTACATGTGGTGAAGAAGTTTAAGCAGTTCTTAGGCTTCCATTATCAAATCCGTGATTAGAGTCTTTTAGGCAAATAAGACGAGAGGTAACAGGGATGAATTGGCTACAAAGGAAATACTGGCATTACAAGCTGAAGGGCTCACCTTATCAGCCACTGTTTTGTTCGCCGCAAAAAGGCGAATTTGTCTCTCTCGATTGCGAAACCACCAGCTTGGACCCAAATCGAGCCGAGCTGGTCACCATCGCTGCGACCAAAATCATCGATAATCGCATCATCACCAGCAAACCATTCGAAGTTCGACTTCGCGCCCCGCAATCACTCGATTCAGGCTCAGTAAAAATTCACCATATCCGCCACCAAGATTTGGTGGATGGCATCAGCGAAAAAGAAGCGCTCATCAAGCTACTCGACTTTATCGGCAATCGTCCTTTGGTTGGCTACCACATTCGCTACGACAAAAAGATCCTCGACCTCGCTTGTCTGAGGCATTTAGGCTTTCCACTACCTAACCCGCTCATCGAAGTGAGCCAAATTTATCACGACAAGCTCGAACGTCATTTGCCCAACGCCTACTTCGACTTAAGTCTTGATGCGATTTGTAAGCACCTCGAGCTACCGATTCAAGACAAACACGATGCCCTGCAAGACGCAAAATCCGCCGCTTTGGTGTATGTGCGTCTAACCAAAGGCGATTTACCAAACCTGAGCGTGCCTTATACCCAATAGGCTTAAGACTCAGCTTTCGATCCACCTCCCACATTCGCTTTAAATTCAGCAATATCGCGGCGCATTCCTCACTCTCATCCTAAAGTCTAATTGTGGAAATACGCGCTGTGACTGACAGTTATATGCACAGCAACGTTCTTGATGAATCACAGACGAAAGAACGGAAACAGCCCTACAAAAGACGAAGGTCGAGAATTAAAGGCACAAGGAGAGAAGCCATGAGCGAAGCCCACGTTTATCCGGTAAAAGAAAATATTAAAAACCATACGCATGCGGATAATGACACTTACCTAGCCATGTATCAGCAGTCGGTAAGCGACCCTGAAGGCTTCTGGAGCGAACACGGTAAAGTTGTCGATTGGATTAAGCCATTCACTCAAGTTAAAAACACCTCTTTCGATACTGGTCACGTCGACATTCGTTGGTTCGAAGATGGTACGCTGAACGTATCTGCAAACTGTATTGACCGCCACCTTGCCGAGCGTGGCGATGAAGTCGCGATCATCTGGGAAGGCGATGATCCTGCTGACGACAAAACCCTTACATTCAACGAACTACACAAAGAAGTGTGTAAGTTCTCTAACGCACTAAAAGAGCAAGGCGTACACAAAGGCGACGTGGTTTGTCTTTACATGCCAATGGTGCCAGAAGCGGCTATCGCAATGCTGGCATGTACCCGTATTGGTGCGGTTCATACCGTGGTATTTGGTGGCTTCTCGCCAGAAGCACTGTCCGGTCGTATCATCGACTCAGATGCGAAAATCGTTATCACCGCTGACGAAGGCGTTCGTGGTGGTCGCGCAGTTCCACTGAAGAAAAACGTTGATGAAGCACTGACAAACCCAGAAGTAAAAACCATCGACAAAGTTGTCGTTCTAAAACGCACGGGTGGCAACATTGATTGGCACGAGCACCGTGACGTTTGGTGGCACGAAGCAACGGCTGTCGTTTCTGACGTATGTCCACCAGAAGAGATGAAAGCGGAAGACCCTCTATTCATTCTTTACACTTCAGGCTCAACAGGTAAGCCAAAAGGTGTGCTGCACACTACAGGTGGTTACCTAGTGTACGCAACCATGACCTTCAAATACGTGTTCGATTACCAAGAAGGTGAAACGTTCTGGTGTACTGCGGATGTGGGTTGGATTACAGGTCACACTTACTTAATTTACGGTCCACTGGCGAACGGTGCGAAGACCATTCTTTTCGAAGGTGTACCAAACTACCCAAGCACGGCTCGCATGAGTGAAGTGGTTGATAAGCATCAAGTAAACATTCTCTACACTGCACCAACAGCGATTCGTGCACTAATGGCAAAAGGTAACGAAGCGGTAGCCGGAACATCTCGTTCAAGCCTGCGTGTAATGGGCTCAGTAGGTGAACCTATCAACCCTGAAGCATGGGAGTGGTACTACAAGACCATTGGTAATGAAAACTCACCTATCGTTGATACTTGGTGGCAAACAGAGACAGGCGGTATCTTGATAGCGCCACTACCAGGTGCAACCGATCTTAAGCCAGGCTCAGCAACTCGCCCATTCTTCGGCGTACAACCAGCGCTAGTGGACAACATGGGTAACATCATTGAAGAGACCGCAGCAGAAGGTAACTTAGTGATCCTTGATTCATGGCCAGGTCAGATGCGTACTGTTTACGGCGACCATGAGCGCTTTGAGCAAACCTACTTCTCTACCTTCAAAGGCATGTACTTCACCAGTGATGGCGCACGTCGTGACGAAGACAGCTATTACTGGATCACAGGTCGTGTAGATGACGTACTGAACGTTTCAGGTCACCGTATGGGTACCGCAGAGATTGAGTCAGCACTGGTTGCACACGATAAAATTGCGGAAGCAGCGATTGTCGGTATCCCTCATGACATCAAAGGTCAGGCAATTTACGCATACGTCACGCTTAATGATGGTGAGTTCCCATCAGCTGAGCTGCACAAAGAGGTGAAAGACTGGGTACGTAAAGAGATTGGTCCAATCGCGACACCAGACGTGCTGCACTGGACAGATTCTCTACCAAAAACTCGCTCCGGTAAAATCATGCGCCGCATCCTACGTAAGATTGCAACGGGTGATACCAGCAACCTAGGTGATACTTCGACACTGGCAGATCCAAGTGTTGTAGACAAGCTAATTGCAGAGAAAGCAGAACTGGCATAACACCCAGCCCCTGTTTTAAACGCTAGCCCTAAAAGCCACCATTGCATATGGTGGCTTTTTTGTGCGTGGACGCAAAATAAACCACAGAAAGCACATGGCAATTATGTTGTTTTTGTTAACTTGGTTACAGAAACGGCGGGGGTTATTGGGAGATTAGACCAGTAAATTGCTGCTAATTGCTGTGAATTAGCTATAATCTTGGTCGATTTTTTAAAATTTGCTCGGTTTTAACAAAAAAATCGTGCTGAATTATCGTATATTTGGGAATATAAACGTTCCACTCACGATAAAGGAAGATAGCAACATAATGTCTGCAAAGTCACGGATTCTAGTTCTAAACGGACCAAATCTTAATCTATTAGGTCTGCGTGAACCGACACATTACGGTAACAACACCCTAGCACAGATTGTTGACGCATTGACTGAACAAGCTCACAACTCTGGGGTGGAACTTGAACACCTGCAATCGAATCGTGAGTACGAACTGATTGAAGCTATCCACGCTGCATATGACAAAGTGGACTTCATTATCATCAACCCAGCGGCTTTCACTCATACCAGTGTCGCGCTGCGTGATGCATTACTTGGCGTAGCCATCCCATTTATCGAAGTGCACCTATCGAACGTTCACGCTCGTGAGCCGTTCCGTCATCACTCTTATCTGTCTGATAAAGCAGAAGGAGTGATTTGTGGCTTAGGTGCACAAGGTTATGAATTCGCTCTGTCTGCAGCAATCACGAAATTGCAGGCAAAGTAAACCAAACACTCTGCAGCCCTTTGGGGTTGTCTTAATCACAAGATAAAAGAGAAAGAAAAGATGGATATTCGTAAAATCAAGAAGCTAATCGAGTTAGTTGAAGAATCTGGCATTGCTGAGCTAGAAATCTCTGAAGGTGAAGAGTCAGTACGCATCAGTCGTAGTGGCCCTGCAGCTGCTCCAGCACCAGTTCATTACGCAGCAGCTCCAGTAGCAGCACCTGCACCAGTGGCAGCAGCTCCAGTAGCAGACGCACCAGCAATGGCAGCAGAAGCGCCAGCAGCAGTTCCTGCAGGTCACCAAGTTCTTTCTCCAATGGTTGGTACTTTCTACCGCTCACCAAGTCCAGACGCGAAATCATTCGTTGAAGTTGGTCAGAGCGTAAATGCTGGCGACACACTATGTATCGTTGAAGCAATGAAAATGATGAACCAAATCGAAGCGGACAAATCAGGTGTTGTAACTGCAATCCTAGTTGAAGACGGCCAACCAGTTGAATTCGACCAACCACTAGTTGTAATCGAATAAGCGGGGCTTGCCTTATGCTAGATAAAGTAGTCATCGCGAACCGAGGTGAAATTGCACTTCGTATCCTTCGCGCTTGTAAAGAATTAGGCATTAAGACTGTGGCAGTTCACTCAACAGCTGACCGCGATCTTAAGCACGTACTACTTGCAGACGAAACAGTATGTATCGGTCCTGCTCGTGGTATCGACAGCTACCTAAACATCCCTCGTATCATTTCTGCAGCAGAAGTGACGGGTGCAATTGCGATTCACCCAGGTTACGGCTTCCTATCTGAGAACGCAGACTTTGCTGAACAAGTAGAGCGCAGCGGTTTCATCTTCGTTGGTCCTAAAGCAGACACCATCCGCATGATGGGTGACAAAGTGTCAGCAATCAACGCAATGAAAAAAGCAGGTGTTCCTTGTGTACCAGGCTCTGACGGTCCACTAGATAACGACGAAGACAAAAACAAAGCTCACGCGAAGCGTATCGGCTACCCAGTAATCATCAAAGCCTCTGGTGGCGGCGGTGGTCGTGGTATGCGTGTTGTACGTTCTGAAGCAGAACTTGTTCAAGCTATCGCTATGACGCGTGCAGAAGCAAAAGCGGCGTTCAACAACGACATGGTTTACATGGAGAAATTCCTAGAAAACCCTCGTCACGTTGAAGTACAAGTGATTGCTGATGGTCAAGGCGGTGCTATCCACCTAGGTGAACGTGACTGTTCTATGCAGCGTCGTCACCAGAAGGTTGTTGAAGAAGCTCCAGCACCAGGTATCACTGAAGAGATGCGTAAATACATCGGTGAACGTTGTACACGTGCATGTCTAGAAATCGGTTACCGCGGCGCAGGTACGTTCGAATTCCTATACGAGAACGGTGAGTTCTACTTCATCGAAATGAACACTCGTATTCAGGTTGAGCACCCAGTAACAGAAATGGTTACCGGTGTTGACCTAATTAAAGAACAGCTACGCGTAGCAGCAGGTCAACCACTGTCATTCACTCAGGATGACATCAAGATCCGCGGCCATGCGATTGAGTGTCGTATCAACGCAGAAGACCCTGAGCGCTTCCTACCTTCACCAGGTAAGATAGAACGCTTCCACGCACCAGGCGGTATGGGTGTTCGTTGGGAGTCTCACATTTACACAGGCTACACAGTACCACCTCATTACGATTCAATGATTGGTAAACTGATCACTTACGGTGAGAACCGTGATGTAGCGATTGCACGTATGAAGAACGCACTAGGCGAGATGATCATTGAAGGCATCAAGACTAACGTTACTCTACAAGAATCAATCATGAATGATGAGAACTTCCAGCACGGTGGTGCAAACATTCACTACCTAGAGAAGAAGCTAGGCCTACAATAAGCCTTCGCTAACCTCATGATAAATGCCCACATCTGTGGGCATTTTTGTTTTGTATAAAGTCTATACTCAAACAAATCGTAGAGTTCTGGTAAACTCTGCGCCACTTCATTCACTTTAAGAGCAAAAACAAATGCCTTGGATTCAAATCAAACTCAACGCGACCAATGAAAACGCTGAGCAAATCGGCGACATGCTAATGGAAGAGACTGGTGCGCTGTCTGTAACATTCCTAGACGCGCAGGATACGCCTGTATTCGAACCTCTACCTGGCGAAACTCGCTTATGGGGCGATACTGACATTCTGGCACTGTACGATGCAGAAGCTGATACAAACTTCATCATCACTCAAATCAAAGCAAGCGGCATGCTTACTGACGATTTTGCTTACAAAGTAGAACAGCTAGAAGACAAAGACTGGGAACGCGAGTGGATGGAAAACTTCCACCCAATGAAGTTCGGCGAACGCCTATGGATTTGCCCAAGCTGGCGTGAAATTCCAGAGCCAGACGCAGTAAACGTAATGCTAGATCCGGGTCTTGCATTCGGTACAGGTACTCACCCAACTACGGCATTGTGTCTTGAGTGGCTAGAAGGTCTCGATCTATCAGGTAAGACGGTTATCGACTTCGGGTGTGGCTCAGGCATCCTAGCGATCGCAGCGATCAAACTAGGTGCAGAAAAAGTTATCGGGATCGACATTGATCCTCAAGCACTACAAGCATCTCGCGACAACGCTGAACGTAATGGCGTTGCCGATCAACTTGAAGTGTTCCTACCTCAAAACCAACCTGAAGGTCTAATTGCAGACGTTGTGGTTGCGAACATTCTTGCTGGTCCTCTACGTGAACTAGCACCAATAATTAAAGGTTTGGTGAAACCAAATGGTGACCTTGCGATGTCGGGTGTTTTAGACACTCAAGCAGAGGATGTAGCAAACCATTACCGTGACGAGCTTCACATTGACCCAATTGTGGAGCAAAGTGAATGGTGTCGTATCTCTGGTCGTAAGCAAGGCTAGACAAGGTTTTCAGGGCTAATTGTTTGAATTTCATACAAATTACAAAAACAATTTGTAAATGCTCAAATATTAGTCTTTTCACGCAGTAAAAAAATGCGTAAAATGCGCGCCCTTGCTGGTACAGAACTGTGATGACGTTTTGAAAATCGGAAACTATCAACTTAAGAACAATCTAATCGTAGCCCCTATGGCTGGTGTAACGGATAGACCGTTTCGCGAGTTGTGTCTTCGCTATGGTGCGGGAATGGCCGTCAGTGAAATGATGTCTGCTAACCCGAAACTATGGGGAACGTCAAAGTCGAAACAGCGCATGGTACATGAAGGCGAATCGGGCATTCGCTCTGTACAGATTGCCGGTTCCGATCCACAGCTTATGGCCGATGCGGCTCAATTCAGTGTTGAAAACGGTGCGCAAATCATCGACATCAACATGGGCTGCCCAGCAAAGAAAGTGAATAAGAAGCTGGCGGGTTCTGCACTGCTTCAATACCCAGACATCATCAAAGAGATTTTGACTGCGGTAGTGGACGCGGTAGACGTTCCTGTAACGTTAAAGACCCGTACTGGCTGGAACACAGAAAATAAAAACTGTGTTCACATCGCTAAATTAGCCGAAGACTGCGGCATACAGGCTCTTGCACTGCATGGCAGAACAAAAGCGTGTATGTACAAAGGTGAGGCCGAATATGACAGCATTAAAGCGGTTAAACACGCTATATCCATTCCGGTTATCGCAAACGGTGATATCGATAGCCCGGAGAAAGCGAAGTTTGTACTGGAGTACACCGGTGCAGACGCTTTAATGATTGGACGCCCTGCCCAAGGTCGTCCTTGGATTTTCCAGGAAATCCATCACTATTTGGAAAACGGCACCACAATGGATGAGCTTCCAAGTGAGGAAGTGAAAGCCATTATGCTTGGTCATGTTAACGCTCTGCATGATTTCTATGGAGAGTTCTTAGGTCCACGTATCGCGCGCAAGCACGTTGGGTGGTATCTAAAGGAACATGAACAAGCAAGTGAGTTTCGCCGTACCTTCAACGCTATCGACGCAGCTGAGCTGCAACTTGAGGCGTTAGAAGGTTATTTTGATAACGTTGCATCATAATTAAGAGAAGAGCTAGACCGAATATGTTCGAACAAAATCTGACTTCAGAAGCATTAACAGTAACTACAGTAACGTCACAAGACCAGATTACTCAAAAGCCTTTACGTGACTCTGTTAAAGCGTCTCTTAAAAACTACCTAGCTCAACTAAACGGCCAGGAAGTAACAGAACTATACGAATTAGTTCTAGCTGAAGTTGAACAGCCACTATTAGATACCATCATGCAGTACACTCGCGGTAACCAAACTCGCGCAGCAACTATGATGGGTATCAACCGCGGTACTCTTCGCAAAAAACTTAAAAAGTACGGCATGAACTAATAGGTTCATACAGTATTTTTGTAAAAAAGGCTTGGTCAGCAATGATTAAGCCTTTTTTATTTTTTGTTCCTCGCAATCCTGTATTTCATCCTCCCTTACCTTCTCTTACCAAGCCTTTGTACAAACATTAGTCAAGCCTGATACATTGAACTGTGATCAGTATTGATTGTGAACTCAATATAAACAGATATAATCAAAGACTTACATTGGATAAAGGAACTAACCTCATGATTTACAAAGAAAGGGAAGATTGGCTTCACGCCATTCTGAATACTCTCCCTGATCATGTCTTTATCCTCAATGAAAACGGTCGCTATATTGAAAGCTTTGGTGGCACTTACCACTCAAAGAAATTCAATGCCGAAAGTTACACTAACCTCTCGTTAAACGATGTTTTGTCATCAAGTAAAGCTTCTGAATTAATAAGTTATATTGATGATGTAATTCGCTCTAATGAGCCAAAAGTCGTCAAATACAGCATCGCACTACAAGACCACCTACTAATGCCAATAGAAGAGCTAGAAGCGTTAGACAACCCAGAGGAAACCTGGTTTGAAGCGATCATCAAACCTGTTGAAAGCTTACAAAACGACGAAAGTTGGGTAATTTGGTCTGTTCGTGACGTAACGAAAACACACCTACTTGAAAAGCGCCTGAAAGAGCTCTCAGAGACTGATGAGCTAACTGGTGTAATGAATCGACGAGCATTCTTAACCAGCCTAGATAAAGCTCTGAACTCGCATTCTCGCCTATCTCAAACACTCTCCTGCGTCATGATCGATATTGACCACTTTAAAGAGATAAATGACCAAGTCGGTCACTTCTCCGGAGATCAGGTGATCAACCATGTAGCAAAGATATGCCAACGAGCAATCCGTGGCACTGACTTTATTGGTCGCTTAGGAGGAGAAGAGTTTGCAGTGATTTTAGTCAACACCAGCGCGATTCAAGCCTATGATGTAGCAGAAAGGATCAGAGGTGCGATTCAAAACGCCCCATGCCAAGTTGATGGTATCGAAATCAGCACAACCGTAAGTATTGGTGTCGCAGAATATGACGGACAAGTATCTAGTGCTAAAGAGCTCATGATTAACGCTGATAAAGCCATGTATTACTCAAAGCACTCTGGACGCAACCAAGTAACACTTCATCACGACTGTATTCCTGATGTCAAAATACAGCACTCCTTAAACCTAAATATCCAAAAGGTTTCTTAGCCCTTCGCTCTTCATCCCCCTTACCTTACATCACCTTATCCACGCACCCTCCAAAACACTCACACGCAGTTCTTTTGCCTAATCGAGTCATAGGACTAGACATAAGCTCGATGTGTTTTAATAGCGAGTTTGAGGCTGTTCTAAAGACAATGGGAAGTAGTGGCATTGTGAGAGGTTAGGTAATGCGTTAGCACTATCTCATGATCAAGTTAGTCACAGGAAAGATATACAGGGATTGGAAAGTGGTGCGACTTTATAAGAAGGGCTCTAGTGATCAGATTTACTTTGCTCCAAATGTAAAAAAGCCCACTCTCTCGAGTGGGCTTCTTCAAATTTAAAGCCTGGCGATGTT